>NZ_JBVJNO010000005.1:222823-403312 GCF_055583645.1 Amycolatopsis sp. NPDC104587
CGCCACCGGGGGAAGGCGTAGGGTTGGGATTCACGAGACCCCTCCCCCACCTCCCAACCCAAAGCGGCCTTTCCATGGGACGTTCCCGCCCCGGACGTGCCGAGGCCCGCACTTTCACGTGAAAGTGCGGGCCTCGGCATCTCGGCTACTGGCGGAAGCGGTAGGTCATGCTGTCGAAGAGGATGCAGATGCTCGGCGACATCACGATCACGCGCAGGGTGTTGTCCCGCTCGTCGAAGTCGATGCCTTCGACCTCGAAGTTGCCGCTGCAGCCGCTGCGCAGCGGGAGCTGGCCCAGCGACGTCACGTGCCCCGCGACGTCCGAACCGGACAGCGGGCCCGCGAGATCCACCTGCAGCAGCGGCTTCGTCGTGCCGAAGAGGCTGCCGTCCGGGTCGTCGGACGCGCAGAGGAGGCGGGTCGCCGTCTGGAAGTCGCAGCCCTGGACGTCGCGGACCGGGTGGTCGAGCCGGATCGTGCCCGCCGGCGGCAGGTTGGCGGCCGGGTCGGTGGCGACGGCGCCGGGCATCGGGTGGACCAGGAGGCGGTCCATCGTGCCCCACTCCCCCGCCACCATCCAGCGGGCGTCGGGCGAGACCGCGGCGAAGGAGTTGTTGTTCGCTTCCCACGATTCGAGGGTGTGCTTGAAGTTCTTCCAGCTGCCGTCCGGGGCCTGGACGCGGAAGAGCTTCGCGCCCCGGTCGTCACGCTGGTAGGGCTCGACGTACCAGCCCTGGGCCGAGCCCGGGTCGCCGACGTGGTTCCAGCCCTGGGAGCTCAGGTCCGCCGGGATGGTGCTGATCCCGGTGTAGCGGATGGTGGTGCCCGACGGGCGGACGATCGTGGCGAGCCCCTGGCTCTCGTCGAGGGCGCGGGCTTGGTCCCGCCCGACCTCCGACCAGCCCGTGACGGCCTGCGCCAGCGCGGGCGCGAACACGGTGAGCAAGGCGGCTACGGCGACGACGATCCCGGTCCTGCGCATGTGCGACTCCGGTGGGTGAGGAAACCTGGCGTCAGGGATTTACCAGGAGTCCCGCACCCCGCACACCCGCCGAATGAAGGTTTTTCACGTTTGTTCGCGAAGCTGTCCGGTTCCGGACAGCGGAAAGCCCCGGCGGGCTCACCCGCCGGGGGGATTCAGGCCGGGGTCACTCGCCCGGGCGCAGCCCGTCGAAGATCTCCTTGCAGGCCGGGCAGACCGGCGAACCCGGCTTCGGCGACTTCGTCACCGGGAAGACCTCGCCGCAGAGCGCCACCACGAAGTTGCCCATGACCGCGCTCTCGGCGATCTTGTTCTTCTTCACGTAGTGGAACATCTTCGGGGTGTCGTCGTCGGTGGTGTCCGTGCCCTCGGGCGTGGTCTCCGGCTTCGTCAGCGTCTCGGTGCTCACCCGGCCATTGTGCCCGAGTCCCGCCGAACCTCGTACGAAAGCCCCCCGGCCTGGCAGGATCTGCGGCATGTTCCAGAAGGTGCTCGCGACGTTCGGCTCGGGCGGGGCGAAGATCGACGCCCGGCTGCTCGACCGGACCGCTTCCCCCGGTCGCCCCCTGCACGGCGAGGTCCTGCTGGCCGGCGGCGAGGTCGACCAGGAGATCAAGGGCCTTGACGTCACGCTGCTGGCCCGCGTCCAGGTCCCCGGCGCGGACAAGACCGAAGACCTCCCGTTCGGCTCCCAGCACCTGGTGGGCGCCGAGACCATCCGCGCCGGCCAGCAGGTCCGGCTGCCGTTCGAGCTGCCGTTGCCCTGGGAGACGCCGATCACCAGCGTCTTCGGCAAGCCGCTCACCGGGATGGCGGTCGGCGTGCGCGCCGAGCTCGACCTGGCGGCAGCGGTGTCGGACCCCTTCGACGCCGACGCCGTGGCGATCGAGCCGATCCCGGCGCAGAAGCGGGTCCTCGACGCGCTGAGCCGGATCGGCTTCGTCTTCCGCGAGGCGATCCTCGAGCAGGGCCGGATCAACGGCGCTCAGCAGCAGCTGCCGTTCTTCCAGGAGGTCCGCTTCACGCCTTCGCCGCGCTTCGCGAGCGTGTTCTCCCAGCTCGCGGTGACGTTCCTGGCGTCGTCGAGCCGCACGGACGTCGTCCTGGAGGTCACCAAGAACGTCCGGGTGAGCAAGAGCGGCGGCTTCGGCGGCCGCGGGCAGGACTTCCTCGGGATGTTCACCATGAAGCCGGACGTCAACTGGGAGAAGCAGCTCGAAGACTGGCTCGACCAGGTGGCGCGGCCGCGGGGCATCTTCGACTGATGGAGTGGAGCGCCGCGACCGGGGTGCTGGGCGGCCGGCCCGATGCGTGGCCACTCCTCGAAGCCCGCTACGGCGAACCGCACCGCCGCTATCACACGCTCGACCACGCGGCCGCGGTCGCGCGGGACTCCGCCTGGCTGGCCGCGGACCTCGACGAGACCGACCGCGCGATCGTCGCCGCGGCCGCCTGGACTCACGACGTCGTGTACGACGCGAAGCCCGGCGAAGACGAACGCGCCAGCGCGGCATGGGCCCGCGAAGCGCTGGAAGGCGTCCGAGAAGAGCACATCAGCCGTGTCGAAGGCCTCATCCTCGCCACGATCAAGCACGACGCGCCGGCGGACGACCACCTCGCCACCGCGTTGCTCGACGCCGATCTCGCCATCCTCGGCGCGCCGGAAGCGAAGTACGCCGCGTACGCCAAGGCGGTGCGCGAGGAGTACGCGAAGTACCCCGACGACGTCTGGCGCGAAGGCCGTATCGCCGTCCTCGAAGGCATGCTGTCCCGGACGCTCTACCGCAGCGAAGCCGCACGGACACGCTGGGCGACCACCGCGGTGAAGAACCTGACGGCCGAGCTGACCCACTGGCGCGCCGAGCGAGCCGATCACCGATGATGGTTCCTCGTGACCACCCCACTCAACCTGCACGAAGAGGTCGCTTCCGCGCTGCGTGACGGGCACCCCGTCGTCGCGCTGGAGAGCACCATCCTGTCCCACGGCCTCCCCGCCGGCCGCAACCTCGACGTCGCCCGCCGCCTCGAGCGGGTCGTGCGCGACGGCGGCGCCGTCCCGGCCACCATCGCCGTGCTCGACGGCAAGGTCGTCGTCGGCCTCTCCCCCGCCGAGCTCGAGCGCGTCTGCGCGCCGGACGCCGGGCTGGACAAGCTGTCGCTGCGCGACCTCGGCCCGGCCGTCGGCCTCGGCCGCTCGGGCGCGACGACCGTGGCGAGCACGTCGGCGCTGGCCGCCGCGGCCGGCATCGGGATGTTCGCCACGGGCGGCCTCGGCGGGGTGCACGTCGGCGCCGCGCAGTCGTGGGACGTCTCGGCGGACCTCGGCGTGCTCGCGAAGGTGCCGACCGTGGTCGTCTGCTCCGGCGTGAAGTCGGTCCTCGACATCCCGGCGACGCTGGAAGTGCTGGAGACGAACTCGGTGCCGGTGCTGGGGTACCGCACCGACGACTTCCCGGCGTTCTACCTCCGCTCGTCGGGCCACGCGGTCGGCTGGCGCGTCGATGACCCGAAGCAGACCGCCGCCGTGGTCGCCGCCCACCGCGCGTACGCGGATTCCGGTGTCCTGCTGGCGAACCCGATCCCCGAAGCGTCCGAAATGGACAAAGAGCTGCACGACCGGCTGCTCGCCGAGGGCCTGGCGCTGGTCGCCGAGCGGGGCGTGCACGGCGCCGAAGTCACGCCGGTGCTGCTGGAGCACTTCCACACCGCGAGCGGCGGCGTGAGCATCGACGCCAACGAGGCGCTGGTGCTCAACAACGCGAAGCTGGCAACCGAGGTGGCGGTGGCGCTGGCATGAGCGGGATCGTGGTGGTCGGCGACGCGGCCCTGGACGTGATCGCCCGGCACGAGAAGCCGTTGCCGCACGGGGGTGACGCCCGCGCGAAGATCCGGTTCACCGGCGGCGGCTCGGGCGCCAACACGGCGCTGTGGCTGCGTTCCCTCGGCGCGGAGACGACGCTCCTCGCCCGGATCGGCAACGACCCGGGCGGCCGGCTGATCCGCGCGGAGCTGGAGGCCGCGGGGGTGCGGTGCGCGTTCGCGGTCGACGACGAGGCGCCGACGTGCTGCGTCGTGGTGATGGTCGACGGCTCCGGGCAGCGCAGCATGCTCGCCGACCGCGGCGCGAACCAGCGCTTCTCCCCCGAGGACGTCACCCCGGAGGTGCTGGCGGGCGCGAGCCACCTGCACCTGTCCGGGTACGTGCTGCTGGACCCGCCGTCGCGCGCGGCCGGGCTCGCGGCGCTGGCCGCCGCCAAGGAAGCGGGGTTGACGACGTCGGTCGACCCGCAGGCGGCGGCGCACATCACCGACCCGGCGGCCTTCCTCGACGACGTGCGCGGGGCCGACCTGCTGATGCCGAACACCGAAGAGCTGGTCGCGCTGACCGGTTCGGCGGACCCGGCGTCGGCGAAGGAGCTGCTCGGCACGGTCGGCGCCGTGGTCGTGACCGCCGGGCTGGACGGCGCCAGCTGGGTCGACGCGGGTGGCGTCACGAGCGTGCCCGCGGTCGAGGCCGAGTGCCTCGACTCGACGGGCGCGGGGGACGCGTTCGACGCGGGCGTGCTCACCGGCTGGCTCGCCGGGGAGTCCACTGTGGACGTCCTGCGGCAAGGGACGCGCCTGGGCGCGCTGGCCGTCGGGAAGGTGGGCCCGCAGCCGTCCTGAGGCGTAGCTTTCACGTGAAAGCTACGCTTGTCAGCCGTCGATGACGCGGTGGCTGGTGCCTTCGATCGCCGTCGCCTCGGCCCGGTAGGTGTTGACCTTCTCGGACTTGCGCGGCGGGCGGTCGTTGGCGATCAGCACCGCGATCCACGGCAGCGGGACCGAGATCGCGAGGAACCCCAGCGCCAGCCACCACGTGTGGTAGGTCAGCCCGGCCAGGATCAGGCACGGGATGCGGCAGCCCATCATGATCACGTACTTGCGCTTGCGCGCCTTGAACTGCTCTTCGTACGACGGGGCCGCCGCGGTGATCAGCACCGGGTCCGAGTCGTTGGCGGGCATGGTCACTGCACCACCTCCGCCGTCCATCGTCCCACCCGCGGGGCTCATCCGACACCGGGGTGGCTCAACCGGCTCAACGCGGCCGCGACGAGCGTCTCGATGCCGGTGCGCAGGGTCGGGTGCAGCACCGGGGCGAACCGCGGCGAGTGGTTCGACGGGATGTCGCGTTCGAACCGGCCTTCGGTCATCGCCGTGACGACCGTCTCCGGGTCGAAGCCGCCGACCAGCCAGAACACCGACGGCGCGCCGGCCGCGCGGCCGAACTCGCTGAAGTCCTCGCTGCCGGTGACCAGCGGCGCCGGCAGCACGACGTCGGCGCCGAAGCGGGCGCGGAAGACCTCGGTGAGCGCGTTGTTGGCGGCCTCGTCGTTCTCCGTGATCGGGTAGGAGCCGAACCGGACGATTTCGGGCGGCTTCGGCGCGCCGGCCGTCGCGGACTCGCCGTTCGCGATCCGCTCGACCGCGGCCAGCACCCGCTCCCGGACCGCCTGGTCGAACGACCGGACGTTGACCTCGAGCACGGCCTCGTCGGCGATCACGTTGCTCGCGGTGCCGACGTGCAGCGAGCCGACGGTGACCACGGCCGACTCGGTGGCCGCGATCTCCCGCGACACGATCGTCTGCAGCTTGAGCACCACGGACGCGGCGAGCACGGCCGGGTCGACGGTCGTCTCGGGACGCGAGCCGTGCCCGCCGCGGCCGTGCAGCGTGATGCGCAGGGTGTCGGTCGCGGCCATGATCACGCCGGGGCGGGTGAGCACCCAGCCGGCCGGGCCGGGCACCAGGTGCTGGCCGAACACGACGTCCGGTTTCCCGGCGATCTCGAAGAGGCCGTCGCGGACCATCGCCGACGCCCCGCCCGCGCTCTCCTCGCCGGGCTGGAACACCACCAGCAGCGTGCCGGACCACGTGTCGCGGCCCTTCGCGAGCAGCGCGGCGGCGCCGGAGAGCCAGGTCGCGTGCATGTCGTGCCCGCAGGCGTGCATGACCGGGACGTCCTTGCCGTGCTCGTCGGTGCCGCGCTCGGTGCTCGCGTACGACAGCCCGGTCTTCTCCTCGACCGGCAGCGCGTCGATGTCGGCGCGCAGCTGGACCGTCGGGCCCTCGCCGTTGCGCAGGACGCCCAGCACGCCGGTGCCGGCGATGCCGGTGTGCACCTCGTAGCCGTCGCGCTCCAGCCGCCGGGCCAGCTCGGCCGCGGTCCGGGTCTCGGCGAACGAGAGCTCGGGGTGGCGGTGGAGGTCGATGTACAGCGCTTCGAGCTCGGGCAGCGCCGCGGCGAGCGGGGTGAGGACGTCTTCGAGGGTCACAGGGGCCATCGTGGCAGCATTACCCACCGTGAGCACGCGAAGCGTACTGCCCGACCTGTCCGACGACGTCTGCGCGAGGCTGCGCGAAGCCTTCCGCCGCACCGGCTACGACGCCGATGGCGTGGTGGGCGCCCTCGGCGGCGCCGCCCACGCGGCGCTGGGCCGCGGCGAGCCGGTGCCGGCCGAGCGCGCGAGCCGCGACGCGGGTGAGCTGGGCACGTTGATCCGGCTGTTCCTGCTGGGCGGCACCGAGCCGGAGACGCAGGTCAAGGCGGCGTTCGCGCCGCTGACGCCGGAAGACGCGGTCTCGGCGGGCCTGCTCACCCTGGCCGCCGACGGCTACCGCGCCGCGCTCGACGTCCGCCCGCACGGCGACGAAGAAGGCTCCTGGTGGGTGGTCTCCGACCTCGACGCCGACGTGCTCGGCGCCGCGGTGCCCGAGGACCACGTGCTCGGGGTCGGCCACGCGTCGCTGTCGCTGATCCGCGCGACCAGCCGCCGCCCGGTCGGCACCCTGCTCGACCTGGGCACCGGCAACGGCGTGCAGGCGCTGCACGCGACCCGGCACGCACAGCGCGTGACCGCCACCGACGTCTCGGAGCGGGCGCTGGCGCTGGCCGCGGCGACGTTCCGGCTCAACGAGCTGGACGTCGAGCTCGCGCGCGGCGAGTGGTTCGCGCCGGTCGCGCGGCGGAAGTTCGACCAGGTCGTCTGCAACCCGCCGTTCGTGGTCGGCCCGGCGCGCGTCGACTACACCTACCGCGACTCCGGGCTGGCCGGCGACGACGCGAGCGCGCTGGTCGTGCGGCAGCTCCCGGGTTTCCTGAACGACGGCGGGGTCGGGCAGCTGCTGGCGTCCTGGCTGCACACCGGCCGCGAGGACTGGGCCGACCGGGTGAGCCGCTGGCTGCCCGCCGAGACCGACGCCTGGTTCGTCCAGCGGGACGTCGCCGACCCGGCGCTGTACGTCGGCACGTGGCTGCGGGACGCGGGCATCGAGCCGCGCTCGCCCGAGGGGCGGGTGAAGGCGGCGGCCTGGCTCGACTGGTTCGCGGCGAACGACGTCCGCGGCATCGGCTTCGGGTTCGTCACCCTGCGCCGCGCGGCCGGGCGGACTCCGACCGTCGTCTGCGAAGACCTGCGGCAGGCCTACGACGACCCGCTGGGCCCGGAAGCGGCGGGCTGGCTCGACCGGGTGGAATGGCTGCGCGAATCGGGCGATTCGCTCCTTGATGTCCGTTTTGTGGTGCCCGACACGGTTTTACTGGAAAGCGTCGAGGAACCCGGGGACGAGGGCTGGGAAACGACCATCCGGCGGTTGCACCGCACCGACGGGCCGGGCTGGCAGCACGAGGTCGACGAGCTGGCCGCGCGGCTGCTCGCGGGCTGCCGTGGCGCGTTGCCCCTGGAAGACCTGATCGAGCTTCTCGCGGCCGCGCAGGGCTTGGAGGCCTCGGAGCTGGCGGCCGCCGCGCTGCCCGTCGTGCGTGAGCTCGTCCGCCACGGAATGCTCGTCCCGGCGGGCCGGTGAGGGCCGTCGCCGCCCGCGTCACCCGGGCGGACGTCACCGTCGCGGGTGAGGTCGTCGGCGCCATCGACGAGCCGGGTTTGCTGGTGCTGCTGGGAATCCACGCCGACGACGACCCGCCGAAGGCCGTCACGATGGCGCGGAAACTGCACGAACTGCGCGTGCTCCGCGACGAGGAATCATGCGCCACGGCGAATGCGCCGCTGCTCGTGGTGAGCCAGTTCACGCTCTACGGCGACACGAAGAAAGGCCGGCGGCCGTCGTGGACGCAGGCCGCGCGGCCGGAGGTCGCCGAACCGTTGGTGGACGCCGTGGTGGCCGAGCTGCGCGGACGCGGCGCCACCGTGGCAACGGGACGGTTCGGGGCGATGATGGCGGTGTCGAGCGTCAACGACGGCCCGTTCACCGTTCTCGTAGAGGTCTAGACCACCCCGGGAGGGTTCAGTTCCCGACCCGATTCACACGGGATTCTCAGGTTTCCCGTCGGTCGCGTGTTCTCAGCAAAAGCTCAGCAATGGTGGAGCAACCGGAGGGCGCCCGGAGTCGTCTCCTTTTCAGCGAGCCGGGAACGTTTCGGGAACCCGGAGCGTTGTGCCAGATGTCCAGCCAAGCCGGCCGGACCGGCGTACCGGGCTCCACAGGCCCCGGGCCGCGGGTGCGCACCGGCGGACCACCGCAGCAGCACGTTCAGCCCGTGACCGGGGAGGCAGAATGTCAGTCCAGACTCTCGAACGCGAGTCGCGCGGGATTCGCGAGCGCATCCCGGCTCAGGCGTCCGAGGAACCGTCGTCGCTGAGCGTGGGGGCGCTCACCGACGCCGACCTCGACGCCCAGAGCCCCGCCGCCGACCTCGTGCGCGTCTACCTCAACGGCATCGGCAAGACGGCCCTCCTGTCCGCGGCCGACGAGGTCGAGCTCGCGAAGCGCATCGAAGCCGGCGTGTTCGCCCAGCACATGCTGGACACCGGCGAGAACCTCACCACCAAGCGCCGCACCGAGCTCGCCGCCCTGGTGCGCGACGGGCACGTGGCGAAGAACCACCTGCTCGAGGCCAACCTGCGCCTCGTCGTGTCGCTGGCCAAGCGGTACACCGGCCGGGGGATGCCGCTGCTGGACCTGATCCAGGAGGGGAACCTGGGCCTGATCCGCGCGGTGGAGAAGTTCGACTACTCCAAGGGGTTCAAGTTCTCGACCTACGCCACGTGGTGGATCCGGCAGGCCATCACCAGGGGCATGGCCGACCAGGGCCGCACCATCCGGCTCCCGGTCCACCTGGTGGAACAGGTGAACAAGCTGGCCCGCATCAAGCGCGACCTGCACCAGCAGCTCGGCCGCGACGCGACGAACGACGAGCTGGCGGCCGAGTCGGGCATCCCGGCGCACAAGATCTCCGACCTGCTCGACCACTCGCGTGACCCGGTAAGCCTGGACATGCCGGTCGGCACGGAGGAGGACGCCCCGCTCGGCGACTTCATCGAGGACTCCGAGGCGACCGACGCCGAGAGCGCCGTGATCTCGGGCCTGCTGCAGGACGACCTGCGCCGCGTCCTCGCGACGCTGGACGACCGCGAGCAGCACGTGATCCGCCTGCGCTACGGCCTCGACGACGGCCAGCCCCGCACACTCGACCAGATCGGCAAGCACTTCGGGCTGTCCCGCGAGCGCGTCCGCCAGATCGAGCGCGAGGTCATGTCCAAGCTCCGCCAGGGCGAGCGCGCAGACCGGCTCCGCGCGTACGCCAGCTGATCGACTCTGCCGCAAAAGGGGCGGGCACCACGGGTGCCCGCCCCTTTTGCGTGTCGATGACCAGCAGGTCCGGGTTTCACGGCGCCGGACTTGGAAAATTTTCCACGAAAAAGAGGTTTTGCCCCCACAGAACGGGGGTAGCAACCCTTCGCCGACACCCGTTCGGCCGCGTTGACTTATGACGTGCATCACGCCACATTCGTCTAGCGGCTTCCACCGGCACCGGCGCAGACCACGCGCCCGGATGCGCACGCATCCGGTCGCTCTCCCCGGGAGGTCGGGTCCGTCGGGGTGGACCCGGCCTCCCGACCAGCTCAGCGGTGGCGAAGCACGTTCGCCGAGCGGTTCAAGCGCCGATGGCAGGGGCTTTCCAGCGCCCCAAGGCGGCCTTGGTTGCGTTGAACGCACCGAAGGCGGCCTTCGGTGCGTTCAACGCCGAAGGCACCACCCAGGCAGGTAGGCAGGCAGCCGCGGCAGCCAAGCCAGCCAGACCCCCCGCAACCCCGATCCGAAGCCAGAACACGGCCGGCGGTGCCGGGTCAAGGCATCTTTCCCGCCTTGACGCGGTACTGCCGGCCGTAGTCACAATCGGGCGTCGGGGTGGCGGGGACACGAAACCGCGCCCGAACGAAGAACCGCGGGATGGCCCACAGCAACACCGCGCGAGTAACCCACAGCGAGTAACCCAAGCGCCCCCACGCGGACAACTCGCAGCAACCCGCGCGGCCGGCCCACACCGGACCCCAAGTGGGGTGCCCCACACCGACCCAGGTGCCCATCCCACCCCCCGACCATCCTGCGTAAGGTGGACCGATCCCGGAGCTGGCAAAGGAGCCTGGCAGTGCCGTCCACCACCACGTTTCAGCACACCGAAGTCCTCCCCCTCGGCAAGGACACCAAGACCGAGTACCGGCTGGTCACCGCCGAGGGCGTCGAGACCGTCGAAGCCGCCGGGCGGACCTTCCTGAAGATCGAGCCGAACGCGCTGACCACCCTCGCGCGCACCGCGATCAAGGACATCCAGCACCTGTTGCGCACATCACACCTCGAGCAGCTGCGCGCCATCGTGGACGACCCCGAAGCCAGCGGCAACGACCGCTTCGTCGCGATGGACCTGCTCCGCAACGCCGCCATCTCCGCCGGCGGCGTCCTCCCGATGTGCCAGGACACCGGCACCGCGATCGTCATCGGCAAGCGCGGCGAGGGCGTGCTCACCGGCGGAGACGACGAGCGCGCGCTCTCGCAGGGCATCTTCGACGCCTACCAGCAGCTGAACCTGCGCTACTCGCAGATGGCGCCCGTCAACTTCTGGGACGAGCGCAACACCGGCACCAACCTCCCCGCGCAGATCGAGCTATACCACAAGGAGGGGGACGCCTCCTACGAGTTCCTCTTCATGGCCAAGGGCGGCGGCAGCGCCAACAAGACTTTCCTCTACCAGGAAACAAAAGCCGTCCTGAACCCGAAGCGGCTCGCGCGCTTCCTCGACGAGAAGCTGCGCAGCCTCGGCACCGCGGCCTGCCCGCCGTACCACCTCGCGATCGTCGTCGGCGGCATGTCCGCCGAGTTCAACTTGAAGGTCGCAAAGCTCGCGTCGGCGCGTTATCTCGACAACTTGCCGCAGGAGGGTTCCGAGCTGGGCCACGCCTTCCGCGACCGCGACCTCGAGCAGCAGGTCCTCGAAATGACCCGCCAGTTCGGCATCGGCGCGCAGTTCGGCGGTAAGTACTTCTGCCACGACGTCCGCGTCATCCGGCTCCCCCGCCACGGCGCCAGCTGCCCGGTCGGCGTCGCCGTCAGCTGCTCCGCCGACCGTCAGGCCAAGGCGAAGATCACCGCGGACGGCGTCTTCATCGAACAGCTCGAGCGCGACCCCGCTCGCTTCCTCCCCGAGATCACCGAAGCGGACCTCTCGGACGACGTCGTGAGCGTCGACCTCAACCGGCCGATGGCCGAGATCCGCGCGCAGCTCTCGCAGCTGCCGGTCAAGACGCGGCTTTCGCTCACCGGGCCGCTGGTCGTCGCGCGTGACATCGCGCACGCGAAGATCGCCGAGCGCCTCGACGCCGGTGAGGAGATGCCGGAGTACCTGAAGAACCACCCGGTCTACTACGCGGGCCCGGCCAAGACGCCGGAGGGTTACGCGTCCGGCTCGTTCGGGCCCACGACCGCCGGGCGGATGGACTCCTACGTCGAGCAGTTCCAGGCCGCCGGCGGCTCATTCGTCATGCTGGCCAAGGGAAACCGCTCGAAGCAGGTGACCTCCGCGTGCCAGACGCACGGCGGGTTCTACCTCGGCTCGATCGGCGGCCCGGCCGCGCGGCTCGCGCAGGACTGCATCAAGAAGGTCGACGTCCTCGAGTACGCCGAGCTCGGCATGGAAGCCGTCTGGAAGATCGAGGTCGAGGACTTCCCCGCGTTCATCGTCATCGACGACAAGGGCAACGACTTCTTCGCCAGCACCGGAGACCCGGTGCTGCAGATCAGCTTCCGTTAGGACACAGGGGAAGGGGACACCGGCCCGCCGCCGATGCCCCCTTTCTTTCCCTGCTCCCTCAGCCGACGCGCTCGATCCGCGCGCGCCGGATGAGGAACTTTCCGGGTTCCCGAACCTGTTCGAAGGCCGCGTTGTTGAGCAGCGTGCAGCTGCCCGACACCGAGGTCACCTCGACCGTCGTGGACTTCGAGTTGTCCAGGTTGGTCACCTTCAGCTTCGTCCCCGCCGGGAACTGGTTGCTCGACGCGGCCGGCGCGCCCCCTTCGCCCGAGAGCGTCACGGTGGAGCCGGCGCACACGACGTCGCCGGTCGCGCCGTGGTTCCCGGTGTCCGCCCCGGCCTGGTTCTGGTTCTGCTGCGCGGGCGCCTGCTGCGCCGGGGCCTGCGCTTGCTGGGCCGGGGCCTGCCGGGCCGGCGCGCCGTTGTTCGCCGCGACGTTCGCCGTGCAGCCCGCGACCTGCCGCCGCTGCTGGATCAGGTCCACGACCGCCTGCCGGTTGGCGATCCTCGCGGCCGACTGCGCGTCCGGGTTCGCCTGCTGGCCCGCGATGAAGTTCAAGTTGTTCTGCAGGGCGGTGTCGAGCCCGCCACAGTTCTCCTTCGGCGCTTCGGCCGCGTTGCCCGCGGGACTGCTCAGCGCGATCGCGGCCGCGGTGACGCCGGAAACACCCAGCAACGCGGCCAGACCGACGGTCGCCTGCTTGCGGTGCCGACCACTGCTCAACCGGGGCATGTGCCCCTCCTCTCTGATCACCACCTCAACCATGGACACGGCTCGGTAACAGCGTCGGTTCACCGGATTTGCGAAGAGTTTTCGACGGCTTCGAAGAAGCTCAGCCGACCGGCGCCACGTCGTGGTCCGGACCATTGACCCGCGCCGCGGTGGCCAGCGCCCAGCGGCCCGTCGTCGCCAGGCCGAGGGCGAACACCAGCACTCCGCAGCCCGCGACGATCCCCCACGCGAGGTGTCCCGTCCCCGGCGCGACCGTCGGCTCCCCGGCCGCGACGACCGCGCCGATGACCGCGACCCCGAGCGAGATCCCCACCTGACGGCTGGTCGAGGCCACCGCCGCCGCGAGACCCGCGCGCTCGCGGGGCATGCCGGACACCGCCGCGTTCGTGATCGGCGCGTTGAGCATGCCGAAGCCGGCGCCGAAGACCGCGTAACCCAGTACCAGCACCGGAACCGGCGTGGCCGGGCCGATCCCGGCGAGCACGAGCCCGGCGACCGTGATCCCCGCGCCCGCGACCAGCAGCGGCAGCCGCGGCCCGCGCGCGCCGACCACGCGGCCCGACAGCGGCGCGCACACCGCCGTCACCGCCGCCATCGGCAGGGTCAGCAATCCCGCGTGCAGCGCGGAAAACCCGCGGGTCTCCTGCAGGTACAGCGTGTTGAGGAACAGGAAGCCCGCGAGTGCGGAGAACCCGGTGACCGCGGTGAGTGTCGCACCCGAAAACGGGACGCTGCGGAAGAACCTGAGCTCCAGCAACGGATCCCGCCGCCGGCGCTCGTAGGGCAGCAGCACCGCCAGCGCGACCGCGGCGACCACAAAACAGGCGACGATCGGCGGCGAGCCCCAGCCGGTGCCGCGGCCTTCGATGATCCCGTAGGTGACCGACGCCAGCAGGACCATCACCAGCAGCTGGCCCACCGGGTCGAGCCGGCGCGGGCGCGGTGAGCGCGACTCGGGGACGAACAGCGCCGTCAGCACGATCGCGGCCACGCCGACCGGGACGTTGATCCAGAAGATCGAGCGCCAGCCGGCCCAGCCGACGAGCGCGCCGCCGACCACCGGCCCGACCGCCATGCTCAGCCCGACCACCCCGGCCCAGACGCCGATCGCGCGGGCGCGCTCGCGGGGCTCGGTGAAGATGTTGGTGACGATGGAGAGCGCGACCGGGTTGAGCATCGACCCGCCGATCGCCTGCAGCGCGCGGAAGGCGACCAGCAGCCCGACGTTCGGCGCGACCCCGCACAGCAGCGAGCCGAGGCTGAACAGCGCGAGGCCGGTCTGGAAGGTCCGGCGGCGGCCGACGCGGTCCGCGGTCGAGCCGGACAGCATGAGCAGGCTCGCCAGGACGAGCGTGTACGCGTCGATCGTCCACTGCAGACTCGACACCGACGCGCCCAGATCGTCCCGGATCGCCGGGAGCGCGAGGTTCACGATCGTGTTGTCGAGCCCGACGATGAAGAGGCTCATGCAGCAGACGGCGAGGACCACTCGCCGCCGGACCGGCTGTGGCACCGACTACCCCACTTTAGTTGCACGGACAATATTAAGCATCGTACAACTAATGGGCGGGGCCCTCGTCAGGCCGGGAACAGCTCCGTGAGCCGGGCCAGCGTCTTCTCGATGCCTTCGGCGTTTTTTCGCGGGAACGGGCTGAGGCTGATGGCGAGCGGGAACTTCGCCGTCGACCAGTCGAAGGTCTCGGTGACCTCGGTGCGGCCGCCGTCGACGGGTTCGAGCCGCCAGCGCCAGCGGTGGCCGTTGAAGTGCCGCCAGGCGATCAGGCGGCCCTCTTCGAACTCGACCACGGTGTTGAGGATCTTGTAGGACGCGCCCATCTTCATGTCCATGCCGAACTTCGCGCCGAGCGCGAGCCGGTCCGGGCCGCCGGACTGGGCGGCCCGGACCGTGCCGGACCCGTCGATGAGCGGGTGCTGGGCCGGATCGGCCAGGAGCCCGAAGATCTTCTCCGGGGTCGTGGCGACGATCGCGGTGCGTGAGACCTGACGGCTACCCATCACCCGAGCCTAGATCATTTGGTCGTCTTCAACACGACGGTGCGCTGGTCCAGCGGCGCCGCCAGGGCGACGGAGATCACCGGGTACCGGATGTCCATCGTGCACATCTGGCCGGTCTGCGCCTTGGTCTCGCTCAGGTTGACGACCACGCGGTCGCCCGCCTGCTCGGTCGCCTCGCCGAGGGCGTGGCCGCAGCCGCCCTCCTGGGCGCGGATGTTGAGGATCGTGCCGCCGTTCGCCGTCCACACCTCGTGCGGGTAGGTGGCGGGCAGCGCGGCGGCGTCGACCTTGTTCGGCGGCACCGGGGTGCTGCCCTCGGGCACCTCGAGCCGGGGTTTGCCCGGCTGGTCCGGCGGCGCCGGCAGGACCGACTCGCTCGGCGAGGTCGAAACGCTGCCGGTGGGGGCGACCGAGCTGCCGCCGGCCGCGGGTTGACTGGTGGGCAGGTCCTGGCCGGCACAGGCCGTGGCCGTCAAGAGGATCGCGCCTGTTCCGACCACCTTCGCTAAGTACCTCATGTCCCCGAAGACGGAACGGGACGGGCGGTGGGTTGCACCGGTGGCCGATCCGGTGAATTTCTGTCGAAGAGGGCGTTGACGTGGTCTGGGAGGGCGACCCCGGGCATCCCGGGGCGGCCCTCCCAGCGTTCGCGGAGCCCGTCAGCCCTGGCGGAGGACGACCGTGCGGGTGCCGAGGGGCGCGGCCAGGGTCAGCGGGATGCTGATCTCCCTGATGTAGTCCGGGCACATCTGGCCCTTCTTCGCGGCGGAGACGGCGATCAGCACGACCACCTGCTGCGGTGTCTGGTCGCCGAGGCGGGCCGAGACGCGGCGGCAGCCGCCCTCCTCGGCACCGAGGATCACCTGCTTGCCGTCGATGCTGCGGGTCAGCGTGCGCGGGTAGCCCTCCGGCAGCCCGCGCGCGTCGACCTGGCTCTCGGCGATGACGTCGTCCCCGGGCGCGATGCCCTGCGTCGGGCGCCCGGCCGTCTGCGACGGCGGCGGGGCCACCGGCGGCGGCGACGGGTCCAGGGTCGGCGTGACCGTGCCCGGCACCGACGTCGCCGGGGCGGGGCTGCCCGCCGGAGCGCCGCCGGTGCCGGCTCCGCACGCCGTCACGGTGAACAGCAGCAGGCTCGCTCCCAGCAGTTTGCGCATACCTGCCAGACGGAGCGGACGCCCGCCGGGTTGCATCCCCTCAGCGATGGGCCGCCCGGCCGCGGACCAGGCCGAGCAGGATCACCCCCGCGAGGGTCACCCCGAGCAGCACCACCGTCGCCGCGGAGGCGAGGAACACCTGGCCGCGGTCGGTGAGGGCGAAGATGCTCGCCGGGAGCGTGCGCCAGTCCGGCGGGTACAGCATCATCGTCGCGCCCAGCTCCCCCATCGACATCGCCAGCGCGAGGCTCGCCGACGCCGTCATCGCCGGCAGCAGCACCGGGACGCGCACCCGCAGCAGCACCCGCGCCGGAGACGCCCCCAGCGACGCCGCCGCCTGCGCGAGCAGCGGGTCGACCCGGGCGAGCGCGGCCGACACCGTGCTGTAGGCGAAGGGCAGCAGGATCAGCAGGTGCCCGAGCAGCACGATCCAGCGGGTGCCGTTGAACGCCAGCGGCGGCCGGCTGAACGCCACCAGCAGCGCCAGCCCCAGCACCACCGACGGCACCGCGATCGGCAGGTGGAACGCTGTGTCGGCGAACTGCCGCAGCCGCCGCGGCGCGGTCTCCGCCGCCAGCGCGGCCCACGTCCCGAGCAGCACGGCCGCCGCGCCCGCGATGACCCCGGTCTGGATGCTCACCGACAGGCTCGCGAACGTCTCCCCCGACAACGCCCCGGCGTAGTGCCCGAGGGTGAACCCGCCGGGCAGCACGCCGGTCCAGTGCCCGGCGAACGACGCGAGCACGATCATCACCAGCGGCGCGGCCACCACGAGGGTGAACACCACGCCGAACACCAGCCACAGCAGCAGCTTGCTACGCCGCGTCCACAGCAGCACGGCTTCCCCTTCCGGACAGGACCCGGTAACTCCCGTACAGCAGCAGCGAAATCGCGACGTCGACCAGCGCGACGACGCTCGCCGCCGGGAAGTCGAACGTGACGATCCCCTTGCCGTAGACCAGCATCGGCAACGTCGTGACCCCCTTGGCGCCGAGGAACAGCACGATGCCGAACTCGTTGAGCGCGAGCAGCAGCGTCAGGCAGGCGCCCGAGGCCAGCGACGGCAGCGCCGCCGGGAGCACGACCTGCCGCAGCACCCGGCCGGGCCGGGCGCCCAGCGACGCCGCGACGTCCAGGTGCACGCCCGGGACCTGCCCGAACGCCGCGAGCGCGGGCCGCATCACGAACGGCGTGTAGAAGGTGATCTCGGCGAGCAGCACGCCCCACGGCGAGTACAGGAAGCCGCCCGCGCCGAACACACCCGCGCTGCCGTAGAGGAACGTGAACGCCAGCGCGATGAGGAACGACGGGAACGCGAGCACGGTGTCGACCAGCCGCGACAGCGTCCGCGCGCCCGGGAACGGGACGAACGCGATCACCAGGGCGAGGAACGTGCCGAGCAGCACGCAGCCGGTGGTCGCGCCCAGCGCCAGCAGCACGGTCTGCCAGGCCGCGTCCCGGAACTCCGCCGAGCCGAGCACCTCGCCCCACACCGCCAGGCCGAGCCCGCTGCCGGTGGTCAGGGACTGCCCGGCCACCAGGACCAGCGGGTACCCGAAGAAGACCGCGACGACCACCAGCGGCGGCAGCAGCCAGACCCCACCCCGTCGTGAGTGGTAAGTAGGGTTAGAACCCGAATTATCACTCACGAGGGGCATCGCGACGCCGGTCATGCGCCGACCCCGACCAGCGGGCAGCCGTCCGGGATCGACACCCCGACCGCCGACCCGACGGCGAACGCGTCGGCCACCTCGGCCCGGATGACCGCGCCCCCGGCCAGCTCCAGGTCCAGGCGGTAGCCGGTGCCGCGCCACTGCACCGCCCGGACCAGCGCCGGGAGGGTGTCCGCGCCGGGCTCCCCGACCCCGACGCGGTGCGGGCGCACCCCGAGCGCGACCGGTCCGGCGCCCAGCGCGCCGGTCGGCTCGGCGGTCAGCACGCGCTCGCCGAGCCGGACGGTCGCGGGCCGCCCATCGCTGACCAGGTCGACCGGGATGAGGTTGGCCGCGCCGAGGAAGCTCGCGGTGAACTCGGTGGCCGGGCGCCGGTAGAGCTGCTCGCACGGGCCGGTCTCGACCAGCCGCGAGTCGCGCATGACGGCGATGCGGTCGGCGAGCGCGAGGGCCTCGCCCTGGTCGTGGGTCACGTAGACGAGCGTGGTGTCCGGCAGCTCGGCGCGCAGCCGCAGCAGCTCCGCGATCATGTCCTCGCGCAGCGCGGCGTCCAAAGCGGACAGTGGCTCGTCGAGCAGCAGCACGTCCGGCCGGATGGCCAGCGCCCGGGCGAGCGCGACCCGCTGCTGCTGGCCCCCGGACAGCTCACGCGGGAACCGGCGGGCGTAGGCGCCCATGCCGACCAGGTCGAGGACCTCGGCAACGCGCTGGGTGACTTCGGCGCGCGGCGCCCGCCGGGCCTTGAGCCCGAACGCGGCGTTGGCGTCGACGCGCAGGTGCGGGAACAGCGCGTAGCTCTGCACCACCACGCCGAGCCCGCGCCGGTGCGGCGGCAGGTCGGTGACGTCCTCGCCGGCCAGGAAGACCCGGCCCGCGCTGGGCCGCACGAACCCGGCGAGGGCCTTGAGCGCCGTGGACTTGCCGGAGCCGGACGGCCCGAGCAGGGCGAGGGTCTCCCCGCGGGCCACGGTCAGGTCGAGCGTGTCCAGCGCCGTCGTCTGTCCGAAGTGGACGGAGACACCGCGGAACTCGACCGCCGGCGTCATCGGCCGACGGCCTTCTTGTAGGCGGCCAGGTCGGCGTCCAGCTTGCCGAGCACGGCGGTCCAGTCCGGCTGCCAGATGTCGACGCCGTCGAGCGCGGCCTTGATCTTCCCGGCGTTCGGGCCGCTCGCGGTGACGTCGGACCGGGCCGGGATGCCGAACGCGTCGGCCGTCTTGGCCTGGACTCCGGGCGAGAACAGGAAGTCGAGGAGCTTCTTCGCGTCGTCCGGGTGCGGCGCGTTCGTCACGAGCCCGGCGTAGTACGGCAGCGCGAACGTCGAGCGCTTGCCCTGGGCGTCGGCCGGGAAGAACACGTCGAAGCCGCCGCTCTTGGCGATCTCGGCGAGGTTCATCTGGACGTCGCCGTTGGCCACCAGCAGCTCACCCTTGGCCACCTTGGGCTGCAGCTTGCCGGTGGACGACGACGGGCCGGCGTTGTTCGCCTCGAGCCTGCCGAGGTAGTCGAGCGCGCCCTGCTCGCCGAGGACGTGCTGGAGCTGCAGGAGCACGGCGGTGCCGTCGCCGGCCTCGCCGGGCGTGGAGTACTGCACCTTGCCCTTGAGCTTCGGGTCGAGGAGGTCGTCCCAGGTCTTCGGCGCGGCCTGCGGGTTGCGGATGAAGCTGAGGTAGTTGTTCATCATCGCGGCGAAGCGGCCCTGCGGGTCCTTGTCCGGCACCTTGTCGGCGCCCTGCGGGGTGTACGGCTGCAGCAGCCCGGCGACCCGCTGGATGAACGGCGGGAGCGTGACGAGGACGTCCGCCTGCGTGTTGGCCTTCTCCTTCTCGACGCGGGAGGCGACCTCGCCGGACCCGGCCGTCACGGCCTGGACGGTGATGCCGGTCTGCTCCTTGAACTCGGCGAACCGGGCGGTGTACCAGTCTTCGAGACCGTCCACTGTGTACACGGTGACGGTCTTGCCGCCGGCGGACGCGGCGCCGGTGCCGCCGCAGGCGGCGAGCAGCGCGGTCAGCGCCACCGCGAGGACGGCGGCCAGGGTCTTCTTCATCGGGGTTCTCCTTCGAGCACGGCGGGGAGTTCGGAGACGGTGGCGAGGACGTGGGTCGCGCCGGCCGCGGTGAGGTCTTCGCGGCGGCCGGCGCCGGTCAGGACACCCGCGACGACGGAGGCGCCGGAACGGAGTCCGGTGAGGACGTCGGACGGGGTGTCCCCGGCGACGGCGATGTGCCGCACGTCGGTGACTTCCAGCCGCAGCGCCGCGGCGAGGACGAGGTCGGGGAACGGGCGCCCGCGGACGCCGTCGCCCGGGGCGAGCACGAGGTCGGCGAGGCCTTGCCAGCCCAGCGCGTCGAGGATGGCGTGCTGGGTGGCCGGGGCGAACCCGGTGGTGAAGGCGACCTTGACGCCGTCTTCGCGCAGGCCGCGGATGACGTCTTCGGCGCCGGGGATCGGGGCGCACGCACCGTCGGCGACGAGCTTTCCGTAGGCGGCCTCGAAGGCCGAGTTCGCTTGCTGCGCTTGGGTTTCGCTGTCCATCAGGGCCCGGAAGACGGTGATCTTCGACTGGCCCATCGTGTCGACGACGTGGCGCAGCATGTCCGGGTGCCGCTCCTCGGGCACCCCGAAGGACTCGATCGCGGCGGTGAAGGCGCGCACGACGAGGCCGTCGTCGGCGACGGTCGTGCCGGCCATGTCGAGGACGACGAGTTCGGTGGTCACAGTCCCAGCTCCTCGGCGGTGTCTTCGGCGATGGCGGGCGCGCAGGTCATGCCGCGCCCGCCCGGTCCGGTGATCAGGAAGGCGTTGTCCGCGACCCGCGCGCGGTGCACGATCCGGCCGGCGTCGGTGGTCTGCGCGTACACCCCGGCCCAGCGGCGCCGCAGCCGCGGCAACGGGCGGCCGAGCAGCGCCGAGGCGACGTCGGCGAGGTGCTCGTACGGGTCTTCGGTGACGTCGAAGGAGAACGGCTCGTCGTACTCGTGGGTGTCGCCGATGGTCAGCGAGCCGTCGAGCCGCTGGACGAGCAGCAGCTGCATGCGGTGCGCCGCGGCGACGTCACCCTGGGGCTGGGTTCCGGCGAGGGCGTCGAGCGCCGGGCCACGGTAGGCGGGGTAGTAGCGGAAGCTGTCACCGTCGGCGACGCTGGTGGTCAGCTCCTCGCCGAGCGGCTCGGTCTGCGCCATCTGCAGCCGGACCTTCCGCACCGGCGGGGCGCCGGCCAGCTCGCGGACGAGGCCGCCGGTCCACGCGCCGGTGCAGAAGAGGACGACGTCCCCCTCGTGCCGCTCACCGCGGTCGTCGACAACGCCGGTGGCGGTGAGGTGCCGCACCTCCCGGCCCGGCCGCCAGGTGTGCCGGCCGGTCTTGGCCAGCTCGGCGCGCAGCGCGGGCTGGGCGGTGCGCGGCTCGACGGCGCCGTCCCGCTCGCACCACAGCGCACCCAGGAAGTCCCCCCGCAGAGCGGGGTTCAGCTCGCGGGTCTCGGCGGCGTCGAGCAGCTTGTAGCCACGTTCGGCGGCTTCGGGCCCTTCGGCGACTTCGCGCGCGACGGCGAGCTCGGCGTCGGTCCGGACGACGGTCAGGGAGCCGTTGGCGCGGAAGCCGAGCGCCGGGACGCGCTCGCCGATCCGCTCCCACAGCAGCCGGGCGCGCCCCGCGGTCGCCAGCTCGGCGCCCGAGGCCCGGCCACCCACCCAGACCAGGCCGAAGTTCCGCACGGAAGCGCCGCGGGCCTCGGGTTCGCGTTCGAGCTGGACGACGTCGTGGCCGCGTTCGACGGCCTGCCAGGCGTGGAGTGTGCCGAGCACACCACCGCCCACGATGAGGATTCGCACGCCGCACACGCTCTCCGGAGCGCGCCAACGGGCGCTGTCCCCATGGCGAACACGGCGTGAAGCACCAGGGAATATTGGACCGGATGAGTTACCGTTCCGTTATCAGAGTCGCCCGGCCGCGACGAACACACAGACGGCGAGGATCAGGGCGTTGACCCCGACGTTGCGCCATTCGGCCGGTTTGTGCTGCACGACGGCCAGCCGGCTGTGCATGGCCATCGCGCCGATCATGACGACGGCCAGGCCGACGGCGGCCCAGCCGGTGAGCGCGGGTGCGATGCCGAGGGGAACGGGAAGGATCAGCCCGACGAGCCGCCTTGTCCACAGCCCGGCCGTGATGTGGAGAAAGCAGCTCGAACTCTGGCTTCTCCGGCTTTTTGTCCGCCACCCCCGATAAACTGGACAAGGGCACGCCCCCCAGGGAGGGCGGGGCGCTGTCGAGGCCCCTGCGGTGGCAAGCGACCTGTGGCCACCGGGCCGGTCGGTTGAGTCCGCCCGGCACCGGAGAACGTGACAGTCAGTCGGCCCGACCCCAGCGGGTCATGAACCGAGGCGGACACAGCGCGCAGACCGCCGCTTCGGCTGGGCGGGTGCCAACCAAAGGCGGCGAACAGGCTGCAGCTGCGGTCGACCGGATTCGAGCAGACTTCCCCGCGCCCGCTCCAGAACGTGACAGTCAGTCGGCCCGACCCAAGCGGGTCATGAAACTGAGCCGGTCACCACGGTAAAGAGACCGGACCCGCTCGAACGGCGCACCATCCGGCCCCCACGAGATGCGGTGCATGAGCAACATCGGCAAAGCCGGGTTCGTCCCGATCAAGAGCGCTTCCCGCGGCGTCGCGAGCACCGTCTCGACCCGCTCCTCGGCGCCGTCGAACACCACGCCGAGCTTCTCGCTCAAGCACGCGTACAGCGACTGCTCCGGGTTGAAGACCTCCATCAACGTCGGGAACCGCTCCGCCAGGAGATAAGTCGACTCCAGCCCGACGCGCTCCTCGTCGGCGAGGAGGACGCGCTCGACGTGGATCACTTCGGCGTCCGATGTCACCTGCAGGTCGGCGGCCAGCGCGCTGCCGGCCAGGCGCCGCTCCAGCGTGATCACGTTGCGGCCCGGCCGGATGCCCTGGCGACGCAGCCCCTCGGTGTAGCTGACCAGGGCCAGCGGCTGGACCAGCTTCGGGCCGGCGACGTAGGTGCCGCTCCCCTGGCGGCGGCTGAGCTTGCCCTCGAGCACCAGCTCCCCCACCGCCTGCCGCACGGTCGCCCTCGACACCTCGAAGCGCTCGCACAGCTCCCGTTCCGTCGGCAGGACCGCGCCTTCGCCGAGCTCCGCGATCACCGCCAGCAGTTCGACCTTGACCGCGTAGTAACGCGGGACACGGCCGTGCTCGGGAATCCCGTCGAGGACGGGACCGTCGGCGGACAGGCGGGAATGACGTGGAGGGGCGGGCACGGAATCGACCCTATTCGTTTCCCGCGACGCCGTGGTTCGCTGTGGCGCGTAACACGGCCGTCACACGAAGATCACCCGGATGCGCCGACTCGTTTTCCCGGCTCGATGATTTCCGGCCGGGAAAGGCCGGGTGAATTCCCGGGGACGCGGTCACTGGGCGCTTCGGCCTACGGCGTTCGTCGGATCCGCGGGTCGGAAATCACCCAACCGCCCGAAAGATCCGAAGAAAGTCGGTTGTCCAGGTCTGTGACCACCTGGTGTAGTCATGGGGCCGCTGACGGCAACGGCTTCCACTGTGGACACTGGAAGGACTGATCCCCTTGGCTCCCAAGCGCTGGTTCACCCTGCTCAGAAACGTCACCACCGCCGTGGCCGCGGTCGCCGCGGCCGCCTCGTTCGCCACCCCGGCGATCGCCGCCCAGCCGCCCTCCACCGACGTCGTCGGCGGGACGCGGGCCGCCCAGGGCGAGTTCCCGTTCATGGTGCGGCTGTCGATGGGCTGCGGCGGCGCGCTCTACACGAACCAGATCGTCCTGACCGCCGCGCACTGCGTCAGCCGGACCGGGGCCAACACCTCGATCACCGCGACCGTCGGCGTGGTGGACCTCAACAGCACGAGCGCCAAGAAGATCAAGTCCACCTACGTCTACCAGTCCCCCACCTACGGCACCTCGACCGGCGGCGACTGGGCGCTGATCAAGCTCGCGAGCCCGGTCACCGGCCTCTCGACGCTGCCGATCGCGACGACGTCGACCTACAACACCGGCACGTTCACCGTGGCCGGCTGGGGCGCGGCGACCGAGGGTGGCGCGCAGCAGCGGTACCTGCTGAAGGCGACCGTCCCGTTCGTGTCCGACAGCACCTGCCGGGCCCAGGGCGGCAGCTACCCCGACCTCATCCCGAGCGCCGAGATCTGCGCCGGCAACCTGACCGCGGGCGGTGTCGACACCTGCCAGGGCGACTCCGGCGGCCCGATGTTCCGCCGGGACAACAACAACGCCTGGATCCAGGTCGGCATCGTCTCCTGGGGTGACGGCTGCGCCCGGCCGCACGCCCCCGGTGTCTACACCGAGGTGAGCACGTTCGCGTCGAAGATCGCCGCGGCCGCCGGCTCGCTGTAACCGCTTCCGCGAAGAGGGGGCCCGCCACGGCGGGCCCCCTTCAGCGTGTCTTGTCCAAACGCGACAGTGCCTCTTCGTAGCCGGCGACGAGCTCGGCGACGACGTCGGCGACCGGGCGGACCGCGTTCATCCGCCCGACGATCTGCCCGACCGGCATCGACACCACGCTCGGGTCGTTCGCCGCGTGGATCCGGTTGTGGGCGTGGGAAACCAGCAGGTTCTGCAGCGGCATCGGCAACGGCTCGGGCGCGTCTTCCGCGGCCCAGGCCTCCGTCCACCGCGTTTTGAGCAGCCGTGCGGGCTTGCCGGTGTAGATCCGCGTCCGCACGGTGTCCGACGATGTCGCGCCGACCAAAGCCTGCTGCATCGCCACCGACTCGCCCATGGTCTGCAGGTACTCCTCGGTGGCGAGCCACATCGAGCCCATCCAGACGCCGGACGCGCCGAGCGCGAGCGCCGCGGCCACCTGCCGCCCCGACCCGATCCCGCCCGCGGCGAGCACCGGGACGTCGACGGCGTCGACGATCTCCGGCACCAGCACCATGGACGCGATCTCGCCGGTGTGCCCGCCGGCCTCGTAGCCCTGCGCGACGACGAAGTCGACGCCGTTCTCGACGTGCCGGACCGCGTGCTCGGCCTTCCCGGCGAGCGCCGCGACCGGGACGCCCCGGTCGTGGCACTGGCCGATGACGTCGGCGGGCGGCGAGCCGAGCGCGTTGGCGATCAGCTTGATCGGGTGGTTCAGCGCCACCTCGACGTGCGAACGGGCGACCGAGTGCAGCCAGCCGAGCACGCCCGCGCGTTCGTCGGTGTCGTCCGGCAGCGGCGGCACCGAGAGGTCCTTCAAGACGCGATCGACGAACGCGCGGTGGCCCTCCGGGATGTGCTTCGAGAGGTCGACCTGGGTGCCCTCGGCCGGGATCTTCGCCGGCATCACGATGTCGACGCCGTAGGGCCTGCCGCCGGTGTTCTCGTCCATCCAGGTGAGCACCCGGTCGAGCTCGGCCGCGTCGTTGAACCGGACGCAGCCGAGCACCCCGAGCCCGCCGGCGCGGCTGAGCGCCGCGGCGACGTGCTCGGAGGGCGTGAACCCGATGATCGGCAGGTCGATGCCGAGCCGGTCGCAGAGCGGTGTCCGCACTTGGGGTGTCCTCCTCAGACGGGCTGGGCCGTGGCCGGTTCGTGCTCGGCGGCGTAGCGCTGGGCCCACGGGTAGTCCGGCTTGCCGCTGGGCGACCGGCCGATCTCGCCGGCCAGCCAGATCGTCCGCGGCACCTTGTACCCGGCGATCTCGCCGCGGACGTGCTCCTCGATCGAGGCGAGATCCGGCGAAGCGCCTTCGCGCAGCTGGACGACGGCTGCCACACGCTGGCCGAGCCGCTCGTCCGGCACGCCGATGACCAGCGCGTCGAAGACGTCCGGGTGCGATTTCAGCGCCCCTTCGACCTCTTCGGGGTAGACCTTCTCGCCGCCGGTGTTGACACACTGGGAGCCGCGGCCGAGCAGCGTGACCGTGCCGTCCTCTTCGTAGCGGGCGTAGTCACCCGGCACGACGTAGCGGACGCCGTCGAGGTCGACGAAGATCTTCTTGCTCTTCTCGGGATCCCCGTAGTACCCGAGCGGGACGTGCCCGCGGCGGCCGATCAGCCCGACCGCGCCCGCCTTCGGCTCCACGAGGTGACCGTCGTCGCCGAGCAGGATGGCGTCCTTGCCGAAGCTGACCCGCGGGCCGGCGCTGTGGTCGGAGCCCTTGGCGACCATGCCGATCCCGGTGAAGCCGCTTTCGGACGCGCCGATCGCGTCGGTGATCACAGCGTTCGGCACGAGCTCGACGAACTCCTGCTTCACCGACTGGGAGAACAGTGCGGCGTGGCTCGACACGGCGACGAGCGACGAAGCGTCGTAATCGCCTTCGCGGAAGGCCTCGATGAGCGGGCGCGCCATCGCGTCGCCGACGATCGTGAGGACCTGGACCTTGTTCTCCTGCACGGCTTTCCACACCTCGTGCGCGTCGAACCGCGGCACGAAGACGACCGGGCTGCCGGTGAACAGCGCGCCGAACGCGGCCCACTGCGCGGCGCCGTGGATCAGCGGCGCGGCGGGCAGCCGGACGAGGCTGCCGGCCTTGCCCTGCTCGGCGAGCGTCCACTCGTCGGGGACGTACTCGCCGGTGACGAAGTTGATCCCGCCGCCGAGCGCGCGCCAGATGTCCTCGTGGCGCCAAAGCACTCCCTTCGGGTAGCCCGTGGTGCCGCCGGTGTAGAGGATGTAGAGGTCGTCGTTGCTGCGCTCACCGAAGTCGCGGTCCGGGGACTCGCTTTCGAGGGCGGTTTCGTAGTCGATTCCGCCGTAGGCCGCGTAATCGCAACCACTGCCGTCTTCGATGACGACAACGTGTTTCAGTTTCGGCGCTTCGGGCAGGGCGTTCGCGACTTTGTCGGCGTAACCTCTCTCGTGCACGAGGGCGACCAGGTCGGCGTCGTTGAAGAGGTAGACGAGCTCGCCGTGCACGTAGCGGTAGTTGACGTTGACGGCGATCGCGCGCAGCTTGTACGCCGCGACCATCGCCTCCAGGGCCTCGATCGAGTTGCGGGAGTAGACCCCGATGTGGGACCCGCGTCCCACGCCGTGCGCGGCGAGGTGGTGGGCGAGCCGGTTGGCCCGCGCCTCCAGTTCGGCGAAGGTGACCCGCCGCTCGCCGCACACGACCGCGACGCGCTCCGGCACGGCGTCGACGGCGTGCTCCAGAAGATCCGCGATGTTGAGTGCCACGCCCTCAAAGTAGAACATGTTATTGTTCTGGGCAATGGCACTGCTCCGTCAGGAGGTTTCCGTGGGTGAACCGCACGCGCTGGTCTCACAGGAGGGCCAGACCCTCGTCGTCACGATGAACCGGCCCGAGGCGCGCAACGCGATCACCGGCGAGATGATGGCGATCATGGCCGACGCGTGGGACCGGGTCGACGCCGACGACGGGATCCGCAGCTGCGTTCTGACCGGCGCGGGCGGCGCGTTCTGCGCGGGCGCGGACCTGAAGTCGATGTCGCGGAACTCGCCCGCCGCCGCCTTCGACGAAGGCCGGTTCGACCCCTCGCGCATCCCGGGTCTCCTGAAGGGACGCCGCCTGACGAAGCCCCTGATCGCGGCCGTCGAGGGGCCGGCGATCGCGGGCGGCACGGAGATCCTCCAGGGGACGGACATCCGGGTGGCAGGCGCCGGCGCGCGCTTCGGGGTGTCGGAGGCGCGATGGGGACTGTTCCCGATGGGCGGCTCGGCGGTGCGCCTGCCACGCCAGATTCCGTACACGGTCGCGGCGGACATCCTGCTGACCGGCCGTCACCTGACCGCCGACGAGGCACTGGCCATCGGCCTGATCGGCCACGTGGTCCCGGACGGCCAGGCGCTCGCGAAGGCACTCGAGCTGGCTTCGCTGGTGAACGCGAACGGGCCGGTCGCGGTGCGGGCGATCCTCCGGACGATCCGCGACACCGAGGGACTCCACGAAGAGGAGGCCTTCAAGCTCGACTCGCAGTACGGGATCGAAGTCTTCGCCTCGGAGGACGCCAAGGAGGGACCGAAGGCGTTCTCAGAGAAGCGGAAGCCGGAGTTCAAGGGCCGCTGACCGGCATCACGCGTGATCAGAGAGGCATCACGCGTGATCAGAGAGGCATCACGCGTGATCAGAGAGGCATCACGCGTGACTGGAGGGGCATCACCTGTGACCAGAGGGGCATCAGCGCGATGCCCCGCCAATCACGCGTGATGCCCGCCCAATCACGCATGATGCCTCTTCTGGCACAGAAATCTAGAACGCGTTCCATGCGTCGGGGCCTGGATCTTGCCGCCAGAACGAGAACGTGTTTCACTCATGGATGTGACCGAGACACCACTGGCGGCACCCCTCAACGTCGGCTTCGACTACACGCGCTCCACCGGGCCCGTCCTCGGCCGGTTCGTGAACGCGCTGCGGGAACGCCGCATCGAAGGCATCCGGGGCAGTGACGGGCGGGTGCACGTTCCGCCGGTCGAGTACGACCCCGTCACCGCCGACCAGCTCAGCGAGTTCGTCCCGGTGGCCGAAGAGGGCACCGTCGTCTCCTGGTCCTGGTGCGCCGAGCCGCTCGACGGCCAGCCGCTGTCCCGGCCGTTCGCCTGGGCCCTGGTCAAGCTCGACGGCGCCGACACCGCGATGCTCCACGCCGTGGACGCCGGCGAGCCCGGGAAGATCCACAGTGGACAGCGCGTCCGGGTCAAGTGGGCCGCGGACACCGTCGGGCACATCCGGGACATCGCCTACTTCCTGCCGGTGGACGCCGAGGACACCACGCCGACCGAGGCCGCTCCCCCGGTCGCCGACCGTGAAGAAGGCGCGCCGGTCAGTGTCGTCATCACGCCCGTGCACCTGAAGTACATGCACTCCGCCTCGCCCGAGGAAAGCCGCTACCTGCGTGGGCTCGCCGAAGGCAAGCTCATCGGCCAGCGGTGCCCGAAGTGCGAGAAGGTCTACATCCCGCCGCGCGGCTCCTGCCCGACCGACGGCGTCCCCACGACCGACGAGGTCGAGCTGCCCGACACCGGCATCGTGACGACGTTCTGCATCGTCAACGTGCCCTTCCTCGGGCAGCGGCTCAAGCCGCCGTACGTCGCCGCGTACATCCTGCTCGACGGCGCCGACATCGCCTTCCTCCACCTCGTCCTCGGCTGCGACGCCCAGGACGTCAAGATGGGCATGCGCGTGCGCGCGGCCTGGAAGCCCCGCGACGAGTGGTGGACGTCGCTGGAGAACATCAGCCACTTCGAGCCGACCGGGGAACCGGACGCGGCCTACGAAACCTTCGCCCACCACCTGTGAGGTCCTGATGCCAGACGTCGCGATCGCCGGGTTCGCGCAGGCCCCGAACGTCCGCGAGACCCCGGGCACCACCAACGGCGTGGAGATGCTCGTCCCGATCTTCGCCGAGGTCTTCGAGAAGACCGGGTTGTCCAAACAGGACATCGGCTTCTGGTGCTCCGGCTCGTCGGACTACCTCGCCGGGCGCGCGTTCTCCTTCATCGCCGCCGTCGACGCGATCGGCGCGTTCCCGCCGATCCACGAGTCGCACGTCGAGATGGACGCCGCCTGGGCGCTCTACGAGGCCTGGCTGAAGATCAAGATGGGCGAGGTCGAGACCGCGCTCGTCTACGGCTTCGGCAAGTCCAGCGCCGGGCAGCTGCGCCGGGTGCTCGCCCTGCAGCTCGACCCGTACGTCGTGACGCCGTTGTGGCCCGACTCGGTCTCGATCGCCGGGATCCAGGCGCGGGTGGGCCTCGAAGCCGGGCTCTGGTCCGAAAAGGATCTTGCCGAGGTCGCCGCCCGGGGTACGGACAAGGACGTCAGCGAACTGCTCGACACGCCGTACTTCGCGGACCCGTTGCGCCGGCACGACATCGCGCCGATCACCGACGGCGCGGCGGTGGTCATCCTGTCCACTGTGGAACGCGCGAAGGACATCGTCGACCAGCCCGCGGTGATCCAGGGCATCCAGCACCGCGTCGACTCCCCCGTGCTCGGCGCCCGCGACCTGACGCGGTCGCCGTCCACCGAGATCGCGGCGGAGGCCCTCGACCTCGACGGCGCCGACCTCGCCGAGCTGCACGCGCCGTTCACGCACCAGGAGATCATCCTGCGCAACGCCCTGAAGCTCGACGACAGTGTCAAGATCAACCCCTCGGGCGGCGCGCTCGCCGCGAACCCGATGTTCTCCGCCGGGCTCGCCCGCATCGGCGAGGCGGCCGCGCGGATCCACCGCGGCGAGTCCCGCAAGGCCGTGGCGCACGCGACGAGCGGGCCTGCCCTGCAACAGAACCTGGTGACCGTGCTGGAGGCCCGATGACCAAGCAGCTCACCGCCGTGCTCGGCACCGGCCAGACGCACCACCGCGCCAAGCGCCAGGACGTCTCGATGCCGGGCCTGCTGCGCGAGGCGATCGACCGCGCGATGGCCGACGCCCAGGTCGGCTGGGCCGACATCGACGCCGTGGTCCTCGGCAAGGCGCCGGACCTGTTCGAGGGCGTGATGATGCCCGAACTGTTCCTCGCCGACTCCCTGGGCGCGAACGGGAAACCGTTGCTGCGTGTGCACACCGCCGGCTCGGTCGGCGGCTCGACCGCGCTGGTCGCGGCGTCGCTCGTCCAGGCGGGTGTCCACCGGCGCGTGCTGACCGTGGCGTACGAGAAGCAGTCCGAGTCGAACGCCATGTGGGGCCTGTCGATCCTGCCGCCGTTCCAGATGCCGGTCGGCGCCGGCGCGGGCGGCTACTTCGCGCCGCACGTGCGCTCCTACATCCGCCGCTCGGGCGCGCCCGAGCACGTCGGGGCGATCGTCGCGGCGAAGGACCGGCGCAACGGCGCCCTGAACCCGTACGCACACCTGCGGCAGGCCGACATCACCGTCGAGTCGGTCCAGGCGTCGCAGATGCTGTGGGACCCGATCCGCTACGACGAGACGTGCCCGTCGTCCGACGGCGCGTGCGCGATGGTGCTAGGCGACGAAGCCGCCGGGGACGCCGTCGAGGGCGGGGCCGCCTGGATCCACGCGACGGCGATGCGCACCGAGCCGACCACGTTCGCCGGCCGCGACCAGGTCAACCCGCAGGCCGGGCGCGACGCCGCGGCCGCGTTGTGGGCCGAAGCGGGCATCACCGACCCGCTGTCCGAAGTGGACGTCGCCGAGATCTACGTGCCGTTCTCGTGGTTCGAGCCGATGTGGCTGGAGAACCTCGGGTTCGCGCCCGAAGGCGAGGGCTGGAAGGTCACCGAGGCGGGTGAGACGGCGATCGGCGGGCGGCTGCCGGTGAACCCGTCGGGCGGGGTGCTCTCGTCCAACCCGATCGGCGCGTCCGGCATGCTTCGCTTCTCCGAAGCCGCGAAGCAGGTCATGGGCCGGGCCGGGGACTACCAGGTGGACGGGGCACGCATCGCGGTCGGCCACGCCTACGGCGGTGGGTCGCAGTACTTCTCGATGTGGGTCGTCGGCGCCGGCAAGCCGCGTTGATACGCTCGACCCACCATGCCGAGACTCGCCGACCACGAGCAGCGCCGCCGCCAGATCGCCGAAGCCGTCTGGCGGATCGCCAGCGCGCGCGGGCTGGAAGACGTGTCCCTGCGCAAGGTCGCGGCCGAGGCCGGGGTCTCGCTGCGGCTGGTCCAGTACTACTTCGGCACGCGGGACGACCTGCTGCTGGGCGCGCTGGAGATCCTCAACGCCGACGCCGGCGAGAGCATCCGTGCCGGGCTCGGCCCGGAGGAGGACGCGACCCCGCGGGAGATCCTGCACGCGCTGCTCGTCGGGATGCTGCCGATCGACGACGAGCGCCGCACGCGGTACCTCGTGCACCTCGCCTACTTCGTCCGGTCGCTGTCCGACCCGGGCCTGGCCTCGGCGTTCAGCGGCGCGCCGCCCGAGCTGGAACGGCTGACCGCCGACCTGCTGTCCTGGGGCCGCGACCGCGGCGAGGTGGCGCCGGACCTCGAGCTGATGCCGGAGGCCGAGCTGCTCCTGTCGAGCGTCGACGGCCTGCAGACCAGCATCATCCTGGGCCGGCGGACGCCGGAAGCGGCGATCGCGCTGATCGACCACCAGCTGGACCGGCTGTTCCCCATCCGGCCGAAAGCAGGCGGACACGGCCCGCGGCCGGTCAGCGCGAGCCACCCGTTTCCGCCGTGACTGCGGCCGGATGGGGAACCACCAGCACAGTCAGCCGCGCGAACGTCGCCACTTGAGCGCGAGCAGCGTCCCGATCACCCCGGTCACCACGCCGACCGTGGCCGGCACCGCGACCGGCGGGTCCACCACGATCACCGGCTCGAACACGACCGGCGCGGGCGGCTGGATCGGCTTCGGCGGCGCGTCCGAAGCGGTCGCCGTCCACGCCGTGACGTAGACGAGCAGCCGCGCGACCAGCGAGATGAAGAAGATCAGGCCGATGATCGAGCCGAACGCGATGCCGGTCGGCGAGTCGCCGATCAGGCGCAGGTAGACGCCGCCGGCCAGCTTGAGCGCCTCGAAGCCGATGGCGAGGGCGATCGCGCCGCGCACCGCGCTGCGCACGCCGACCTTCTGCCGCGGCAGCCGCGTGAGCACCCACAGGAACACCAGCCAGTCGGCGGCCAGCGAGAGCGGCACCGAGGACGCCGAGACGAGCTGGTGGCCCCAGCTCGTGTCGTCCAGCCCGGCCAGCCGCAGCAGGTAGCTCCCGAGCGCGGTGCCGGAGAGGGTCAGCGTGAACGACACCAGCAGCGCCGCGCTCAGGCCGAGCAGCGCGAGCAGGTCGACGGCGACCAGCCGGAGCAGAGACTGGTCGGACCGGTTCTGCCCCCACAGCGCGGTCAGCGAGTCCCGCAGCGCGTTCATCCAGTTCCAGCCCGAGTAGAGGCCGATGACCAGACCGAACGCCCCGACGCTCGTGCGCTGCTTGACGAACCCGGTGAGCAGGTCCGTGGCCTTGGTCCCCAGCCCGCCGGGGAGCGTGGACACGATCGCGTGGACCATCGTGTCGAGCAGGTGCGGCTGGCTGGCCAGCACGAACCCGGCGACCGACGACGTCACCATCAGCAGCGGCACCAGCGACAGCAGGCTGAAGTAGGTGATCGAGGCGATGTAGTGGTAGCCGCCGGCGTCGATGTAGCGGTCGGCGGCGCGGGCGATGTGGTCCAGCCACCGGTACCGGGCACGGGCCCGCGCCCAGGGGCTCGGGGCCTTGGGGGAACTCTTCACGGACACTGTCTACCCAGCTGAAGGCCACTTCGCGCAGACAACACGCGGTTGGCCCCTCCGATCGGCGTCAACCGAGCACGACCAGCTCGGTCCAGTCGTCCTGGGGCAGCGCCGTGTCCGTCGTCGCGAAGACCGTGCTGCCCAGGAAGTCGAGCTCGCAGCCGAGGGTCGCGAGGAACGCCGTGTCGGCGGCGTCGCGGCCGGTCGAGATCCGGAGCATGGTCTGCCGCGGCGCGAGGTGGGTGGCGTCGAAGACGTACCAGTGGCCGTCGACGGCGGCCTCGAAGACGGCGTGGAAGTCCATCGGGGACAGTCCGGGCGCGTAGACGCCGACGTACCGCGCGGGGATGTCGAGCGACCGGCAGAGCGTGATGCAGACGTGCGCGAAGTCGCGGCAGACGCCTTCCCCGGCCAGGAGCGTGTCGATCGCGTCGTCGGTCCCGCGACTGGATCCGGCCACATAGGACAGTCGCTCGTGGACGTGCCGGACGATCCGGTCCACCTTGTCCTTGGTGCCCGGCACGGAGAACAGCTCGGGCGGCACCAGCCCGGCGATCCGGTCGGACGGGCAGTACCGGCTGGGCCGGGTGAACACGGCGATCTCGGCGAGGGTGACCGGCTCGGGTTCGGGCTCGGTCACCGCGTGCTCGGCGTGGTAAGAGACGCGGTGCTCCCCGGCGGGCAGCTCGAAGACCTCGGCGCGTGTCCCGTGCTCGAACTCGGCGAGCTCGCTCTCCCCGTGCCAGGACACGGTGAGCTCGTCAGTGTCAGCCCGCGCGGCGGCGACGGAGACCGCCGCGCGCCCGGGTTCGGTGACACGGACGGAGAACTCGACGTCGACGGTCGCTCGCGGGGCCATCGCGTCATGATGTCATGGTCGGGTGACCACCATCGTGCTCTTCCACTCCGTCCTGGGGCTGCGGCCCGTCGAGCTCGGCCTCGCCGACCGGCTGCGGGCCGCCGGGCACCGCGTCGCCACCCCGGACCTCTACGCCGGCTCGACCGCCGCGACGATCGAGGAAGGTTTTGCGCTGAAGGACACCGTCGGCTGGGCGACCATCGCCGGGCGGGCCCGGGAAGCCGTGCGGGGCCTGCCCGCGGAGACCGTGCTCCTGGGCGTGTCGATGGGAGCGGGGGTCGTCCAGGAGGTGCTGCCCGAGCGCCCGCACACGGCCGGCGTCGTGCTGCTGCACGCGGTGGGAGCGCTGCCCGCGTCGGTCCGCCCGGGCCTGCCGGCGCAGGCGCACGTCGCCGACCCCGACCCGATCGCGCCACCGGCGCAGGTCGCGGCCTGGCAGGCGGCCGCCACCGGTGCGGGCGCCGACGCCCGGGTGTTCACCTACCCGGGCGTCGGCCACTTCTACACGGACGCGGCCGGCCCCGACCACGACGAACCCGCCGCCGACCGCACCCGGCGGCGGGTCCTCGAGTTCCTCAGGCGTACCGAACCGGGTAGTGCTTGATCCCGTTCAACCAGCTCGACCGCAGCCGGACCGGGGCCGCCGCTTCGGTGATGCCCGGCATCACGTCGGCGATCGCGTTGAAGATCAGGTCGATCTCCAGCCGGGCCAGGTTCGCGCCGATGCAGTAGTGCGAGCCGGTGCCGCCGAACCCGACGTGCGGGTTGTCCTCGCGGAGGACGTCGAACTTCTCCGCGTTGTCGAACACCTCCGGGTCGAAGTTGGCGGAGCTGTAGAACATGCCGACGCGGTCGCCCTTGCGGATCCGCGCGCCGCCGAGCTCGGTGTCGCGGGTGGCGGTGCGCTGGAAGGCGACCACCGGGGTGGCCCAGCGGACGATCTCGTCGGGCGCGGTCTTCGGCCGCTGGTCCTTGTAGAGCTCCCACTGGTCCGGGTGGTCGAGGAACGCCTTCATGCCGTGCGTGATGGCGTTGCGCGTCGTCTCGTTGCCCGCGACGGCGAGCAGGATGACGAAGAACCCGAACTCGTCGGAGCCCAGCGCCTCGCCGTCGACGTCGGCCTGGATCAGCTTCGTGACGATGTCGTCCATCGGGCACTTGCGCCGGTCCTCGGCCATGTTCCACGCGTACCCGATGAGCTGCGCGGACGCCTCCAGGGGCTCGACCTCGTACTCCGGGTCGTCGTAGGCGACCATCTGGTTGGACCAGTCGAAGATCTTGAGCCGGTCCTCCTGCGGGACCCCGATCAGCTCGGCGATCGCCTGCAGCGGCAGCTCGCACGCGACGTCGGTGACGAAGTCGCCGGTGCCCTTCTTGCGCGCCTCGTGGACGATCTTTTCGGCGCGCTCGCGCAGCGTGTCCTCGAGCTTGGCGATCGAGCGCGGGGTGAAGCCCTTCGACACGATCCGCCGCAGCTTGGTGTGCTGCGGGGCGTCCATGTTGAGCAGCACCAGGCGGTTCGCGTTGAGGCGGTCCTCGGTCATGCTCTCGTCGAAGCGGATGATCGCGGTCTTCTCACTCGACGAGTAGAGCGTGCTGTCGCGGGAGACCTCCTTGACGTCTTCGTGCCGGGAGACGACCCAATAGCCGTCGTCGCCGAAGCCGGCGGTGTTCGTCTTCTGGGGGTTCCACCACACCGGGGCGGTCCGCCGGAGCTCGGCGAACTCGGCCAGGGGCAGCCGTTGGGCGTAGAGGTCCGGGTCCGTGAAGTCGAAACCGGCGGGGATGAGCGGAGCGGCCACGTTGCCTCCCACGGTTCGCCGTGAAACACGTTCTAACTCGGATTGAAGCATACGGTGTTAACTAACGGAAGGGCGTTCAGTGAAACCCGTTAACTTGACCGATGACGGCAGGTGAGCGGACGCTCAGTTACGGAAGATCAAGATTACGTGGATGCTGCGGCGGCTTGCCTAGAACGATAACTTGTTCTAGTTTTTGAGCCAGTGGACAGTGTTTCCCGACGAAGGGGACGACATGGGCGTGCCGGTCATCGTCGAAGCCGTGCGGACCCCGATCGGCAAGCGGGGCGGGCTGCTGGCCGGCCTGCACGCGGCCGAGCTGCTGGGCGCCGCGCAGCTCGCCCTGCTCGACCGGGCCGGGATCGACCCCGCGCTGGTCGAGCAGCTGATCGGCGGCTGCGTCACGCAGGCCGGCGAGCAGTCCAACAACGTCACGCGCACGGCGTGGCTGCACGCGGGCCTGCCCGAGACGGCGGGCGCGACGACCATCGACGCCCAGTGCGGCTCGGCGCAGCAGGCCACCCACCTCGTCGCCGGCCTGATCGCGGCGGACGCCATCGAGGTCGGTGTCGCGTGCGGGGTCGAGGCGATGAGCCGGGTGCCGCTCGGCGCGAACCGCGCGGGCGCGTCGCCGCGGCCGGCGTCGTGGTCGATCGACCTGCCCAACCAGTACGGCGCGGCGGAGCGCATCGCCGTCCGCCGCGGGCTGACGCGCGACGACGTCGACGCGTTCGGCGCCGCGTCCCAGCAGAAGGCCGCGGCCGCGTGGGAAGCCGGGCACTTCGACCGCGAAGTGGCGCCGGTGAAGGCTCCGGTCCTCGACGCTTCGGGGGCTTTGACGGGGGAAACTCGCCTGGTCGGCCGCGACCAGGGCCTGCGCGAGACGACCGTCGAAGGCCTCGCCCGGCTGAAGCCGGTGGTGGAGGACGGCATCCACACGGCGGGAACGTCGTCCCAGATCTCCGACGGCGCGGCGGCGCTGCTGCTGATGGACGCCGACCGGGCCGCTGCCCTGGGGCTGCGGCCGCGCGCCCGGATCGTCGCGCAGGCGCTGGTCGGGGCCGAGCCGTACTACCACCTGGACGGCCCGATCCGCGCGACGGAACGGGTGCTGTCGCGGACCGGCATGACGGTCGGTGACCTGGACCTGTTCGAGGTCAACGAAGCGTTCGCTTCGGTGGCGTTGTCGTGGCAGCGGACGCTTTCGCCCGATCCGTCCCGGGTCAACGTCAACGGCGGCGCGATCGCGCTGGGTCACCCGGTGGGCAGCACCGGAGCGCGGCTGCTGACAACGGCGTTGCACGAGCTGGAACGCCGCGACGCGTCGACGGCGCTGGTGACGATGTGCGCCGGCGGCGCGCTCGCCACGGCGTCGATCATCGAGCGGCTCTAGCCGGGGAGGTGGGCGTCCACCTCGATTTCGATCTTCATGCGCGGGTCGGCCAGGCCGCACTGAAGCATCGTCGCGGCCGGGCGGACGTCCGCGAAAGCCTTACGCAGCACCGGCCAGCACGGTTCGAAGTCCTCGCGTGCGGGCAGCAGGTACCGCACGCGGACGACGTCCGCCAGGGTGCAGCCCGCCTCCGCCAGCGCGGATCCGATGTTGTGCAGGCATTGCGCGGCCTGCTCGACGACGTCTTCGGAGATCGTCATCGTCGAGTAGTCGAAGCCGGTCGTGCCCGAGACGTACACCCGATCGCCGTGCACGACGGCGCGGGCGTACCCGATCTGTTCCTCGAAGGTGGAGCCGCTGAGGATCGCTCGCCGTTCCGTCATACCGCGCACGTTAGCTTGCGGCCGTTGTGCTTCACTTCGATGCATGATCTCGGAAAGCCGTTGCCCGGTGGAGGACGGTGAGCTCCTCGTCCGCCGCGGCGGCGAGGGTCCGGCGCTGCTGCTGATCGCGGGCGGCACCGGGGCGGGTGACTCCTACCGCGCGCTGGCGAAGCAGCTGTACGCGGAGTTCACCGTGATCACGTACGACCGGCGCGGCCACTTCGGCAGCACGGACACGACAACGGGCCCGGTCCCGGTGTCCCTGCAGGCCGACGACGCCCGGGCGGTGCTGGAGCGCACAACCGACGGCCCGGCGCTGGTGTTCGGCTCGAGCGCGGGCGCCCTGATCGGCCTCGACCTCGTGGCCCGGTTTTCGGACCGGGTGACCACGCTGGTCGCCCACGAGCCCCCGGCGGTCCACCTGATGCCGGACGCGGGCAGCTGGCTCGAGGCGGCGGCCGAGCAGGTCCGGCTGGCCCGTTCGGGTGAGCTGATGGCGGCGGTGACCCGCTTCGCGGACGCGATCGCGGGCGCGGCCCTGCCCGACCTGCCCACGATCCGCCTCCCCCACGAGGCCGACTGGGTCCGCCTGTTCGACCGCGAGCTGACGGAGTTCTTCGACTACCTGCCGGATCTGCGAGCGTTGCGCAGGGCGAGCACGGAGATAGTCCCGGTGGCGGGCGAAGCCAGCCGCGGCCGCTACCACTACCAGCCGGCGAAGATCCTGGCGCTGGAGCTGGGGTTGCCGTTCACCGAGATGCCGGGAGCCCATCTGGCACCGCAGCGAAACCCGGCGAAGTTCGCGGCGGCGTTGAAGGATCTGCTCACCCCGGAGCCGGCATGACGGAACCCTGGTCCCCGGAGGACGTGCGGCTCCTGAACGCGGCCCAGGAGCTGGAGATCGCGGTCGGCTCGCGCCGGTGGGTGCCGATTTGGGTCGTGTGCGCGGGTGAGCAGGTTTACGTGCGGACGTGGTACCGGCGGGAAACCGGGTGGTTCGGCGCCGCGGCGCGGTCGGGTCGGGCTCGCGTTCGGGTGGCGGGTCTGGAAGCCGAGGTTTCCGTCGAAGACGTCGGTGCCGCGTCGGCGGAGGTCACCGCGGCGGTCGACGCTGCTTACCGGGCGAAGTACGGGGGCGGGACGGACGCCATGGTCACGCCCGAGGCCGCGGCGACCACCCTGCGGCTCGACCGGGTCGGCGCGCCCTAAACCACTCGGATGCCGTCCTTCCAGACTTCCCGGATGTTCGACGCCAGCGCCGGGAAGTCGTACGGATCCCCCGCCACCACCACAAGATCGGCCCGCAGCCCCGGCTCGATCCGCCCCAGCTCGCCGTCCAACCCCATCAAGCGCGCCGCCGACGACGTTGTCGCCTCCAGGACGTCCGCCTGGGTCATCCCGCACGCCGCCATCAGCGCGAGCTCCTCGAGGTTCGTCCCGTGCGGACCCACCCCGCTGTCCGTCCCCATCGCGATCCGCACGCCCGCCGCGTACGCCCGGCGCACCGAGTCGCGGTGGACTTCCACCACCTCGCGCGCCTTCGCCACCACCGACGCCGGCAGATCCACGCCCGCGTCCGCCGCGCGGACCACGTTGACCGGGGCGATCAGCGTCGGGACCAGCCACGTTCCGTGGCCGAGCATCAGCTCGATCGCCTCGTCGTCGAGGTAGATGCCGTGTTCGATGGACCGCACACCCGCCCGCACCGCGTTCTTGATGCCCGCCGCACCCTGGGCGTGGGCCATCACCGGACGGCCCTGCGCGGACGCCTCGGCGACCAGGACCTCCAGCTCCTCCGGGGTGTACTGCGAATGCCGCGGGTCGTCGCGCGGGGAGAGCACGCCGCCGGTCGTGCACACCTTCAGCACGTCCGCGCCCGCGCGCAGCAGTGTGCGGGCGACGCGGCGCATCTCGTCGGGGCCGTCGGCCGTCGCGTCCGGGCGGCCCGGGTGCGGCACCAGCAGCGGGACGCAGATGCTCGACGGGTTCCAGCTGTCGCCGTGGCCGCCGGTCTGGCTGATCAGCCCGATCGAGATCTGCAGCCGCGGCCCGGGGATCAGCCCGTCGTCCACCGCCTGCTTGATGCCGAGGTCGGCGCCCGAGGCGTCGCGGACCGTCGTGATGCCCAGGCCGAGCGTCGCCCAGAGGTTCCGCGCGGCTTCGTAGAACTGGTAGGAGAACGGCTTCTGCACCCGCGACAGCAGCCCGATCTCCGACACCGTCACGTGCACGTGACAGTCGAACAGCCCCGGCAGCAGCACCGCGCCGGCGCAGTCGACACCCTCGTCGCCGTCCAGGTCCGTGCCGACGTCGACGATCCGGCCGTGCTCGACGACGACGTCCGCCTCGGCCGGCTCCGCGCCGGAACCGTCGAACACCGAACCACCGGTGAAAACCGTGCGCGTCACGCCGCCTCCACGGGAGAAGTCTGCCGCCGCGACACCAGCGCGGCCAGCGCCAGCACGACGACGTTGACGCCGAGCCCGATCAGGCCGACGTTGACGGTGCCGGCGAAATGAGTGTCCACAAAGGTCAGCCAGATGACGACGACCTCGCCGGCGACCAGCCCGGCGAACACCGGGCCCTTGCCCACCGGCACGCGCCTGAGGAAGCCCAGCAGGTTGGCCGGGGCCAGCTGGACCGACCCCGAATACGTGAGCAACAGCAGGTTGGCCAGCAGGTCCGGCCGGAAGATGCCCAGCACGAGGGCAAGGGTACTCGCGAGCACAACCGTGCCGTGGTTGATCCAGAACTGCTTGCGCCCGCCGCGCACGCGGACTATGTTGCGCGCCACCAGCGACGAGATGCCGATCAGGATCCCGGCCGCCGGGACCATCGCGGTGGCCGTCGCGGCGACGACGATGATGCCGGTCACCCAGCCGGGCAGGGCGTCCTTCGACAGCGTCAGCAATACGCCGTTCGGGTCACTGCCCTTGGGCACCACGAGGATCGCCGCGAACCCGACGACCATCGGCAGCAGCAGGCACAGCTCGTACACCGGCATCCAGGCGTAGTTGCGCCGCAGCACCTTCGGGTCGCGCGCCGACATCAGCGCCGGCCACGAGTGCGGCAACGTCATCAGCCCGACGCCGATGGCGCTGACCAGCATGCTCGTCACGAACCAGACGTGGTCGTTCGCTCCACTGTGGACGATCAGCTTCTCCGGGTGCAGCTGTTCGATCTTGTGGAACACCGCGGGGATCCCGCCGGCGAAGTGCGTCGGCACCGCGACGATCAGCACCACCAGCGCGACGAGCATGATGCCGTCCTTGAAGTACGACGTCGCCGCGACCCCGCGCAGCCCCGCCCACAGCACGAACGCGACCACCAGCACGCTGCCGGCGACCATGCTGAGCGTGCCGGACGCGCTGTCGCCGGTCACCAGCCGGACGATCAGCCCGAGCCCGGTGATCTGCAGCTGCAGGTACGGCAGCACGAAGACCACGCCCAGTACCGCCGACAGCGTCCCGAGCGCCCGGCTGGAGTAACGGTCTTCGAGGAAGTCGCCCTGCGTGAGGTAGCCGCGCTCCTTGCCCAGCGTCCACAGGCGCTTCGCGAGGAAGAACAGCACGACGTAGGCGATCGGCACGTACGGCAGCGCGTACATCGCCGCGACCCCGCCGGAGAACGCGAGCCCGGCCATGCCGAGGAAGGTGAAGGTGGTGAACACCTCCCCCGCCTGGAGGAACCACATGGTCATGGCGCCGAAGCGGCGGCCGCCGACCGTCCACTCGGCGAGGTCGGCGACGGGCTTGCGGCGGCCGACAAAACCCAGGACGCCGATCAGCACGATGCCGGCGAGGGTGAAGGCGAGGATCATTCGTCGTCCTCCCCGGCCGCGCGCAGCAGGCGTTCGGACAGCAGCAGCGCCGGGGTGAACATCAGGCACCAGAACGCGCCCCACACGACCATCCGCGGCAGCCCGAGCCACAGCCCGGTGGTGTTGACGAACGGCAGGAACGGCATCAGGACCAAGGCGAGCACCGGGAGCAGCGGGGGCCAGTGATAGCTGCGCACGCGCGTCACCCCGCCAGGATCCCGAGCCGGCGGACCGCGAGCTCGGCCAGCAGCGCGGCACCGTCGCCGAGCACGCTGTCGTCGAACCGGGCGCGGGGTGAGTGGTTGTCCGGCGCGGTCGCCGGGTCCGTCGGGCACGCGCCGAGGAAGAGGTAGGCGCCGGGCACGCGTTCGAGCACCCGGGAGAAGTCCTCCGAACCGGTGATCGGATCGGCCATCTCGGTGAACCGCTCCTCGCCGTAGACGTCGCGGATCGTGTCGGCCACGAAGTCGTACGCGCCGGCGTCGTTGACCGTCGCCGGGTACTCCGGCTCGAAGGTGACGTCGATGTCGAGGCCGTGCGCCTGGGCGATGCCCCGGCACACCCGCACCGCGCGCTCGCCGACGCGTTCGGCGACCTCCGGCGAGAACGACCGCAGGGTCGCCTCGAACACCGCGTCGTCCGGGATGATGTTGCGCCGCGTGCCCGCGTGGAACGTCCCGACGGTGACCACCACCGGGTCGAAGACGTCGAAGCCGCGCGTGACCATCGTCTGCAGCGCGGTCACCATCTCGCAGGCCGCCGGGATCGGGTCACGCGCGTCGTGCGGCGACGAGCCGTGCCCGCCGTCGCCGCGCACCCGCACGAACAGCCCGCCCGACGCCGCCATCAGCGTGCCCGGGCGGGCGGTGAAGTGGCCCTTCTCGTAGGTCGTGGCCGAGACGTGCAGGCCGTAGGCGGCGTCGACGTGCTTGCCGGACGCCGTCAGCACGCCTTCCTCGATCATGCGGCCGGCGCCGTCCCAGCCCTCTTCGCCGGGCTGGAACATGAACACGACGTCGCCGGGCAGGTCGTCCTTGCGCGCCGCGAGCAGCCGGGCCGAGCCGACCAGGCCCGCCGTGTGCAGGTCGTGGCCGCAGGCGTGCATCGCGCCGGGCACGGTCGAGCTGAAGTCCTCGCCACTGGCTTCGGTCACCGGGAGCGCATCCATGTCGCCGCGCAGGAGCACGGTGCCGCCGGGCTTGCCGCCGCGCAGGACGGCGGTGATCGAGGAGAGATTCTTGCCGAGGGAGATTTCGAGGGGCAGGCCGTCGAGCGCCGCGAGGACCCGCTCCTGGGTGCGCGGCAGGGTCAAGCCGATCTCGGGGATGCGATGCAGGTCGCGGCGCAGGGCGACCAGGTCGTCGAGGAGCGCGGCGGCGTCGGAGCGCAGGGTCATCCGCCGATCATGCGAGAGTCGAGCACAATGGCCGGGGAAAATCCCCGAAACCACCGTTCCGAGGTCCGATGAACGAAGAATCCGCCATGCTGGCCGAGCAGGACCTCAAACTGGTCGACGCGCTGCAGGCCGCGCCCCGGGCGTCCTGGTCGACGCTCGGCCGCGCGCTCGGCCTGGGCGCGGTGACCGCCGCCCGGCGCTGGGCCGCGCTCGTCGAGCGGGGCGACGCGTGGCTCACCGCGTACGCCGGGGGTGAGCTGACCGCGCAGCTGGCCCTGGCGTTCGTCGAGATCGACTGCGCGCCGGGGGCCGCGCTTTCGGCGGCGTCCGCGCTGGCCGCGGACCCGCGTGTCGTCACCGTCGAATGCGTGGCCGGGCCGGGCGACCTGCTCGCCCACGTCGTCGCGCCGACGTTGCGGGAGCTGGGCGCGCACGTCCTGGACCGCGTGACGGCGGTGCCCGGCGTGACCCGCGTCCGGACGGTGCTGTCGCCGCGGATGTTCACCGAGGGCAGCCGGTGGCGGGTGCGGGCGATCTCGCCGGGTCAGCGGGAGGCCCTTTCGGCGAAGCCGCCGAAGAACCGGGCGCCACTGCGGTTCGACGACGCGGACCGGGCGCTGATCCTCGCACTGGGCGTCGACGCGCGGGTGTCGGCGGCGGCGTTGGCGCTCGAACTCGGCGTCGGGGCGACGACGGTGCGACGCCGGCTGGACGCGCTGCTGGCCCGTGGCGCGATCCGCGTCCGGTGCGAGATCGCGCGGTCCGTGTCACCCGCGCCGGTGACGGTGACGCTCTGGCTGCGGGTCCCGCCGGACAAGCTGGAGACGACGGCGCGGTCGCTGGCGATGCTGCCGGAGGTCCGGATGTGCGCGGCCCTGACCGGGGCGGCGAACCTGATGCTGGTGGTGTGGCTGCCTTCGCAGCACGACACGGTGGCGCTGGAGGCGGTGCTGGCGGCGAAGCTGCCCTGGCTGGAGATCACGGACCGGGCGGTGACGCTGCGGAGCGTCAAGCTGATGGGCCGTCTCCTCGACGCGGCGGGGCGCGGGACGGGCCGGGTGCCGCTGGACTTCTGGGCCGCGGTCCCCGTGCCGGAGCACGGGAACCGCGGCGTGAGCCGGCCCGGGGGATGAGGGGGGTGAGGTGGAGGGAAGCATCCACCGGACCGGGGTCTGCGGGGGTTCTGGCGAGGGGCGGTCACCGGCCGGAAGTCTTTGGGGGCGGAAGTCGCGTGACTGGGGGCGGAACTCGCGTGACTGGAGCCGGAACTCGCGTAACTGGAGCCGGAACTCGCGTGACTGGGGGCGGAATTCGCGTGTCTGGGGGCGGAATTCGTGTGTCTGGAGGGTCGACTCGCGTGACTGGAGGGGGATCTCGCGTGACTGGGGAGGCTTCTTGCGTGAGTGGAGGGGAATCTTGGGTGAGGTGAGCGAGGAGGGAGGGTTCCGGCCGATGGACTGGGGGGTGAGGTGGAGGGAAGTGTCCACCGGGCCGGAACTCGCGGGCGGGAGCGACTCCCGCCGTCTCCTCCTTCGCTGATCCGGTGGGGCCGGATCGGTGTGGGTGAAGAATCCCGGCCCGGCGGACAGGGGGGTGAGGTGGAGGGAAGTGTCCACCGGGCCGGGGCTCGGGGCGCGGGACGGGGTCCCGCGGTTCTTCGGGTGGAGCAACCGCCCCGGCGGACTGGGGGGGGTGAGGTGGAGGGAAGTGTCCGCCGGGCCGGGGTTCGTGGGGCGGGTCAGTACCCGCCGGTCGCCGAGGCCGTCTTGAACGAGGAGTCGGGCCGGCGCGCGGGGTCGACCTTGCAGCCGCCGGGTTCGACGGCGTACCAGGCGTTCCCGGCGCCGTGGCCGTTCGCCTCGCCGGGCGCGCTGTCCTGGGCGTAGGTGTAGACGGGCCAGCCGCCGACGGTCACCTGCATGGTGCCGTCGCTCCGGCGGATCTGGCCGATGAGACCGGTGTCGACGCTTTCGGCGACGGTGATCCGGCCGTCGACGAGCACGGGCGGCCACTTGTCCGAACAGGACGCGTCGCAGGTGGACTGTCCGGAGTCCTTGCCGTCCTTGGTGAACAGGTAGAGCGTGCGGCCCGCCGAGTCCGTGAGGACCGGGCCGAGACCGCCGGCCTCGCCCGTGCCGACGGTGGTCGGCTTGGCCGCGGTGGCCGCCTTCTCCCCTTCGGCGTGACCGCCGCCCAGTCCGCGCTGACGTTCTGGCCCAGCGCGACGCCGGCGCCGGTGTCCTTGGCGTAGGTGTAGACCGGCCGGCCGGCCACCGACACCTGCTTGCGGCCGTCGGGCCGGGTGAGGAGGCTGACGAGCTTCTCGTCCACCCCGGCGACGAGCGCCGGGACGTCGGAGAGCAGCGGCGGCCACAGCTGGGCGCAGGCACCGTCGCAGACGGAGCGCGGCGGGTCGGCCGCGTCCTTGGCGTACTGGTAGAGCGTGTGGCCGCCGGCGTCGGTCAGGACCGCGCCGAGACCCTCCACTGTGGACGCCACGAGCTGGGCCTGGCCGGCCGTGGAGCCGGCCGGGACCGCGCTCGCCGGTTGCCGCGGGGCGCCGAGCGCCACCGACTGGACCGCGCCGGAAGCAGCGTACGGGTTGGACCCGCAAGCCGCGACAAGCGCGAATCCGGCGACGGTGAGCACGGCGGCGGCAACCGGGCGAGCACGGTTCATCGGAGGTTCTCCTTCCCGAATCCGGGTTTCAGCTGGCCGGGTGACTATTCCGCGCAGGCCTTGCCCGAGTTGACGCAGTTGACGAGGCGGCCCATGATCTTCTTGCTCATCACGTTCGCGAAGTCGTCGTGGTCGGACCGCGGGTTGTGCTTCTCCTGGGCGAAGGCGTCCACTTTGTACTGGCCCTTCTGCTGGACGTCCTGCGGGACGTCGTAGACCAGCGTCACCTGCAGCTGCGGCACGTTCTTGAAGCCCTGCGGGCACTTGCCCTGCTGGTTCGCGAACACGATGTGCGTGCGGTGGTTGGCGCTGTCGGTGTTCTTGCCGTCCCAGCAGTTCGGGAAGGCGTGGATGCGCTCGACCTTGCTGCCGGCCGGACAGATCGGGTAGAGGTCGGTCAGCCGGTCCTCGAAGCCGGTGCAGGTCCAGCTGGGCCGGGCGTTGGCCGGGCCGTTGGTGCTCTGCTTGGCGTCACCGTAGAGGATCTTCAGCCCGAGCGGCATCGCGACGACGTTCTTCGCGCCACCGCCGATGAACTTCAGGGTCGCGGACTCCGGCTCGAGGATCTCGCCGTCGTTGTCGCCGACCTCTTCGTTCGCGCCCTGGGGTCCGCCGAGCTCTTCGGCCGGGGGCGCGGCGGCGCTGCTGCTCTGGTTCTGGTTGCCGTTCTGGCCACCGTTGTTCTTGCCGCCGTTGCCGTTCTGGTTCTGGTTCTTGCCGCCACGACGCTGGTCCTGGCCCTGCTGCTGGTCCTGCTGCTGGTCCTGCTGCGCCTGCTGGTCCTGGTTGTCCTGCTGCTGCGCGTTCTGGTCACCGCCGCGGCCCGCGCCGCCACCGGTGTTCTTGCGCTTCTGCTGGCCGTTCTGGTCCTGCGCGTTCTGATCCTGCGCGTTCTGATCCTGCGCGTTCTGATCCTGAGCGTTCGGGTCGTCGGCCGCCTGGTCCTGACCCTGCCCGGCGTCCTTCGCGGCCTGCGCGTCCTTGGCGCTCTGGTCCTGCTGGACGTCGCCGGTCTTGCCCTGCTGCTTCTGCTGCGCCTGCTGGTTTTCGTTCTGGTTCGCCGCGTTGTCTTCGCGGTCGATCCGGATCACGGGCCAGAAGTACGCCGACTGGTCACCGTTCTTGCAGGTGGTGTCGCCGGCGAGCAGGCTCTTGAGGCTGGAGTCGGCGTCCGTGGTCACGTTGCCGACGTAGTCGTGCAGGTGCTGGGCGCCGTTCTTGATCCCGGGCTGGGCGATGAAGTTGTCCGGGTTGTGGTGCGCGCCGTCGGCGTTCGTTCCACAGTCGACGGTGAAGGATCCCTGCGCGCCCTTCTTCTGCAAGGCCGCGTTGACGTTGTTGCCCGCGGGAACCTTGTTGATGTCGATGAAGAACGACGGGTCGGCGGGGTCCGCGCTCGCTTCGCCCGTGCGGCCCGCGGTGACCGCGACGGCGAGTGCGCCGACGGCGATCGCCAGGCCGATCGCGCCCATGGCGATCTTCGTACGACGGGCGACGCGATGCTTGCCCGTCACGGGGGACCGAGAATTCCGGGCCATAGACTAGTTCACCTCGTTCGTTATTCCGGGCACGCCGAACACCGCGGTGGCCCGGGCAAGAACTACCGTTGGTTGAGGTCGAGATCACGCGGAGTCCGGGGATGCGTTCGGCTCCGGCGTCGGGATGCATCGGGGGATGCATTGGGGGATACGGACCCCGGTGCCACGAGGTTCAAAAGCGACCGGCCCGTTATCTGTTCGTTATCAAGCGGAACGCAACCGGGCAGCATCAACCCAGGTCACCGCGTTTTATCCGGGAAAGAGATTCAGCGCTGCACGGTGACGAGGACGGTGCCGTCGTCACCACGGACCTCGAAGCGCGCGATCTGGTCCATCACCATCGAGATGGAACCCTGCAGCCGCAACGGTTCCGACGAGCCAGGAATGCCGAAACCCTTGGGCGGCACCACCCAGCTGGACACCACGCGCTCGTCACCCGACGCCGAGACGGCGATCAGCTGGCACTTCAACGGCCCGACGATCCCGCGCAGCTCGAGGTCGACCCGGCTGCCCCACTCCACCGGGGAGACGGTGACGAGGGCGCTGACCGCGGACCCGCCGCTGCCGCGGCCGTAGGTCTGGCCGCCGCCGGGCTGGCTCGGGGTGCCGCTCTCCGGCGGCGCGGTGGACGTCGCGGGCACGCTCGTCACCGGCGGCGGCTGCTTGCCGCTCGGCGCGGCGAGCGACGCGGGCGGGACGGCGTCGGCCGGCCGGACCGCGAGGGTCACCAGCGGGCCGGCCACGACGAGGGAGGCGGCCGCGACGCCGGCGATGATGCCGAGGCGCTTGCGGCGGCGCCGCTTGACGGTGGCCTCTTCCATCAGGCCACGCAGGACCCGCGGCCCGGGCGCGAGGGTGCGCGGGCTCGGCGCGGGCATCGGGGGCTCTGGCCAGCTGCGCTTCACCAGGTCCAGGACGTCCGGGAGCTGGTAGAGCTCGATCAGGTCGAGCTGGCAGTGCGGACAGTTCATGAGGTGGGCTTCGAACTGGGTGTTCTCGGCCTCGCTGAGGACGCCGAGCACGTATGCGGCGACATCGGTGTGTGCGGACCCGGCCACCCTCAGTTCACCCCCGCTCGCGGAGGGCACGGCGCAGCGCGCGGACGGCGTGGTGGATGCGGGACTTGATCGTGCCCGGGGGCACCCCGAGGGTCGCCGCGACCTCGTTCACGGTCCGATCGCGCAGGTAGGTCTGCTGGATGGCCTCCCGCTGCTCGGGCGAAAGCCCCTGCAGCGCCTCGTAAACGATCATCGCGGCGAGCGTCCGGTCCGATTCGTCGGACACCGCGATCGCGTCGGATTCGATCTCCTCGAGCTCCTGGGGGCGGACGCTCCGGCTGCGCCAGCCGTCGATGACGATACGCCGGGCCACCGTGAACAGCCACGCGCGCAACATCTCGGGCCGGCGGTCGAGCTTGTCCGCGTTCCGCCATGCCTTGATCAGGGTCTCCTGCACGACGTCCTCGGCCCACTGCCGGTCGTGACCGGTCAGCCGCAGGGCGAACGCCATGAGGGACCCGCCGAACTCCTGGTAGAGCGCCTTCGCCAGATCATCGGAGGCGTCGTCGGACCCGACAACCGCTTCCTGGTGATCTTCGACGGGTCTCAGCGCTCGAGTGTGCCGTCCCACGCGGCACATCCTGGTGTGCCGGAGCCCCGGAGTCCAGTACCAAATGTCCCGGAACTTTTTTGAACCGTTTCCGGATCGTGTCCGTATCCCCTACCGAAGACCCCCGACAAGGCGTTGTCCCCCGCAACGCTCCGCATCCACTCCGGACCGAAAGTCCACTGTGGATCTTTCGCGCGCTTTTCCGCCGCACCCTCGGCGACGGCGCGTAGTCATGCCCCACGGAGGAGCAGTGATCCGCATTCCCCGAACGGTGGTCCCCGCCGCCGTGTGCCTCACCGCACTCGCTCTGCTCACCGCCTGCACCGCCGGCGCCGCGACCACCTCGGGTGGTTACGCCGCAGGTGGCGGGGCCGGCATGCAGATGCCCGGCATGCAGGCGCCGCTGACCCTGGCGATGCCGCAGCCCATCACCGCCAACCCGAACGACCCGGCGAAGAGCCAGCTCCGCGCGGCCAAGACCTTCGACCTCGGCCTGATGCTCGTCGACGGGACCGGGTACACGATCTACCGCTACGACCGGGACACGACCGACCCGTCCCGGTCCAACTGCAACGACGCGTGCGCCGCGAAGTGGATCCCCGTCAAGACCGGCGGTCCCGCGCCGATCGACGTCGACCAGTCCCTCATCGGCCAGATCACCCGCGACGACGGCACCCAGCAGGTCACCCTCGCCGGCTGGCCGCTGTACCACTTCACCGGCGACAGCGAACCGGCCGACACGTCCGGCCAGGGCGCCGACCAGGCCTGGTACCCGATCGCGCCGGACGGCAAGAAGATCACGCTGACCCAGGACGAGTGGAGGCAAAATGCGTTCGGCGTCTGAGTTCGCCACGCTCGAGCTGGACCCGCCGTCCGCTCTGGAGCGCTCGCGGCCGCTGGTCCGCATCCTGTTCGTGGTCGTCGCCGTGCTGGCGCTGCTCGCGCCGGGTTCGGCCTCGACCGCCCAGACCACCGCGGTCTCGCCCACCGACGCGGTGCTGCTGACCAAGGTCCGCCAGGCCGGTCTGTGGGAGATGCCCTCCGGCATGATGGCCATGGAGAAGGGCAGCCCGCAGGTCAAGGCGGTCGGCTTCGCGATCATGATGGACCACGGCCGGCTCGACGTCGCGACCCGCGCGCTGTCGGCGAAGCTGAACTCGCCGGTCCCCGACCAGCCGTCCGACGAGCAGCGCGGCTGGCTGCTCGAAGAGATGAACGCGGCGCCCGGTCCGGCCTTCGACCGCGTGTTCGCCAACCGGCTGCGCGCCGCGCACGGCCAGGTCTTCGCCGTCCTGGCGCAGCTGCGCGCCGGCACCCGCAACGACGACGTGCGCGCCTTCGCGACCGTCGGCAACCAGGCCGTGATGCGGCACATGACGATGCTCGAGAGCACCGGGATGGTCGACTACACCGCGCTCCCCGAGCCCAGTGTGTCCACCACCGCGGCGCCCGCCGGGGCCCAGCTGGGCCTCGACACCTCCCAGATCGCCGTGGTGTCGGCGTTGTTCCTGCTGGTCGGCGGTGGTCTGTTCTACGTGCTGCGCCAGATCAAGGGCAACCGCCGCGGCCGCGGCTCGTCCCGTCCGGTCCCGGTCCGTGCCGGGGGCACCCATGGTTGAGACCTGGCACGACGCGACGATCCTGATCACGCAGCAGTTCCAGCCGAAGACCGACCCGGCGGCGCGCGGCCTTGCGGCGTTCGCCGCCCGGGCGTCCTACGCGGCGATGATGCTGACTCTCACCTGGGGCGTGCTCACCGCCACGGGCTGGGTGCGCTCGGTCACCGGCCGCAAGGCGCTGCGCAGCACGCACATGGTCCTCGCGACCGGAACGCTGATCTTCGGCGGCATCCACGCGCTGGGCTTCTTCTACCTGACGATCCAGCCGTACACCCTGCAGTACCTGTTCGTCCCCTTCCTCTCCGGCCAGGAGACCCGGCACAACCTCGGCATCGTCGGTCTCGAGGTCATGCTGGCCATCGGCTTCACCGCCGGCCTGCAGCGGTTCACCTCCTACCGCCGCTGGCTGTGGCTGCACCGGTGCGCGTACCCGGCGGTGGCGCTGACGGCGCTGCACGCCTGGTTCGGCGCGATCGCCAACGGCCACCTCTCGACCGTGTGGCTGGGCGGCATCACGCTGCTCATCCCGGCGGTCACGGTGTCGCTGCTGCGGTTCATGCCCGCCCGGACCCTGGAACGCATCGGGCTCGTGGAAGAGCAGGTGGCCTGACATGCCCTTCCGTTTGCCCGGTGGCGGGCCCCGGATCAGCGTCGACAACGACCGGTGCGAGCTCTACGGCATCTGCGCCATGGAGGCGCCCGACGTGTTCGACCTCGGCCAGGACGGCCGGCTGCGGTTCCACACGCGGCTGCTGGACGAAACCACGATCGAACAGGCGAAGATGGCGGCCCGCTGCTGCCCGATGCAGGCGGTCGTGATGAGAGGGGACCTCGATGGCTGACGGCGACCGGATCGTCATCGTCGGCGCGGGTGTCGCAGGGTTGCGCGCCGCGGAACGACTGCGGGAACAGAACTTCGACGGTGAGATCGTGCTCATCGGCGACGAGGCCCGGCGCCCCTACCACCGCCCGATGGTGTCCAAGGCCCTCGTGATGGGGACCGAACGGCCCAGCGACGTGGGCCTTTCGCACTACCTGCCGGACCTCGACGTGCACTGGCGCCTCGGCGCCCGCGTCACGCACCTGGACACCACCGAGCGGGTCGTGCACCTGCCCGGCGGGGAGTCCCTCTGGTACGACGGCCTGATCGCCGCGACCGGCGTCTACCCGCGGCACCTGCCCGGGTCGCCGCGGCACGACCCGCGCGTGCGGATCCTGCGCACGGTCGAGGACTCGATGGCCGTGCGGCGCTGCCTGCACGCCAGCAAGAAGCCGGCGGTCGTGATCGGCGCCGGCCTGATCGGCAACGAGTTCGCCGCGAGCATGCGGCACATCGGCCGCGACGTCACGCTCGTCGGGCACGCCAAGGCCCCGCTGCACCGCTTCGGCGACCGCGTCTCGAGCGGCGTCGTCGAGGCGCACCACGAGCACCGGGCGAAGCTCGCGATGAAGAGCGAAGTGCGGCACTGGATCAGCACGAAGGACACCGTCGGGCTGCACCTGACGAACAACCAGCTGCTGGTCGCCAGTGTCGTCGTGCTCGCCATCGGCAGTGTCCCGTCGGTCGACTGGATGCGCGGCTCCGGCCTCGACATCAGCGACGGCGTGCTCTGCGACTCGAAGCTGTTCGCCGAGGGCGCGTCCGACGTCGTCATCGCCGGCGACATCGCGCGCTGGCCGAACCTGCGCTTCGACGAGACCCCGCGCCGCGTCGAGCACTGGATCAACGCCGTGGAGTCGGCCCGGCACGCGGCGGACAACCTGCTGATGGGCCACTCCAGCGCCGTGCCGTTCACCCCGCTCCCCCGGGCGTGGTCGACGCTGTACGACACGCGGCTGCAGATGTGCGGCATGCCGTCGCTGGCCGAGGACACCGTCACGCTCGCCGACGGCATCACCGGCTTCATCCGCGACGGCCGGCTCGTCGGCGTCTCGGCGTGGGACAAACCGCGGGCGATGCTCGACTGGATGGCCGAGCTCGACCGGCGGCTGCCCGCGCCCGACTACGTGCCCGAGCCGGAGCCCGCTCCGGTCGCCGAGGTCCCCGAGGTCCCGGTCGTCGAGCCGGCGCTCGCCGCGCTGGCGGCCGAGGTGCCGACGGAGTTCGAAAGCGGCTTCGACCAGCAGGCCTTCGAGCGCGAGTTCGAGAGCGAGTTCGCCAACAACATCCCCACGACGGCGTTCCCCGCGCTGGCGGCCCCGCCGACCACGGCGTTCGCCGCCCAGCCCGGAGCGGCCGCGCCGCCCACCATGGCCATCCCGATGGGGAGGTAGCAGAGCCGGGGCGGGGCTGCGCGCGGCGGCCCCCGTCCCTTGCCGGTCACCACGCCCCCTCCGCGGCTGGGCGGTGTGGTGACCGGTCCCCAACGTGACACGGCAAACGTCCCCCCTGCCCGCCTCGCGTCCGGTGCCGGTGACAACCGGAACAGGCCGAGCGTCCGGCGGGCCAGGAGAGGGCCATCCCGAGGGAACCCGACACCCCCGGGATGGCCTTCTTCCGGCCGCGCCGGGCGGGGGTCCGGGGTCGAGCGTCACGGCGGTGAACCTGCCGCCGGGGCGTGCGTCGTCCGTGCCGGCCCTTCCGGGGGAAGGGTATGCCGCCGGAAGGATCGGCACGGTCGGAAGTCGGGGTCGGGGTTGCACCGGCGAAGGCCGTCCCCAGGGAACGGGAACCCTCGGGACGGCCTTCACCTCGTCCGCCTTGCGACCCGCGCTTCCCCCACGACCAGCGCGCCGAGGACGAGCACAGCCACGCCGACCACCCGCAGCCCGGCGTCCGCTCCCGCGGTGAAGGCCGCGACGACGTCGGCCGCGTGGCTCGTCCTGTCCAGCGCTTCCGCCACCGTGTGCGCGCCGCGTGCTTCCGGCGGAAGCGCGTCGGCGAACTTCGCGGTCATCACCGTGGCGATCACGGCGACCCCGAGCGCGCTGCCGAACTCCCGGGTGGTGGCCTGCAGGCCGGTGCCGACGCCCGCCTGCGCCGGCGGCAGTGCGCCCGCGATGACCCCGGACAGCGTCGGCAGGGCCAGCGTCACCCCGATCCCGGTCACCACGAGCCAAGCCGCGTAACCGGCGTACGGCGTCTGCGCGTCGCTTGTGGACAGTCCGAGCAGGCCACCGCCGACGAAGACGAACGCGAGCGCGATGGTCGCGTCGAGGCCGGCACGCCGGGTAAGCAGCCCGACGTGGCGGCCGCCGAGGATGATCGGGACGGTCAGCGGGATGATCCCGAGCCCGGTCCCCAGCACGCCGAACCCCTTGGCGTACTGCAGGAACGACGCGTTGACGTAGAACAGCGCGAACATGCCGAAGAAGATCGCCGTCAGCCCGAGGCAGGCGCTGCGCAGGCCCGCGATCCGGAACAGCCGGGGGTCCAGCAGCGGGTGCCCGGCCCTCAGCTCGACGAGCACCCAGGCGGTGAAGAGCACGGCGGCGCCGGCGAACCCGGTCACCACGAGCGCGCTCGCCCAGCCCGCCTCCGGACCCTGGACGATCCCGACCAGCAGCGCGACCGACGCGCCGACGAGCAGCACCGCGGCGAGCGGGTCGAGCCGGCGGTCGTGGCGGGCGGACACCGGCGCGGTCCGGGCCACCAGCGCGGCCGCGGCGAGCGCGAGCGGCACGGCGGCGGCGAAGAGCCAGCGCCAGGAACCCGCCGTGAGGACCAGGCCGCCGCCGACGTTGCCGGCCACCCCGCCGATGCCGGTCATCGACGCCCAGACGGCGATCGTCGCGGGTTTGCGCTCAGCCGGCACGGCGTGCAGCAGCACGGCGAGCGAGTTGGGCAGCACCGCGGCGGCGCCGACGCCGGTGAGCGCGCGGCCGGCGAGCAGCACGACGACGTCCGGCGCCAGCGCGGAGCCGAGCGCGCCCGCCGCGAACAGCACGAGCCCGGCCAGCAGGACACCCTTTCGGCCGAACCGGTCCCCCGCGGCGCCGCCGGGGATCACCAGGCAGGCGAACACGATCACGTAGGTGTCGACGATCCAGACCAGCGCGGACGCGGACGGGTGGAGGGCGCTCGCGGCCAGCATCGGGACGGCGAGGTTGATCGCCGCGACCATCCCGACGACGAGCACGACGCAGGCGCACATGACGGTGAGCAGTCCGGTGGTTTCCCGGTGCTTGAGGACCATGCACCCGACGGTAGGGACGACCGGGGGCGACGTGCCACGCAACTTCGGCAACAACTGTTTGCGTAGGATGCAACCATGGCGGACCAGCTCGACCTGAACCTCCTGCGGGTGTTCGACGCGCTCTTGCGGGAAGGGAGCGTCACGGCGGCGGCCGAGCGCCTCCACCTGTCGATCCCGGCGGCCAGCCGCGCGCTGGGCCGGCTGCGGCGCGCGATGGGCGACCCGATCCTGGTGCGCGCGGGGCGCGGGATGGCGCCGACGCCGTTCGCGCTCCGCACGGCCCCGCGGGTGCGGTCGCTGCTGGACGAGGCAGCCGCCTTGGTCACCACTGACTTCTCGTTGGCCGACCTCGACCGCACCTTCACGATCCGCATCAACGACGGCGTGGCGGCCACGCTGGCGACAGCGGCGGTCGAAGCCGCGGCGGCGGCCGCTCCCGGCGTGACCCTGCGTTTTGTCGCCGAAGGCAGCGAAAGCACCGAAGCCCTGCGTGACGGCTCGGTCGACCTGGACATCGGCGCCGGCGACGTCACGGCGCCCGACATCCGCACCACCGTGCTGTACACCGAACGCCTGGTCGGCCTGGTCCGGGAGGACAGCCCCCTGGGCCGGCGCCCGACGCTGGCGCAGCTGTGCCGGCACCCGCACGTGTCGGCGTCCCGCCGCGGCCGCGCCCGGGGCCCGCTGGACGACGCGCTCGAGGCGGCGGGCCTGTCGCGGCACGTGGCGGCGGTGGTGCCGACGTCCGCCGTGGCCATGCTGCTGGTGGCCTCGAGCCCCTACGTCGGGCTCGTGCCGCAGCGGCTGGCCGAGCAGCACGGGCCGGCGCTGGGTCTGCGCTGGTTCCGGGTGCCGGCGCCGCTGCCGGAGATGGCCGTTCGCCTGTGCTGGCACGCCCGTCTCGACGCCGACCCGGCCCAGCGCTGGCTGCGCGAAACCATCCGTGACGCCCTCCGCTGAGCCTCCTCGGAAAGATCTTCGAAGAAATTTCCGGGGACGTGTCGAATCGCGGCCGCGGAGTTCGTAGCCGGAGTGAAGCCACCCACGAGGGGCGGCGCGAAGGCGAGGGACCGGCCACAGCCACGGCAACTTCTGCGGGAACAGTTGCTTGCCGCTCGAAGGTCCGGCTTGCTTTGGCCGGATGGGCACCAGCGCGCCGAGGCGTTCCTCTTCGGACGGCGGACCTACGAGCTGTTGGCCCGTCCTCGGCGCCGTCGAGGAGGTGCGCACCACCCGATCGGTCTGGCAGGTGTACGGCAGCGGCACGCTCACCCGGTGGCTGCCGGAAACGACCTGGTCGACGAGCTGACCCTGCTCGTGGTCCCGGTGGTGCTCGGCCAGGGCGCGCGGCTGTTCCCGGACGCCGGCCCGGACCTCGCGCTCGACCTCGTCGAATCGCGGACCGACACGAAGGGCGTGACGACCCAGGTCTTCCGGCCGGCCGGTCGCCCGCGGTATGCAACGGTCTGACATTCCCGACGCCGAGGAGCTGACTTCCGGATGCGGTACCTGGTTTCCGTGATCGACGACAAGACCGACCCCGGCCGCACGGACCGGGAGCCCGCCATCAGCGCGTTCAACGAACGCCTGGTCGCCGACGGCTACTGGGTGTTCGCGGGCGGGCTCGCGGACACCACCGCGGCGACGGTCGTCGACAACCGGGGCGGGGCGGTCGTGGTCAGCGACGGGCCCTTCGTGGAGTCGAAGGAGTACCTGGCCGGCGTCTGGGTCTGGGAGGTCCCCGACGCTTCGGTGGCGCTCGAGCTCGCCACCGAAGCGTCCAAGGCCTGCGACCGGAAGGTCGAACTGCGGCCGTTCTCGCCCGGGTGAGCGCGTCCGCTGTGGCAGGATCGGGGCGTGACCAGCACCGCCGCCACGGCGCAGTACCTGCGTGACCTCGCGCTGCTGCGGCGCGTCCGCGACCGGATCGACCGGGAGTACGCCCAGCCGCTCGACGTCGAGGCCCTCGCGCGCGGGGTCAACATGTCCGGCGGGCACCTCAGCCGGCAGTTCCGCCGCGCCTACGGGGAGTCACCGTATTCGTACCTCATGACACGGCGGATCGAGCGCGCGATGGCGCTGCTGCGCACGGGCGAGCTGAGCGTCACGGAGGTCTGCTTCACCGTCGGCTTCTCGTCGCTGGGCACCTTCAGCACGCGGTTCGCCGAGCTGGTGGGCATGCCGCCGAGCGTCTACAAGGAGCAGCGGGCCGAGGCCACCGTGGGCATGCCGCCGTGCGTGGCCAAACAGGTCACCAGACCGATCAGGAATCGAGAAGCGCGGCCTTCGGCGGCCACCTAGGGTGACGGCCATGGACGTCACCATTCACGCGAGCTTCCTCCCGCACACCGACGCGGAGGCCTCCCTGGCCTTCTACCGCGACCTGCTCGGCTTCGAGGTCCGCCAGAACGTCAAGTACGGCGAGATGAACTGGATCACGGTCGGCCCGCCGAACCAGCCCGACACGGCGATCGTGCTGTCGCCGGCGTCCGCGACGCCCGGCCTGACCGACGAAGAGCGCCGCATGATCGCCGAGATGATGGCCAAGGGCACCTACGCCTCGATCAACCTGGCGACCAAGGACCTCGACGCCCTCTTCGCGAAGCTCGAAGCGGGCAACGCCGAGGTCGTCCAGGAGCCGGTCGACCAGCCCTACGGCGTCCGCGACTGCTCCTTCCGCGACCCCGCCGGCAACCTGCTCCGCATCCAGGAGCTGCGCTGACCGAGGTCCCGTCCCACCGCCACGTCCGGCGGGTGGCCGGTCTGCTGCCGGGTGACAACGGCCTGCTCGGCCGGAACACCACGGGGTGGGCCGCGCGAGCCGAGGGCCTCCGGCCGGCGGATCCTGCGCCGGCGCCCGGTCGCCGCGCGGCGGCCGGCGACCCTGGTCGACCAGCTGCGGAACCTGCCGCAGCGGCCCCTCCTCGCCGCGATCACCGGCCGGTGGGCGCTGTGCTCCACCGTCGCCGCGCCCCTGGTCGAGCTGACCGGGGTCCGCACGCTCTTGCTGCTCCCGATCGCCGCGCGGGCGGTGCTCGGCCGTCCACCGTTGGGAGACCGATCATGTGCCTGAGCCTGTCCGCCGCCGCCCGGCGGCACATCGCCGAGCTGACGCTGCTGCGCCGGGTGCGCGACCGCATCGACCGCATCGACCGCGAGCAGACCCTCGACGTCGAGGCGCTCGCCGCCGGCGTGGACATGACGACCGGGGACCTCCTCCGCCGCTTCCGGGACGCCTACGGGCAGTCCCCGCACGCCTACCAGCGGGCCGCCCGGGCGCTCCGCACGCCGACCGCCGAACGAGTCCTGGAGACACGATGACCACGAGAAAGCCCGCGGCCCACCGCGCCGACAGCCACGACCTGATCCGCGTCCACGGCGCGCGCGTGAACAACCTCAAGGACGTGAGCGTCGAGCTGCCGAAGCGGCGGCTGACGGTGTTCACCGGGGTCTCCGGGTCCGGCAAGAGCTCGCTGGTGTTCAGCACGATCGCCGCGGAGTCGCAGCGGCTGATCAACGAGACCTACAGCACCTTCGTGCAGGGGTTCATGCCGACGCTGGCCCGGCCCGACGTCGACGTGCTCGACGGGATCACCACCGCGATCATCGTCGACCAGGAGCGGATGGGCGCCAACTCGCACTCGACGGTCGGCACCGCGACCGACGCCAACGCGATGCTGCGCATCCTGTTCAGCCGGCTCGGGCAGCCGCACATCGGCTCGCCGCAGGCGTTTTCGTTCAACGTCGCGTCGATCAGCGGCGCCGGCGCGGTCACCATCGAGAAGGCCGGGCGGCAGATCAAGGAGCGCCGCAGCTTCAGCATTACCGGCGGCATGTGCCCGCGCTGCGAGGGCCGCGGCAAGGTCAACGACATCGACCTGACCGCGCTGTTCGACGAGGAGAAGTCGCTCAACGAGGGCGCGATCACCATCCCCGGCTACAGCATGGAGGGCTGGTACGGCCGCATCTTCCGCGGCTCCGGCTTCTTCGACCCGGACAAGCCGATCAAGAAGTACACGAAGAAGCAGTTCAACGACCTGGTCTACAAGGAGCCGACCAAGATCAAGGTCGAGGGCATCAACCTGACGTACTCGGGGCTGGTGCCGGCGATCCAGAAGTCCTTCCTGGCCAAGGACGTCGACGCGATGCAGCCGCACATCCGCGCGTTCGTCGAGCGGGCTGTCACGTTCACGACGTGCCCGGACTGCGACGGGACGCGGCTGTCCGAAGAGGCCCGGTCGTCGAAGATCGACGGGATCAGCATCGCCGACGTCTGCGCGATGCAGATCAGCGACCTGGCCGGCTGGGTGGGGAAGCTGGCCGAGCCGTCGGTCGCGCCGCTGCTGGACGCGCTGAAGCGCACCCTCGACTCGTTCGTCGAGATCGGGCTGGGGTACCTCTCGCTCGACCGTCCATCCGGGACGCTCTCGGGCGGGGAAGCCCAGCGCACCAAGATGATCCGCCACCTCGGGTCGTCGCTGACCGACGTCACCTACGTCTTCGACGAGCCGACGATCGGCCTGCACCCGCACGACATCCAGCGCATGAACGACCTGCTGCTGCAGCTGCGCGACAAGGGCAACACGGTGCTGGTCGTCGAGCACAAGCCCGAGGCGATCGCGATCGCCGACCACGTCGTCGACCTCGGCCCGCACGCCGGGTCGAAGGGCGGCGAGGTCGTCTTCGAGGGCACTGTGGACGGTCTGCGCAAGAGCAAGACGCTGACCGGCCGGCACTTGGACGACCGCGCGTCGCTGAAGGAGTCCGTGCGGGAGCGGTCGGGGGTGCTGGAGGTGCGCGGCGCGTCGACGCACAACCTGCAGGACGTCGACGTCGACATCCCGCTCGGGGTGCTGGTGGTCGTGACCGGTGTGGCGGGCTCGGGCAAGAGCTCGCTGATCCACGGCTCGGTGGCCGGCCGCGAGGGCGTGGTGGCGGTCGACCAGACGGGGATCCGCGGCTCGCGCCGGAGCAACCCGGCGACCTACACCGGTCTCCTGGAGCCGATCCGCAAGGCGTTCGCCAAGGCCAACGGCGTGAAGCCGGCCCTGTTCAGCGCGAACTCCGAAGGCGCGTGCCCCAACTGCAACGGCGCCGGCGTCGTCTACACCGACCTCGGGATCATGGCCGGCACGGCCAACCCGTGCGAGGTGTGCGACGGCAAGCGGTTCTCGGCCGAGGTGCTGGAGTACACCTTCGGCGGCCGCGACATCAGCGAGGTGCTCGCGATGTCGGTGACCGAGGCCGAGGAGTTCTTCGGCGCGGGTGACGCGCAAACCCCGGCGGCGCACAAGATCCTGACGCACCTGGCCGACGTCGGACTCGGTTACCTGACGCTCGGCCAGCCGCTCACGACCTTGTCCGGCGGCGAACGCCAGCGGATCAAGCTGGCCACGCGGATGGCGGAGAAGGGCGGGGTGTACGTCCTCGACGAGCCGACGGCCGGCCTGCACCTGGCCGACGTCGAGCAGCTGCTGGGCCTGCTCGACCGGCTCGTGGAGTCGGGCAAGTCGGTGATCGTGATCGAGCACCACCAGGCGGTGATGGCCCACGCGGACTGGATCATCGACCTCGGCCCGGGCGCGGGCCACGACGGCGGCCGGGTGGTCTTCGAGGGCACCCCGGCGCAGCTGGTGAAGGCGCGGAAGAAGACCCTGACCGGGCGGCACCTCGCGGAGTACGTCGGCTGAGCCGCTCCATACCAGCGGGGACGGTAGGGCTGGCCCCCGCAAAGTGCCTCGGGCGCGCAGGATTCCGCGGCGGCCGCCCACGCCGAAGACTCGGGGGTGTGACCACTACAGAGATCAGCACCGGCAGCGACTTCGCCCGGCTGAGCCAGCGCGTCTCCGCCGCCGGCCTGATGCAGCGCCGTCCCGGTTACTACACCGCCCGGATCGCCGTCGTGACCGGGCTGTTCGCCGCCGGCTGGGTCGCTTTCGCCTTCCTCGGGAACTCGTGGTGGCAGTTGGCCGTCGCCGCGTTCCAGGCCGTCATGTTCGGGCAGATCGCGCTGCTGTCCCACGACCTCGCGCACAAGCAGGTGTTCCGGCGCCGCCGGCCCACCGAGATCGCCGGGATGCTCGCCGGCAACCTCGGTATCGGGATGAGCTACGGCTGGTGGATGGACAAGCACACCCGCCACCACGCCAACCCGAACCACGAGGAGCTCGACCCGGACGTCGACCCGGACATCCTGGTGTGGTCGAAGGACCAGGCCCGCGCCAGCCGCGGCGTGCCCCGGTTCATCGGGCGGCACCAGGCCTTCCTGTTCTTCCCGCTGCTGACGCTCGAAGGGCTGAACCTGCACTGGTCCGGCGTCCGCGCGGTCCGCAAGCCGGGCCTGCGCCGCCGCGGGCTCGAAGCCGCGTTGCTCGCGACGCACTTCGTCGTCTACTTCAGCGCGTTGGTCACCGTGCTGTCCCCCGGCATGGCGCTGCTGTTCTTCGCCGTCCACCAAGGACTGTGGGGTGTCTACATGGGATCGATCTTCGCGCCCAACCACAAGGGCATGCCGACGCTGACCGGGCGCCCCGAGCTGGACTTCCTCCGCAAGCAGGTGCTGACCTCGCGCAACGTCCGCGGCGGGCTCGTCACCGACGTCGCGCTCGGCGGCCTCAACTACCAGATCGAGCACCACCTGTTCCCGAGCATGCCGTCGCCGCACCTGCGGCGGGCGCAGCCGATCGTCCGGGACTACTGCGCCGAGCTCGGCATCCCGTACCTGGAGACGAGCCTCGTCGAGTCGTACCGGCAGGCGCTCACCCACCTGCATGAAGCTGGGGCGCCTCTCAGGAACCGTTCGTAGACTCGGGGCATGAGGAAGACCGAGTCATGAAAAAAACAGTCGCGGCGCGGGGGATCCGGGACCTGCCGGCGGCGTTCGGCGCGAGGGCGGCCGGGGCGCGGGCCGAGCGGGTCCGCCGGTCACCCCAGTTCGACGGCAAGGTGTTCCGCAACGCGGCCCCGCGCCACCCGATGACGGCCGCGTCGATCGGCACCATCTTCCGCGAGATGTTCTTCGGCGAGCACCGCGAGCTGCGCAAACCGGCCGGCGCGGTGCCGCTGGTGCAGGCAGCGCCGGTCGAGGCGGCCGAGGGCCTGCACGTCACCTGGCACGGCCACGCGACGGCGCTGGTGGAGCTGGACGGCGCCCGCGTGCTGCTCGACCCGGTGTGGAGCGACCGGGTGTCCCCCGCGGCGTTCACCGGCCCGCGGCGGCTGCACGAGCCGCCGGTGCCGCTGTCCGGACTCGGCCGGATCGACGCGGTGGTCATCTCGCACGACCACTACGACCACCTGGACCTGGCGACGATCCGGACGCTGGTCGCCGACACCGAAGCGCCGTTCCTGGTCCCGCTCGGCGTCGGCGCGCACCTGGAACGCTGGCACGTGCCGGCCGCCCGGATCATCGAGCTGGACTGGCACGAGGAGGCGACGGTCGCGGGTGTCCGGTTCGTCTCGACGCCGGCCCAGCACTTCTCCGGCCGCGGCATCACGAACGACCACACGCTGTGGACGTCGTGGGCGCTGCTGGGCCCGGCCCACCGCGTGTTCTACACCGGCGACACCGGCTACTTCGACGGCTTCGCGAAGATCGGCGAGGCCCACGGGCCGTTCGACGTCGCCCTGGTCCAGATCGGCGCGTACGCCCCCCACTGGCCGGACATCCACATGACGCCGGAAGAGGGCGTCGCGGCGGGCATCGACGTCCGGGCGAAGCTGCTGATCCCGGTCCACTGGGCGACGTTCCAGCTGGCCATGCACCCGTGGGGAGAGCCGGCGGACCGCGTGTGGCGTGAAGCCAAGGCGGCGGACCTCCCGCTGGCGATCCCCCGCCCGGGCGAGCGCATCGACATCTCGGCACCCCCAGCGGTCGACGGCTGGTGGCAGGCCCTGTGACCGGCGAGCACGAGCGTCTCCTGCTCGAGTTCGCCGCCGACGCCGGCGAGCCGGCACTGGTCCGCACGGTGCTCACCGACCCGGACGCTGTGCTGCAACCGGCGGGCGGGGAACCGGCGGCCCGGCGAGAACTGGAGCGCGCGTGAAGCTGAAGCTGGACCTCCACGACATCTACAACCGCGGCGGCGAGATCGACCGGGCCCTCCGGGCGATCATCGACGAAGCGGTCGCCAAGAAGGCGCCGCTCGTCGAGATCATTCCCGGCAAGGGCTCCGGCCAGCTGAAGAAGCACGTCCTGCGGTTCCTCGAGCGCAAGGACGTCAAGGCGCTCTACCACCGCGTCGAGAAGGACAAGGACAACTTCGGCCGGGTGTTCGTTCACTTCCGCTGGAAGTAGGTGGTCATGAGGACGCCGGACGGGAACGCCGTCGAACCGGACAGCTCGAACGAGCGCAGCGGGGCGTCTTCGGCGAACAGCCGCTTGCCCGCGCCCAGCAGCACCGGGTAGACGATCAGCACCACCTCGTCCGCGAGCTCGTGTTCGAGCAGCTTGGTCGTCACCGTCGAGCTGCCCGAGACGACCAGCCCGGGGCCGTCCTGCGCCTTGATGCGGCGGACGCCCTCGACGAAGTCCGGCCCGACCCCCTCGGCCGGGCCCCACTCGAGGCTTTCCGGCCGGTGGGTGGCGACGTACTTCTTCGCCGCCTTGATGCGGTCGCCGATCGGGTTGCTCGGCGCCTTGCCCCACATGGTCGTCCACATGTCGTAGGTGCGCCGGCCGAGCAGCAGGTCGAACTCGTCGCCGTGCGCGGCCATCACCTGGGCCCCGCCCTCGGCCGTCCGGTACGGCGCCGTCCAGTTGGTGTGGGCGAACCCGTTCTCGTCGGCGGAATGCTGGATCACGCCGTCGAGCGAGATGTGTTCGATGATCTTGAGGGTTCTCATGCCGTCTCCTCCAGGAGCGCGTCGAGCTGCGGCAGGGCGGCACGGAGTCCCTGCTCCACGCCGGGGAACGTCTTTTCCAGGGCATCGAGGCTCGCGAACCGGGTCACGCTGGTCATGCGCGACCCCGTTTCCGTGGTCTCGAAGACGAACTTCATCGCGGCCGGGCCGTCTTCGTCGCCGTCTCCGTCGTCGGCTTCGAACGAGTCGATGGGGTCCACCGCGGTGAACTTCCACGAGCCGGTCCACTTCTCGCCGTCCGGCCCGGACAGGAAGTACTCGGCGCGGCCGCCGGGCCGGAAGTCGTGGTGGGTGAAGGTGGCGGGCGCGAACGGCGGGCCCCAGAAGCGTTCCAGCTGACGCGGGTCGGAAAGCGCTTCCCAGAGACGCTGTTTCGGGACCGGGAAGTCGGCGACGAGCGTGAAACTGAGGTTTTCGGGGTCCTGGGTGACCGAGGTGACGGGCATCGTCATTCTTCTTTCGGTGAGAACATGTCGTCGAGCCGCGCCACGCGGTGACGCCAAAGGGCTTCGAAGGAGTCCAGCAGTTCCCGGGCCCGCTGCAGCCGCTCGCGGCTGGTCGAAACCCGTTGTTCGCGGCCGGTGGCCCGTTTTCGGACCAGGCCCGCGCGTTCGAGCACGGCGACGTGCTTCTGCACGGCGGCGAAGCTCATTTCGTACCGCGCGGCGAGTTCGGACACCGACGGCGTTTCCGTGATCGACCGCGCGAGGATGTCGCGGCGCGTGCCGTCGGCCAGGGCGCGGAAGAGCTGGTTGAGCGACTCCTCACTCTCTTCCTGAAGTACAACCATGTGGTTGTACGTTAGCCGTGCCCGATACCCGCGGCAAGAGCCGGGAGGGGAAAGGGTCAGAACCGGCTGTCGTGGCGCGCTTCGGACCAGGCGCGGTCCCACGCCACCGAGTGCAGGCGGCTCACGACGAGGCGGGCGGTCCCGTAGAGGCCGGCGAGCGCGCCCGTGACCGCGACCCAGAGCAGGATCGCCGCGAAGACGCCGTCGGCCGCCGAGGTCGACGGCGAGAGCGGCTCGGTCGTCAGCTGCCCGCGCTGGTCCAGCCACACCGAGAGGTGGGTGCCCGCGGGGCTGCCCGCGTCGGCCAGGACGTCACCGGTGTGGCGGGCGCCGCGCGCGTCGAACCAGGCGGCCTGGACCGTCGTCTGGTCGGCCGGGGCGCCGGCGCCGTCGGTGCTGTAGGTCTGGGTGGGGGCCGCGACGAGCGAAACCGCCGTCGCCGGGTGCCGCGTGGTGCGTTCCTGCTCGGCCCGGGCGGTCTGCGAGGCGTAGGTGTCGGAGCCGAAGGCGGCCGCGAACGGCAGGGCCAGCAGCGCGCCGGCGAACACCAGCATCAGCAGGGCCGCCTCGACGCGGTCTCCGAGCCTGGTCAGAGGGTTGCGGCCGGGGTGCACCCGGCGCCGGAACCGGGCGATCCGTCCGCTGGGCCCACGCATGCGCGACACTCCTCCCCGGGAACACGTCATCTCGGTAACAGTGTGCGCTCCAGGGCTCGACTTTCTCTCGCGAATGGGATGCGGCCCACCTGTGAAACCCTGCACAACCACCCGCTTGTGCCAACCCACGGCGATCGGCGGTCACGGACCGTGAGTGGTTCAGAGCCAGTCGTCGGGCCGCGGCCACGGCATCAGCGCCGACAGCGCGTCCCGGGCCGGCTCGGTCACCGCGTACCGGCCGCGGTGGAACAGCAGCGGCCGCGCGTCCGACGGGGTGCCCAGCGCCGTCACCCGGCCGATCACGACGTAGTGGTCCCCCGCCTCGTGGACGGCTTCCAGGCTGCAGTCGATCCAGGTGAGGGCACCGTCGAGCAGCGGCGCCCCGGACGGCGCGGGGGTCCAGCCGACCCGCGCGAACTTGTCCTGGCCGCGCGCGCCGAACACCGCGCTGACCTCCTGCTGGTCCTCGGCCAGCACGTTGACCGCGAACCGGCCCACCGCGGCCAGCACCGGCCAGGTCCGCGACGTCTTCGCCGGGCAGAACAGCACCAGCGGCGGGTCGAGCGACAGCGCCGCGAACGACTGGCAGGCGAACCCGGCGAGCGTGTCGCCGTCGCGGCCGGTGACCACCGTGACACCCGTGCAGAAGTGCCCGAGCACACTGCGGAAGGCGGCCCGGTCGACCGCCGCGGCCGTCATGAGCCCGGGGGCCGCGCGCCGACCGAGAAGTCGTGCCCCCACAGGGAAACCGCGGTGCTTTCGCGCGCGATCCAGTTGTCGTCGTCGACCTGGCGGCCTTCGCAGCCGAACTCGACGTCGAAGCCGCCGGGGGTCTTCATGTAGAACGACAGCATCAGGTCGTTGACGTGCCGGCCGAGCGTGGCCGACATCGGCACCTTGCGCCGGATCGCGCGGTCGAGGCACAGGCCGACGTCGTCGGTGTTCTCCACCTCGACCATCAGGTGCACGATCCCGCTCGGCGTCGGCATCGGCAGGAACGCCAGGCTGTGGTGGCGCGGGTTGCAGCCGAAGAACCTCAGCCACGCGGGCGGGCCGTCGGCGGGCCGGCCGACCATCTGCGGCGGCAGGCGCATCGAGTCGCGCAGCCGGAACCCGAGGACGTCGCGGTAGAACCGCAGCGACGCCTCATCATCCTTTGTAGACAAAACCACATGGCCGAGACCCTGCTCGCCGGTGACGAACTTGTGGCCGTACGGGCTGACCACGCGCCGGTGCTGCAGCGCGACGCCGTGGAACACCTCCTGGGTGTTGCCGGACGGGTCGTCGAAGCTGATCAGCTCGTCGACGCGCCGGTCGGCCAGCTCTTCGGGCGTGCCCTCCTTGTACGGCACGGACGCACTGTCCAACCGCGACCGGATCTCGGCGAGCTCGCCGGCGTTCGCCGCCTCCCAGCCGGTGACGGCCAGGCGATCCGCGGCGCCGGGTGAGATGACCAGGCGCGCCGGGAAGTCGTCCATGCGCAGGTAGAGCGCGTCGGGGTTGGTGCCGGTGCCTTCGACCATGCCGAGCACCTTGAGCCCGTACTCGCGCCACGCGGCCATGTCGGTGGCTTCGATGCGGAGGTAGCCCAGTGACCGGATGCCCATCAGGAGCTCCCGAGGAAGTCGAGGGCCAGCCGGTTGAACTCGTCGAACTTCTCCAGCTGGGCCCAGTGCCCGCAGCCGCCGAACACGTGCAGCTGCGCGCGCGGGATGGTCTTCAGCGCGAGCAAGGCGCCGTCGAGCGGGTTGACGCGGTCCTCGCGGCCCCAGATCAGCAGCACGCGCTGCCGCAGCCGGTGGGCCTCGCGCCAGAGCATGCCTTCTTCGTACGTTTCGGGCTGGGCGAACGACATCCCCATCGCGCGCATGGCGGCCAGGGACTCGGGGGTGTTCGCCGCGGCGAAGCGTTCGTCGACCAGCTCGTCGGTGATCAGCGCCTGGTCGTGGACCATGATGCGCAGGAACGCTTCCATGCGTTCACGGCTGGGTTTCGCGCCGAACTTGCCGAGGTTCTTGACCCCCTCGGTCGGGTCGGGCGCGAAGACGTTCACGCTCAGCCCGCCCGGTCCCATCAGGACGAGCCGCCCCGCGCGCTTGCCGTGGTTCAGCGCCAGCCGGACCGCGGCGCCGCCACCCAGGGAGTTGCCGACGAAGTGCGCGGTCTCGATCTCCAACGCGTCCATCAGGCCGACAACGGCGTCCGCGCTGTGGCGGAAGTACTGCGGGTGCTCGGTCGGCTTGCCGGAACGTCCGAAGCCGGGCTGGTCGACGGCGATCGTCCGGTAGTGCTTGGCGAACTCCGGCAGGTTGCGCCCGAAGTTGCTCCACGCCGACGCGCCGGGCCCGCCGCCGTGCAGCAGGATCACCGTCTCGGCGTGTTCGGCACCGGCCTCGTGGTAGTGGAGCTGGAGACCGCCCGCCTGGACGTACTTGCCAACGGGTGCGGCCATCAGTACATCGCGTTCTCGACGGGGAGCCCGAAGGCGCCGGTGCCGAACATGACGTACGCGCGCTCGGCGTCGTTGGCCGCGTGGACCCGGCCGGCGTGCGCGTCGCGCCAGAAGCGCTGGATCGGCGTGCCGCGCTGGATCGCGCGGCCGCCGGAGTTCTCGAAGAGACGGTCGATCGCGGCGATCGCGCGTTCGGTGCCGCGGACCTGGTCACGCCGGACGCGCAGGCGCAGCTCGCTCGGCAGCCGTTCCTCGCGCTTGGCCAGCTCGTACAGCTCGTCGATGTTGCGGGTCAGCTGCAGCCAGGCCGCGTCGATTTCGCTGGCGGCTTCGGCGATCCGCACCTTGGCGAACGGGTCCTCTTTGGACTGCTCACCGGCGTACGCGGCACGCACGCGCTTGCGCTGGTGCTCCACGTGCGCGTCGTAGGCGCCCTGCGCCATGCCGATGATCGGCGCGGTGATCGTGGACGGGTGCACCGACCCGTACGGCAACCGGTACAGCGGCCCGGGGTTGACGGCCTGGCCCGGCACCTTGCACTTCGACGTCGCGATGAAGCTCAACGCCCGGTGCTGTGGAACGAAGACGTCCTCGACGACGATGTCGTTCGACCCGGTGCCGCGCAGGCCGACGGTGTCCCAGACGTCCACAATGGAGTAGTCGGCGATCGGCAGCAGATAAGTGCAGAAGTCGACCGGCTTGCCGTCCTTGAACGCGGGCCCGCCGAGCAGCACCCACGTGCAGTGGTCACAGCCGGAGGAGAAGCTCCACCGGCCGGAGAGCCGGTAACCGCCGTCGACGACCTCGGCCTTGCCCATCGGGGCGTACGACGAGGAGATCCGCACGTCCTCGTCCTCGCCCCAGACCTCCTGCTGAGCCTGCGCGTCGAACAGCGCCACGTGCCACGGGTGGACGCCGAGGATGGAGGCGACCCAGCCGGTGGACCCGCACGCGCTCGCGATCAGCTTCACCGCGGTGTAGAAGCTCACCGGGTCGGCTTCGAAGCCGCCGTAGGGCTTCGGTTGCAGCAGCTTGAAGAACCCGGTCTCCTGCAGGGCCTTGACGGACTCCGCGGGGACGCTCCGCGCGTCCTCGGTGTCCTGGGCCCGTTCCCGCAGGACCGGCAGGAGGTCCCGGACCCCGGCGATCACCTGCTCGCTCATGCGCAGTCCTCTCTCGCGTTCACTCCGGCAAGACTAGAACACGTTCTCGTTTTTGTCGAGAACGCCCTGCGCCAGAGCGCTGTTGATCCCCGCCCTGCGGCCGGAAAACACGCAGTCGGCCAGGGACAGCCCGCTCACGTACGACCTGGAACAGATTCCCACCGCGGTGCGGCCGGCGGCGTACAGCCCGGCGATCGGCTCCCCCGCCGCGCTCCGGACCGCGCCGGTGTCCTCGTCGACGACCAAGCCGCCGAGCGTGAGCATCGGCGTCGGGTAACCGAGGTTGGGCCGCACCGAGATGTCGATGAGCGAGAACGGCGGGTTGTCCAGCCGGCGCGCGAACTCGGCGGGCTTGCCCATCGGGTCCTTCGCGCCGTGGTAAGCCTCGACGCTCGCGCGCAGACCCTCGGCGTTGATCCCGGCCTTCTTCGCGACCTCGTCGAGGGTCGTGCCGGTGACCCGGCCGCGCCGCAGCAGGTACCGCAGCTGGAGGCCCTGGAACCACTGGCTCTGCTTGCCGCCGTCCCGCCGCGCCTCGGCCACGATCGGCGCGTCGACGAGCAGCCAGCCCTTCGCGCCGTGCTCCTCGATGAGCTTCTCCCCGACGGCGGCGCCGTAGCGGGACTCGTCGATGACCCGGCTCCCCTCGGCGTCGACGATGATCCCGCCGAGGAACGCACTCGGCGGCGTGACGAACCGCCACGCGGAGATCCGGCCCAGCTCGCCGGTCGCGCCCCCGGCCTCGACCCCCATCCGGATGCCCGAGCCGTTGTCGGCGGACGTGCCGAGCGCGAGCCCCCCGCGGTAGGCGGGCGCGTGTTCGCGCACCATCTCGCGGTCGGCGATGAACCCGCCCGCGGCGAGCACGACCCCGCGCCGGGCGGTGATCCGCAGCTCCCGGCCGTGCGCGCGTTCGATCCGTTCGACCCGGCGGTGCAGGGACTTGCGCAGCGACGGGACGTAGATGCCGGGTTTGGCCGCGTACTGCGCGAGCCGCCGGTGCCGGGCGCGGGCCCCGGCGGGCGCGTCGCGGAGGGTGGCGGCGACGAGCCCGGTGACCCGGCCGTCGTCGTCGCGGATCAGCTCGCGCGCGTTGGTCTGGGTCAGCACCCGCACCCCGCGCTTCGCGACGGCCTCTTTGAGGCGCGTCATCAGCATTTTCCCGGAGGTCCCGGGGCCCTTGACGCGGTGGCCGCGCGGAGCGGGCTTCGCCGCGTCGCGGAAACCGCCGGCCGCCTCGCTGCCGGAGTAGTAGAGGTAGTGCCGGTCGCTCGGGTACGACGTCTTGTACGGGCACAGGCTGCCTTCGAACGGGACGCCGTTGCCCTCCAGCCAGGTGATCATCTCGCGGCTGCCTTCGCAGAACCGCGTCAGCGTCTGCTCCGAGACGACGTCCCCGGCCTCGAGCCGGAGGTAGGCGGACATCGCGTCGACGGAGTCGTCGACACCGGCGTCGAGCTGCTGGCGGGTGCCGCCACCGGCGTAGACCACGCCTCCGCTGACCGCGCTCGCGCCACCGCCCGCGAACCGTTCGACGAGAATGACGTCCGCACCGGCGTCGGCCGCTTCCAGGGCGGCGCAGGCGCCGGCCGCCCCGAACCCCACGATCACCACGTCCGCGACGAGTTCGTCCATGGTCACCACCCTAGAACTGGAACACGTTCTCGTCTATGGTGAGCTAAAGCGGCTCCCAACTGGATACTTGTCAGGTGGAACACGTTACCGATCTGGCCGAAAAGCAGGCGGGCACGGACCGGCGGCGACCCGCTCACCGCCGGCTTTCCGCCGTGGCTGTCGGCCGGATCGGTAACCATGGATACAGCAGGTGAGGTGGCATGACGGAGCAGTTCGACGTTGTCGTCGTCGGCAGTGGCGCCGCCGGGATGACCGCCGCATTGGCCGCGGCCCACCGCGGCCTGAGCGTCGTCCTCCTGGAAAAGGCCCCCTGCTTCGGCGGTTCGACCGCGCGCTCCGGCGGCGGGGTCTGGCTGCCCGGGAACCACGCGCTGCGCGCCGCCGGGATCGACGAACCGCCCGAGCGGGCGCGCGAGTACCTCGCTTCGATCGTCGGGGACGTCGTCCCGGCCGTCCGGCGCGACACGTTCCTCGAGCACGGCCCCGAGGTGCTGAAGTTCGTCTGCGACCACACGCCGTTGAAGTTCCGCTGGGTCCGGAACTACAGCGACTACCACCCCGAAGCCCCGGGTGGCCGCTCCGGCGGGCGTTCGGTCGAGCCGGTCGCCTTCGACGGGAAGCTGCTCGGTGACGACCTGGCCCACCTCGAACCGCCGTACAGCGCTCCCCCGCTCGGCGCGCCGATCACGCAGGCGGACTACCGCTGGCTGAGCCTGCTCGCGCGGCACCCGCGCGGGGTCGTCCGGCTGCTGTCACTGGGCGGCCAATGGCTTGCCGGACGGCTGCGCGGGCAGCGGCTGCTGGCCATGGGGCAAGCGCTTGCGGCCGGCCTGCGGGTGGGCCTGACCAGGGCGAACGTCGAGGTCCGGTTGAACACGCCGCTCGTCGACCTCCAGGTCGACGGCGACCGCGTCACCGGGGTCGTCACCGCCGAGGGAGTCATCGAGGCCCGGCGCGGCGTGATCCTCGCCAGCGGCGGCTTCGAGCAGAACCTCGAGATGCGCGAGAAGTACCAGCGCGCGCCGATCGGCACCGAGTGGACCGTCGGCGCGGCCGCCAACACCGGGGACGGCATCACCGCCGGTCTCAAGCTCGGCGCCGCGCTCGACCTGATGGACGACGCCTGGTGGGGCCCGACGCTCCCGCTCACCGGCGGGCCGTGGTTCGCCCTCGCCGAGCGCTCGCGGCCGCGCTGCGTCATGGTCGACGCGCGCGGCGAGCGGTTCGTCAACGAGTCGGCGCCCTACGTCGAGGCCGTGCACGCGATGTACGGCGCCGGCGACGGCCCGGGCGAGCACATCCCCACCTGGCTGGTGTTCGACCAGCGGTACAAGGACCGGTACATGTTCACCGGCATCGGGCCGCGCCAGCCGCTGCCCGGCCGCTGGTTCAAGGCCGGGATCGCGGTGAAGTCGGGCTCACTGGCCGGCCTGGCCGCGAAGATGGACGTCCCGCCCGCGGCTCTCGAAGCGACCATCACCCGCTTCAACGGCTTCGCGCGCGCCGGCGTCGACGAGGACTTCCAGCGTGGGCTCAGCAAGTACGACCACTACTACGGAGACCCGCGCAACAAGCCGAACCCGAGCCTCGGCCCCCTCGACAAGGCGCCCTACTACGCGGTGAAGATCGTGCCGGGCGACCTGGGGACCAAGGGCGGGCTGCGCACCGACGAACACGCACAGGTCCTGCGTGAAGACGGTTCGGTGGTGCCCGGGCTGTACGCCGCGGGCAACGTCAGCGCGGCCGTGATGGGCCGGACGTACGCCGGTCCGGGCGCGACCATCGGCCCGGCCATGGTGTTCGGCTACCTTGCGGCGACGCGGCTGGCGCACGAAGATCAAGGGACCACGGGAGGCGAGCGATGACGCAGGAGTCCGTACGCACGATCTACGCCGGTGAGCCGCCGACCCGGTTCGCGCGCGGCTGGCACTGCCTCGGCCTGGCCGAGCGGTTCCGCGACGGAAAACCGCACGCGGTCACGGCGTTCGGCACCAAACTCGTCGTGTTCGCCGATTCGCACGGTGAGCTGAACGTCCTCGACGGCTACTGCCGGCACATGGGCGGCGACCTCACCCAGGGCAGCGTCAAGGGCGACGAGGTCGCCTGCCCGTTCCACGACTGGCGCTGGAACGGCAAGGGCAAGTGCGTCTCGATCCCCTACGCCAAGCGGGTTCCGCTGCGCGCGCGGACGCGGTCGTGGATGGCGTCGGTGCAGAACGGCCAGCTGATGGTCTGGCACGACCCCGAGGGCAACCCGCCGGCCGAGGAGCTGGCGATCCCGAAGATCGAAGCGGCCGCCAGTCCCGAGTGGAGCAACTGGACGTGGGACTCGATCTTCATCGACGGCTCGAACTGCCGCGAGATCATCGACAACGTCGTCGACATGGCGCACTTCTTCTACATCCACTACGCCTACCCGACGTACTTCAAGAACGTCTTCGAAGGCCACATCGCTACGCAGTACCTGAACACCAAGGGCCGCCCGGACATGGGCATGGCGTCGAACTACGGCGGTGAGGACAACCTGCTGCGGTCGGAGGCGTCGTACTTCGGGCCGTCCTACATGATCAACAAGCTGGTGAACTCGTTCCAGGGCTACGAAATCGAGAGCGTGCTCATCAACTGCCACTACCCCGTGACGCCGACGTCGTTCGTGTTGCAGTACGGCATGAAGGTCAAGAAGCAGCACGGGTTGACCGACGAGCACGCGGACAAGATCGCCGCGAAGCTGGCCAAGGGCATCGGCGCGGGATTCCTGCAGGACGTCGAGATCTGGAAGCACAAGACGCAGATCGACAATCCGCTCCTGTGCGAAGAGGACGGTCCCGTCTACCAGCTTCGCCGCTGGTACCAGCAGTTCTACGTCGACGCCGCCGACGTCACCGAGGACATGACCCGGCGCTTCGAGTTCGAAGTGGACACTTCGAAGGCGAACGAGGCGTGGGCGGCGGAGGTGGCCGAAAACCTCGCCCGGCAGAAGACCGAGGCGGAAGTGTGACGACCGCCGAACAGACGGAGTTCCTCACCGGCGGGCTGCGGCCGCACGAGTGCCGCAGCTGCGGGACGTGTGTGCTGGTGAAGAAGAACAGCATCCAGCACACGAGCATCCAGTGGACCTCGCGGCCCGCCGAGACCTGCCCGGTGTTCGCCGACGCGGACGGGCCGTCGGCGCTGCTCGACACGTGCCCGAAGCTGGCGGACAGCATCGGGGACGCAGTGCGCGAGGGCTCGCTGGCGGTGGCCGATGGGTGAGCGCGTCTACACGCTCACGGTCGCCGACGTCGTCGTCGAGACGCCGGACGCGCGGTCGGTGGTGTTCGAAATCCCTGCCGAGCACGCTTCGGCCTTTTCTTACACGGCGGGGCAGTTCCTGACCCTGCGGATCCCCAGCGACCGGACCGGCTCGGTGGCGCGGTGCTACTCGCTGTCCAGCGCGCCGCACGAGAACCGCGTGCAGGTGACGGTCAAGCGGACCGACGGCGGGTACGGGTCGAGCTGGGTCTGCTCGTCTTTGAAGCCGGGGATGCAGGTCGACGTGCTCGCGCCGGCCGGGGTGTTCTGCCCGACGTCGGTCGACGAGGACTTCCTGCTGTTCGCCGGCGGCAGCGGCATCACGCCGGTGATGGCGATCCTGAAGACGGCGCTGGAGCAGGGCTCCGGGCGGGTGGTGCTGGTCTACGCGAACCGCGACGAGAGTTCGGTGATCTTCGCGGGCGAGCTCGCGTCGCTGGCCAAACGGTACGGCGATCGGCTCGTCGTGGTGCACTGGCTGGAGAGCGTGCAGGGCCTTCCGGACGTCTCGCAGCTGCGTGGCCTGGCCACGGCGTACACGTCGCACGAGGCTTTCCTGTGTGGTCCGGCGCCGTTCATGGCCGCCGTGCGGGAGGCGCTCGGGCAGCTCGGGGTGCCGCGGGAGCGGGTGCACGTCGAGAAGTTCACGTCGCTGACCGGGAACCCGTTCGAAGACGTCGCCGAGGAACCGGTCGCGGAATCGGACGAAGCGCCCGCGTCGCTGACGGTGACGCTGGACGGCTCGACGCGGTCGTCGGCCTGGCCGCGGCAGCGGAAGCTGCTCGACCACCTGCTGGACGCGGGGATGGACGCGCCGTACTCGTGCCGCGAGGGACAATGCAGCGCGTGCGCGTGCCGGGTCGTCTCGGGTGAGGTGAAGATGCTGCACAACGAGGTCCTGGACGCCGAGGACATCGCGGACGGCATCGTGCTCGCCTGCCAGTCGCTGCCGGTCACCGACGACGTCGAGATCAGCTACGAATAGGAGTTTCGCGTGCCCATCGATCCCGCGGTCGCCATCGGCGCCGAGATCGGCGAGGTGAACTTCGCCTGGACGTCGTCGGACGTGCTGCTGTACCACCTCGCGCTGGGCGCCGGGCCGGACCAGCTGCAGTTCACCTACGAGCAGGACCTGGTGGTGCTGCCGACGTTCGCGACGGTCGCGGCCAACCTCCGGGTGTTCGACCCGCCGGCGGTGTCGTTCCCCGGCGTCGAGATCGACCTGGCGAAGGTGCTGCACGGCAAGCAGGAGATCACCCTGCACCGGCCGATCCCGACGTCGGGCGAGGCGGTGGCCCGCTCGCGCGTCGCGGACGTCTTCGACAAGGGCAAGGCCGCGGTGGTGGTGCAGGAGGTCGCGGTGACCTCGTCGGCCGGCGATCCACTGTGGACGGCGCGGTCGAGCATCTTCGCCAGGGGTGAAGGGGGTTTCGGCGGGTCGCGGGGTCCGTCGGACCGCCTCGAGTGGCCCACGCGGGCGCCGGACTTCGTGTTCGAGACGCCGACGTTGCCCCAGCAGGCGCTGCTGTACCGGCTGTGCGGCGACCGGAACCCGCTGCACGCGGACCCGGCGTTCGCTGCGGCGGCCGGGTTTCCGAAGCCGATCCTGCACGGGCTGTGCACGTACGGGATCGTCGCGCGGGTGCTGGTCGACGAGCTCCTGGACGGCGACCCGGCGCGGGTGGCGTCGTTCGGGACGAAGTTCGCCGGCGTGGTGTTCCCCGGCGAGACGCTGCGCACCCGGGTGTGGCGCGCGGACGGCCGGCTGCTGGTGACGGCGTCGGCGGTCGAGCGGGACGACGCGCCGGTGCTGGCTGACACGGTGCTGTCCACGATCTGATCTCCCGGCCGGGCGCCCGCTAACGTGGAGGGGTGACTTCGGAATACTTCGTGGTGCGGGGAACCGTCGAGCCGGGTGACCAGCGCGGCCGTGAGCTGGGCTTCCCCACGGCGAACATCGCGCTGAGTGACCAGTCCGGCTCGGTCGGCGACGGAGTGTGGGCGGGCTGGGTCCGCCGCGCCGACGGAACGCACCTCCCGGCGGCGATCTCGGTCGGCCGCCGCCCGACGTACTACGGCGCGGACGGCTACCGCCTCCTGGAGGCGCACCTGCTGGAGTTCACGGGCGACCTGTACGGCGAGACGCTGGTGGTGTGGCTCGGGTCGCACCTGCGGGAGCAGCAGGCGTACGCCTCGGCGGAGGACCTGATCACGGCGCTGAAGAACGACATAGCGGCGGCGACCCGCTGGACCACAGCCCACCCGGCCGCCGGCCTTCCCGCCGCCACGGAGTCTCCCCTCGGCGAGGTCCAGCAAGTCAGGCCCTGATTCCCGCCCGCGCGAGATCCCCGCCGACGATCACGCCGAGCGAGATACCCCTGGGATCACGCGAGACACCCCTCCAGTCACGCGAGATGCCCCTCAGGTCACGCGAGATACCCCGCGGCGCACGCGAGGTCTGGCCGAACCGTCCGGCAACCGCCCCTAAGCACGCGAGACCCGGGCTCAATCACGTGAGTTCCGCCTCCGATCACGCGAGTTCCGGCCCCAATCACACGAGACCCGGCTTCAATCACGCCAATCCCGGCCCCCATCACACCGCCTCCGGCGAACCGCAGCTCACAACGCCGAAGCCAGCAGCATGTACCCCATCCCCGCCCCCATCACGGCCCGGCACACCGCCCGCGACGCCTCCCCGGCCCCGGCGGACACCACCGCCGATCCGCGCACGGCGAGCACCCCCGTCCGCGCCGCGTCGAACACGAAATAGCCCGCCGCCGCCACCGCGACCGCCGGAAGCGCCAACCTCGCCGACGGGTCCATCGTCAACCACGGTCCGTGAGCCATTCCGCCGTGGGGCATCGCCGTCACCATGTACAGCATCGCCGCCGCCGAAAGCGCGTGGTGGGCGCATGCCTCTCCGCGGCGCCAGGCCAGCGTGAACCAGCCCGCCGTCAGGGCCAGGACCGCCTGCCAGCCCGCCGCCGGGATCGGGCCGCCGATCGGGGAGAACATCGCCACCATCGCGAGCACCAGCAGCAGCTCGGCCAGGTCGCCGTGCCGGACGCCCGCGCCGAGGCGGCCGTAGTCGAGGCGGGCCAGCCGGCGCAGGCACGGCAGCGCCAGCAGTGCGAACACCGCCGTGAGCGCCCAGTCCATCCCTACGAGCAGCCGCACGAGGGGGCGCGGGGGTCGAGCGGCTCCGGCATGGCGGCCTCACTGTGCGTCGTGGGTGGTCCTTCAACCGTGACAGCCCACCCGATCGCGCACCAGCCGTCAATGAGGTGACACCGCTGACCCACAAGGGCGACTACCCGTCGCTCGTCAGCACCAGCCCGCTCGTCGGCACGCCCGTCCCCGCCGTCACCAGCACCCGGGACGCGCCCGTGACCTGGTTGACCGCCGTGCCGCGGAGCTGCCGGACGCCCTCCGCGATGCCGTTCATGCCGTGGATGTACGCCTCGCCCAGCTGCCCGCCGTGCGGGTTCAGCGGCAACACGCCGTCCAGCTCAAGAGCACCCTCGGAGATGAAGTCCTTCGCCTCGCCGCGGCCGCAGAACCCCAGTTCCTCGAGCTGCATCAGCACGTACGGCGTGAAGTGGTCGTACAGCACCGCGACGTCCACATCGGACGGCCCCAGCCCGGACTGCCCCCACAGCTGCCGCCCGACGACGCCCATCTCCGGCAGCGCCGCCAGGTCGTCGCGGTAGTAGCTGGTCATCACGTACTGGTCCGGCCCGCTCCCCTGCGCCGCCGCCGCGATCACCGCCGGCCGGGACGCCAGGTCGCGGGCCCGGGCGAGGCTCGTCACGACCAGCGCGACGCCGCCGTCGCTCTCCTGGCAGCAGTCGAGCAGGTGCAGCGGCTCGGCCACCCAGCGCGACGCCTGGTGCTCCGCCAGAGTGATCGGCCGCTCGTGGAACCACGCGTTCGGGTTGGTCGCCGCGTGCTTGCGGTCGATCACCGCGACACGCCCGAAGTCTTCGCTCGTCGCGCCGTAGTCGTGCAGGTACCGCTGCGCGACCATCGCCACCGTCGCCGCCGGGGTCGCGATGCCCATCGGGTAGTGGAACGCGTTGTCCACACCGGATGAGTTGACCTGCCCCGCCGCGGCCGGCGACACCTGCCCGAAGCGCATCCCCGAGCGTTCGTTGAACGCCCGGTAGGCGACCACCACGTCCGCGACGCCCGTCGCCACCGCCATCGCGGCCTGCTGCACGGTCGCCGCCGCCGCGCCGCCGCCGTAGTGGATGCGGCTGAAGAACTTCAGCTCGGGAATACCGAGTTCTCGCGCGACGGCGATCTCCGCATTGCCGTCCATCGTGAACGACACCAGTCCGTCCACATCGGACGGCGAAAGGCCCGCGTCCGCCAGCGCGTGCGAGATGCATTCGGCCGCCAGCCGCAGTTCGCTGCGCCCGGAGTCCTTCGAGAACTCCGTCGCGCCGATGCCGGCGATGGCCGCCTGGCCCGAGAGCGTCACGGCAGGGTCACCTCCACGGTCCCGGCGACGTGCTCGCCGAGCGAGTCCACTCCGGACACCGACACGACGACGTCGTTGCCGTCACGAGAGACCACGCGGCCGGTGAAGGTCAGGGTGTCGTAGGCGTAACACGGCACCCCGAGCCGGATCTTGATCGACCGGATCAGCGCCTCCGGCCCGGCCCACGCCGACACGAACCGCTGCACCAGACCGGTGTCGGTCAGGATGTTGAGGAAGATGTCCTTCGAGCCGCGCGCCACCGCCGATTCACGGTCGTGGTGCACGTCCTGGAAGTCGCGGGTCGCCAGCGCCGTGCTGACGACGAACGTCGGGGTCGCCTCGATCGTCAGCGGCGGCAGCTCCGTTCCTTCGGCGACGGTCATCGCGCCACCTTCCACGCCGGCAGGGTCAGCTCGTCGTCCACCTCGACGAACGCCGCCACCACGGGCAGTCCGATGTGGACCTCCTCCGGCGCGGCGTCCAGCAGCTCGGCCATGACCCGGACTCCTTCTTCCAGCTCCACCAACGCCACGACGAACGGCAGGTCCTTGCCCGGCACCGGTGGGTGGTGGTGCACGACGTAGGAAAACACCGTCCCGCGCCCGCTCGCGACGACGTAGTCCGGCTTCGAGTCCAGCGATCCGTCGGGCGGCATCGGGCCCGGCGGGTGCCGCAGGGTCTCGCCCCACCGCTGGATCCGCAGCTCCCCCTCCCGCAGACCGTCCCAGAAGAACTCCGTGTCCCGGCTGATCACCGGCCGCAGCACCGGCGCGGGCGGTGGTTTCGGCGCGGGCGGCCGGAACTTCAGCACCCGGAACATCATCTCGGCGACGGCTTCGTCCTCGACGTACCACCGCACGCGCGTGGTGACGAACCAGCCCTCGCCCAGCGCGGTCTTCTTCGGCCCGACAACGCTTTCGAGAGCAGTGGCCGCAACCACATTTTCGCCGGGTCGCAAGTAACGGTGGTAGGTCTGCTCGGAGTTCGTCGCGACCACCGAGGTGAACCCGGCCTCGTCGAGCAGCTCCATCATCAGGCCGAGCGGGTCGTCGGTCCCGCGCGGGACGTTCAGCCCGCCCATCGTCCACACCTGCGCCATCGCGGGGGGCGCGACCAGTCCCTTGTGGACACTCGCGGCGGCGAACTCCGGGTCGGTGTAGACCGGGTTGTCGTCGCCGATCGCCTCGACCCAGTTGTTCACCATGGCCTGGTTCACCGGGTCACGTGCCTGGCGCGGCGCGCACTCTCCGCGAGCAGCGACCTTCTCGGCGGCTTCGATGATGTCCTGGTCGTTCATCGTGGCACCCTCGGCAGACCCAGGCCGATCGAGGCGATCAGCTCCCGTTGGATTTCGCTGACGCCGCCGCCGAACGTCAGCACTATGTTGCGTTTCGCCGAGACGTCCAGCCACTCGGCCAGCTCGGCGGTGTCCGGATCGGACAGGTCTCCGTGGCGCCCGACGAGCTCCTCGAGGTCACGGCCGATCCGCTGGATCACCTCGGAGCTGAACACCTTGGTCGCCGACGCGTCGGCGACCACCACCGGCGCCGTCGCCGACGACACCGCGACCTGCCAGTTCAGCAGCTCGTTCACCCGCGTCACGGCCCAGGCGTCGGCCAGCACGGCGCGCACGTCGGCCAGGTCGAGCAGGCCGTGGGCGGCCGCCCAGGCACGGGCGCGGTCGTACAGGCCGCCGATGCGCCCGGCCGGACCGAGCATGACACGCTCGTGGTTGAGCTGCGTCGTGATCAGCCGCCAGCCCTCGTTTTCCTTGCCCACCAGGCGGTCCACCGGCACCTGAACGTCCGAATAGTACGTCGCGTTGACGTGGTGGGCGCCGTCGCAGGTGATGATCGGCGTCCAGGAGTAGCCCGGGTCGCTGGTGTCCATGATGAGGATCGAGATGCCCTTGTGCCGCGGCGCGTCCGGCGCCGTCCGCACGGCGAGCCAGATGTAGTCCGCGTCGTGACCGCCGGTGGTGAAGATCTTCTGGCCGTTGACGACGTACTCGTCGCCGTCGCGCACCGCCGTTGTGCGCAGCGCCGCGAGGTCGGTGCCCGCCTCCGGTTCGGTGTACCCGATCGCGAAGTGGATCTCACCCGCCAAGATCCGGGGCAGGAAGAAGGACTTCTGCTCGTCCGTGCCGTACTGCTGCAGCGTCGGGCCGACCGTCTGCAGGGTCACCGACGGCAGCTGGACGTCGGCGCGCGCGGCTTCGTCGACGAACAGGTGCTGTTCGACGCCGCCGAAACCCTGCCCGCCGTACTCGACCGGCCAGCCGACACCGAGCCGGCCGTCGCGCCCCATCCGGCGGACGATCTCGCGGAACACCGGCCCGTGCCGCTCGGTCCGCATCGCGCGGCGTTCTTCGGGGCTGATCAGCCCGGCGAAGTATTCGCGCAGCTCGGCGCGCAACTGTTGTTGCGCCGCGGTCAGTTCGACGTGCATCCGCTCACCCCGCCACTCGTTCGCCGAGCCTGCCGAGCCGGTGCGCGGTGCCGCCGAGCGCCCGGCCGAGATCCTTCACCGCCGACGAATACCGGTGCAGTGGATAGGTCTCGTCGACGCCGACCCCGCCGTGCAGGTGGTGGCAGGTCGCCAGCGCGACCGGCGCCTGCTCGGCGAGCCAGTAGGCGGCGACGTCCAGTTCGGCGTCCGCGTCGAGCCCCGAAGCCAGCCGCCACACCGCGGAAACCACGGCCAGGTGCACGGTCCGCGCGGCGACGTAGACGTCGGCGATCTGGCCCGCCACCGCCTGGAACGTCGCGAGTGGACGGCCGAACTGCGTGCGTTCGCCGACGTGCTTGACGGTAAGCGCCAAGGCGCCCGCCAGGAGGCCGTCCCCGAGGGCGAGTGCTCCGGCCAGCGCGAACCGATGCAGCGCGGCGACCGCGCCGTCGTCGGCGAGCAGGTCGGCCTCTTCGACGGCGACGTCGTCGAGCCGCACGGTGCATTCGGGCGTCCCGGCCGAGTTGCGCGACGGGACGAGCGTGACACCGTCGGCGTGCGGATCGACCAGGTAGACGGCCGTGCCGTGCGCGGTGGTCACCGGCGTGAGGATCCGCGTGGCCTCCGCGGCGTACGGAACCGCCGTCTTGACCCCGCTGAGCAGCCACTTCCCGTCACCAGCCCGCGCGGTGGCCGCGGGCGAGGCGACCAGCGGCGCGGACGGCTCGTGCAGGGCCGCGGTGAGCAGCGCCTCCCCCGCCGCGACCGGCGGCAGGAGCTCCGCGCGCTGCCGGGGTGTCCCGAGCGTCTCGACCGGCAGGACGCCCAGGGCCAGCGCGGCGTAGGCCGGCACCGGCGCGGCGGCGCGGCCGGCCTCGGTCAGCACCTGCGCGACCTCGGCCACGCCCAGGCCGTCGCCTTCCAGGTCGGGCGGCAGCGCCAGGGCCAGCAGGCCTGACGACGCCAAGGCGCGCCAAGGGTCGTCGTCCGTGCCGAGCACCTTCGCGGCGAGTGCGGCGATCTCGGTCTGCGTATCGTCGAGAGTGAAGTCCACGCCTGTCCTCCGGATCGGCGCAATACTGAAACCTGTTCTAGTCTTAACCGGAAAAGGCCTGCACGGCAACCCCCGCGGAGGAGCAGGATGGCGGTGACCGACCCCGGTGGCGCACGCCGCCGCCGGCTGATCACCGCGCCGCCGACCGCCGGGGTGCCCGAACCGGTGCCGCTGGAGCTGCCCGGCCGCGGGCGGACCGTGGTGACCGACGTCGGCCCGCGGGACGCGCCCGCGCTCGTCCTCCTGCATTCCGTGGCCTGTACGGGCTTGCTGACCTGGTACCCGGCCCTGCGGCAGCTGGCGCGCCACCACCGGGTCGTCGTGTTCGACCAGCGGTGGCACGGCCGGGGCTACCGCTCGCCGGAGTTCCGGCTGGCCGACTGCGCCGAAGACGTCACCGCGGTCGCGGACGCGCTGGGCATCGGCCGGTTCGCGCTCGCCGGGTACTCGATGGGCGGGATGGTCGGCCAGCTCGTGGCCCACGCCGAACCAGAACGTGTTGCCGGTTTGGTGCTCTGCTCGACGGCGAGCAACTTCGGCCGCGGGCTGCGGCAGCGGGTCGCCCTCGACGTCTTCAGCCGGACGCTGCGGCAGCTCCGCGAGCGCGTGAAGCTGCCGGTGGCCACCGAAGCGATGCCGCGCGCCCGCGTCGAGGACCGCCGGTGGGCGCTGCGGGAGTTCCGGTCGACCACCCCGTGGGAGATCGCGGTCGCCGTCGACGAGATCGGCCGGTTCGACTCGACGCGCTGGCTCTCGACCCTGCGGCTGCCCACCGCCGTCGTCGTGACCACGAAGGACCGGTTCATCGCACCTGAGCACCAGCGGTCGCTGGCCCGCCGGATCCCGGGCGCGGCGACCTACGAGGTCGCGGCCGGGCACGCGGCCTGCGTCCTGGCCGCCGACCGCTGGGTGCCCGCCCTGCTGGCCGCGGTCGCGTCCGTGCACACCCCTTGAGAAGGAGCTCACGATGGGACGGTTCAGCCTGCCGGAGGAGAAACCCGGCGGTCTCGACTCGCCCGTGACGGCCAAGGTCATGAAGTACGGCGCGAAGGCCCAGGTGGCGGTCTTCCGGCTGACCGGCGGCCGCGTCGGCAGCATGTGGCGGGTCGGGGCGGGGTTCCGCAAGCCGGTGCCGACACTGCTGCTGGAGCACCGCGGCCGCAGGTCCGGCCGGCTGTTCACCACGCCGCTGCTTTACCTGCGGTCCGGCGCGGACGTCGTCATCGTCGCTTCCCAGGGCGGGCTGCCGCGGCACCCGCAGTGGTACTTCAACCTGCTGGCGCACCCCGAGACCCGCGTCCACCTCAAGCGCCGTCGCGACGTCCCGGTCACGGCTCGGGTGACCGAGACCGAGGAACGCGCCGAGCTCTGGCCGCGCCTGGTCGAGCTCTACGCCGACTTCGCGAAGTACCAGGCGTGGACCGACCGGGAGATCCCGGTCGTGGTGCTCAGCCCGCGGCCTTGAGCAGCTCGGCCAGCGCCTCCGGGAGCGCGTCGGCGAGCGGCCACAGGTCCTTGACCAGCTCTCGCGCGCCGAGCAGGCCGACGTGCACCTTGCCCGCGTTGGACAGCACGGTGACGTTCAGCCCGGCGCCGTGGAAGACCGGGCCGAGCGGGTAGAGGCCGGTGATCCGCGCGCCGAGCAGGTACAGCGGCATCGGCGGGCCGGGCACGTTGGAAACGACCAGGTTGTGCACCACCGGGTGCTTCTCGGCCAGCCGCAGCGCCGAGTACGCGCGCACGGCCATGCCGAACGCCGTCGCCGCGGAAAACTGGGCCCAGTCCTGCAGCATGTCGGCGTCGATGTCGTAGTGGTGGTCCTTCGACAGCCGGTTGGCCTCGGCGAGGAAGAACACCCGCGCGGCCGGGTCGGCCAGGTGCGTCGGCAGGGACGCGAAGAAGGCCGAAACCTTGTTGCTGCCGTGGTCACGTTCGGTGCGGTCGTGCACCGACACCGGCACGGTCGCGACCAGCGGGTCGTCCGGCAGCTCGTCTCTCGCTTCGAGGAACTCGCGCAGGGCGCCGGCGACGAGCGCGAGCACGACGTCGTTCACCGTGACGCCGAAGGCGTTCTTGACCTCCTTGACCTCGTCGAGGTCGAGCTGGGCGAACGCGACGCTGCGGTGCCCGGTGATCGTGCCGTTCAGCGACGTCCGCGGCGCGGTGAACGGGACCGGCATCCCCTTGCCGCGCATCGTTTTCCCGAGCCAGCGCGGCACGAGCCCCACCAGGTCCGGCAGCAGCCGCGCGACCTCGAGAGGCCGTTTCGCGACGCTCTCGACGCCGGTGCGGAGCAGGTGCAAGGGCGATGGGATCGCGGAGTTCTGCGGCTGCTCGACCTCGGGCATCGGCGCGTCCGGTTCGAGCCCGGCCAGGTAGGCGATCAGGCTGGCGCCGCTCACGCCGTCGACGCTCGCGTGGTGCATTTTCAGCAGCACGGCGATCTGGCCGTCGGCCAGGCCTTCGATGACGTAGAGCTGCCACAGCGGCTGGGCGCGGTCGAGCTGCTGCCCGGCGATGTGCGCGCACAGCTCGGCCAGCTCGGCGCGGTCGCCGGGGGCCGGCACGCCGATGCGGTGCACGTGGTGGTCGAGGTCGAAGTCGTCGTCCTCGATCCACACGGGATGCCCGACGTTCCAGAGCGGATTGTGCAGTTTGCGGCGGAACGCCGGGATCACGCGGACCCGTTCTTCGAGCTTTTCCTTGAGCTTCGCGAAGGTGTAGCCGCCGGGGACGGTCGAGCCGTCGAGGGTCATCAGGCCGCAGACGTGCAGGACCTGGGACGGCGTCTCGAGGTAGAGGAAGCTCGCGTCGAGGCCGCTCAGTCTCTGCATGCCGCCAGCGTAAGCCACTTCCGGTGAGCGGCGCGTCACCCTACTCGCCGGTATCATCACGGGGGTGCAGCCGAACTTCCTGATCCGCCGCGCGGTCCAGCTCGGCCTCACCGCCAACGCGCTCCGCCCCCTGCGAGCCCGCTCCACGACCATCCCGGTGTTCTTCGCCGGCTGGCTGACCGGGGAGCTCGCGCCCCAGTTCCTGGCGCTGACGGCGGCGGACACCGCGGTGCACGTGGCGCGCCACGGTGTCCGCGACCGCTCGACGCAGGCCGGGCTCGCGATGGCGGCCGCGTCCGCCGCCGGGCTGGCCGCGCTGATCCGGACCGGGCACGGCGCCCGCGACGAGATCGAGAAGGCGCTGACGTCCGCGCTGGGCGAGGACTACGCGGACGAGCTGGGCCGCTCCGACCTCGGCTTACCGTGGGGCGAGCTGGCGCTGCCGTTCCGGATGGGCGCGCCGGACGTCCGGGTCGACCGCAACATCGCGTACGCCCCGGGCGGCAAGCGCTTCCTGCTGGACGTGTACCGGCCCGCGACGCCGGTGACCGGCGCGCCAGTGCTGCTGCAGGTCCACGGCGGCGCGTGGGTGATCGGCAACAAGGAGGAGCAGGGCCGTCCGCTGATGCGGTACCTGGCGCGCCGCGGCTGGGTGTGCGTCGCGATCAACTACCCGCTCTCGCCGACGCACCGCTGGCCGGCGCACATCGTGGCGGCGAAGCAGGCGTTGGCGTGGATCCGCTCTTCGATCACCTCGTACGGGGGTGACCCGGGTTTTGTGGCGGTGACGGGCGGTTCGGCGGGCGGGCACCTGTCGTCGCTGCTGGCGTTGTCGCAGAACGACCCGGCGCTGCAGCCGGAGTTCGAGGACGTCGACACGAGCGTCCAGGCGTGCGTCCCGCTCTACGGGGTGTACGACTTCGCGGCGACGTCGGGATCGCGGGCGAGCCAGTACCGCCTGGAAAGCCTGCTCGCGCGCCGGGTGTTCGCGGCCGACCGCGACCCGGTCCGGCATCTCGACGACTACATCGCGGCGTCACCGCTGGACCGGATCACGTCGGAGGCCCCGCCGTTCTTCGTGATCCACGGCCGCGACGACTCGCTGGTGCCGGTCCGCGAAGCACGCGAGTTCGTGCGGCGGCTGCGGGAGAAGTCCCGGCAGCCGGTGGCTTATGCCGAGCTGGCGGGGGCTCAGCACGCGTTCGACGTGTTCACTTCGGTGCGGAGTGCGCATGTGGTGCGGGGCGTGGCGCGGTTTCTGGACCACACCTACCACTCCTGGAAGGCCGAGAACCGGTAAGCACACCAGAGGCTCCTTCCCGGCGTGCCGCCCACCTCGCCCGACTCAGTGCGTCGATGAGCGCGCAAGCACAAGCCTGGTCCGGTCGCGAAGGGCGTCGAGTTCGAGAGAATCGCCTCTTACCTCGATGACGAGCTCGACGGCGGCCAACAGGTACTCAAGGGCGATGACGTGCTCGTCGAACGGGGCGTCGACCTCGAACTCGTCGAGCAGGACCTGGAAGTCGGTCAGGACCGCCTCGACGTGGGTGGCGGCTCGGCCGGGATCGCCGTTGCGCTGGATGCAGCGGGCCGACTCGATCATCACTCGCCCGACGAAGGCGTGACACTGCCCCAGCAGCCGGGTGACGATGCGTCCCACCAGTCCGAGGCCGCTCTCTTCGAGCTGCGGGTCGGGCTGGGCAGCGAACTTCGCGGTGACCTGACGGGCGGCCGCGGCGAGTGCGACACCGTCGACCCATTCCTGGGAACCCTCCGGGGCACAGGGCCGCTGCCCCAACCGGGCGATGCAAGCTTCGGCTGCGACCGACAGTGACGTCGCCGCTTCGAGGAGAAGGGGGAAGCGTGTGCGACCCGGCTCCTGCGACGCGACGGCCAGGCGTGCGACCTCGAGCGCCACGGCGACGTCCTCCGTGCCATGCGTGGGCTCGCCACGGCGCGCTCGCTCCAGGAGCGCCTCGGCGGCCGCCCGCTCTTCCGAGGATGGCCCGGCGGCATCGTCGTCGATGGGCAGGCCGAGCTCGAGGCGGTAGGACATCCAGGCCAGCGGGTCCTTGACGGGGTCCGGCTCGTTGGCGGAGCTGCCGGACCCGGCGCGAACGACTCCGCCCGCGACGCGGTCCATGGCGAGCCGCGCATCATCGAACGGCAGCGCGAACCGTTCGGTCAAGACGGCAAGCACATCGCGCCGGGACGCCCCCTGGGCGAGCGCCGCTCGCAGATACGAGACAAGCCCGCCCGTTGACGTTCCACGGGCAACGCGCACAGTCATGTCGTCGGTCCACTCCACCGGCCGAGAATGCCGGTCCCGATCTCGAACGACAAGCGAGGCGCGCTCTCGGTCCCCGCAACTTGTCACTTGTCACGCCGGTCGGTCAGTAGGCCAGGTCCACGAGGCTCGCGGAGGGTGGGCCGTCCATGCGCCACTCCCCGCCCGCGCGGATGAAGCGGTACCAACGAGCGTCGCGGCCGTAGCGCAGCTGCAGCTCTCCCTGTGTCATGCGGTTGCGCCACGCCTTCGGGGTTCCCGGCAACCCCGCGTCGGCCAGGACTGCCCGCGCCTCCGCCAGCGGGCCCGGCCCCGGTTGCCACGCCTCGCGAACAACCGCCAAGCCGTCGCGGCCCGCTTCGCGCCACGCCTCGGCCCAGCGGACCAGGTCCCGCAGGGGCACGCCGGCCGCCGTCGCCAGCGCGGTGAAGTCCGGGCCGGAGCGGCCCGCCGCGCGCCGGGCGAGGTCTTCCTCGAACGTCAGCTCCGCGGCCGTCGCGCCGCCGACCAGCAGGTCGCGGGCCAGGGCCGCCGCGTCCGCGGCCAGGCCGGACAGCGCTGCCGCCGTCCAGCCGGTGCTCGGCGGCGGGTCGAGGTCGAGGACCGCGGGTGACCCGGCGACCCGCGGGGGCGGCGGCAGCTCCGGGAGCGCCCCCAGCCGTCGTGCGTAGGCGGCTCGCGGTGTCAGACCCTCGTCCACGGGCTTCGGGAGCTTCGGCTTCTCGCCGCGCGCCGGCGCCCGGCGGGCGCGCAGCTCGGCCAGGACGTCCGCCCGGGGACGTCCGCGCAGCAGGAACAGAGTGAACGGGTCGCGGTCGACCTCGTCGGCGACCAGGTAGTACACCGCGGCGACGTGCTTGCACGGGTTCGCCGAGTCCGGGCACGAACATCGCGGCCGCAGGTCGCCCGGGCCGGGCAGCAGGTCGGCGCCCGCCTCGCGGGCCTGCTCGGCGAGCGCGCCCGGCAGCTCGCCGTCGAGCAGGGCCGCCGCGTGGCCGAGCTGCGTGCCGACGACGCCGAGCAGGGTGTCCCATTCGCCGTCGGTGAAGGTGCGCATGGTGATGGTGACCTTGTAGGGCTCCGGGCGGCTGCCGCGCACCCGGGCGGTGACCGCCCCAGCGGCGACGTGCAGCTCGCTGACCGTGCCCTTGCGCGCGTACGTCCGCCCGCGGGGCAGCCGGTTCGGGTCGAGCTTCGCGCGCTGTTCCAAGGCGTCGACCCAGGCCCGGCCCCACCAGGTGTGGCCGAAGTTCCGCCGTGGGGACATCACCCGCTCCCGAGGCGCACGAGGTCGGCGAGCGCGTCGTCGGACAGTTCGGTGATCCAGTCTTCCCCGGCGCCGACGATCGACTCGGCCAGCCCGCGCTTCTTCTCCAGCACCTGCGCGATCCGCTCCTCGAGCGTGCCCTCGGCGATCAGCCGGTGCACCTGGACCGGCCGGTCCTGGCCGATGCGGTAGGCGCGGTCGGTGGCCTGGTCTTCGACCGCGGGGTTCCACCAGCGGTCGTAGTGGATCACGTGGGTGGCGCGGGTCAGGTTGAGCCCGACGCCGCCCGCCTTGAGCGACAGCAGGAAAACCGGGATCTCGCCGGCCTGGAAGCGGTCGACCATGTCCTGCCGCTTGGCCGGCGAGCTCTCGCCCGAGAGCAGCTCGGTGGGCAGGCCGCGCTCGGACAGCCGCCGTTCGAGCAGCCGGCAGAGCTGGACGTACTGGCTGAACACGAGGACGCTCTCGCCCTCGTCGAGGATGACGTCGACCAGCTCTTCGAACGCGGCGAGCTTGCCGGAGCGCCCGGTGAGCCCGCCGTGCGGCTCCTTGAGGAACTGCGCGGGATGGTTGCAGATCTGCTTGAGCTCGGTGAGCAGCTGGAGGACCTGCCCGCGCCGCTTGATGCCTTGGGTCTCCCGGATTTCGGCCATGTTTTCCCGGACCACGGCTTCGTAGAGGGTGGTCTGCTCGGCGGTGAGCGGGACGAACCGGTCGGTCTCGGTCTTGGGCGGCAGCTCCGGGGCGATGTCCGGGTCGGACTTGCGGCGCCGGAGCAGGAACGGCCGCACGGTGGCGGCCAGCCGTTCGGTGACGGCCTTGTCCCGGTCGCGCTCGATCGGCCGCGCGACGGTGCGGCGGAAGCGGTCGAGCGGGCCGAGCAGACCGGGGGTGGTCCAGTCCACAATGGACCACAGCTCGGTGAGCCGGTTCTCGACGGGGGTTCCGGTGAGGGCGACCTTGGCTTGCGCGGGGATCTTGCGGAGTTCTTTCGCGGTGGCGGACAGCGGGTTCTTGACGTGCTGAGCCTCGTCGGCGGCGACGAGGCCCCAGTCCACTTCGGACAGAGTCTCGCGGTCACGGCGGAGGACGCCGTAGGTGGCGAGGACGACTTCGTCGGGGGCGAGGTCGTCGAGGTGGCGGCTGCCGCCGTGGAAGCGGCGGACCGGGATGCCGGGGGCGAAGCGGGCGAACTCGCGTTCCCAGTTGCCGAGGAGGGAGGTGGGGCAGAGGACGAGGGTTGGGCCGCCGGGTTGCGGGAGGCCTGCAGCGGGGTCGGCTGGGGGCGCGGCCTCGGCAGGTGGCACCGAATCCGGCGCGGGCTCGGCGGCCGACACCGACTCCGATACGGGCGCCGGGGCATGCTCGGGCGGCAAGCCACCGGCTGGTTCCGGATCGGCGGCGGATCGGGGAGCTTCGGCGGCGGAATCGGCGGGCAGCTCGGCGGCAGGATCGGTCGAGCCGCCGATGGTTGCCAGCTCGGTGCCGCGCTCGGCCGGCACCGGCTTCGCACGCGACCGTTTTGATCCGGCCGCAGGCGCGCCCGGAGGTTTGCGGATCGGCCCGGCCTCGGGCGGCGCGAGTTCGCCCGGCAGCTCGGCGACCTGTCCGGCCACAGATGCGCCCGGCAGCTCGGCAACCAGCTCCGCCTCGGGCGACACGAGTTCGCCCGGCAGCTCGGCGACCGGACCCGCCTCGGGCGAGGTGAGTTCGCTCGGCAGCCCGCCCACCCCTCGCGTCTCGGGGCGCGCCTGCGCCAGGGCTCGGCGGTGCAGATGCAACGCGATCAGCTGGATCGTCTTGCCCAGGCCCATGTCATCAGCCAGGCACGCACCCAGGCCAAGGCCCGTCATCGTGGCCATCCACGCCAAGCCCGCCTGCTGGTACGGCCGCAACGTCGCCTGCAACCCCGGGGGCACCGCCACCGCCACGCCATCCCGGTCGCGGATGCGTGAGGCCAGCCCGCCCAAGACCGGTGGGGCCGCGAACTCCACCCGTTCGCCGTCCAGTTCCAGCTCGCCCGTCAGGGCCGCCGCCAGGGCTTCGCCCGCCTCGAGCTTGCGGGTTCGGCCTCGGACCCGGGCCAGCAGCTGCGGGTCGACCCGTACCCACTGGCCGCGCAGCCGGACCAAGGGGCGCTTCGCCTCGGCCAGGGCCGCCACCTCGGCCTCCGTCAGCTGCTCGCCGCCCAGGCTGAGCTGCCAGCGGAACTCCAGGAGGCTTCGCAGCGCGAACTCCGCCTCCGTGACGCTCGCCGGGGCCTGGGTCGCGCTCGCCTTCGCCTTCACTTCGCCCGCGAACAGGCCCTTCGACCAGAGCACCTCGATGCCGGCGCCGCCGAGGTCGCGGGTGCCGTTCGTCAGGAGGTCGACGACGTCGTCGTCCGACAGGGGCAGCTCCGCGGGCGCGGCTTCGGCCAGTGCCCGGCCTAGCGGCGCCCAGGCCCGCGCGCCGCGGCGGAGGCCGAGGAGGAGCTGGGTCTCCACCTGGTCGCCGAGGCGGTTCAGCACCGCGTCCGGCGCGTCCCACAGCGTTGACGCCTCCACCACCAGGCTCGGCTCCGCCATGCTGCGCACCGCCAGCACCCCGGCGAACGAGTCGTCCTCCCGGCCCTCGACCCGCAACAGCACCTGCACTCCGCGGGGCTCGCGCGCCTCCAGCTCGGCCAGCCAGGCCGCGGCGTCGGGGCCGAGCAGCGCCGGTTCGCGCGCCGCGAACGCGGGATCGCCCGCCCCGACCGGGGCCGCCGGGCTGCGGACCAGCAGGTCGGCGGTCGCGTCCCAGAGGGCGCGCACCAGGGAGTCCGGTGAATGCAGGCGGATGCGCTTCAGCCCGGTCAGCGGCAGCGCGTACGCCTCGGGGGGCAACGCGCCGGCCAGGCCGCGCAGCAGTTCTTCGTCGGCGGCGTCGAGCGGGCCGATCCGCCAGGCCGCCGCGCCGCCCGGGGACGCCGCGGGCCGCAGCCGCCCGCGCGCGACGAGGTTCACCCCCGCGTTGACGGCCGCCGACCACGCCGCGACGGCCGGGCTGGCGTCCTCCCCCACCGCGAGCAGCCGCGGCAGGGCGCGTTCGAGCGGGACGAGCTCCGCGTCGACCTTCGTCCGCGCGAACTTCGCGCCCCGGGGCAGCACGAGCTCGATCGTGGTCCCGCCGGCCACGTCGTCGCCCCACAACGCCAGCACGCCTTCCCGCGGCGGATCCGCGGGAAGGTAGGTGGCCTGGGTGTCTGCGCTGAACTCCACGACCGCAACGCTAGAACACGCCCCCGACAGTTTCGGGCCCGGCGGCACGAACGGTCCTTTCGCACCGTCTCACGAGAAGACTCACGAGGAGACTCAGCGAGGCAGCCCCAGCAGCCGTTCCGCCGTCAGCGAACGCAGCACCTGCGTCGTGCCACCCGCGATCGACAGACAACGGGTCAGGAGGAACTCGTGCTGCCGGGGATCACCCGCGACGAGACCGCCCACCCCCGCCAGCTCCAGCGCGAACTCCGCGACGTCCTGCCGGTGCTGCACGCCGAGCAGCTTCCGCACGCTCGACTCCGCGCCCGGGTCCTGCCCGCCGAGCTGCCGCAACGCCGCGCGCAGGTCCAGCACCGACCCCGCCACCCCGAAGGCCACCAACGACCCGAGCCGGTCCAGCGCCACGTCGTCCAACGCCGAGGCGTCCACTGTGGACACCAGCGACTGCACGCTCTCGCCGACCGCGAACCCGCTCCCGAGGGCCACCCGCTCGTTGGCCAGGGTCGTCCGCGCCAGCCGCCAGCCGCCGCCGGGGGTGCCGACGACGTCGGCGTCCGGGACGAACACGTCGTCGAGGAACACCTCGTTGAACACGGCCTCGCCGGTGATCTCGCGCAACGGCCGGGTCGTGATGCCCTCGGCGCGCATGTCGAGGAGGAAGTACGTGATCCCCTTGTGCTTCGGCACGTCCGGATCGGTGCGCGCCAGGCAGATCCCCCAGTCGGCTTCGCGGGCGAGCGACGTCCACACCTTCTGCCCGGTCAGCCGCCAGCCGCCGTCGACGCGCCGCGCGGCCGTCCGCAGCGCCGCCAGGTCGGACCCGGCGCCGGGCTCGCTGAACAGCTGGCACCACGTGAGCTCACCCCGCAGGGTGGGCCGCGCGAACCGCTCGCGCTGCTCGTCACTGCCGTGCTCGAGGATCGTCGGGACGGCCCAGGCCCCGATCACCAGGTCGGGACGGCGGACGCCGGCGGCCGCCAGCTCGGCGTCGATCCGCAGCTGCCCGGCGGCGTCGGCCCCGCGGCCGTACGGCGCCGGCCAGTGCGGCGTCAGCAGGCCCGCGTCGGCGAGCGCGACGCGTTGAGCAGCCGAAGGCAGCGCGGCGATCCGCGCCACTTCGTCCCGCAGGTCAGAATCGTCTCCGACGTCGACGCCGAGGGTGCGTTCGGTCCCCTCGAGCGCCAGCGAAGCCGCCCGACGGCGCCACGACCCGCCGAGCCATTGCCGCAGGGCGACGGCGCGGCGCAGGTAGAGGTGGGCGTCGTGCTCCCAGGTGAACCCGATCCCGCCGAGCACCTGGACGCAGTCCTTCGCATTGGCGACGGCCGCGTCGAGGGCGACGACGGCCGCGCTCGCCACCGACAGCGGGTGCTGTCCGGAGGCCGCGTCCCATGCCAGCGCTTCGGCCGCTTCGGCGCGGCACAGCATCTCCGCGCACAGGTGCTTGATCGCCTGGAACGCGCCGATGGGCCGGCCGAACTGCTCGCGGACCTTCGCGTACTCGACGGCGACGCTCAGGCAGCGACGCGCCACTCCCGCCGCTTCCGCCGAGGCCAGGGTCGCCGCCAGCGGAGCGACCGTCGGCAGGCTCAGAACGTCGCCACGGACGCCGGAGAACCGGACGCGCGCCAGCGGGCGCGAGAAGTCGAACGGCGCCAGCGGCTCGACCGTCACCCCGGGTGTGCCCGGCGCGAGGAGCACGTGACCACCGTCGGCCGGCACCAGCAGCCACGAGGCGGCGTCAGCGCCGGGCACCGGCCCGGAGACGCCGCCGGAGAGCGACGGCGCGTCGAGCAGCACCGCGACTGTCGCCGCTCCCTCGGCCACCGCCGCGAGCAGCTCCTTGGCCTCGGGAACCTCCACCAGGAGGAGCCCGGCCAGTGCCGTCGAAAGCACCGGTCCGGGAACAAGTTCTTCGGCCGCCGCGGCGAGCCCGGCGGCCAGGTCGGCGACACTGCCGTCGGCGCCGCCGGCCGAGCCCGGCAGGGCGACCCCGAAGAGGCCGAGATCGGCGAAGCCGGCGGGAACCCCCGCGGCAGCACCGGTTTCCGCCGCCCGCACCGCCTCTCGCGGGTGGTGCGCGGCCGACCAGGCGTGGATCGCCTCGGCCAGCGCGGCCTGTTCCTCGGTGAGCGCGACCGGCATGGGCCCTCCTCGCGGTAAGAACACTGTGTCGGCTGTTGCCGATCCGGCCGGCAGCCACGGCGGAACTGGTGCCGGTGAGCGGAAGGCTCCGGGCCGTCTCCGCCTGCTTTCGACCGGATCGGCAATACTACTCGCGAGTGTAGAACGTGTTACAGTTTTTCGGCCAGTGGGTCACTGGTTGAACGTTTCGCCAGGACAGGTACTCTACGTCGTGAACTGGAACAAGTTCCGAGGGACGGGGGAACACCGATGCCCGGCAAAGCCAAAGCGCCGGTGAAGGCACGCGGCAACGGGCTGAGCGCGATCGGAGCCGACGAACTCGGCTCGGCCGCCCAGCGCGACCGCCGCCGCCGGATCATCGACGCGACCCTCGCCCTGGCCTCGAAGGGCGGGTACGACGCCGTCCAGATGCGGGCCGTCGCCGAGAAGGCCGACGTCGCGCTCGGCACCCTGTACCGGTACTTCCCGTCGAAGATCCACCTGCTCGTCTCCGGGCTGGCGCGCGAGTTCGAACGCGCGCAGGAGAAGCTGGAACGCCAGGCCATCCCGGGCGACACCCCGGCCGAGCGGCTGATGTTCGTGCTCGGCCGCAACACCCGGCTGATGCAGCGCGACCCGCACCTCACCGAGGCGATGGTGCGCGCGTTCATGTTCGCCGACACCTCCGCCGCCGCCGAGGTCGAGCAGGTCGGGCGGCTGATGGAGAACATGTTCGGCCAGGCGATGGGGATCTCCGACCCGACCGAGGCCGACCGCGACATCTTCCACGTCGTCGCGGACGTCTGGATGGCGAACCTGGTGGCCTGGGTGACCCGCCGGGCGTCGGCCGCCGACGTCGCGAACCGGCTCGAGCTGTCGGTCCACCTGCTGCTCGACAAGTGATCCCGACGGCCGCGGTCGCCGTGGCCCACAGCCGGCTGCACCGCGCCCTGGAACCCCTCACCGACGAGCGGGTCCACGAGCCGTCACCGCTGCCGGGCTGGACCCGCGGGCACGTGCTGGCCCACGTCACCGACGCCGGACGCGCGCTGGCCGACCTGGTCGAGAGCGCGCTGCGCGGGGTGCTCGTCCCGCTCTACGACCCGAAGACGCACGATCGCGACGGCATCATCGAGGCGACCGCGGGCCGCTCCGCCGAAGAGCACCGGCGAGCCCTGCTTCGCCACTCCGTCCGCCTCGAAGACGCGTGGGCCCGGGTGACCGACTGGAGCCAGCACGTCGACTACCGCGACGGGAAGCTGTCGGGGTCGGCTTCGCCGGCTGGCCGGCGGACTTCTGCGGCCACGCCGTGGACTTCCTCCAGGACCGCCTGCCCGACGGCGTGGCTGTCCGCGACGGCGACCGGCGCTGGGGCGCAGGGGACACCGAAGTGACCGGGACCGTGCGCGAGCTGGCCGCGTGGCTGTCCGGGAGGGCCGGCGGCGAAGGCCTGACCGGCGTCCTCCCGGACCTGGGCCCCTGGCCCGTCAGCGGTGCTCGGCCACCACGGCGGCCAGCTCGTCGAGCGCCTTGAGCGTCTCGGCCTCCGGCATCGTCTCCAGCAGGAATGTGTAACGCTCGACGCCCGCCTCGCGGAAGCCGTCGATCACCTTGGCCTTCGTGTCACCGCCGAAGACGGCGAACTGGACGTCGGTGCGGCCCTGGTCGGCGAGCCAGCCGCGGACGCGCTTGGCCTCGTCGAAGTGCGTGTGACCGCGAAGCAGCCAGCCGTCCCCGTAGCGGGCGAGGCGGTTCAGGGCCGCTTCGCTCTCACCACCGATGTAGATCGGCGGGTGCGGCTTGTGGACGGGCTTCGGCCAGGCGTAGATCGGGTCGAAGTCGACGTGCCGGCCGTGGAACTCGGCCTCGTCCTTCGTCCAGATCTCCTTGAGCGCGGCCAGCTGCTCGTCGATCAGCGCACCGCGGGTCTTCGGGTCGGTGCCGTGGTTGCGCATCTCCTCGCGGTTCCAGCCGACGCCGACGCCGAACAGCGCACGCCCGTCGGAGACGAGGTCGAGGGACGCGACCTCCTTGGCCGTGTGGATGAGGTCGCGCTGGATCAGCAGCGCGATCCCGGTGCCGAGCAGCAGCTCCGACGTCGCGGTGGCCGCGGCGGTGAGCGCCACGAACGGGTCGAGGGTGCGCTTGTACTTCTCCGGCAGGTCTCCCCCGCCCGGATACGGGCTCTCCCGGCTGACGGGGATGTGCGAGTGCTCGGCCAGGAACAGCGAGTCGAAGCCGCGCTCTTCCAGCGCCGCGCCCAGCACGTCCGGCCGGATGCCTTCGTCGGTCACGAACGTCGAGATCCCGAATTTCATACTCAACGACTACCACCAGGTTGACAGGTGGTGCAGGATGGAGTGATCTCATCATACGTTGAATAAGGGGGTAGTGATGGACGTTCAGGACATCGACTTCGAAGAGCTCTACCAGGGCGCCACCCCGATCGGGCGGAAGATGCCGTGGGACATCGGCGCGCCGCAGCCCGCCGTCGTCGCGCTGGCCGACGCCGGCGAGTTCACCGGCGAGGTGCTCGACATCGGCTGCGGCCTCGGCGACAACTCGGCGTTCCTCGCCTCCCGCGGCCTGCACGTCACCGGCCTCGACGGCGCGCCTTCGGCGATCGAGCAGGCCCGCACCCGCACCCCGGACGCCACCTTCGCGGTGGCCGACGCGACGAAGCTCGAAGGCTACGAAGGCCGCTTCGACACGGTTCTCGACAGCGCGCTTTACCACTGCCTGTCCGAAGACCAGCGGCGTCAGTACCTCGCGGCCCTCACCCGCGCGACGCGGCCGGGTGCGCGGCTGCACCTGTTCGCCTTCTCCCCCGACGTGCCCGACACGTTCCCGGCGCCGTACCTGATCAGCGAGGCCAACCTGCGCGAGACGGTCGGCAAGGACTGGACGATCGACCGGCTCGAACCGACCGTCTACACGACGTCGATGACCCCGGACGAGCTGCGCCAGAGCGTCCAGGTCGTGCTCGACACCGACGCGGCCGGCCTGGCCGGGATGGACACCGACGCCGACGGCCGGGTCCTCGTCCCGGTCTGGCAGCTGACGGCGACCCGCCGCTGACCTCGGGCGCGGGGGTCAGACGTTGCGGCGGTACTGGCCCCCCACCTCGAAGAACGCCTCGGTGATCTGACCGAGCGAGCACACCCGCGCCGCGTCCACCAGGACACCGAACAGGTTGCCACCGCGCGTGGCCGCCTCCTTCAGCGCCTTCAGCGCCTGCTGGGCCTCCTCGTGGTGGCGGTTCTTGAAGTCCGCGAGCCGGTCCAGCTGCGACTTCTTCTCCGCCTCCGTCGCGCGCGCCAGCTCGACCTCGACGTCGTCCTCACCCTCGCGCGGGTTGCGGAAGGTGTTGACCCCGACGATCGGCAGCGAGCCGTCGTGCTTCTTGCGCTCGTAGAGGATCGACTCGTCCTGGATCTTGCCGCGCTGGTAGCCGGTCTCCATCGCGCCGAGCACGCCGCCGCGCTCGGAGATCCGGTCGAACTCGGCCAGCACGGCCTCCTCGACCAGGTCGGTCAGCTCGTCGACGATGAACGAACCCTGCAGCGGGTTTTCGTTCTTCGACAGGCCCCACTCCTTGTTGATGATCATCTGGATGGCCATCGCGCGGCGCACCGACGACTCCGACGGCGTCGTGATCGCCTCGTCGAAGGCGTTGGTGTGCAAGGAGTTCGCGTTGTCGTACAGCGCGCAGAGCGCCTGCAGCGTCGTGCGGATGTCGTTGAAGCTCATCTCCTGCGCGTGCAGCGACCGCCCGGACGTCTGCACGTGGTACTTGAGCTTCTGCGACCGCTCGTTCGCGCCGTAGCGCTCCTTCATGGCCACGGCCCAGATCCGCCGCGCCACCCGGCCGAGGACCGTGTACTCGGCGTCCATGCCGTTGGAGAAGAAGAACGACAGGTTCGGCGCGAAGTCGTCGATGTCCATGCCTCGGGCCAGGTACGACTCGACGTAGGTGAACCCGTTGGACAGCGTGAACACCAGCTGCGAGATCGGGTTCGCCCCGGCCTCGGCGATGTGGTAGCCGGAGATCGAGACCGAGTAGAAGTTGCGGACGCCGTGCTCGATGAACCACTCCTGGATGTCGGCCATCATCCGGAGGCTGAACTCGGTGGAGAAGATGCAGGTGTTCTGGCCCTGGTCCTCCTTGAGGATGTCGGCCTGCACGGTGCCGCGCACGTTCTTCAGCGCCCACTCGCGCAGCTCGGCGGCCTCGGCGTCGGACGGCTCGCGCCCGTGCTCGGCGCGGAAGGCGTCGAGCTTCTGGTCGATCGCGGTGTTGAGGAAGAAGGCCAGGATCGTCGGCGCCGGGCCGTTGATCGTCATCGACACCGACGTGCTCGGTGCGGTCAGGTCGAAGCCGTCGTAGAGGACCTTCATGTCCTCGAGCGTCGCGATGGACGCGCCCGAGGTGCCGACCTTGCCGTAGATGTCCGGGCGCGTGTCGGGGTCGTGGCCGTAGAGCGTGACCGAGTCGAACGCGGTCGAGAGCCGCTTGGCCTCGGAGTCGGCCGAGAGCAGCTTGAACCGCCGGTTGGTGCGGAACGGGTCACCCTCGCCGGCGAACATCCGCGCCGGGTCCTCACCCTCGCGCTTGAACGGGAAAACCCCGGCGGTGTAGGGGAAGTAGCCCGGCAGGTTCTCGCGGCGGAGGAACGACAGCAGCTCGCCGGACTCGGTGTAGCGCGGCAGGGCGACGCGCGGGATCCGGTTGCCGGACAGCGTGTCGCGCCACAGCTGCGTGTGCAGCTCCTTGTCGCGGATCTTGACGACGAGCTCGTCCTGGCGGTACTCCTCGGCCAGCGCGCGGAAGCGCTCGAGGAGCTTGGCCGACTCGCCGTCCACTTCGGACTCCGCGGTGGCGAGCAGGCCGTCCAGCGCGTCGGTGGCCGCGTCCACCTTGGCCAGCTCGGCGCGGGTGGTCGCCAGCGCCTCGTGCTTGCGGATCGCGGCGACCTGCTGGCCGGTCTTCGTGTGGTACCCGCGCACGGTGTCGGCGATCTCGGCCAGGTAGCGCGCGCGGTTGCCCGGGATGATCGTGCTCGCGTCGGTCGACACCTTGCCCTCGACCACCGGCAGCGTGCCGGCCGAAACGGTCAGGCCGCGCTCGGCGAGCAGGCCGCGCAGGTGCTGGTAGAGCGCGGTGACGCCGTCGTCGTTGAACTTCGCGGCGCTCGTGCCGTAGACCGGCATGTCCTCGGGACCGGAGTCGAACGCCTCGCGGTTGCGCACCAGCTGGCGCGCGACGTCGCGGCGGGCGTCCTCGGCGCCGCGGCGCTCGAACTTGTTGATCGCGACGACGTCGGCGAAGTCGAGCATGTCGATCTTCTCCAGCTGCGACGCGGCGCCGAACTCCGGCGTCATCACGTACAGCGACTGGTCGACGAAGTCGACGATCCCGGCGTCACCCTGCCCGATGCCCGGCGTCTCGACGATCACCAGGTCGAACCCGGCCGCCTTGCACGCCACGATCGACTCGCTCAGCCCGGCCGGGATCTCGCCGGACGTCGTCCGGGTGGCCAGCGAGCGGAAGTACACCGGGGAGCCGTCGAGGCAGTTCATCCGGATGCGGTCGCCGAGCAGCGCGCCGCCGCCCTTGCGCCGCGACGGGTCGACGGCGAGCACCGCGATCCGCAGCTTGTCCTCCTGGTCGAGGCGGAAGCGGCGGATCAGCTCGTCGGTGAGCGAGGACTTGCCCGAGCCGCCGGTGCCGGTGATGCCGAGCACCGGCACCTCCCGCTTGCCCGCGGCCTCGGTGAGCCCGGCGAGCAGCTCGCCGGAGAGCTGCTCCGCCTGCAGCTGGGTGATGACGCGCGAGAGCGCCGCGACGTCGCCGGAGAGCACCTTGTCGAGCGCCGGGGCTTCGGCCGCCAGGTCGACGTCGCAGGCCTTGATCATCAGGTTGATCATGCCCGGCAGGCCCAGCTCGTAGCCGTCCTCGGGCGAGAAGATCCGGGCGACGCCGCGCGAGTGCAGCAGCTCGATCTCCTCGCGCACGATCACCCCGCCCCCGCCGCCGAAGACCTTGATGTGCCCGGCGCCGCGCTCGCGCAGCAGCTCGACGAGGTAGGAGAAGTACTCGACGTGCCCGCCCTGGTAGGCGGAGACGGCGATGCCCTGCACGTCCTCGGCGATGGCCGCCGTGGCGACCTCGTCCACCGAGCGGTTGTGCCCGAGGTGGATGACCTCCGCGCCCTGCGACTGCAGGATCCGCCGCATGATGTTGATCGACGCGTCGTGACCGTCGAAGAGGCTCGACGACGTGACGAACCGGACGGGGTGCGCGGGGCGGTGCAGCTCACTGCTCATCCTCCCAAAATACTTTGACTTCCTACTATTGGAAACCCGAGGACCAGTGACACGGCTCTCACGACCGCACGCTGAAGCCTTGACAAGACCCAGCTCGGCGCTATGTTTAACGAGTCCCTTAATTAACAAGGTGCTGAAATGACCACTGCCGCCGATGACCTGAGCCGCACGTTCTCGGCCCTCGCCGACCCCACGCGGCGCGCCATCCTCGCCCGGCTTTCGGCCGGCGAGGCGACCGTGAACGAGCTCGCCGAGCCGTTCCCGATGAGCCTGCCCGCGGTTTCGCGGCACCTGAAGGTGCTGGAGCAGGCCGGGCTCATCACCCGCGGCCGCACCCGCCAGTGGCGGCCCTGCCGGCTGGAGGCGAAACCCCTGGAAGACGTCGCCGACTGGGTCGCGACCTACCGCCCGTTCTGGGACGAGGGGTTCGACCGCCTCGAGGAACACCTGCGAACCCTGCAGCGCACGACCGAAGGACCCGAAGATGCCTGACGACGTCCTCACCATCACCCGTGTCTTCGACGCGCCCCGCGAGCTCGTGTTCGGCGCGTGGACCGACCCCGACCAGCTCGCGAGCTGGCTGGGCCCGCACGGGTACACCGGTGCCGCCGTCACGCTCGCGACCCGGCCGGGCGGCGCCTGGCGCGCCTGCATCCGCGGCCCGGAAGGCGACGAGCACTGGATGCACGGCGTCTACCGCGAGATCACCGCCCCCGAACGGCTCGTATTCACCTTCGCCTGGGACTCCGAAGGCGACCTGCGCGCCGAGACCCTCGTGACGATCGACTTCGCCGACCACGGCGGCAAGACCGAGATGACCTTCACCCAGAGCGGCTTCCCCACCGCCGCCGACCGCGACAGCCACCAGGACGGCTGGACGTCGTGCTTCGAAGATCTGGCCGGCTTCATCCACTCCCGAGGAAAGGACCCCCGATGACCTCGACCCACGCCCTGCCCCCGATCGCCTCGCCCGAAGAGTGGCAGGCCGCGCGGGACGCGCTGCTCGCCAAGGAGAAAGCGCACATGAAGGCGGCCGACGCCCTCGCCGCCGAACGGCGCCGGCTGCCGATGGTGCCCTTCACCAAGCCGTACGAGTTCGACTCGCCGGAGGGCAAGAAGAGCCTGCTCGACCTCTTCGAGGGCCGGCCCCAGCTCGTCGTCTACCACTTCATGCTCTACCCGGGCAGCGGCGACGCGGTCTGCCCCGGCTGCTCGATGATCGTCGACAACCTGCCGCACCTGGCGCACCTGCACGCCCGGGACGTCACGCTCAAGGTCGTCGCGCCGGCTCCGCTGGCGGAGATCGAGCGGTTCAAGACCCGGATGGGCTGGGACGTGCCGTGGGTGTCCGCGAACGGCACGGAGTTCCCCGACGACTGCGGCGTCGGCAGTGCCTTCGGCGTCAGTGTGTTCCTCCGCGACGGCGACCAGGTGTACCGCACGTACTTCACCAACGGCCGGGGTGGCGAGCAGTTCCTGGTGACGCACCGCTACCTCGACATCACCCCGCTGGGCCGGCAGGAGGCGTGGGAAGAGGAGAGCCACGGCGATGCCGGCCCCAGCTCCTGGTGGCGCCTCCACGACGAGTACTGAAAGTCGCGGGCCCGGGGCGCTCCCCCGGGCCCGGCGGCGTCAGCGCGACTTGGCCGCCCGCAGCGCGATCCACTGCCGCATCGCGTACTCGACCAGCGTGATCAGCGTCTGCTTCGTCGACTCGCGGTCCCGCGCGTCACAGCGGACGATCGGGATGTTCGGATCGATCGACAGCGCCTCGCGCACGTCGTTGATGTCGTGCTCCAGCACGCCGTCGAACGTGTTGACGCCGACGATGTACGGCAGCCCCCGGTCTTCGAAGAAGTCGATCGGGGCGAACGAGTCGGCCAGCCGGCGGGTGTCCGCCAGCACGACCGCGCCGATCGCGCCGCGGACCAGGTCGTCCCACATGAACCAGAACCGCTGCTGCCCGGGCGTGCCGAACAGGTAGAGGATCAGGTCCGCGTCCAGCGACACCCGGCCGAAGTCCATCGCGACGGTGGTCGTCGACTTGCCCGGGGTGTGGTCGAGGTTGTCGACGCCGACGCTCGCGTCGGTCATCATCGCCTCGGTGGTGAGCGGCACGATCTCGGACACCGATCCGACGAACGTCGTCTTGCCCGCGCCGAAGCCGCCCGCCACCACGATCTTGGCGGATGTCATGGTCGGGGGCGCGGTGTCCCGCGGTGCCTTAAAGCCGACGGAGTCCACTCAAAACCCTTTCCATCAACACCAGATGTGCCTCGGCGCCGTCATTGCCCGTAATCGTCTTGTGCACCGTGACCAGCCCCGCGTCCGCCGCGTCGCTGATCAGCACCCGGGCCACGCCCAACGGCACCCGCAAGGCCGACACGATCTCGGCGACCGAACGGGGGGTCCGGCACTCTTCCATGATCGAGACGCACTCGATCTGCTCCGCGGCCACCTCGGGGAAGCCACCGGTGGCAGCGTAGTCCTTCGCGGAGACCAGTGTCTCCAGCTCCAGGGCATAGTTCGCGCGGGTGCGGCCACCGGTCAAAGCGTACGGCCGGACGATCGCCGTCTGGTCTTCGGGAGCCGGGGGCTGTTCGAACACCGCGGGCATGACGAACTCGCCGCTGGGCGGACCCGGGTCGAACAGGCCGCCCGGTCTGGGGCCGTCCCCGTCGGTACTGCCGGGTGGAGAGACTAAAGAGGTCACGGGATCTCCTTGGTCGGCCGACGGCGCGGGCGCCGTCGGTTCCGCGGCCGCGTGCGCACCGGCGGCCGGGGGTGGCGGGGACTCCTTGTTCTTCTTGCGCTTCCGGCGGGCACGGCCGGAATCCAGGGTGAACCCGTTGAGGACGTCGGCGAAGGTGCCGTCGTCCCCTGCGCCGGAGGCGGCGTTGTGCGCCTCCGGTGGTTCACCGAAAGATCCGGACCCCGTGCTCATCGCGCCATCATCCCACCGGTTCGCCGATCAGCGACCCACCCGAGCCCTGGAGCTGGGCGCGCAGCTCCGGGGTCAGGATCTGGCCGACCCGGTCGACGAGCATCGTCATCTCGTAGGCGACCTGACCGATGTCGCAGTTGGGGGCGGCGAGCACGGCCAGGCAGGACCCGTCGCTGATGGACATCAGCACCATGATCCCCAGCTCCATCTCCACGACGGTCTCGTTGACCGCCCCCGCCTCGAAACACCGGGCCGCGCCCTGCGTGAGGCTGACCAGCCCGGAGGCGACCGCGGCGAGCTGGTCGGCCCGGTCCAGCGGCAGCCGGTTCGACGCGCTCAGCAGCAGGCCGTCCGCCGAGACGACCACGGCGTGCGCCACGCCCGGCACCCGCTCGGCGAAGTCGTTGATCAGCCAGCCGAACTGATTCTGCGTCGGCTGCGCATTACTCGGCGAGGTCATTCACCCTCCAGTGTCTCGTGGTTGGTCTCAGTGGCCCGCGCGGTGCGGTGGCGTCCGCGCTCGATGCCCTGCTGGAAGCTCCGCAGGCGGCCGCGCACGTCGTGGGCGTCACGTTGGGGTCGGGGGGCCGTGGCCCCGGTGGGCGGTCCGGCGCTGCCCGGGAGAAGCTGCTCCCCGCGACGGCGCCGGGGCAATCCTGCCGAAGTGAAGGTGGCGGGCGCCGACTGGGACACCGCTTGCACCGCGCGCCAGCCTTCGTCGGTGCCGAAGGTCCACTCCGCGGTGGTTTCTTCGGCGCGGACTTCCGGTGGGGCGGAGCGGCGGGACGGGAGCGCGGACGGCGGGGTGGCCGGACGGCCGGCCGGTGGCAGCTGGCCGGTGGTCGGAGGTGGCTCCGCGCCGGGTGACTGCTGCCTTGGCTGAGGGAGGCCGCCGGTTGCCGGGCTTTGCGGGAAGGGGTGGGGCTGAGCCGGGCCATTCGGCTGGCCTGGCGCCGGTTGGAAGGCGTTCGGCTGCGGCTCGTCGGGCCGCTGGACTGGCTGGGCCAGCCCATTGGCCTGTCGGGAGCTCGGCTGGGGCAAGCCGTTCGGCTGCCCGGCCTGCGCCGCCGCGGGTCCCTGCTGGCCCGGCTGCGGCAAGCCGTTCGGCTGCCCGGCCTGCGCCGCGGCAGGTCCTTGCCGGCCCGGCTGCGGCAGGCCATTCGGTTGCCCGGCCTGCGCCGCGGCAGGTCCTTGCCGGCCCGGCTGCGGCAGGCCATTCGGTTGCGGTGCGGCCGCAGGCGGCTGGAAGGCGCCCGGCTGCGAACCCGTCGCCGGTCCCTGCTGACCCGGGCCGTTCGCCTGCCCTGCCTGCGGCGACTCGAAAGCGCTCGGCTGCGAACCAGCGGCAGGCCCGTGCTGGCCAAGGCCATTCGCCTGGCCGGCCCCCGGCTGTGAACCGGCGGCAGGGCCCGGCTGCGGCAGGCCGTTCGTCTGCGGCGCAGCCGCGGGCGACTCGAAGGCACCCGGCTGCGATCCGCCGGTCCCCTGCTGACCCGGCGACACCAAGCCGTTCGCCTGCCCAGCCTGCTCCCCCGCCCCGCGCGGGGGCAGAGCCGAGGATTCCGGCTGCTGGGCCGCATCCGCCGCGGCCTTGCGGGCCTGCTGGCGGCCGCGGGTCACGCCCTGCTGGAAGCTGCTGAGGCGGCCGCGGACGTCCGCCGGGTCGCGGACCGGGAGCTCGGGGCGAGCCGGGGCCGACGGGGGCTGGGCCGGTGGCGTCGACGTTGCGCTGCCCGGCATCAGCTGCTCGCCGCGGCGGCGGCGGGGCAGGCCCGCGTCGGTGAACGCCGTCGGCTCGGCCTTCGTCACCGCCTGGACCGTGCGCCAGTTTTCGTCGCTCGCGAAGTCCCAGCTGCGAGGCTCCTGCTCCTGCGGCTCCTCCGCCGCCTTCTTCTCCACCGCGGGCGAAGCGGCGCTGGCAGCGGCCGGCTCTTCCCCGGCCGCCGGCTTGTCCTCGCGGAACCACGCCGACAGCATCTCGTCGAAGATCGGCGTCGTCTCCGAGCGGTCCGGTGCCGGGGCGGCCGCAGGCGGCGGGGGGGCCGGGGCCGCGGGGGTTGTCGTCGCCTGGCGCCACCAGTCGCCGAGCGTGGTTTCGTTGGCGGAGAACAGGTCCTTGCCCGCCGGGAGGTCACCCGCGCGCGGGGGCTGCTCCGGCTGCGGGACCGGGAGCACGGTCGGCACCGGCGGCAACGTCGGGCGCTGCGGCGGGACCTCTTCGTCCTTCGGGATCGGGGCGAACAGCGCCGTCCCGGAGATCTCGAGGTCGGACGGCGGGCGCGGGGCCGTGGGGCCGTGGCCGTTCGCCAGCCCGGCGAGGTCGTTCGCCGACGGCCAGCGCTCCTCCCCCATCGCCGGCTGCGGCGGGACCAGCGGCCGCGGGCGGGAGTTGCCGTTGACCGGGCGGCGCGGCAGGCGGTTGCCCGCCGCCGGGCTCGCCGGGTGCTGCTGGGGCGAGCCGATCGGGCCGGTCACCGGGCCGTCGGTCACCGGCATCACCAGGTCCGGCGGGACGACGACGGTCGCGCGGACCCCGACGATGTCCTTGCCGCCGTGCAGCGAAACCCCGATCCGGTGCCGGCTGGCGAGCCGGCCGACGACGAACAGGCCCATCCGGCGCGACGTGGCCAGGTCGACCGACCCGGCTTCGGTCAGCCGCGTGTTCGCCTCGCCGACCTCGGCCTCGTTCATGCCGATGCCCTTGTCGAGGATGTCGATGTTGAGCGAGCCGTCCTCACCCAGCCGCGACGCCACCGTCACCGACGTCTCCGGCGCGGAGAACGCGGTCGCATTGTCCAGCAGCTCGGCGACCAGGCGCATCAGGTCGCTCGCGGCGTACCCGACCACGCGGGCCGGGGGCGGCGGCTGCACCTGGACCCGCTGGTACTGCTCGATCTCCGACACCGCCGCGCGGAGCATGTCCGTGGTGCCGACCGGCTTGCCCGACCGGCGGCCCGGCTCGGCGCCGGAGAGGACCATCAGGTTCTCGTTGTTGCGGCGCATCCGGGTGGCGAGGTGGTCGAGCTGGAACAGCGTCGCCAGCTGGTCGGCGTCCTCTTCGTCCCGCTCCAGCTGCTCGATCAGCTGCAGCTGCCGCTGCACCAGGCTCTGGCTGCGGCGGGAGAGGTTGACGAAGACGCTGCCGTAACCCGTGCGCATCGCGGCCTGCTCGGTCGCGAGCCGCAGCGCCTGGTGGTGCACCTTGTCGAAGGCGCGGGCCACTTCGCCGACCTCGTCGTCGGTCCGCACCGGCACCGGCACGACGTCCGTGCCCTGCGCGCGGCCCTCCTGGATGTTGCGGACCGCCTCGGGCAGCGCCGTCTCGGCGACGTCGAGAGCGCTGCGGCGCAACACCTTCAGCGAGCGCAGCAGCTGGCGGGTGATGAGGAAGACGACCGCGACCGCGAGCACCATCGCGGCGAACAGCAGCACCGCGAGCAGGCCCGCGCCGCTGCTGGCCTCGTCGACCAGCTCGGTCGACGTCGCCGACGCCGACGCGCCGAGCCGGTCGGCGACCTGGCCGATCTGCGTCCGCATCGCGGCGGACGCGGCGTTCCAGTCCGCCGCGGACAGCGCGCGGAAGGCGTCGTCGACGGCGCTGCTCTGCGCGTTCACGACCGACTCGACCATCCGGGCGCGGCTCTGCGCCTGGGTGCCTTCGGCGATCGCCGCGAAGTCGCGCTGCAGCGCGTCGCCCGCCGCGGAGCGGAAGTCGACGAGCCGGTCGGCCAGCCGCAGCTCGGCGGCGCGGACGGTGGCCAGCTCGCTCGGCGTCAGCGACGCGCGGGTGATGCCGTAGGAGACCAGGGCCTGGCTGAGCGACACCTGCTCGCCCGCGACCAGCAGCTCGTGCAGCCCGGCGGGCGTGCCGCCGAGGGTGCCGTCGCCGGCGCCCGCCGTGGCGGCGGTGTCGAGGCTGATCAGCGCACCGGTGACCCCGGAGTAGGCGGTGACGGCCTGGGCCGGGCCGAGCTGGCCGCCGTCGACCTGACGGCGGAGGAAGCCCAGCGTGCTGATCTGCGCGGTCGCCGCGCCGGCGGCGCCGGCCACCCCGGGCTCGACGTCGGCCGCGCGGGCCTGCGCCGAAGTGAACGGGTCGATCGCGGCGTCGGTCGCCTTGCGGGCCGCGGCCAGCTCGGGGGTGCCACCGACGGTGCCGTCGGTCAGCATCGCCGCGGTGACCGTGCGCTCTTGCTGGAGCGCGCCGGTCAGCGCGCGCGTCTGGCCGCCGAGCGCGACGAGCCGGTCGAGCCGCTGGTACTCGTCCGAGCGGCTCACCTGCGCGGCGATCGTCGTGATGCCGAGCACCAGCGCGAGGATGATGGGCACGACGGTGACGGCCGAGAGCTTGACGGGCAGGCTCCAGTCGCGCCAGCGCACCAGCGCGCGCCAGGCGTCCTTGCCCTTGGACCGCCGGGGCGCTCGGCCGAGCAGCTCCCCCACGGGCACCTGACCTTCTCCTGCAACGGTCACGTGAGTGACTCCCTGTCCGGCGTCATGGATCCGCGTCGGCGGCGCGGCGTCGGTGTCCGCCCTCGCTCGCCCCCGGCTGCCCCGCTGTCCGCGCTGTTCGCACGCCCGGTTCCGGGCAGGCACCGTCCCGGCGTCCCGTGCCCGGGACTCTGCACGTGCACGGCGCAACTTGCGGTCTGCACGGTCGTCGAGATCAACTTAATCGGTGCCAATCGATCGCTGCGGTCAGCTGGGCCAAAGAATCGTACCCCCGCGGTCCTGCCGGTCAATTTTGTTCCCCGTTCGGTCGCTGACCTGCGAAAAGTGCTTTCGGGTCCGAGGGTGGTCCGCGACATTCTGCCTCGCCGCCCCCGAAGAGGGAATTCCGGTTACCGGACGCGGTGCTCGGAGACGTCCGGCCGTCACCCGATTAGCCCACCCAGGGCAACTGCATCACTCGGACGATCTACACTCCGTACCCCCATCGGGTGGGTCAAGTCTCAAGGTGTGCCCGATGTTGTGGCGTTCACCCGCACCGTCGCCCGACCCGGTGATTTCTTTCGAGACCCCCCGCTGACCAGTGGATCTTCGCCGCCACGCCCGCCCTCGGAGGACCCTCTCCCGCGCTACGAACCCCCGGCAGAGCCACTCTGAGTGACGAATGACTACGCAGTCCCCACAGGATTAGCTCGTTCGCCGCAGTACCGGCACAACGCGACAACGTCGTGTCACAATTCTTCTCATCATTAGGGTGATCTGCCCGTGATCACGAAGCGAACGCGGATTCGACACTTTCGACAGGAAATCGAATACCGCGCGTTCCGGCGGCTTCGACCACCCGGCCGCCTGCCGACTCCGCCGGACGGCCTAGTTACGATGGCCGCTCGCAGTCCGCAAGGGCGGCCCGGCGCCCTGCCCGCAGGCGCCCCCGGGCCACCGCCGCCACGCAGGCATTCCGCCGGAGGCACCCATGTACGACGTCGCGCGCCCCGTGACGGGCAACGCCCTCGAGGAGACCGGTCAGCTGCCGGCCCTGTTCGCCGGGGACCGCCCGTCCGGCGCCCACCGCCAACCCCCTCCCCGCACGGGGCCCGACTACGCCGGGATCCAGGCCGGCCCCGAGTTCGTCGCGCTGCGGCGGCGGTTCCGGGCGTTCGTCTTCCCGATGAGCTTCGCCTTCTTCGCCTGGTACATGACCTACGTGCTGCTCGCCGCCTACGCGCACGACTTCATGAGCCAGAAGGTGTTCGGCCAGGTCAACGTCGGCATCCTGCTCGGCATCGGCCAGTTCGCCAGCACCGCGCTCGTGACCTGGCTCTACCTGCGCTACGCCCGCCGCCACCTCGACCCGCGGGTCGCCGAGCTCCGGGCCCGGGCGGGCCTTCCGGAAGGACCGCGCCGATGACCACCCTCGCCGCCGAAGGCACCCCCGCCAGCAACCCGATCGTCAACACGGCCGTGTTCGCCCTCTTCGTGGCGATCACGCTGTACGTCGTCTACCGGGCCAGCACCCGCAACTCCTCGACCGCGGACTACTACGCCGCGGGCAGCGCGTTCACCGGCCGCCAGAACGGCATCGCGCTCTCGGGCGACTTCCTCTCCGCCGCGTCGTTCCTCGGCATCGCCGGCGCCATCGCGATCCACGGCTACGACGGCTTCCTCTACTCCATCGGGTTCCTCGTCGCGTGGCTGGTGGACCTGCTGCTGATCGCGGAGCTGCTGCGCAACACCGGCCGGTTCACGATGGGCGACGTGCTGAGCTTCCGGATGAAGCAGCGCCCGGTCCGCGCGGCGGCGGCGACGTCGACGCTGGTGATCTCGTTCTTCTACATGCTCGCGCAGATGGCGGGCGCCGGCGGCCTGGTCGCGCTGCTGCTCAACGTGCACTCCAAGCTCGGCCAGGCGCTCGTGATCGGCGTCGTCGGGCTGGTCATGGTGCTCTACGTGCTGGTCGGCGGGATGAAGGGCACCACCTGGGTGCAGATCATCAAGGCGACGATCCTGCTGCTCTGCGGCGTGCTGCTCACGGTGTTCCTGTTCGGCAAGTTCGGCTTCGGGTTCTCGAACCTGCTGTCCTCGGCGGCCGACAACAGCCCGCTCGGCGACAAGCTCCTCGAACCGGGCGGCTCGTACGGCAAGAACGGCACCACCAAGCTCGACTTCGTGTCGCTCGCCCTGGCCCTGGTGCTCGGCGCGGCGGCCCTGCCGCACGTGCTCATGCGCTTCTACACGGTGCCGAACTCCCGCGAAGCGCGGCGAAGCGTCGTCTGGGCGACGGCGTGCATGTTCGTCTTCTACCTGTGCACGCTCGTGATCGGCTTCGGCGCCGCCGCGCTGGTCGGCGCGGACGAGATCAAGGCCGCCCCGGGCGGCGAGAACTCGGCGGCGCCGCTGCTCGCCCTGCACGTCGGCGGGACGCTGTTGCTGGGCATCATCGCCGCGGTCGCCTTCGCGACGATCCTCGCCGTCGTGGCCGGGCTGACGATCACCGCGTCGGCCTCGTTCGCCCACGACGTCTACGCGAACATCTTCAAGCGCGGCAAGGCAGAACCGGCCGACGAGGTCCGGGTGGCGCGGCTGACCGCGATCGCGGTCGGGGCGCTCGCCATCGTCGGCGGCGTGCTGGCGAACGGCCAGAACATCGCGTTCCTGGTGGCCTTGGCGTTCGCCGTGGCTGCGTCGGCGAACCTGTCGACGCTGCTGTACTCGCTGTTCTGGAAGCGGTTCAACACGACCGGGACGCTCTGGGGTATCTACGGCGGCCTGGCCGCGTCCCTGGTGCTGGTGCTCTTCTCCCCGGTCGTATCCGGCTCGGCGGACTCGATCGTCAAGGGCATCGACTTCGCCTGGTTCCCGCTGAAGAACCCGGGCCTGGTGTCGATCCCGTTCTCGTTCCTCTGCGGCTTCGTCGGCACCCTGCTGGGCAAGCCGAAGGCGGACGCGGAGAAGCACGCGGAGATGGAGGTCCGGTCCCTCACCGGGATCGGCGGCTGACCCGGCGGACGGCCTGCGTCACGCGCGCAGGCCGTCCAGGATCACGGTCAGCACCCGCTTGCCGTCCTCGGGGCTGCAGTTGCGCACCGCCATTCCGGCGCCGTGCCCCAGCCGCAGGACGTCGGCCCCGACGACGTCGCCGCGGATCAGGCCCGCCTCGCGCGCGGTGTCGACCAGCACGCCCGTCGCCGCGCGCAGGCGCTGCTGGCAGTACAGGAACGTCTCCGAGCCGGAGTCGATCGACTCCTTGAGGATCGTGGCCAGCTTGTGCCGCTCCACGACCCAGGTCACCTGCTCGGTCAGCCACGCCTCGAGCGCCTCCCACGGCGCCAGCTCGTCGTGCAGCACGTACGCGCGGTCGGCCAGCACCTCGATCTCGTCGCGGTAGACCGCTTCGAAGAGCTTCTCGCGGGTCGGGAAGTGCCGGTAGAGCGTGCCCGCTCCGACGCCCGCCTTCTTGGCGACGTCGTCGAGCGGCACGTCGGCGCCGTGCGCGGTGAAGAGCTCGTTCGCCGTCGCGACGATGCGCTCGTAGTTGCGCCGCGCGTCCGCGCGCATCGGCCGCTCCGTGCCCGGCATCCCGGCCTCCTCGCCACGTAACCGGAGAGATTCTCCGAATTCACTTGCGCATCCGGAGACGCTCTCCATATTATCGGATCGCACGCAAGTGGAGAACATCTCCGCTTCTTCTCTTACTCCTCGGGGGAGTATCTCTTGTCCCAGCAAACGATCCATCGTGCGGTCGAGCCTGCCCCGGCCCGCCGCAGCGGGCTGGTCCTCGCGATCATCCTCACCTGCCAGCTCATGCTCATCCTCGACGCGACGGTGATGAACGTCGCGCTCCCGCGCATCCAGGCCGACCTGGGGTTCTCCGCCACCGGCCTGTCCTGGGTGATGACGGCCTACAGCCTGGTCTTCGGCGGCCTGCTGCTGCTCGGCGGCCGGGCGGGCGACCTGTTCGGGCGGCGCCGGATGTTCGTCGCCGGGGTCGCCGTGTTCACGCTCGCCTCGCTGGCCGGCGGCCTCGCCGACTCGGCCGCCCTGCTCATCACCGCCCGCGTCCTGCAGGGTGTCGGCGCCGCGATGGCGGGGCCGAGCACCCTGGCCCTGGTCACGACCACGTTTTCCGAGGCCAAGGCCCGCGTCCGGGCGCTGGCGCTGTTCTCCGCCATGTCCAGCGGCGGGTTCGCGATCGGCCTGATCGTCGGCGGCCTGCTCACCGAGTGGATCTCCTGGCGGGCGGCGCTGTTCATCAACGTCCCGTTCGGCCTCGCGATCGTCCTGCTCGCACCGCGGTTCGTGCCCGAGCCGCCGCGCCGGCCCGCCCACCTGGACCTGCCCGGCGCGGTCACCGGCACCCTCGGCGTCGGCTCGCTCGTGTTCGCCTTCACCCACGCCGCGTCCGACGGCTGGGGCAACACCGTGACGCTGTCCTCGCTCGTCGGCGGGCTCGTGCTGCTCGCGGCGTTCGTCGCCATCGAAGCCCGCACGGCGACGCCGCTGGTCCCGCTGCGGCTGTTCGCCGACCGCAACCGCAGCGCGGCCTACGTCAGCTTCTTCCTCGGCCCGATGGCCATGATGTCGATGTTCTTCTTCCTCACCCAGTTCATGCAGGACATCCGGCACTTCGCCGCGCTGGCCACCGGGTTCGCGTTCCTGCCGATGGCGGTGCTGATCTTCACGATGAGCCGGCTCGTGCCGCGGCTGCTCCCGCGGTACGGCCCGAAGCCGCTGGCGATCACCGGGTCGCTGCTCATGGTCTCCGGCGTCGTCTGGCTCGCCCAGCTCACGCCGGAAAGCACGTACTTCCCGGCGTTGTTCGGGCCGCTGCTGCTCATGGGGCTCGGCGGCGGGCTGGCGTTCGCGCCGCTCAACGTGATCGTGATGGCGACGGTGCCGAACGAGGACGCGGGCGCGGCGGGCGGCGTGCTGCAGACGATGCAGCAGGTCGGCAGCACGCTGGGCCTCGCCGTCCTGGTCACGGTGTTCGGCGCGGTGACGCGCTCGGCGGGCACGACCGGAGCCCAGCTCACGGTCGACGGCATGACCGCCGCGTTCGCGACCGCCGCGGGGTTCGCGGCGTGCACGTTCTTGGTGGCGCTGACCTTCCGGCGGGTTACAGCTTCTGCCCGGCCTTGACCTTGTGCGTCACCCGGCGCTCGACGAGGAACGAGACGAACGGGACGCACCCGGCCAGCAGCACGAGCACGGTGCCCTTGATCGACCAGCGGGCCTTGATCGCCAGGTCGATGGTCAGCACCAGGTAGATCATGTACAGCACGCCGTGGATCGGCGAGTACACCGCCGACGGCGTCGGGTTGTCGAAGCCGTACCGCAGCACCATCACGAAGCACAGGCCGAGCAGGCCGACACCGGTGACGTAGGCGGCGGTGCGGAACCGGACCAGGGGGCCGGTGAGCGGCACCGCGGTCTGCGCGGCGCCTTCGGTGCTGGTGGTCATCGGGTCGTCCTCACTCTGCGGCCTGCTGGTCGCGGGCGTTCAGCTCGCGCAGGTACCGGTTGTAGGCGGCCAGCTCCTCGTCTTCGTCCGTGTCGTGCCGCGGCGCGTCCGGACGGGGGCGGGGGGCGGGCACCTCGGCGACCGGCGTCACGACGGGCGCCGGTTCGGCTTCGGCCTTCTGCCGCAGCTTCCGGATCCGCCAGAACATGAACGCCGGGAACAGCCCGAACAACGGCCACTGCAGGACGTAACCGAGGTTCTGGAACGTGCCGTTGGCCGAGGTGAAGCGGTCCCACTGCCACCAGGCGAGCCCGCAGCAGACGAGCAGGCTCACCAGGCACGTCGCGACGATCGCGATCCGGCGTCCCCAGGGGGACCCCGCCGGCGGAGGGGAGGCTGGCACGGATCCGACGCTAGCACTGGGCGGCTGAGGCCCGGCGGCCGACCGCAGTGCGGGGTGGCCGGGCTCTCAGCCCTGCTTGCGGACCGACTGGGCGGCCTTCGCGTACCCGTCCGCGAGGCCGAACACCTTCTGCGCGTACTCCGTCGAGTTGTTGTAGGAGAGGATCCCGGCCCACCAGCCCGACGGGCTCGCCATGTCCCGGCCGCCGGCGCACAGGTACCGCGCCGCTGCCAACGCTGCGTCATCGATCTGCTGCGGATCGCCCAGACCGTCGCCGTTGCCGTCGGAGGCCCACTTACGCCACGTGCTCGGAATGAACTGCATCGGGCCCACGGCGCGGTCCACCCCGGCGTCGCCGTCGTAACGGCCGCCGTCGGTGTCCCCGATCGCTTGCACGCCCGAGGAGCCGTCGAGCGGGACGCCGATGATCGGCTTGGACGGACGGCCGTCGGCGCCGAGCACCGCGCCGGCGTACTGGCCGTGGTTCGACTCGATCCGGCCGATGCCGGCGAGCGTCGCCCACGAGATCTTGCACTTCGGCTGGTCGGCGCGCATCGCCAGCTCGGCGTTGCCGTAGGCCTGCAGCGCTCGCGCGGGCACACCGCTGGCCCCCGCGACCTGGCTCGCCCACTGGGAAAGCGTCGCGGGACCGGTGCTGCGGGCCTGTTGGGGAGACGTCTGCTGTTCAGCGCCGCCAGCGACCGCGCCCCCGGCCGGGGCGACCGATCCCGGGCGGACGTCGGCCGCCTTGACCTGCAGGGCGGGGATCTCGGTGGTGAGAGGGCTCGCCTCGGGCGTCGACGCGCGGGTCACGAGCCAGATCCCGCCGCCGGCCACGGCCAGCACGGCGAGGACGACGACCAGCCGGGTGAGCACCGCGACACTCGCGGAGCGCGGCGCCGGTGCCGGTGCGGCGGGGGCGGCTTCCTCGACGCTCGCGTCGATCGGGTCGTCCTCGTTCTTTCCGGTACGGGTGCGCACGAAACTCCGGTCCTCCAGCGTGGTGTCGACAGACTCTCAACGAGCCCGCGCAGGTTACCGTTACGCGGGTCGCCGAAATCGTCTCACCACACCGGTTCACCCGGCCGTGTGGAAGGTCAGGCGGACTTCTGCTGCCGCGCGAGGCGCGCGACGCACCAGGCCGGGGCGCTGCCGCGGCGAAGGTGCTGCAGGACGGTCATCGGGCCGAGGCGCCGGCTCAGGTCGGACGGCGCGAGGCCGGCCGCCCGGTAGTCGAGCGCTCGCTGGTCGAGCGGGCTGAGACCGGCGTCCCACCACTCCTCGGCCTCGGCGACGCCGCCGACCATCTGCCACCAGCCCGCGGCGGCCGTGAGCAGCTCTTCGGGCACCTCCGGCAGGCGGCGGCGCATGGCGTCGAGGTAGCCGGGGTCGGCCGACTCGACCGGGACGAACCGCTGCTGCCCGGACCGGGCCCGCTGGCCCGGGATGCCCGGAGCCTGGGCAGGCGCGTCGGCCAGCCACGCGGAAGCGATGCGGTCGACCTCCTGCTCTTCGGGAGTCTGCTCGCGCTCGGCGGCCCATTGCCGGATCAGCGCGTCCACTCCGGGATCTCCGGTCATCCCTGCCTCCTTGTAGGTCCCCGACGGACAGGCCCTGACGCCTGTCCCACGCGGTGGTGCCGCACGCACCCACCTGCACCTTGCTGAGTGGAAACTGCCTGCGTACCGGGGGTCTCCGAGAGGGAGGGCGAACCACCCGATCACGCAATGTGAGCACCGTAGGGCCGGGGTGGTCTCCTTCGCCAGACCCCCGGTGCCACGAATTCGCCGACCTGCGCGTTTTCGGCGGCAATCCACCCGGATGGTCGAGTGCAGGGTCCGAAATCCGAGATTGGTGACGCTCGGTGATTTACCGTCCGGTAACACGCACGGTGACCGCGGCGCCGCCGATGCGGTGCCGGTGAGCGGGTCGTGCGAGGTCAGGAGAAGAGCGTCCGGAAGAACGTGACGATCGCTTCGGCACCGTCCTTCAGCCAGCCGAGGACGCGGTGCACGAAGTCGGCGGACTGGTGGGGCTGGGTGATCAGGAAGAAGAGCACGAGGGCCACGACGCCCACGATCAGGACTTTCTTCACGCCACTCGACATGCGCTTCCTCCCCGGCTCGCCGTCCCCGTCCTGGGAGTGGCCACGCCCATACTCTAGGGAAGGCTTGCCCGGAAGACACCCCGATCAACCCCCTAGGAGCCGCGATGACCCGGAACGTGCTGGTTGAGCGGGACGGCGCGGTGACGACGATCACCCTCGACCGACCGGGCGCCCGCAACGCCGTCGACGGGCCGACCGCGACGGAGCTGGCTGAGGCGTTCCGCGCCTTCGACGCCGACCCCGACGCCGCGGTCGCGGTGCTGACCGGCGCGGGCGGCGCCTTCTGCGCGGGCGCGGACCTCAAGGCGATCGGCACCGGGCGGATGAACCGGACTCACCCGGACGGGGACGGCCCGATGGGCCCCACCCGGATGACGCTCGGCAAACCGGTGATCGCGGCGGTGCACGGGCACGCCGTCGCGGGCGGGCTGGAGCTGGCGCTGTGGTGCGACCTGCGGGTCGCGGACACGACGGCGGTGTTCGGCGTGTTCTGCCGCCGCTGGGGCGTCCCGCTGATCGACGGCGGCACGGTGCGGCTCCCGCGGCTGATCGGCCAGTCGCGGGCGATGGACCTGATCCTGACCGGACGTCCGGTCGAGGCGGACGAAGCGTTTTCGATCGGCCTGGCCAACCGGCTCGTGCCGGCGGGCGAGGCGGTTTCGGCGGCGCAGGAGCTCGCGCGGCAGCTCGCGGCGTTCCCGCAGGCCTGCCTGCGCGGCGACCGGCTCTCGGCGGTCGGGCAGTGGGGACGGTCCGAAGAGGACGCGCTGACGGCGGAGTTCGCCGCGGCGATGGGCGCGGGAGTCCTGGCGGCGGAAGCGGTCGACGGCGCGGCGAGGTTCAGCGACGGCGAGGGCCGGCACGGCACTTTCGCGTGACCCGAGAGGCATCACACGTGCCTGGCGAGGCATCACACGTGCTTGAAGGGGCATCACGCGTGACCCGAGGGGCATCACGCGTGATGGGCGGGGCATCGCGCTGATGCCCGCCCAGTCACGTGTGATGCCCGCTCAATCACGTGTGATGCCCGTGCAGACACGGGTGATGCCTGCCCGAGCACGGGGGATGCCCGGAGTTACCGGGCATGCCTCTAGTGAGTGGATCTCGCGAAGCCGCCGTGATTCCGGGTGAGCGGCCGATAAGGTCGCCGGATGGACGACGATGTCGACAGAGTCGTGCTCCGGCCCGTCGCCGAAGCCGATCTCGGCCTGCTGGAGCGGCTGACCAACGATCCCGCCGCGTCCGGTGAGCACCAGTGGTTCGGCTGGCACGATCCCGGTTACCTGCGCCGCCGGTGGCACGAGACCGGGATGCTCACCACCGAAAGCGGCATGCTCGTGCCGGTGCTCGGGAGCCGCGTGCTCGGGCTCGTCTCCTGGCACCGCAGCCGGACCGGGCCGACGTCCTACTGCTGGAACGTCGGGCTCGTGCTGGCCGCGGAAGCGCGCGGCCACGGCTACGGCACCGAAGCCCAGCGCCTGCTCGTCGAATACCTCTTCGCGCACACCCAGCTCAACCGGATCGAAGCGACGACCGAGACCGGCAACCGCGCCGAACAGCGCTCGCTCGAGAAGGCCGGCTTCACCCGCGAAGGAGTCCTTCGCGGCTACGGCTTCCGAGACGGCGACTGGCGCGACAGCGTCATCTACTCGGTCGTGCGCTCCGACCTGGCGAAGAACTAGGCGATCACCCCCGCCGAACGCAGCGCGCCGAGGTCCGTGACACCCAGCTCGGCAAGCACGGCTTCGGTGTCGGATCCCTTGGTGCGCGGGGCTTCCGGCGTCTCCGGCGGCGTCCGGTCGAACCGCGGGGCCGGGGCCGGCTGGACCATCCCGCCGATCTCGACGAACGTGCCGCGCGCCGCGTTGTGCGGGTGCGACGCCGCTTCGCCGGGCGCGAGCACCGGGGTCAGGCACGCGTCGGTGCCTTCGGCGCGGGCGACGAGGTCGTCGCGGGCGTGCTTGCCGATCGCCGCCGCGAGGATCTCGCGAAGGCGCGGCCACTGTGTCTTGTCCACGTGCAGCGGCAGGTCGGCCGGGTCGAGCTCGAGCACCTTCACCAGGTCGCCCCAGAACCGCATCTCGATCGCGCCGACGGCGACGTACTTTCCGTCCGCGGTCTCGTAGGTGTCGTAGAACGGCGCGCCGCCGTCGAGCATGTTGTCCCCGCGGCCGCCGCCCCACAGCCCGGCCGCGGCCATGCCGTGCAGGCTGGTGGTGAGCAGCGCGGCGCCGTCGACCATCGACGCGTCGACGACCTGGCCGCGACCGGAGCTGTTCCGTTCGTACAGCGCGGCCAGGATGCCCATCGCGAGCAGCAGCCCGCCACCGCCGAAGTCGCCGACGAGGTTGAGCGGCGGCACCGGCCGCTCCCCCGCGCGCCCGATCGGCTCGAGCGCGCCGGCGATGCCGATGTAGTTGATGTCGTGGCCGGCCGCCTTCGCCAGCGGCCCGTCCTGGCCCCAGCCGGTCATCCGGCCGTAGACGAGCCGCGGGTTGCGGGCGTGCACGACCTCGGGGCCGAGCCCGATCCGCTCGGCGACCCCGGGCCGGAACGGCTCGATGAGGATGTCGGCGGTGTCGCACAGCTTCAGCACCAGCTCGACCCCTTCGGGCGTCTTGGTGTTGATGCCGACCGAGCGGCGGCCGCGCGCGAGGGGGTCGGTCGGGATGCCGAGCACGTCCTCCCCCGGCGTCGCGCGGTCGACGCGGACCACGTCGGCGCCGAGGTCGGCGAGGATCATCGTGGCGAACGGGCCGGGCGCGAGCCCGGCCAGCTCCACCACCTTCAGGCCGCTGAGCGGACCTGCCTTCATAGTCGGTCCTCTCAGAGCGAGCGGGAGATGATTTCCTTCATGATCTCGCTGGTGCCACCAAAGATCCGCGAGATGCGGACGTCGGCCCAGGCGCGCGCGATCGGGTACTCGGTCATGTAGCCGTAGCCGCCGAAGAGCTGGACGCAGTCGTCGACCACCTTGTTGACGCGCTCGGTGGTCCAGAGCTTCGCCATCGCCGCGCCCTGGACGTCGAGCTCGCCCTTGAGGTGGCGTTCGATGCACTGGTCGAGGAACGCCCGCGCGACGGCGGCCTCGGTCGCCGCCTCGGCGAGGGTGAACTTGGTGTTCTGGAAGGAGAAGATGGGCCGGCCGAACGCCGTGCGCTCCTTCGTGTACTCGAGCGTGAGGTCGACGGCCGCCTCCAGCCCGGCCACCGCGGTGACGGCGATGATCAGCCGTTCCTGCGGCAGCTGCAGCATCAGCTGGATGAAGCCCTGGCCCTCGGCGTCGCCGAGCAGGTTGGCGACCGGCACGCGGACGTCGTCGAAGAACAGTTCGGCGGTGTCCTGGCCCTTGAGGCCGACCTTGTCGAGCACGCGGCCGCGGCGGAAGCCCGGGGAGTCGGTCTCGACCACGATCAGCGAGACGCCCTGCGCGCCCGCGTCCGGGTCGGTCTTGCACGCGACGACCACGAGGCCGGCGTGCAACCCGTTGGTGATGAAGGTCTTCGCGCCGTTGAGGACGTAGTGGTCACCGTCGCGGACCGCGCGCGTCTTGATGCCCTGCAGGTCCGACCCGGTGCCCGGCTCGGTCATCGCGATCGCGCCGACCAGCTCGCCGGTGGCCAGCTTCGGCAGCCACTCGCGCTTCTTCTCTTCGGAGGCGTACGCGTTCAGGTAGTGCGCCACGATTCCGTTGTGGACGGTGACGCCCCACGCGCTGTCGCCGGAGCGGGCCTGCTCCTCGTAGAGCACGGCCTCGTGGGCGAAGGTGCCGCCGCCCCCGCCGTACTCCTCGGGGATGGACAGGCAGAGCAGGCCGACGTCGCCCGCCTTGTTCCACAGCTCTCGGTCGACCTTCTTCTCGGCGGCCCAGCGTTCCTGGTGCGGGACGGCCTCCTTCTGCAGGAACGACCGCGACAGCTCGCGGAGGTCTTCGAGCTCGGTCGTGCTCCAGGAGCTCTTCGGGAGTTGAAGCGGCACGGGACCCTCCTGCTGGAAAACATGACGAACAGCATGTAAGTTCACTGCGGAATGTACATCCGTACCGGCCTGTAGGTAAAGCAGGGAGGCCGCGGTGACCGAAACGGCACACCGGACCCAGGCGCAGCGGCGCGAGCAGACCCGCACGGCGCTGCTCGACGCCACCATCGACTGCCTGGTGGACGTCGGGTACGCGCGCACGTCGGTGCAGGAGATCTGCGCGCGGGCGGGCGTGTCCAAGGGCGCGGTGCAGCACCACTTCACCGCGAAGGCCGAGCTGATGGCGGCCGCCGTCGAGCACCTGACGACGAAGCTGCGGCGCCAGCTCGCGGTGTCGCTCGACGAGCTGCCCAGCGGCGGCACCGGCGTCGCCGCGGCGATCGACCTGCTCTGGACCGGCTACTCGGGCACCCTTTCGACCGCCGTCACCGAGCTGTGGGTCGCCGCCCGCACCGATCCCGAGCTGCGCGCGGCCATCCGCCCGGTCGACCGCGCGCTGGGCCGCGCGACGCTCGAGCACGTCACGCAGGTCGCCGGCGACCTCCCACCCGAACGCGCCGAGATGCTGTTCTGGCTCACCGTGAACCTGACCCGCGGGCTGGCGCTGGACGCCGAGCTCGGCGGCGACCCGAACCGGCGCCGTCAGCTGCTCGAGGAGTGGAAGCGCATCGCCGTCCTGCTCTACCAGGACGCAGCGACTGCGCCGAGCTGAGCAGCCCGCCGGGCAAGAGGCGAAGTGCCCCTTATCCCGCCGTCGGATTCGTGGTCCAATCCCCTGCGAACGAGGGGAGTTCCCGATGACCTCCGGTGCGCCGGCCCCATATCCGTACGCCTACACCCCTCCGCCCGCCGCGGCGCCCACCGATCCGGGCGCGCTCTTCCGGCTGCTCGCCGGGATGCTCGGCGCGCTGGCCGCGGCGCTCGTCGTGGCCGGGTCGTTCCTGCCGCAGACGTCGTTCGAGCAGATCGTGGACAACAAGACCGAGAGCAGCCAGACGATCAGCGCCTGGTCACGCACGTTCGGCGTCGAACCGGGCGCCGAGGCCGCGAAGTTCTACGAGAACACCCACGTCGCGCACTACGGGATCCCGCTGTCCGCGGCCGCCGTGGTGCTGCTGGCCGGGGCCGTGCTGGCGTTCGCCGGCTCGCGCCGCTCGGCCCGCGCCGGGGTGCGCTCGGGCGCGCGGACCGCGCTGGTGGCCGGCGCCGCCGGGGCGGCCGCGGCGGTGTGGATGCTCGGCATGGACGTCTCGGCGACCTTGAGCTACGAGTCCGACGAGGGCACGATCCAGTCGCACTACTCGACCGGGACCGGCTTCTGGCTGCTGCTCGGCGGCGGGGCCGTCGCGGTGCTGACGCTGGTGTTCGCGGTGCTGGCCGGCCGGCGCGCGCCCGCCACCGCGCCGTCCGGGATCCCGGCGCCCTACGGCGGGCCCCAGCTGCACCAGCAGCAGTCGCGGCCCTACCCCGTTCCGCCGCAGCAGTACCCGATGGGCCAGCAGTACCCGCCTTCGCAGCCGTTCCCGGCGCAGGCGGGACCGCCGTCGCAGCCGTTCCCGGCGCAGCCCGGACCGCAGTCGCAGCCGTTCCCCGCCCAGCCGGTGCCCCAGCAGCCCGACGACCCCTACGGCGGCGCGACGCAGGCGCACCCGTACCCGGGGCAGGGGCAGGCGTCCCCGACCGAGCCGAACTACCAGCTGCCGCCACTGAACCCACCCAATACGTGAAAGATATTCACATCAGGCTGGACATCTGACGTACCGACGGTATGCTGTACTCGTCGGTAGTGTGCCATCGGTTACCAATCCGACCACAGTCACGGCCGCATGGCTTCGTGGTAACGGTTGCGTGCTGCGGGGGCAGGCGGCCTGCTTTTGGCCGGATCGGTAACACCTGCGCGCGGCGTCGCGCGGACTCCGGACGCCGCGGAACGGAGACGTCATGACCAGCACGACCCCCGCGAACGCGCTCGAAGCCACTCCCCTGCCGCCGACCGTCGGCGGGGTGGCCGGGGCGCCGGGCTCGGCGCGGGCGGCCCAGCTCGTCGCGCGCGTGGCCGGTGGCGAGGACTCGGCGACGGTCCGGATGCGGGCGCCCTTCACCGGGCAGCCGATCGCGACCCTGCCCCAGGCCACCGACTCCGACGTCCGCGCGGTGTTCGCCGGCGCCCGGACCGCCCAGCACGCGTGGGCGGACCGCTCCCCCGCCGAGCGCGCCCGCGTCCTCACCCGGCTGCACGACCTGGTGCTCGCCCGGCAGGACGAGGTGCTCGACCTGGTCCAGGTCGAAGCGGGCAAGGCCCGGCTCGACGCGTTCGACGAGGTCAGCGCGACCGCGCTCGTGGCGGCCTACTACGGCAAGCACGCGGCGAAGCTGCTCGCCCCGCGCCGCGTCGCCGGGGTCATCCCCGGTCTGACCCGCGCCGGGGAGATCCGGCACCCCAAGGGTGTAGTCGGGGTCATCTCGCCGTGGAACTACCCGCTCGCCCTCACCGCGATGGACGTCCTCCCGGCGCTCGCGGCCGGCAACGCCGTGGTGCAGAAGCCGGACAACCAGACCGCGCTGTCCGCGTTGTGGCTGCACGAGCTCGCCGAGGAGGCCGGGCTGCCGGCCGGGACCTGGCAGATCGTGCTCGGCCGCGGCTCGAAGATCGGCGACGCGCTGGTCGAGGAGTCGGACTACCTGTGCTTCACCGGGTCCACGCCGACCGGCAAGGAGCTGGCGGGTCAGGTGGCGAAGCGGCTGACGTCGTACTCACTGGAGCTCGGCGGCAAGAACCCGATGGTCGTGCTGCCCGACGCCGACATCACCAAGGCCGCGACCGGCGCGGTTACGGCGTGCTTCTCCTCGGCCGGGCAGCTGTGCGTGTCGGTCGAGCGGATCTACGTCCACGAGTCGATCCGGGAGGAGTTCACCCGCGCGTTCGTCACGCGGACCGCGGCGCTGAAGCTCGGCGGCGCGCTCGACTACCAGGCCGGGATGGGCTCCCTGACGTCGGAAGACCAGCTCGCGACGGTGTCCGCGCACGTCGAGGACGCCCGCGCGAAGGGCGCTTCCGTGCTCACCGGCGGCCGCGCGCGGCCCGACCTCGGCCCGCTGTTCTACGAGCCGACCGTGCTTTCCGGCGTCACGCCCGACATGGTGCCGTTCGCGGAGGAGACGTTCGGGCCGGTGGTCTCGATCTACGGCTACACCGACGTCACCGAAGCCATCAACCGGGCCAACGACACGCCGTTCGGGCTGAACGCCAGCGTCTGGTCGCGCAACGGCCGTGCGGGCTGGGAGGTCGCGGCGCGCCTCAAGGCCGGGACGGTCAACGTCAACGAGGGGTACGCCGCGACGTTCGGCAGCGTCGGCGTCCCGATGGGCGGCATGAAGGACTCGGGCGTCGGCCGCCGCAACGGCGCCGAAGGCCTGCTGAAGTACACCGAGGCCCAGTCGATCGCGCTGCAGCGCGGGTTGGCTCTTCGCCCGCCGAAGCGGGTCCCGGGTTCGCTGTGGTCCCGCGGCATGACCCTGGGCCTCAAGGCCCTCCGCCGCCTCCCCCGCTGACGCAACCCGGAACTCGCGTGATCCGGGCCGTAACTCACGTGACTGCGGCCGTAACTCGCGTGATTACAGCCGTACCGGCTCTGATCACGCGAGTTCCGGCTTCAATCACGCGAGTTCCGGGTCTGGTCACGCGTGTTCGGCGGTGGGGGCCGTGAGGAGGCCGCGGTCGTAGGCGATCGCGACCGCTTCCGCGCGGCGGCTCGCGCCGAGCTTGGCCATCACCCGCGAGAGGTGGACGCTCACCGTTTTTTCGCTGATGTACAGCTCTTCGCCGACCTGGCGGTTCGTGCGGCCCAGCGCGACGCGCTCGAGGACGTCGCGCTCGCGGTCGGTCAGCGGGTCGGCGACCGTGCGGGCCGGGGCCGGCGGTTCGGCGCCCGCCAGCTCGACGCGGGCCCGGTGCCCGAGGTCGCGAACCGCGTCGCGCAACGGGATCGCGCCCAGGCGCATGGCCACCGCGTGGGCCGCTTCGAGCGCCGGCTTCGCGTCCGCGTCCGTCGCCAGCAGCGCTTCGGCTTCGTGCCAGCGGCAGATCGCCTGCTCGTAGACGGCGCCGTAGCCGAACGCCTCCGCCGCGGCCGCCCACTTCGCCGCGTCACCCCGGCCGGTCAGGCAGGACGCCGCCGCCTCCAGCCGGGCCAGCCACGCCCGGCCCTCCGGCCCGAGCGTGCCCGAGCGCGGCTGCCCGACGACCGCGCACATCCGGCCGTGCGCCAGCATCCGCTCGCCCGCCGCCACCGCGGCGTCGGCCGCGGCCTGATCACCGTGGACCCGCGCTTCGGCGGCCGCCCTGGCCGCGGCGGTCACGCCGACCGCGGCCACCCGGATGCCGGCCAGCAGACCGGGTTCGATCCGTTCCAGCCAGCCGATGAGGTCTTCGGCCCGGCGTACCGCTTCGGCGTGCTCACCCTTCCAGAACGCCAGCTGGATGCCCGCGTCCCCGACCGACAGCGGGATCTGGATGTCTGCCGTCCAGTGCTGCCGCAGCCCGGCGATGAGCTTCGCGGCTTCGTCGAACCGGCCGCGCGCGACGACGAACAGCGACCAGATCGCCAGGATGCGCGCGGCGACCGCGCTCGACACCCCGCGCCCGGCCCGGCTCGCGCTCTCGTCCGGCCAGTCGCCCATCAGGTAGCGCAGGGTCAGCTGCCGCGCGCGCAGCTCCAGCCCGTAGACGCTCCAGCTGAGCCCGGCCTCTTCGGCCCGGGTGACGCCGGTCGCGACGTGCTCCAGCGCTTCGGCGAACTCGGCGTGGTCGTCGTGGCTCAGCGCGAGGAAGTAGGTCGCGCGGATCTCGGTGTTGGGGGCGCCGGCGTCCCGCGCCTTCCGCTGCGCCTTGCGCAGCCATTCACGCGCTTCGACGGGATCACCCGCGGAGTCGGCGAGCGTGCCCAAGGTGATCAGGGCCGCGGCTTCCGCGGCCGCCGCCCCGACCGCCTGCGCGTCGGCGACGGCGTCACGCGCGCTCTCCAGCGCCGCCTCCGGCTGTTCGAGGATCCGCAGGAACCCGGCCCGGCCCGCCAGCACCCACGCGCGCGTCCCGCTCGGCTCGGTGTCCTTGACCAGGTCCCAGGCCCGGTCCATGGCCGCGGTCGCCTCGTCGAGCGTGCCTTCCAGCGCCAGCAGGGCTTCCGCCAGCCGGCGCCACGTCTTCGCCGCGCGGTCGTTCGAGGTCTCCGGGGTCAGGGCCTGGGTGGCCGAGCGCGCGAATGCGGCGGCCCGCTCGGGCTCGCCGGACGTGCCCGCGAAGTACGACGCCTCGTGCAGCAGCCGCAGCTCATCGAAGCCCTCGGGCCGCTCGGCCTTCGGGACGGCGTCCCAGATGGACAGTGCCTGCTCGACGTGCTGCAGCGCCGACCCGGGCGCGCCGAGCTTCTCGGCCTCGTCCATCGCGCGCAGCGACGCCGGCAGCGCGGTGACGAGGTCGCTGCTCTGCATCGAGTGGTAGGCCAGCTTCGCGTCGTGCCCGCGGCCCTGCGGCCGCGCCTGGATCCGGGCCGCGTACGCCGCGTGCGTGCGCGAGCGCTCTCCCGGCAGCAGGTCGCCGTACACCGCTTCCTGCAGCAACGCGTGCCGGAACGTGTACGAGCCGTCCGAGAGCACCACCAGCACGTGGTGCTGGACGGCTTCGCGCAACGCGTCGTCGAGCTCCAGCTCCCCCAGCCCGGACACCTCGGCGAGGGCGCCGTGCATCACCGGCTCGTTGGCCACGGAGATCACTCGGACGACCCGGCGGGTGTCCGGCGAGAGCCGCTCGAGCCGGGACAGCAGCACCTCGGCGAGCCCGGCGGGCAGGTCGTTGCACTCGGTCTTGGTGGCGAGCAGCTCCTCGGCGAAGAACGGGTTGCCCTCGGAGCGGCTGACGATGTCGGCCACGACGTCCGCGGCCAGCGGCTCGTCGGCCAGCGCTTCGACGAACCGGCGGGCGTCGGCGGCGCCGAACGGGTGCAGGTCCACCCGCTCGACGGTGTTGAGCCGGACCAGCTCCGAGAGGAGGCCGCGCAGCGGGTGGCGCCGGTGCACGTCCTCCTCCCGGTAGCTGCCCACGACCAGGAGCCGCTGCGCCCGCAGCCTGCTGAGCAGGAACGACAGCAGGTTGCGGGTCGAGGCGTCGGCCCAGTGGAGGTCCTCGAGCAGGATCACCACCGGCCGCGTCTCGGCGATCTCGGTCAGCACCCCCAGTACCGCGTCGAACAGCTGCAGCTGACCGAGATCCTGCTCCGGCCGGGGACGCACCATGGTTTCCCGGTCGTTCGAAGTCATCGGCGGGTGTTCCGCCGTACGGGGTTCCTCGACCCCGGCGCCCTGCGGCAGGAGCCGCCCGAGCGCGGGCCGGGACCGCACCGCGGCGGCGACCGCCGGGTCCGTCGCGCTGCCCAGCGGGGCGAGCGCCTCGGCGAAGGGAAGATAAGGAAGGCCGCCCTCGCGGACGTCGATGCAGCGGCCGGTGAGCACCAGCCCACCGCAGCCGCCGACGTGCTCGCCGAGCGCGGTCAGCAGCCGGGTCTTGCCGACCCCGGCGTCCCCCGAGAGCAGCACCGCGCCGGCTTCGCCCCGTTCGGCCCGGGCGAAGGCGGCGCGGAGCCGCCGCATCTCGTGGGTACGGGCGACGAGCGGGATTCCGGAGCCGAGTCGGGGCACGATGAGCATTCTGTCTCACCCCACCGACAAGTTCCGCACGCTTATCGCCTTGGACACCATCACCCGCCCCTTACCGGGCGGTCTCGCCGACACCCGCGGTCTCCCGCGTGGCTTCGCGGCGCTCCTGCGCCGGGACGTCGACGTCGCTCCGCGCGGCCCGGATGTGCCGGACGGCGCGGCGTGCGCGGGCGGCCCAGGCGCTGCGCCCGGCCTTCCGCAGTTCCTCGGCCCGGTAAGCCGCTTCGGCCCGGACCGCGTCGAGCAGCAGATCGCTGTGCATCGTGTTCCCCTGTTCCCGAGTTCACCGGTTGGTAGCACTCAGGTTCGTCCTGAGGGGACCCCTCAGGCATCGGGTGATCACGCAGGCCTGGGCGTGAAAAGACCCCTTACTCCCGGCCGAGCCCAGCTCGGCGGGGGTAAGGGGTCTTCGCAACCGCCTCAGTCGCGGGCCGGGCCGCCGGGCCGCACCGCGGCCAGCAGCCCACGCCAACCCGATGCGGGCAGGCGGAAGGCACCACCTTCGGGGTCCTTCGAGTCGCGCACGGCGGCGCCGCCGGTGACGAACGCGACCTCGACGCAGTCGTTGCCGCCGCCGCTGTGGCTGCTCTTGCGCCACCGCGCCCCGGAAAGTTCGGTTTCCATGGTCCCCACTCCCTTACTGTGTCCTCGGTTCCGGATGGTGCACCGGAGCCGGTACGGCCGCCTGCTCGGCGAACCGCCCGGCCGCCTCGGCGATCAGCGCCACCGAGTCGTCCGGCTTCAGTGCGGCCGCGCGCAGATGGTCGAACATCAGCCCGTAGCGCCGCACGTCTGTGGGTTCCTCCAGGTAGAGGCCGCTGGACGTGCTGTCGTCGACGTAGACGACGTCCGGGTCGGCCTGCTCGGGGAACCCCATGATCAGGAAGGGGCCCTCCATGCCCGGGTGCGCGCCGGCGCCGAACGGCACGACCTGGATGGTCACGTTCGGCTTCTCGGCGAGCGCGACCATGCGGTAGAGCTGCTCGGCCATCACCTCGGGCCCGTCGACGACGCGGCGCAGCACGGCCTCGTCCATCACCGCCCAGTACTCCGGCGGCGGGGTGTCGGACAGCAGCTCCTGGCGCGCCATCCGCGCGGCGACGCGGCGGCGGGTCTCGGCGTCCTCGGCGTCCGGCCGCAGGGCCCGGATCACCGCGCGGGCGTACCGCTCGGTCTGCAGCAGCCCCGGGACCAGCAGCGCCTGGAACGCGCGCAGCGAGCTGGCGTCGGCCTCGAGCCCGACGAAGGTGCCGGTGAAGACCTCGTTGTAGGCGTGCCACCAGCCGCGCTTGCGGGCCTCCCTGGCCAGCTGGACGAGCGCCTCCTGCTCGTCGCCGGTGATCCCGTAGAGCGCCAGCATGTCGCGGGCGTCGCGCGGGGTGACCCCGACGTGCCCGGTCTCGATGCGGCTCACCTTCGAGGCGGAGCACTCGAGCTTCTCGCCGACCTCGTCGATCGTCAGGTCCGCGGCTTCCCGCAGCCGGCGCAGCTCGCCCGCGAGCCTCCGGCGGCGAACCGTGGGGCTCTGTCCCCTTGCCATCGCGCACCTCCGGATGTCGACGGCGTCGTAGCCGTTCGCTTGCTGCCAGTATCTAACAGGGACGTTCGAGTAATCGCACGGTACCTATTACCGCCACGCCGCCGGTGTCGTATCTGCAATTTGCAGAATGCTTCTGTATGCTCGCATCCTGCACTGCGGCAGGCCGCGAGAAGCGCCCGGAAGGATCACCTTCCGGCCCCGTTCAAGGCCTGTGAGCAGCGTAGACGATGACTTCGCGGCGCGCCGCGCGGTCGTCGGGAGAAGAGGTCCGGGGCCGTCCCCCGATCGGTCCCGGCCCTCTTCACCGGTCTTGGTGCCCTATTGGCAGATTGATTATTCTGCCTATTCGTCGCCCGTAAGGGTGATTTCCGGCGGGCTTCAGAGGACGCGCAAGAGTCCTTCTTGGACGACCGTCGCGATGAGCGTGCCGTCCGCGCCGAAGAACCGGCCCGTGGCCAGGCCGCGCGCGCCGGAGGCGGTCGGGGACGCGCTGTCGTAGAGGAACCACTCGTCGGCGCGGAACGGCCGGTGGAACCAGAGCGCGTGGTCGAGGCTCGCGCCGAGCACCTGGTCGGTGTCCCAGTAGACCCCGTGGCGCGCGAGCACCGAGTCCAGCAGCGTCATGTCCGAGGCGTAGGTCAGCACGCAGACGTGCAGCAGCTGCTGGTCGGGCAGCTTCCCGTCGGCGCGCATCCAGACCTGGTTGCGCGCGGGCCGCTCGCCGGTCTGGCGGGTGACCCACGGCGGCTCGTTGACGTAGCGCAGGTCGATCGGCCGCGGCCGGCTGTGCGCGCCGATCGAGTAGCCCTCCGCGCGTTCCATCAGCGTCGGCAGGGTCTCGGGCGCGGGCACGCCTTCGGGCATCGCCTCGGCGTGCTCGATGCCCGGTTCGTCCTTCTGGAACGACGCCGAAAGCGAGAAGATCGCCTTGCCGTGCTGGATCGCGACGACCCGGCGGGTGGTGAACGAGCGGCCGTCCCGGATCCGGTCGACCTCGTAGATGATCGGGACGCTCGGGTCGCCGCCGCGGATGAAGTACGCGTGCAGCGAGTGCACCCGGCGTTCGTCGGGGACGGTGCGCCCGGCCGCGACCAGCGCCTGCCCGGCGACCTGCCCGCCGAACACCCGCACCGGCGAGTGGGCGGGCGAGACGCCGCGGAAGATGTTCTCTTCGATCTTCTCGAGGTCCAGCAACGCGATCAGGCGGTCCAGCACCGGCTGGCCGCCACCCGGGATCTCCAGTTCGGTGGCGGCCGTCCTGGCCATTTCAGTCATGGCCAGACCCTATGTGCTGGACGGGTGGGACGTCCCTTATGCGTGGTCGTCTTCACCGAGGCGGTGCACGTGGATCAGGTTGGTCGAGCCGACGGTGCCCGGGGGCGAGCCGGCCACGATGACGACCAGGTCGCCCTTCTGGTACTTGCCCATCTCCAGCATCGCGTGGTCGACCTGCTGGATCATCTGGTCGGTGGACTCCACCCGCGGCACGATGTGGGTGTTGGTGCCCCAGGTCATCGACAGCTGGCTGCGCACGCAGTCCTCCGGCGTGAACGCCAGCAGCGGCAGCCGCGTGTGCAGCCGGGCCAGCCGGCGCACGGTGTCGCCGGACTGGGTGAACGCCACCAGGGCCTTCGCGTTGAGGCGCTCGCCGATGTCGCGGGCGGCGTAGGAGATCACGCCGCGCTTGGTGCGCGGGACGTGCGTCAGCGGCGGGACGACCGGCGAGTCGGTCTCGACCGCCTCGACGATCCGGCCCATGGTCTGCACGGTCTCGATCGGGTACCGGCCGACGCTGGTCTCGCCGGACAGCATGACCGCGTCGGTGCCGTCGAGCACCGCGTTCGCGACGTCGGAGGCTTCGGCGCGGGTCGGCCGGGAGTTGTTGATCATCGACTCGAGCATCTGCGTCGCGACGATGACCGGCTTCGCGTTCTCGCGGCAGATCTGGATGGCGCGCTTCTGCACCAGCGGGACCTGCTCCAGCGGCAGCTCGACTCCGAGGTCGCCGCGGGCGACCATCACCGCGTCGAAGGCCAGCACGATGGCCTCGAGGTTGTAGACGGCCTCGGGCTTCTCGATCTTCGCGACGACCGGCAGGCGGCCCTTGCCGACCCGGTCCATCACCTGGTGGACCAGGTCGATGTCGGCCGGCGAGCGGACGAAGGACAGGGCGATGAAGTCGACCCCCAGCTCGAGCGCGAACTCGAGGTCCTCGATGTCCTTCTCGGACAGCGCCGGCACGGAGACGTCCATGCCCGGCAGCGAGACGCCCTTGTTGTTGCTGACCGGGCCGCCCTCGGTGACCTCGCACACCACGTCCTGGCCGTCGACCTCCTTGACCACCAGGCCGACCTTGCCGTCGTCGACCAGGAGGCGGTCACCGGGCTTGGCGTCCTTGGCGAGGCCCTTGTAGGTCGTCGAGACGCGGTCGTGGGTGCCGGCGACGTCCTCGACCGTGATCCGGACGATGTCGCCGCTCTGCCACTCGACCGGCCCGCCGGCGAAGGTGCCCAGCCGGATCTTGGGGCCCTGCAGGTCGGCGAGGATGCCGACGGCCCGGCCACTCGCGGCCGCGGCGTCCCGGATCAGGTCGTAGACCTGCTTGTGGTCGCCGTGGCTGCCGTGGCTGAAGTTCATCCTGGCCACGTCCATGCCCGCGTCCACCAGGGCCCGCATCTTCTCGGGCGTGGCGGTGGCAGGACCCAGGGTACAAACGATCTTCGCGCGTCGGCTCACGTTCGCACAGCGTAGTCCCTCGCCGCGCGTTCGTCTGTACCGATCCCGAAAAGTTCAGAGAAACTGTTCAGAAACCTGTCCGGTCAGCGACGTGGCTTTTCGGTGGGTCCGACCCGGTCACGGGCCCATTCGTTGAACTCGCGGACCTGCCGCCAGGCCTTGCGCACCCGGTCGAGGGCGCCCCGTTCGTGCAGCACGTCGTCCGGCTCCCAGGCGCGCACGGCGTAGACCGAGCGGTACCGCAGCAGGTCGAGGCGCGGGTGCTCGGCGTCGAACCCGCGCGGCTTCGACTTGAGGCGGTCGCCGCGGACCTCCCAGCCGGCGCGCTCGAGCTTCGTGATGATCTTCTGGAGCGCTTCGCCGTGCAGCTCGGTGTCGACGGCCGAGCGGAACCGGGCGATCTGGTCGGACTCGAGGTGGAAGCAGCCGCCGCCGACCCGCAGGCCGTCCGGCCCGACCTCGACGTAGTAGGCCCCGCCGCCGCGGCCCTGCTCGATGACGCCGCCGCAGTGGGTCTTGTACGGCGTCTTGTCCTTGGCGAAGCGCACGTCGCGGTAGGGGCGGAACACCTTGGGCTCGCCGAAGCCGTCCCCGAACTCGGGAGCCAGCTCCGCGAGCAGCGCCTCCATCGGGGCGCGGACGTCGTTCTTGTAGACCTCGACGTGGTCGTCCCAGTACGGCTTGGAGTTGTCCTCGACGAGGCCGTCGAAGAAGTCGACGGCGTACTCGCCGAATCCGCTGAACTTCACGGGGGAACGATAATCGGGGGGACCGACGGTTTTCCGCCGGTCCCCCCGCTGCCGGAGGCCCTACTTCGCGACGGCGGTGATCAGCTCGCCGTCGGTGGTGTCACCCGAGAGCTCCCAGAACATCGCGCCGCCCAGGCCCTGGGTCTTCGCGTAGGAGACCTTGCCGGCGACGGTCGACGGCGTGTCGTAGCTCCACCAGTTGCTGCCGCACTTCGCGTACGCCGTGCCCGCGACGGTGCCGGTCGCCGGGCAGGACGTCTTCAGCACCTTGTAGTCCTCGATGCCCGGCTCGTACTTGGCCGGGGCGGCGCCGGTCGCCGTGCCGCCCGGGGCGTCCTGCGTGACGCCGGTCCAGCCGCGGCCGTAGAAACCGATGCCCAGCAGGAGCTTGCCCGGTGAGATGCCCTTGCTCTTCAGCTTCTGGATCGCCGCGTCGGAGTAGAAGCCCGGCGTCGGGATGCCGTCGTACGACGTCAACGGCGAGTGCGGGGCGGTCGGGCCCTGCGCGGCGAAGGCGCCGAAGTAGTCGTAGGTCATCACGTTGTACCAGTCGACGTACTGGGCGGCGCCGGCGTAGTCGGCCGCGTCGATCTTGCCGCCGTCGGTGCCGTCGGCGGTGATCGCCGCGGTGACCAGCTGCGAGCCGAACTTGGCGCGCAGCGCGGACATCAGGTTCTTGTACGCCGCCGCGCCACTGCTGTCACAGCTCAGGCCGCAGGCGTTGGGGTACTCCCAGTCGATGTCGATGCCGTCGAAGACGCCGGCCCAGCGCGGGTCGTTGACGAGGTTGTAGCAGGAGTCGGCGAAGGCGGCGGGGTTCTGCGCGGCCTGCCCGAAGCCGCCCGACCACGTCCAGCCGCCGAACGACCAGATCACCTTGAGGCCCGGGTGCTTGGCCTTGAGCTTCTTGAGCTGGTTGAAGCTGCCGGCGAGGGGCTGGTCCCAGGTGTCCGCGACGCCGTCGACGCTGCCCGCCGCGTCGTAGGTCTTCTGGTAGTCGGCGTAGGCGTCGCCGATCGCGCAGCCGCCGTTCGTCACGTTGCCGAAGGCGTAGTTGATGTGGGTCAGCTTGGCCGCCGAGCCCGACGTCTCGATGTTCTTGACGTGGTAGTTGCGGTCGTAGACCCCCCATTCGGTGAAGTAACCGACGACCTTGCCGACGGAGGCTTCGGCCGACGCGGGTGCGGCGGTGGCGGCCGGGGCCGCGGCGGCACCCGCCGCCAGGCCCGCGGCGGCGGCCACGGTCAACAGCGCAGAGAAGCTCTTCCTGCGGAAACGGGACATGCCTTCTCCCTCCGGAGAATTACTCACGGCGACGGTGCCGGAGTGGTGGGGACCACACCACCGTAAATGGACTAGACCATTAGGTCAATGGTCTAGTCCAGCCTGCGCCGCTCCGGAGATTCTGGTAAGCGGGTGCGCATGCCTTGACAGGAATATGCCCGCCGGAGCACATTTCCAGGGTGATGCAGACTTTCGACGTCCTCGCCGAACCCCGTCGCCGGACGATCCTCGACCTGCTCCGCGACGGCGAACGCTCCGTCGGCGAGCTCGTCGAGGAGCTCGAGCTGAGCCAGCCCGCGGTGTCCAAGCACCTGCGGGTGCTGCGCGAAGCCGGGCTCGTGACGGTGCGGGTCGCGGCGCAGCGGCGCTGTTACGCGCTGCGCCCGGAGCCGCTGGCCGAGGTCGACGCCTGGCTCGCGCCCTACCGCCGCTTCTGGTCGGACCGGCTGGACGCGCTGGAACGCCGTCTCGACGAGACCGACCCGCACTGACCGGGAGCTAGGCCTCCGTCGGCTCGAACGTGATCCCCGCGGCCGCCGCGCGGCGCTCGCCCCACTCGTACAGGGCCGTCAGGGCCGGGCGGAGCTCCTCCCCCACCGCCGTCAGGTGGTACTCGACGTGCGGGACGCGGCCGTCGAACTCCTCGCGGCGGACGATGCCGTCGGCGGCCAGCTCCCGCAGCTGCTGGGTCAGCATCTTCTCGCTGATCCCCGGCATCCGGCGGCGCAGCTCGCCGTAGCGGTGGGCGCCTTCCTTGAGGTGGGCCAGGATCACCGGCTTCCACTTGCCGCCGATGAGGTCGAGCGCCAGCTCCGTCGCGCAGTGGTAGCGCTTCATCCCGCTCCTCCCACGCACCGGAAAGTAAGTGGTTGCCCGGCCGGGCCGCCGCTGGTTGCCTTGCCGGGTGATCGTGCCAGAAGACCCGCCCGCCACGCCGACCCTCTACGAGTGGGCCGGCGGCCACGAAGCCCTCGTGAAGCTGCTCACGATCTTCTACGGTCACGTCCTCGAAGACCCGCTGCTCGAGCCGGTCTTCCGGGACATGGACCCGCGGCACGCCGAGCACGTCGCGGTCTGGCTCGGCGAGGTCTTCGGCGGGCCGGCCGCCTACTCCGGCAGCCACGGCGGCCACGCCCACATGATCGGCCGCCACCTCGGGCGCGGCATCACCGAGCCGCAGCGCCGCCGCTGGGTGAGCCTCCTGCTCGACGCCGCCGACGAAGCCGGCCTGCCCGGCGACCCGGAGTTCCGCGCCGCGTTCGCCGGCTACCTCGAGTGGGGCAGCCGGCTGGCCGTGCTCTTTTCGGCGCCGGGAGCCGAGCCGAACCTCCACGAACCGGTCCCGAAGTGGGACTGGCCGATGCCGCCCTGGCAGCCACCGGCTTCCTAGCCGCATAGTGAGGGCAGCCGGAAAGGAGGCTGCCCTTGATCCGGGTGGACGGCCGGACCCTGCGCTGCGCGGACGTCGTCACGGCGGCGCGCACCGAGGGCCCACTGGGAGTCGACGTCTCGATCGCCGCGCTGCGCGGCGCCGAGCACGCCTGGAAGCTCGCCGAAGAGCTCAGCACACGGCGGATGGTCTACGGCCGGACGACCGGCGTCGGGGCCAACAAGGACGACACGGTCGCGAGCTCGAAGGAGCACGGCCTGCGGCTGCTGCGCAGCCACGCGGGTGGCAGTGGCGAGGAGATGCCGCGCGGCCAGGTCCGCGCGATGATGCTGATCCGGCTGAACCAGCTGATGGCCGGCCGCTCGGGCATCAGCCCCGAGCTGATCGGCGCACTCGCCGAAGCGGTCCGCACCGGTGCGCTGCCGCTGGTGCACCGGCTCGGCGCGATCGGCACCGGCGACCTCGCGCCGCTGGCGGAGGCGGCGCTCGCGCTCACCGGTGAACGCTCGTGGGTCGACGGGCACGTGCCGCCGGTGCCGGTGCACGCCGGGGACGCGCTGGCGTTCATGAGCAGCAACGCCGCGACGCTCGCCGAAGCGACCCTCGCGGCGATGCGGCTGGACACGCTGACCCGCGCGAGCCACGCGATCGCCGCGCTGACGTACGTCGCGCTCGACGGCAACCCCGAGGCGTACGCGACACCGGTGCACGAAGCGCGACCGCACGCCGGCCAGGTCGCGTGCGCGGCGGAGATGCGGCGGCTGCTGGGCATGCACCAGACGCCGAAGCCGGGACGGCGCATCCAGGACCCGTTCGGGCTGCGGGCGTTCCCGCAGGTGCAGGGCCCGGCGCTGGACGCGATCCACTACCTGCGCGACGTGCTCGCCGTGGAAATCAACGCCAGCACCGAAAACCCGATGATCTCGACGGTCCACGGGGACGCCTACCACCACGCGCACTTCCACACGGCGTACGTCTCGACGGCGCTGGACCAGGCCCGGGCGACCGTGCACCAGGTGGCGGAGCTGTCGGTGGCGCGCCTGGGCGACCTCGTCGAGCCGGAGTTCACCGGGCTGCGGCCGTTCCTCGCGGCGGGCCCGGCGGGCAGCTCCGGCGTGATGATCCTGGAGTACGTGGCGCACGACGCGCTCACTGAGCTGCGGCAGGCGGCGCTCCCGGCGACGCTCGGCACGGCCGTGGTGTCCCGCGGCATCGAGGACCACGCGAGCTTCTCGACGCAGGCGGCGCGCGCGGCGACCGCGGCTTGCACGGCGTACCAGCAGGTGCTGGCGTGCGAGCTGGTCGCGGCGGTCCGCGCGCTGCGGATGCGCGACGCGGACCTGGTCGACCTCCCGGTGCGCGACGCCTTCGAAGCGGCGTCGGCGGTGCTCGACCTCAGCGTCGAGGACCGGCCGCTGACCGACGACATCGCCGCCGCGGTCGGCGTCCTGGACTCACTCGCCCGGATCTGACGCCGACCGCGGAGACGGGAACCTCAGCCGAAGAAGACTTCGGCTTCCTGGTAACGCTCGACCGGGACCGTCTTCAGCTCGGCCGTCGCCTCGGACAGCTTCACGCGGACGATGTCGGTGCCCTTCAGGGCGACCATGACACCGAAGTCGCCGTCGGCGACCGCGTCCACGGCGTGCAGGCCGAAGCGGGTCGCGAGCACGCGGTCGTAGGCCGTCGGGGTGCCGCCGCGCTGGACGTGGCCCAGCACGACCGCGCGGGACTCCTTGCCGGTGCGGTGGGCGATCTCGTCGGCCAGCCAGGTGCCGATGCCGCCGAGGCGGACGTGCCCGAAGGCGTCCTTCTCGCCGGTGAGCAGCTTCTCCTCGCCGCCCTCGGGCAGTGCGCCCTCGGCCACGACGATGATCGGCGCGAACTCCTTCTCGAAGCGGCGCTCGACCCAGGAGACGACCTGGTCGACGTTGAAGTGCCGCTCCGGCACCAGGATCACGCTCGCGCCGCCGGCCAGGCCGGAGTGCAGCGCGATCCAGCCGGCGTGCCGGCCCATGACCTCGACGACCAGCGCGCGGTGGTGCGACTCGGCGGTGGTGTGCAGCCGGTCGATCGCCTCGGTCGCGATGGAGACCGCGGTGTCGAAGCCGAAGGTGTAGTCGGTGGCGCCCAAATCGTTGTCGATCGTCTTGGGCACGCCCACGACGCCGACGCCGTCGTCGGTGAGGCGCTTCGCGACGCCGAGGGTGTCCTCGCCGCCGATCGCCACGAGGGCGTCGACACCCTGGTCGGCGAGCACCTGCTTGATCTTGTCGACGCCGCCGTCGACCTTGTACGGGTTGGTGCGCGAGGACCGCAGGATGGTGCCGCCCCGGGTCAGGATGTCCTCGACGTCGTTCAGGCCGAGCGGGCGGCTGTCGCCGGTCAGGGGGCCGTTCCAGCCGTTGCGGAAGCCCACGAAGTCCCAGCCGTGCACCTCGACGCCCTTGCGCACCACGGCGCGGATCACCGCGTTGAGCCCCGGGCAGTCGCCGCCGCCGGTCAGCACACCGACACGCATGAGAAGCCTCCGTCTGTTCTCTGGAGATGACAGTCACAGTTCGTCGAGCGCCAGCGTAGCGGCTTTCGTCTGGATCGGTGCAGCCCGTACCACCTGCCGAATCGGTCCGGCTCCGGGTTGTGCTAACTTGAGTCTGTGCAGCGCTATTACTGGTTTACGAAGCCGGCCCCGGGTGGGCTCGGCGGCGTGAACCTGCGCTGACGTCCACCCCCGAGCCGGATTCGTGAACCGGCTCGGCGAGGGTCCCCCGCGCGGGTCGGTGTCCATCAGGAAGGAACACCCCCGCCATGACGCTCTCCGCCGGTCCAGCGACCACCATCGGTGACCTGGACGCCGCGCGCACCACGTCGATCAGCCCGCTCATCTCCCCCGCGATGCTGCGCGAGGACCATCCGGCCGACGCCGGGGTCGCGAAGGTCGTGCGGCACGGCCGCGCCGACACCGTCGACATCCTCGAAGGCCGCGACGATCGCCTCCTCGTCGTGGTCGGCCCGTGCTCGGTCCACGACCCGGAAGCCGCCCTCGACTACGCCCGCCGGCTGGCCGCGAAGGCCGACGACCTGCGCGGCGAACTGCACATCGTGATGCGCGTGTACTTCGAGAAACCGCGCACCACGCTGGGCTGGAAGGGCCTGATCAACGACCCGGACCTCGACGGCACCTTCGCCGTCAACAAGGGCCTGCGGATGGCGCGGAAGCTGCTGCTCGACGTCTCCGCGCTCGGCCTGCCGGTGGGTTGTGAGTTCCTCGACCCGATCACGCCGCAGTTCATCTCCGACGTCGTGACGTGGGGCTCGATCGGCGCGCGCACCGCGGCGAGCCAGGTGCACCGCCAGCTGTGCAGCGCGCTGTCGATGCCGGTGGGGATCAAGAACTCCACCGAGGGCGACGTCCAGGTGGCGGTCGACGCGACCCGCGCGGCCGCGGCCAGCCACGTGTTCCCCGGCATCAACACCGACGGCCTCGCGGCCCTGCTGACGACGTCCGGCAACCCGGACTGCCACGTGATCCTCCGCGGCCACAACGCCGGCCCGAACTACGACGCGGCGACGGTGGCGGACACCCTCGCGCGGCTGGCCAAGTCGGGGCTGCCGGAGCGGGTGATCATCGACGCTTCGCACGGCAACAGCGGCAAGGACCACGTCCGGCAGGCCGGGGTGGTGCGGGAGCTGGCTTCGCGCATCGGCGAGGGTGAGCGCGGGATCGTGGGGCTGATGATGGAGAGCTTCCTGGCGGCGGGGCGCCAGGACCTGGACCTGGGGCACAGCGAGAAGCTGACCTACGGGCAGTCGATCACGGACGCGTGCCTGGCTTGGGACGACACCGCGCCGCTGCTGGACGAGCTGGCCGGGGCGGTCCGGGCGCGCCGCTGACGGCGGTCCCGCTCAGCGGCGGCGGAAGTACTCCTCGATGACTTCCCACCGGGCCAGGTTGTGCTTCGCGTCCGCCAGAGCGTCGTGCTGGTCGGTGGGGGCCGCCGGGAGCTTCGGCTTCCCGGCGTCCTCCCACCGCTGGCGCAGGTCGCGCGTGAAGCGCGGCAGCTGCCGCGGCAACGCCGGCATCGGGCCCCACAGCTGGGCCAGCGCCACGTGGTCGTAGGCCGCGAACCAGGCCCACAGCTCGATGCCGCCCGGGGGCTTGCCGAAGAACTCCAGCAGCCCCGCGCGGATCTTCTCGCGGCTTTGCCACGCCGGATCCGCCGGGGACGGCAGCTTGTCCAGGACGTTGTCGCGGACCCACGGCCCGGCCTTGGCCGGGTCGAAGTCGGTCGAGACCGCGTAGAACTCGCGGCCCTGTTCGTCAACGACACCGATCGACACCAGGTCGATCGTCACGCCGTCCTCGATGAACTCGGTGTCGTAGAAGAAACGCACCGGTGAACCTTAGTGGGTCAGCCGACCTTCGAATCGGGCACCCGGGCCGCGTCCGACGCGGACGGCTGCGCCGGCACCTTCGGCTTGACCCCGGACGCCTCCGCGGCGAGCAGTTCCTTCGCCTTCGCCGCGTAGATGTCGACGTACTCCTGGCCGGAGAGCTCCATGAGCGCGTACATGATCTCGTCGGTGATCGACCGCTCGATGAAGCGGTCGCCCGCGAGCCCCTCGTACCGCGAAAAGTCGAGCGGCTTGCCGAAGCGGACCTCGAGGCGGCGCGGCCACCACATCTTGGAGCCGATCGGGTTGACCTTGTCCGTGCCGATCATCGCCACCGGGACGACCACGCCGCCGGAGTCCAGCGCGATCCGGGCGACGCCGGTCTTGCCCTTGTACAGGCGGCCGTCCGGGGAGCGGGTGCCCTCGGGGTAGATGCCGAGCAGGTGGCCGGCCTTGACCAGGCGGGTCGCGGTGTCGAGCGCGGCCTGCGCGGCGTTGCCGCCGGAGCGGTCGATCGGGAACTGGCCGACGCCGGTGAAGAACCACTTCTTGAGCAGGCCCTTGAAGCCGGGCTCGGTGAAGTACTCGGACTTGGCCGGGAAGGTCACCTTGCGCTTGACCCGCAGCGGCATGAAGAACGAGTCCGCGACAGCCAGGTGGTTGCCGGCCAGGATCGCGCCCCCGGTCTCGGGGATGTTTTCCGCGCCGACGACCTTCGTCGGCCACAGCGTCTTGAGCAGCGGACCGATGAACACCCACTTCATGAGCCAGTACAGCACCGGTGCCTCAGTCCTCCATCGCAGCTGTAGCCCCTGTCACCCGCGTCGGCCAGCCTACGAACCCCGGGGCCCGCCGCACAACGGCGGCCACCCGGTTACCACTCGGTCAGCGATCGATCTCACAGCGAATTCCCGGTCCGGGCGGAGCCCCACAAGGCCCGTCGGCCGTGAGAGCATGGACAGATCCACCGCTCACACGGAAGGCGATCGCATGGGCGTGCTCGCCGGCGCGGAACCGTTCGGCCACACCGGTTCGGCCGACACCGGGTTCCTGCTTTGCCACGGGTTCACCGGGACCCCGGCGAGCATGCGGGCCTGGGGTGACCACCTGGCCGGGGCCGGGTTCACCGTGCGCTGCCCGCTGCTGCCGGGTCACGGCACCCGCTGGCCGGACCTCAACCGCACGACGTGGGAAGACTGGTACGGCGCCGTCCGCGAAGCGCTCCTCGAGCTGCTCTCGACGTGCAAGACCGTCTTCGTCGGCGGCCTCTCGATGGGCGGCACGCTCACCCTGCGCCTCGCCGAGGAGTTCGGCGACCGGATCGCCGGGATCGTCCTGGTCAACCCGTCGGTGACGCGGCTGAAGTGGGACACGAAGCTGCTGCCGGTGCTGGGGAAGATCGTGCCGTCGGTGCCGGCGATCGCGAACGACATCAAGAAGCCGGGCGAGACGGAGCTGGCCTACCCGCGGACGCCGGTGCGCGCCGCGGCGAGCCTGGCGAAGCTGTGGGCTGTCGTGCGCGCCGACCTGGGCAAGGTGACGCAGCCGGTGCTGCTGCTGCACTCGTCGGTCGACCACGTCGTCGAGCCGGTGAACTCGCAGCTGGTGCTGCAGGGCGTCGCCAGCACCGACGTCACCGAGGTCGTGCTGGAGAACAGCTACCACGTGGCGACCCAGGACAACGACGCCGAGGTGATCTTCACGCGCAGCGTCGAGTTCGCCAAGGCGCACGCCGGACAGCCGGAGGAGACCGCATGAGCCGGGGGAAGGACGGGCCGGAGGACGTCGACGCGACGTTCGCCGAGATCGTCGCCGACCTGCGGGCCGACGGGTTCGGGCTGCCCGAGCTGGACACCGCGGACACGGCGGACACCGTCGACGCGGCGGACACCGCCGACGCCGCGGGCCCGGGGACCGAGTCGCGCAAAACGCCGGACCGGCCGGCCGAGCCGCCCGCGGCCGAGAGCCCGCCGGAGCCCGGCTGGCGGTCCGGGGGCACGACGTGGGACGCCACGATGTTCTCCGACGACCCGGCCGACGACGACGAGCACTACGTCCCGCCGGAGCCGCCGCCGTTGCCGCGGCCGAAGATGGGCGCGTTCCTCATCCTGCTGCTGTTCCTGGCCGGGCTGTTCCTGCTGATCGTGCCCGGGGCCATCGGCGTCGGCCCGACGGTCGCGACGCCGCTGGGCATCCTCGCGCTGGCGACGGCGATCGCGCTGCTGCTGCTCCGCGTCCGCCAAGGTCCGCCGCCCGGCGCCGACCCGAGCAACGGCGCCCAGGTCTGACCGGTCGGGCGATGACCATCGAGTTCAGTCCCTCGCGGCGGTCGACCGTCGGCGCGGAGTGGGAGCTCGGCCTCGTGGACCGCCGCAGCGGCGAGCTGTCCTCGGTGGCCGGGCAGATCCTCGAGGCGGTGCGCCCGGACGGCGCGGCCGAGCACCCGAAGATCAAGCAGGAGCTGCTGCTCAACACCATCGAGGTGATCACCGGCGTCTGCGACACGATCGCCGAGGCGAAGGCCGACCTGAACGACTCCCTCGACGTCCTGCACAGCGTCGCCGACCCGCTCGGCGTGGAGATGTTCTCGGCCGGGACGCACCCGTTCTCCAACTGGTACCAGCAGAAGGTCACCGACAAGGAGCGGTACGCGAAGCTGATCGACCGCACCCAGTGGTGGGGCCGGCAGATGCTGATCTACGGCGTCCACGTGCACGTCGGGGTCGACCACCGCGACAAGGTGCTGCCGATCCTCGACGCGCTGCTCAACTACGCGCCGCACCTGCAGGCGCTCTCGGCGTCGTCGCCGTACTGGGGCGCCGAGGACACCGGGTACGCGTCGAACCGGGCGCTGATGTTCCAGCAGCTGCCGACGGCCGGGCTGCCGTTCCAGTTCCGGAAGTGGGCCGAGCTGGAGAGCTACGTCGACGACATGTTCACCACGGGCGTGATCGACCACTTCTCGGAGATCCGCTGGGACATCCGGCCGGCGCCGCACCTGGGCACGATCGAGATGCGGGTCTGCGACGGTCTGCCGACGCTGGAGGAGGTCGGCGCGATCGCGGCGCTGACGCAGTGCCTGGTGGACGACTTCAGCGAGCGCCTGGACGACGGCGAGATCCTGCCGTCGCTGCCGCCGTGGCACGTCCAGGAGAACAAGTGGCGCGCGGCCCGCTACGGCACCGACGCGATCATCATCCTGGACGCGGCCGGGCGCGAGCGCCTGGTCACCGACGACGTCGCCGACCTGCTCGACCGCCTGGAGCCGGTGGCGCGGCGCCTGGACTGCGTCGCCGAGCTGCGCGACGTCGAGACGATCCTGGAGTACGGCCCGAGCTACCGGCGGCAGCGGGCGGTGGCGCAGCAGCACAAGGGCAGCCTGAAGGCCGTGATGGCGTCCCTGGTCGCCGAGATGCGCGACGGCATCTCGAAGGACTAGAGCTCGTCGAGCCGGCTGCGCAGCGTGCCGGGGCCGAGAATCGACGCACCGAGGGCCTCGACCCGGCCCCGCAGCTCACGGTCGGCCGTCGCGACGAGCACCCGGCCCTTCTGCTGCCCGACGACCTCGACGATCTTCGAGTCCCCATCGGCGTCCGCGGCGACAACCTCGACCCCGGGCACGGACTCGACGTGCTTGGCCTTGCCCTCGACGACGAGGACAACGCGCGGCCACCAGGTCACGGCCGGGTCATCCGGGTCCGGTACGCCGGCCTCGGCGAGTTTCACGAGCTGGTCACGCAGGCGTTCGGCGGCTCCGTGCCGATCCCGCCACCAGCCATCCGGCCGCGAGCCGACGACGTTGGCCGCGTCGACGACAAGAACGAGCTCCTCCCCGACGCGGTCACGCAGGCGCGGCCACGCGGCGGCGAAGTCGCGGTGCAGCCGGTAGGAGGGGACGTCGTCGGGATCCACCCAGCGCACCTCCGCACTTTCGGTGTTGGCAACCCGCGCCTCGGCCCCATCGGCCAGGGCGAGGACGGTCGTGTAGCTCCAGTCCCCATGGTCCACCACGGAGGCGGACACCGCTCGAAAGGCATCGGCGGGAACGGAGGCTTCTTCGAAGGCTTCGCGTGCGGCGGCGATCACGGCGGTCTCACCGGCTTCGATGGCCCCGCCGGGCAGCGCCCAGGTCCGGCCGTGGTGCACCCACCAGGCACGGCGCTGCAGGAGGACACCCCGAGCGGGATCGAAGAGCAGCAGCCCGGCGGCGCCGTAACGGCCCCAGTGCAGGTGCCCGCAGGAGCACCGGACGAAGACGCTGGCCGAAGGGGCACTCACCAAGCCAGCCTGTCACACTCTCGCGGGTGACCCGGTTCGATCAGCTCAAGCCCACGTTCTGGGACCGCGGTCCCGGCGAGCCGTTGTCCAGCCGCGAATTCGCCCACGCCGGCCGCGAGCTGGGCGTCCGGCTGCCGATCGAGCTGGGCGAACTGCTGGGGCTGCGCAACGGCGGCACGGTGGCCGGCGCGTTCGACGCCTTCCCGACGAGCAGGCCGACGTCGTACAGCGCCACGCACGTGCCGTTCGACCAGCTCCTCGGCGTGGGCGGGCGGCTGTCGATCCTGGATTCGCCGTACCTGAGCGACGAGTGGGACCTGCCCAAGCAGGTCGTGGTGCTGTCGGGCGACGGCCACACGTGGGTGGCGTTGGACTACCGCGGGTCTTCGGAGCCGTCGGTGACGTGGTTCGACGTGGAGCTGGAGTCCGAGCTGGCGCTGGCGCCGACGTTCCGTGCGTTCCTCGAAGGGCTGGTGCCGTCGGGGAGCTTCCCGGAGGAGTGACCCCGCCGGCCGCCGATGACCGCGGCCGCCAGGACTCCCGCCACCAGGATGCCGATCAGCACGTACCCGAGCGTGTCGCCGTGGACGAAGGGGGCGATCAGGAACTGCGCCGTCAGTGCTGAGCCCAGGCCGGTCATCAGCGTCGCAGCTGCCTGGTGCCAGCCGTTGCGCGGCTTCCACGCCAGGAAGCCACCGATCACCAGCAGAACCACGCCTGCCAAGCCGATCCCCACGTCGAGCGCCATGTCCGCTCCCCCCTCGATGGTGGTGGGGTACCCGCAGCAGACAGCTCTCTACCGCGTCAGACCGGGGTCTTGGCCGCTTCCAACGCCAACGCCGCCGCCCCCACGATCGCCGTGTCGTCGCCCAGGTGCGCAGTCCGTATCCGCGCCAACGGCCGATGCCGAGCCCCGGTGATAGCCCCCGCGTAATGCTCCCGAGCCTCATCCAAAAACAGCGGCGCCGACTCCGAAACACCCCCACCGATCACGATGATCTCCGGGTCGAAAACATCCGCCACCAGAGCCAGGCCCTCACCGAGCCACTTGGCCAGCTCCGCCATCGCCAGCTGGGCGATCGGATCACCGTCGCGAGCCGCTCCCGCCACGCGCCGTCCCGTGACCGAGCCCGGGTCGCCCGCAACCTGCGGGGCCAGCACCGTCGACCGCCCCGGGTGCCGCGCGAGCAGCTCCACCGCTGTCGCCGCCAGCGCCGTTCCGCTGCAATAACGCTCCCAGCAGCCGTACTTGCCGCACGGGCAGGGCCGCCCGCCCCGCACGACCGTCAGGTGGCCCAGCTCCGGCGCCACGCCGTACGCGCCGCGGAACAGCTTGCCGTCCAGGAGCAGGCCCGCGCCGATCCCGGTCCCCAGCGCCACCAGCGCCGCCACGTGGGCGCCGCGGGCCGCGCCGAAGCGGTGCTCGCCCACCATCGCCGCGTTGACGTCGTGCTCCAGCAGCACCGGCAGGCCGACCCGCTTCTCGATCCGGTCCGCGACCGGCGCGCCGCGCCAGGCCAGGTGCGGCGCGAACATCACCGACCGGCGGTCGCGCGCCACGAACCCGGCCACGGCCAGGCCGACCCCGGCCACCTCGTGCCGGTTGCGCAGGTCCTCGACCACACCCGCGATGGCGTCCTCGAGGGCGCCTTCCTCGCTCGGCGTCGCGACCCGCGCCGTGTCGAGCAGGGAGCCGCGCTCGTCCACCACGCCGGCCCGGACACTCGTCCCGCCGACGTCCACCCCTATCGTCCGCACTCAGCTCTCCCGATCCGGCCGCCACTCGTCCCGTCTGCGGACGGTGATGTGCTGCACCCGCGGCGACGCCGCCGAAGCGGCCGCCGGCGGCCGCGGCGCGGGCCGGAACCCGGGCATGTGCACACCCTCGTCCGGCTCCCAGCGGTCCGCGAGCACCGCGCGCAGCAGGGCGACCAGCTGCGCGAGCTGCTCGACCAGCCGGGCGGCCAGCTCGGGGCGCTCACCTCGCACAACGGCGACGATCGCACACAGCGGGCACCAGCCGCACGCCGAGCCGTCCGCGTTCGCCTGGTCAGGGTCACCGTGCCCGGCGGCGAGGACGCCCTCCAGCCACGGCGCCGCCTTCTCCACGACCAGCTCGGCGAGCAGGCGGATCTCCTCCGCGAGCCGCGGCCCGTGTTCGTCTTCGCTCACCCGCGTCCCCGGTTCCCGGCCAGGCTCACCAGCAGGCCGTCGGCGTCGGATTCCGCGCCGGTGATCCGGCACGGCCGCAGCGCCTCCGGCAGGGCGATGAGCCTGCGGAAGCCGTCCACGGTGATCGCCAGGTCGTCGTCGACGCGGGCGAGGTCGACCTCGGCGTCCCGGCCCAGCGGGATCGCGACGCGCAGGGTGTACCCGCCGGCCGCCGGCCGCACGCGCAGCAGCGGGGTGACGGGGGTCCCGTCGCCGTCGAGGGGGTCGCCGTCGCGGTACAGCTCGGCGGCGATCTCCAGCAGCGCGGGCAGCCCGACCGGCTCGACGGCGCGGTGCTCGACCCGGGCGACCCGGGTGAACCCGGCCGCGGTGAGCTCGGCCAGCACGGCGTCCTGCTGGGTCCGGCGCGTGCGCAGCCACGACGCCGCCCCGCCGCGCCAGAAGCCGGGCGCGGGCATCAGCCGGTTGGCGACCAGGCCGTCGACGGCGATGCCGCGCAGGGCGAGCGAGCTGAGCGTGCGCCGCGCCTCGGCGACCACCACGCGCTCAGGGGTCAGCACCAGCCGGACGGTGGTCACCGACGGCTCGGTCAGCAGCGTGCGCAAGCCGTCGAGGTGGGTGCCGAGGCGGTGCACGGACTCGCTGACGCGGCGGTTGAACAGCCGGGTCAGGTACCCGGAGACGGCTTCGGGCAGGGCGAGCAGCCGCAGCGTCTCGGCCGTCGGACCGCAGTCGACGACGATGGTCTCCCACGGCCCGTCCTCAGCCAGCCGCCGGACCTCGGTGAGCGCGAGCAGCTCGTCGACGCCGGGGAGGACCGTCAGCTCTTCGGCATCGAGAGTGTCGAGTCCCGCGCCGGACAGCACGGTCTGCAGCTCGGCGCGCAGCCGGTGCCAGCTGGTGTCGACGAGCGTCCGGGAGTCCAGCTGGACGGCCGAGAGCAGAGCGTCCACTTCGGACGGTTCGGCGCCGAGGGTGTGGCCGAAGGCGTCGCCGAGCGAGTGCGCCGGGTCGGTGGACACGACGAGGGTCTTCCTGCCGCGGGCGGCCAGTGCGGCGCCGGTCGCCGCGGCCAGCGTGGTCTTCCCGACACCCCCCTTGCCGGTGAACAGCAGGATCCGCACCCGGTTACCCCTCGGCCCGCTTCTTGAGCTCCTTGAGCGCGGTGTCCATGACCATCTTCTCGGCCTTGCGGCGCAGCAGGCCGATCATCGGCAGCGCCAGCTCGACCGACAGCGTGTAGGTGACACGGGTGCGGCCGCCGAGGTCCTCCAGGGCGTACCGGCCGTTCTGCGCCTTCTGCATCTGGCCCTTGACCAGGTGCCAGCTGACGCCGAGGCCGTCGCCGTCCCAGTCGTAGGAGAGGGTGTAGACGTCCTTGATCGGGCCCGCGTCGAGGGTCAGCTTGACCTGCTTGGCCCGCCCGTCACCATCGGTGTCGAGGACCTCGGCCTGCTGGACCGCCTTGGCCCATTCCGGGTAGGCGGGGAAGTCGGCGATCACGGCCATCACCCGCGTGGGCTCGGCGTCGACCTCGATGGACTGTGTGGACTGCTCGGCCATGGGACGAAGCGTAGCCGCCGCGGTCGGTCACCAGCGCAGCACGTAGGGCTGCCCGGTCTCCTTGAAGTGACCCACGTTACGGCACTCGGTCAGCCCGACCCGGGCGCGCGCGGACAGCGGCTGGTGCACGTGCCCGAACACCGACCAGCGCGGGCGCTGCTCCCGGATCAGCTCCAGCAGCGCCGTGGAGCCGATCTCGTTGCGCCGCGCGACGACGTCGTAGGTCAGCTCCGGCAGGGCGGGCGGGCCGTGGGTGCAGAGCACGTCGACGTCGGTGAGCGCGGCCACCCCGCGGTCGTAGTCCTCACGATCCCGCAGGTAGGGACGCCAGGCGGCGCCTTTCCGGCGGCGCGGGACGACCCCGTCCGGCAGCAGCGCGCCGCCGACGAACCCGAAGCGGAGGCCGCCGATCTCGGTCACCTCGCCGTCCAGGACGCGGATGCCCTCGCCGGTGAACTCGGGCCACATCGCCGGGGTGTCGACGTTGCCCGGGGTGGCGTAGGTGGGCGCGGTCATCGCCGCGAACAGCGTCGCGTACTGGGCGCGGATGGCCTCGTCGACCGCGGCGGCCGGGTCGTCGAGGCTCGCCCAGAGCGTCCGCGAGTAGGCAACGGTTTCGTCACGGGTGCCCTCACGGCGCAGCCGGGCGAACTCACCGACCTTTTCGGCGCCGAACAGCGCGCCCATGATGCCCTTGTCGTGCTCCCGGTAGTCGACGAAGTCGAGCAGGTCGCCGAGCACGACCAACGCGTCGGCCCCGTCCCCCGCCCGCTTCAGCGCGTCGGCGTTGCCGTGCACGTCCGAGACGACGTGTACCCGCACCCAGCTTCCCCTTAGCTTTCGCCCCGAGGAGGAACGCCGGGCTCACGCCCGTCCTCCAGGATCTCCTTCAGCCCGAGTGCGATCGCCTTCGCCGCGCGGGCCCGCCGGTCGAACTCCCGGCGCAGGTCGCGAGGCGCCAGCGCCCGGGGCGTCCCGGCCGCGTCGGCGGGGGTCGCCCGCAGGAAGTAGTGCAGCAGGGTGCCGTCGAGCACCGGCTCGAGCCACACCTCCATCGTACCGACGAGCGCGCCCCGCACGGTCCAGCGCAGGCCCTTCTCGCCCCGGTCGGTGTAGACCTCGAGGACCAGGTCGGGCCAGTAGCGCCGCCAGGACGCCGGTGCGGCGAAGACCGCGGCCACGGTGGCCGGCGGAACGGCGAGGAACGTCTCGTCGACGATGTCGAGTGAGGGTGGCGCGTTCACGTGCGAAGAATGTCACGCCCTCGCCGTGCGACGGCGATCAGCATGGTCTTAAGGTGCTCACCACGCTAAGTTGACTGGCGGGTAACAGCGGTGTCGCCTGCCGCACGCGTTGAACACGGAGGTCCACGTGCGCGAATACAGCGCTCCCGCCGGGAAGCCGGTGGCCGACGACGAAAACATGTCCGACGTCGTCTGGGCGAACGCCGAGCGGTTCTCCGACGTGGTGAGCTTCCGCCGCCAGGTCGAGGGCAGCTGGCTGGACGTGACCGCCAAGGAGTTCGCCGGCGAGGTGCTGGCCGTCGCCAAGGGCATGGCCCAGGCCGGGATCGGCCGCGGCGACCGCGTCGCGATCATGTCGAAGACCCGCTACGAGTGGACGCTGATCGACTTCGCCATCTGGGCGGCCGGCGCGGTGACCGTCCCGATCTACGACACCTCGTCCCCCGAACAGGTGCACTGGATCCTCTCGGACTCGGCCGCGAAGGCCGTGTTCGTCGAGACGAACGGCCACGCGGCCGCGGTCGACGAGGTCCGGAGCCGGCTCACCGACCTGGACCACACCTGGCAGATCGAGGGGGACTCCCCCGCTGTCGAGGAGCTGTCCGCGCTGGGCGCCGGGCTGTCCGACGACGAGCTGCACGAGCGCCGCCGCGAGGTCGTCGCCGACGAGCTGGCCACGATCGTCTACACCTCGGGCACCACCGGCCGCCCCAAGGGCGTCGAGCTGACCCACCGCAACCTGCTGGCCGAGATCCGCGCCGACATCGAGGCGTTCCCGCAGCTGATGGAGCAGGGCAACTCGCTGCTGTGCTTCCTGCCGCTGGCGCACGTGCTGGCCCGCGCGATCGCCGTCACCGCGCTCACCGCCCGGGTCACCCTCGGGCACACCCCGGACGTCAAGAACCTGGTCGCCGACCTGGGCACCTTCCGGCCGACGTTCGTCGTCGCGGTGCCGCGGGTGTTCGAGAAGGTCTACAACTCGGCGAAGCAGAAGGCCCACGGCGACGGCAAGGGCAAGATCTTCGACGCCGCCGAAGCCGTGGCGGTCGCTTACAGCGAGGCGCAGGACAAGGGCGGCGCCGGTGTCGCGCTGAAGCTGAAGCACCTGGCGTTCGACAAGCTCGTCTACGGCAAGCTGCGCGCGGCCCTCGGCGGTCGTTGTGTGGCGGCGGTGTCCGGCGGCGCCCCGCTCGGCGCGCGGCTGGCGCACTTCTTCCGCGGTATCGGTGTCCCGGTGTTCGAGGGGTACGGCCTGACCGAGACGTCCGCGGCGGCGAACGTCAACACCCAGACGGCGTTCCGCGTCGGCACGGTCGGCAAGCCGGTCAACGGCACGTCGGTCCGCATCGCCGACGACGGCGAGGTCATGCTCAAGGGCGACGTCGTCTTCCGGGCGTACTACAACAACCCGCAGGCGACGGCCGAGTCGCTCACCGACGGCTGGTTCCACACCGGCGACCTCGGCGAGCTGGACGCCGACGGCTTCCTCAAGATCACCGGCCGCAAGAAGGAGATCATCGTGACGGCGGGCGGCAAGAACGTCGCCCCGTCCGGCCTCGAGGACACGATCAAGGCGGCCCCGCTGGTGAGCCAGGCGATGGTGGTCGGCGACCAGCGCCCGTTCATCGCGGCGCTGGTGACGGTGGACGAGGAGTACTTCCCGTCCTGGAAGTCCCAGCACCACAAGCCGGCGGCGGCCACGGTCGCCGACCTGGCCACCGACGCCGACCTGCTCGCGGAGATCCAGGCCGCGGTCGACGAGGCGAACAAGCAGGTGTCCAAGGCCGAGGCGATCAAGAAGTTCACGGTGCTGGCCAACGACTTCACCGAGGCCGGGGGCGAGATCACGCCGAGCCTCAAGCTGAAGCGCAACGTGGTCACGAAGAACTACGCGAACGACATCGAAGGCCTGTACAAAAAGTAGCCCGACGTCACTCGAGCCGCTGGGCCGCGATGAAGTCGCGGTACCAGCGGAAACTCGCCCGCGGCGTGCGGGCCTGCGTCGCGTAGTCCACGTGCACCAGGCCGAACCGGTGCTTGTACCCGTGGGCCCACTCGAAGTTGTCGAGCAGGGACCAGCAGAAGTACCCCCGCAGGTCCACCCCCGCCGCCGCGGCCGTGCGCGCCGCCTCGATGTGCTCGCTCAGGAACGAGATGCGCTCGTAGTCGGCGAAGTCGCTCCGGTCGGCGTACACGCAGCCGTTCTCCGTGACGTACATGGGCGGCAGCCCGGGATAGCGGTTGTGCAGGCCCACCAGGGCTTCGGTGAGGCCCTCGGGCTCGACCGGCCAGCCCATGCCCGTGCGCGGGACGTCCGGCACGCGTGTCGTGTCGACGCCGATGTCGGCCACCGTGCGGCGGGCCGGGACCGGCTCGCGGTGCGGCGCGTCCGCGACGTGCAGCCGGTAGTAGTAGTTGACGCCCAGGTAGTCCAGGGGCTGCCCGATCGTCGCCAGGTCGCCGTCGTGGCGGAACGAGAAGTCCGTGACGCCGTCGAACATCGCCGCCAGGCCCGGCGCGTAGCGGCCGCCGAACAGCGGGTCGGTGAACTGGCGCCGCAGCAGCGTGTCCTGGCGGGCGGCCGCGGCGGCGTCGGCGGCCGAGTCCGTCACCGGCACCGCGGGCGACTGGTTGAGCACGATCCCGAACTGGTGCTGCGGTGGTGCCTGCGCCCGCATCGCCCGGACGGCCAAGCCGTGGCCGAGCAGCAGGTGGTGGGCGGCGGCGAGCGCGCCGTGCCCTTCCCGCGCGCCCGGCGCGTGCCGTCCTTCGCCGTATCCCGCGACCGCGCACGGGTACGGCTCGTTCAGCGTCGTCCAGTGGTCGACGACGTCGCCGAGCTCGGCGTGCACCAGCGCGGCGTAGTCGGCGAACCGGGCCGCCGTGTCGCGCGACCGCCAGCCGCCGTTGTCCTCCAGCGCCTGCGGGAGGTCCCAGTGGTAGAGCGTGAGGAACGGCTCGATCTCGCGCTCCCGCAGGGCTTCGACGAGCTTCCGGTAGAAGCCGATCCCCTCCGGTGCGGCGCCGCCGCGGCCGGACGGCTGGATCCGCGGCCAGGACACCGAGAACCGGTAGGAGTCGACGCCGAGCGCGGCGAGCAGGGCGACGTCACGCGGCCAGCGGTGGTAGTGGTCGGCCGCCGGCTCGCCGGTGTCACCCCCGGCCACCGCGCCGGGGACCGCCGCGAAGGTGTCCCAAATGGACGGTCCGCGGCCGTCGGCGGCGGTCGCGCCCTCGACCTGGAACGCCGAGGTCGCGACACCCCAGCGGAAGCCGGGCGGGAAACTGGTGGTCACGGTCATCTCCGGGAGGTCAGCCCTTGAGCGCGCCCTGCATGATGCCGCCGACGATCTGGCGGCCGAACAGCAGGAACACGAGCAGGACGGGGACGGTGCCGATGGTGGCGGCGGTGAGCACGAGCGTGTAGTCGGTGGTGTAGCCGCTGGCCAGGGTGGACAGTGCGGTTTGGACGGTCGGGTTCTCCGGCACCAGCACGACCAGCGGCCAGAAGAAGTCGTTCCACGCCTGCATGAACGTGAACAGCCCGAGCACCGCCGCGGCCGGGCGGGCGGCCGGCAGCGCGACGTGCCAGAAGAGCCGCAGCGAGTTGCAGCCGTCCATCCGCCCGGCTTCCAGGAGCTCCAGCGGCAGCGCGCGTTCGAAGTACTGGCGCATGAAGAACACGCCGAACGCGGTCACCAGGCCGGGCACGATCACCGCCTGCAGCTGCCCGGCCCACCCGAAGTCGGCCATCATCATGTAGAGCGGCACGACACCCAGCTCGGTCGGGATCGCCTGGGTGGCGATGACGACGAGCAGCAGCACGGTCCGGCCGCGGAAGCGCAGCTTGGCGAAGGCGAACCCGGCCAGCGTCGAGAACAGCACCACGGAAACGGTGATCGTGCCCGCGACGATCATCGAGTTCCCCAGGGCCAGCGCGAACTCCGACTCGTCGAAGACCCGGGCGATGTTTTCGAACAGGTGCCCGCCGGGCACGAGCACCGGCGGCACGCTGCCGACGGCTTCCGTCGTCTGCGAAGCCACGACGAACGACCAGTACACGGGGAACGCCGAGCCGGCCAGGATCGCGATCAGCGCGGCGTAGGTCCACGGGCTCGCGACCCGGCGCACGAGGCGCCGGGCCCGCCCGGGTGCCGCCGGCGGCGCGGGCGCGGCCGGGGTCAGCACGGTGGTCATGTCCGCTCCTCAGTCGGTTTGGATGCGCCGGGTCACCAGGTACGACAGGCCCGCGACGAGCATCGTGACGACGGCCAGGACCAGCGCGATCGCCGAGCTGTACCCGAAGTCGTACTTGGTGAAGCCCTGCTCGTAGAGGTAGAGCGCGGCGGTCTGGAACTGCCGGTCCGAGCCGCCCGTGGCCGCCGCCGTGCCGGGGTTGAACAGCAGCGGCTCGGCGAGCAGCCGCATGTTCCCGGTCGTCGCGATCACCGTCGAGAAGATGATCTGCGGCCGCAGCAGCGGGACGGTGATCCGCCAGAACTGCTGCCACCCGCGGGCGCCGTCGAGGGTGGCGGCCTCGTACATGGTCGACGGGATCGCCTGCATCGACGCCAGGAAGATCAGCGCGTGGTAGCCGGTCCAGCGCCACACCACCATCGCCGCGATGGCGGTGTGCGAGCTGGCCGTGCCGGCCTGCCAGTCGACGTGCCCGCCGCCGAACCAGCTCAAGCCCCAGTTCACCAGGCCGAAGTCCCGGCCGAACAGCTGCGCGAAGATGATCGTCACCGCCGCCACCGAGGTGATGTTCGGCAGGATCATCCCCATCCGGAACAGCGTCCGCCCGCGCAGCCGGCGGTTGAGCAGGTGCGCGATGCCGAGCGCGAACAGGATCTGCGGGATCGTGGTCAGCAGCCACAGGCTGACCGTGTTCCCCATCGCGTTCCAGAAGTACGGGTCGTGGAACAGCAGCTGGTCGTAGTTGCCGAACCCGATGAACGTCGCGCCCTCGGCGTCGAGCAGGTTGCGCTTCTGCAGCGACACGAAAGCCGTGTACAGCAGCGGGAACAGCCCGAAGACGCCGAAGATCAGGAAGTACGGGCTGATGAAGCCGAACGGCGACAGCTTGACGTCCCACTTGTGCCGCCGGTCGGCGAACGTCAGCGCCATTACTTGATCTTCGCCACGTCACCGACCAGCTGCTGCCAGGCCGCCGCGCCGTCCTGCTTGCCCTGCTCGACGCGCTGCATCGCGTTGCCGAACTCGGTCTGGACGTCGCCCGCCTTCGGACCCTGGTACTGCGGGTTCAGCTTCTTGGCAGCGTCGGTGAAGAGCTTGCCGACGGGCGCGTTGTTGAAGAACGGGTTGGTGTAGCCGGTGATCTTCGGGTCGGTGTAGAGCGACGGCGTCGAGGGCAGCAGGCCCTGGCTGGTGAAGACCTTCGCCTGCTGCTCGGGCGCGGTCAGCCACGCGGCGAGGTCGGCGGCTTCCTTGGTGTGCTTGCCCTGCTTGGGCACGGTCAGGTACGAGCCGCCCCAGTTGCCGCCCCCGCCGGGCACGCTCGCGACGTCCCACTTGCCCGAGGTGTCCGGGGCCTGGTCCTTGATCTTGGTCATCATCCAGGCGGGACAGGTGACGGTGGCGAACTGGCTCTGCGTGAAGCCGGTGTTCCAGGTCGGCGTGCTGTAGAGCAGGCCGGCGCTCAGGTTCGCCTTGACGGCGTCGACGACCTGGTCCCACCCGGTGCGCAGCGCCGGGTTGCTGCCGACGACGAGCTGGTCGTTCTGGTCGTAGTACCCGACGGGCGCCTGGCCGAAGATCGCGTTGAGCACGGTCGGGCCGCCGTCCATCCACTTGACGCCGTTCGGCGCCTTGGCCTGGAAGCGCTTACCGGCGTCGAAGAACGCCTGCCAGGTGGGCCAGAGCGCGGAGACGGCGTCGCGGTCGGCGGGCAGTCCGGCGGCCTGGAGCAGGTCCCGGCGATAACAGATGGCCAGGCCGCCGACGTCGGTGCCGTAGCCGATCTGCTGGCCGCCCTTGCCCAGCGAGGCCGCCCACTTCCAGCCCAGCCAGCGGTCCTTGAGCTTGTCGCCGCCGACGGTGTTGAGGTCGACGAACTTGTCCGGTGTCGCCTTGAACTGGGCGACGTACCCGGTGTCGATCGCCTCGATGTCCGCGGCGCCGCCGCCGGTGGCCAGGTGGGCGGCGAGGTTCTTGTGGTGGTCGGAGTAGGACGCGGTCCGCTCGGTAATCTCGATGCCCGGGTGGGCCGCCTGGTACTCCTTGATCAGGTCGGTGTAACCGAAGTTGCCGAAGAGGCCGAGGCTGAGCTTGACCTTCCCGCCTCCGCCGGCGTCGCTGCTGCCGCAGGCGCTCAGCGCGGTGACCGCGGCCAGGCCGGCGCACACCACGCCGGCGATCAGGCGGATCCGGCGGGTTGTCGTTTTCGGGCGCATGAGATCTCCGTTGTTCTGCGGGCCGATCGGAAAACGCGGGACCCATGAGAGCGCTCCCAGGCCCGGTTCGTCAAGTAACGAAAAGGTAACTTACCGACGGGTTTCCGCAGACAGAGATCATGTGCTACAGATGTAACCGGTTACAGCTCAGGAGGTCGCCATGGTCACCGCGCGCGAAATCGCCCAGCTCTGCGGGGTCTCGGTCGCGACCGTGTCCCGGGTGTTCAACCGCCCCGCGACGGTCAGCGCGGCCACGCGTGAACACGTCGAGCGGGTCGCCCGGGAGCTCGACTTCTCGCCGAACGAGTCGGCGCGGGCGCTGTCCCGGCAGCGGTCGGCGATGGTCGGGCTGGTCTGGGACACCGACCACCGGCGGCCCGGCTGGCGGCACCCGTTCCTGCAGGACCTGTTGCTGGGCCTCAAGTCCGCGCTCAGCTCGCACGGGTACCACCTGCTCCTGCTCGCCACGAGCGACGACGCCCGCGACCGCAACCCGGGCGTGTCGCTGGCCGACCCGGTCGCCTACATCGGGATGACCCGGCGGCACCACCTGGCCGGGCTGGTGCTGATCGACAGCGGGACCGACGCCGAGGCGTTCACCACGTTCGCCCAGTCCGGGCTGCCGTGCGTCGCGGTGGACGTGGCGCTGTCGGGGCCGCGGGCGACCTACGTGACGTCGGACAACGCGGCGGGCGCGGCGGAAGCCGTCCGGCACCTGGCCGCGCTCGGCCACCAGCGCATCGCGACGATCACCGGCCCCCGCGGCAACACCCCCGCCGCCGCCCGCGCCGAGGGGTACCGGCGCGGGCTGGCCGAAGCGGGCCTGCCGGCGCGGGAGGATTACGTGGTCACCGGGGACTTCTACCGCGAAAGCGGGTTCGTCGGCATGCGCCGGCTGCTGGCCCGCAAGGACCCGCCGACGGCGGTGTTCGCGGCCAGCGACGAGATGGCGGTCGGCGCCCTGCTGGCCGCCCGCGCGGCCGGCCTGCGGGTGCCGGCGGACCTGGCGGTGGTGGGCTTCGACGACATCGAGGTGGCGTCGCTGGTCGACCCGGCGCTGACGACGGTGGCCCAGGACAAACCGGGCTTCGGCACGGCGGCGGCGGGCGCGCTGCTGGCGATGATCGAAACCGGGACGGCCCCGGACCCGGTGCACCTGCCGACGAAACTGGTGGTCCGTGACTCCTGCGGCACCTAGCCGGTGATCTTCGTGTCCCAGTCGATGTGGTGCGCGTAGACCCAGCCCGGCTTTTCGCCGACGTCCTGCCCCGAACTCGACGCGACCAGCTTCTCGACGCGCTCGCGCCGAAGTCCTTCGTACGCCTCGAACGCCGATGCCGGGTCCGGCAGGTCGCGCAGGCACTGGGCGAGAACGACGCTGTCTTCGATCGCCATCGACGCGCCCTGCGCATCGGCTGGGGCCGCGGCGTGCGCGGCGTCGCCGACGAGCACCATTTCCGGTGTCGACCAGATCCGCGTCCGCGGGACGTCGTAGGAGTGGCCGCCGAACACCTCGTCGCCGGTGGCCGCGATGATGTCCGCGCAGGGCAACGGTTCCCCGGCGAACGCCGCGTGCGCGAACTCGCGCCACCCTTCCGCGCTCACCGCCGCGATCGCCTCGCGGGAGCGCTCGGCGTCCGGGATGCGGGCGAACCAGAACGTCGCGCCGTCCGGGGCGGTCGTGAACCCGAAAGCCGCTTTGCTCCCGCGGACCATGCGGTAGATCCCGGCCGCCGACGGCAGCCCGGGCGCACGCGTGTAACCCCAGACGATGGTCTGGCCGGTGTAGCGCGGTGCGTCGGCGTCCGGGTCGATCAGCTTCCGGACCACCGAGTGCAACCCGTCCGCGCCGACCACCACGTCACCTGTTTCGGTGGTGCCGTCGGCGAATTCGGCCGCGACGCCGGTCCCGTCCGGCTTCGCGCCGACCAGACGCTTGCCCCGTTCGATCGGGACGCCCCGGCGCGCGGCTTCGGCTTGCAGGACGCGGTAGAGCGCCGCGCGGGTCATCGTGCGTGGGCCGTCGGCGCCGAACTCCCGGCGTCCGGCGGTCTCGCCGGTCGGCAGGACGAGCTCGACGCCGTACGCGGCGAAGGAGGCGTCGATCACCGGCCGGTCGGCGCCGATCGCGCGCAGGGCGTCCATGCCGTTGTGCATGATCGTGAGGAACGCGCCGATGTCGTCCCCGCCGGCCGGGTAGGCCTCGAAGACGACCGGGTCGTGCCCCGCCAGCTTCGCCGCCATCGCCGTGACCGTGCCGGAGATCCCGCCACCCGCGACCAGTACCCGCACTCTGCTCCCCCTCGTGGACTCCGCGTGCCGCCGAGCACGACGTTACCGTGACGGCGGCACGCGGCGCTCACTCCTTGGCACCACTGGTGGCGATGTCGCCGTTGAGGCCCCGGGGGTAGAAGCCGCCCGAGCTCACCTTGTCCGGGTTGAGGTAGGCGATGTTGAGCACGCGGTCGGCGGAGCGCCCGAACGCGATGCCGTTGGCGTCCGCGGGGACGAGGTTCGCCTTGCCGTCCTTGAGCACGCCTTCGTCGTCGTCGGCCTTGCCGTCGAGGCTGTCGCGGGCGTCGGAGATCTTGTTCGTGATGTCGCCGAGGCCGCGTTCGAACAGCTGCCCGCGCACGATGCCCGCGTGGTAGGCCTCGACCGCGAGGATGCCCGCCGCCGCGCCGAGGAACGTCTTGTTGTTCACCAGCGGCGCCGCGCCCTTGTAGGCGGACACGCCGACGTCCTCGAAGAGGAACGCGGCGAGCAGGAAGTTGTTCTCGCTCGCGAACGGGTCGAAGGTCTGGCCTTCCTTGATCACGCCCGCGGCCTGCATGGCGGCGGTGAAGCTGTTCTGGAAGTCGATCTCCGGCTGCGCGACGGCGGCTTTGTCGAGCGCCTTGCGCAGGAAGGTGACGTGGGCGACCTCGTCGCCGGCGATCTCCTGGACGATCTGCTTGGTGTGCTCGCTCTTGAACTTCACGGCGTGCCCGCCGGAGACCTTGCCCAGGTTGCCGACGCCGTTGACGTACTTCTCGTTCAGCCCGTAGCCGTAGACGGCGAACGAGTACAGGTTCGCCTCGAGGTACTCCAGGTTGAGCGCGAAGTTCAGCACCGCGGCGTCGCTGGCGGCGGCGTCCTGCGCGTTCTGCTCCGGGTACTGCGAAGTCGCGCCCGCCGAGCCGAGGCCCAGCGAGAGCGCGGTTCCGAGCGCGCCTGCACCTGCGACGCCGAGCCCCGCCGCTCCCGCAGCCTTGAGGAAGCGGCGGCGGTCGGTCGCGTTCTCCGCGCTGCGCTCGACGAGCTGCTGTGTGTAGCGTTTTCCGAACACCGGGGGACGTCCTCTCGTGACGAGTTCGTCCACCTCACCCACCGGTCATACGTACGGGGGAGGCCCCCGGCTCGGTCAAATCGGGAAAAAGTTCTTCCGGATTCTGTTTGCGCAGGTCAGGAGCGCTGCGCGGCGGCGAGCCGCACGCAGACGGCCAGCGCCCGCACGGCCTCCTCGACGTCGGCGAGCACCGGGAAGGTCGGCGCGATGCGGATGACGGCGTCGGCCGGGTCGTTCCCGTGCGGGTGGGTCGCCCCGGCGGGGGTCAGCGCGACACCGGCCTCCTTCGCCAGCCGCACGACCTCCTTCGCGGTGCCCTGGGGCACGGTCAGCGAGATGAAGTACCCGCCGGTCGGCTTGGTCCAGGACGCCAGGTCGGACAGCTCCTCGGTGAGGATGCGGTCGACGGCCGCGAACTTCGGCCCGATGACCTCGGCGTGCTTGCGCATGTGCGCCCGGACGCCGTCCTCGTCCTTGAGGAAGGCGGCGTGGCGCAGCTGGTTGACCTTGTCCGGGCCGATGGTGCGCTTGCCGATGTTGCCGGTCCACCAGGCGAGGTTGGCCTCGGACGCGCCGAAGAAGCCCACCCCGGCGCCGGCGTGGGTGATCTTCGAGGTCGAGCCGAAGACGAAGACGCGGTCGGCGTGGCCGGCCTCGGTGGCCAGCGCGAGCACGTCGGCCAGCTCCGGCTCGGCGTCGGTCAGGTGGTGCACGGCGTAGGCGTTGTCCCAGAAGATCCGGAAGTCGGGCGCCGCGGTGGTCATGGTGGCGAGCCGCCGCACGACGTCGTCACTGAACGTGACCCCGGTGGGGTTGCTGTACTTCGGCACGCACCAGATGCCCTTGACGGCGGGGTCCTCGGCGACCAGCGTCTCGACGGCGTCCATGTCGGGGCCTTCGTCGGTCATCGCGACCGGGACCAGCTCGATGCCGAACCGCTCGGTGAGCGCGAAGTGCCGGTCGTAGCCCGGGACGGGAGCGAGGAACTTCACCTGCGGCTCGTCGGCCCACCGGCGCTCGGCCCCGGGCAGCTTGCTCAGCAGCGCCTGCACCACGGCGTCGTGCATCAGCTCGAGGCTGGAGTTGCCGGCGGCCAGCAGCTGCCCGGCCGGAACCTGCAGCGGCCCGGCGAAGATGCGACGCAGCTCCGGCAGGCCCTTGAGGCCACCGTAGTTGCGGACGTCGGTGCCGTCCTCGGCCTTGAAGGCGCCCTCGCCGGGGAGGGTCAGCAGGCCGTTCGCGAGGTCGAGCTGCTCCGGGGAGGGCTTGCCGCGGGTGATGTCGAGGGAGAGGCCGCGGTCGACCAGGGCCGCGTAGTCGCGGCGGGCCGAGTCGACGTCGACGGAAGCAGTGGTCATGGCGTTTACGCTAAACCCGGCGTCGATACCATTTCGGGGCGGGTCCTGGCTAGGGTGGTTGGTGTGCACTTGGTAGTCCACGCCGACCAGCGGCAGTTCTCGTTGCGCGACTCGGCTTCCCGCCTGACCGGAAGCGGCTGGACCCCGGCGGCGGTGGACCACCGCGTCGGGGCGGAGCCGGGCGGCGTGGCCATCGCCACGGCGCGGTCGGACCTGGTCGAGTCGTCGGTGACGCTGGTTCCGTCGGCGCCGGCTCTGGTGGCCGACGCGGAGCACGTCGTGGAAGCAGATCTTCCGGTTCCGAGCGGGAAGCTGGTGATTTCCGGTCCTGTCGACTATCCGTCGCAGGAAAAGTTCTTTTCGGTGCTGCCGGGTTTGTACCGGGCGCGGGTTTCGTACGTGCCGGCCGGACCGCCGCCGGTCGACTGGAACGACCACGAGTACGGGGAGCACTACCGGTACGTGGTGGAGCTGTGGCCGGTGGCGGCGGAGTCGGAGGTCGAGGTGCTCAGGCAGGGCGCGGCGGTCTGGGACGGTTAGGTCGGGCCGTGTGGGTCGGCGGCTAACCCTGCGCAGCCCGAGTTCACTTCAACGGGCACACGTCCCAGACGCATCTTGATCGTTATCTTCCGGTTGAGTTCGTCAGCGCCGATCTTCTCCGAGAGTGCAGCGAGCGCCTCAAAATACCCGAGGTAATAGTCGACTTCCCTCAACCGCCGTTCTACCGCAACATGCGGCGCGAGCTTCTCCCATAGCTTCTCACACCCGACTCCAAAGAAAGAGATCATCGGCCTGGCCGGCACGAGACGATGCCCTACCAAGAGTCCGACATGATCGAAATACTGCGCAACCCGCTCAGCCGCTCTCCTTGCCTCGGCTGGTAAGTCCCGCAGGGCCGGAGCCGTTTCTGCGTCGGATTCCGACATCTCGAAGATCGTCCGCCGGGCCGCTTTGAGATCGTCTGACCGGTACTCTTCGAACAACTTCAAAATGGCAGCCACCGCGTTCGCGTTCCGCGCGGACCGCCACTGCCGTCGCATCGATACCACCGCGACTGTCAGGGCGATAGCAGAGATGACTATCGGAAGCACGTCAAGAGCGACCTGAGTTGCCATTTTCCGACCTTAGCCCCGCAGCGTCGATCTGGTAGTCAACCCGTCAACGCTTTCCGAACGCGGCTAGAGAGGCGTGAGCGTCGCCAGCTTCCAGTGGCCGTCGATCCGCTTCGCCGTCACCGCCAGCTGGGCCACCGAAGACGACGGCGCTGCGCCGGACTGGGTCACCGTCTGCTGGTCCAGGAACAACAGCAGCGACGCATCGTCACCCACCAGCGTCCGCACCCCCACCGCGCGCACCGTCGTCGTCCGGACCAGCTTCTCCGCGGTGGCCCGGGTGCGCGCCGAAGCGAACTGGTCGCGGTACTGGCCGACCGCCGCTCCCGTCAACACCTCCGACGCCGCTCGCTCGGTGCGGGCCAGGTTCGCGTAGTCGTACGAAAACACCGACTTCACCGCGTCACTCACCTCCGACGTGACCGAGGAAGTCGCCGCGGTGTCGACCAGTGCGAGATTGTCGCCCGGGGACAGGGAAGCCGTCTCGATGCCGAACCACACCGCGCAGCCCAGGGCCACCGCCACGACCAGAGCCAGTACCCGCGTCATGAGCCCGCCGCCTGGACTCCCGCGATCTTCCAGCCGTCCGGAGTGCGCGAAACGTCCACCGTGAGCCGGTTCAAACGCGGAGTGACGGCCGCCCCGCCGGTCGAGACCCGGACGTCCAGCACCGCCAGCAGGCGAGCCGAGTCGGCGGAAACCTCGGTCACCGCGGCCTGCACCAACGAAGCTGTCGACACCGTCCGAGCCGTCGTCGCCCGGTCGATCTGCAACTGCCGATCGCCGGAGAGGTCCTTTCCGTACTGCCCCGTCGTCGCGGCGATCCAGCGGTCGACGTCCGCTCCGGCGGAGCGGTAGTCGATCGTGTTCAGCGTGACCAGCTCCGGGCCCGACGCGGCCAGCACGGCGTCGCGGTCCCGGCCTCGGGCGGCCGAGTCGTCCGAAGCGGCCCGCCACCAGGACCAGCCCGTAAAACCGGCCGCCAGCACGGAAAGCACCGCGGCCACGACCAGAACCTTCACGGCGCGCCCAGCAGCCGGCCGAGCCCGCCCGCCGACGGCCCGGTCAGCAGGCTCAGCATCCCCGGCAGCTGCGACTGCGCCGGCGCCGACGCCGGCTGCGAAGGCGCGGCCGGGATCGCCGGCGGCTTGCCCGCGTACGGCGCGTTCTGCGAGCCGCGCACCCCCGTCGGGCTGCCCGGCGGCTCCGCGCAGTACGCGTTCATGTTCACCGGCGCCTCGGAAGTGTCATTCGCCGGACGCTGCTTTGTGCTTTCGTAGCCCTTCGTGCACGAAGCCGGGTCGAAGAAGTTCAGCACCACACCGAGGTGACCCGTGCCGTCCGGGGACGTCGACGGCGAGAACGCCGAGATGATCGGGTACGCCACCAGCAGTTCCTCGACCGAGTCCTGCCGTGACGACGTGATCTGCGCCGTGGTCAGCAGGTTCGCGAACAGCACCCCGAGATCGGTGCCGGACGCGGCGAGCACGTCGCTGATCTGACGGCTCAGCTTCGGCGCCTCCGCGATCACGCGCCGCAGGTCCGGGTCGGACGTCTTGAGCCGGCCCGAAATCGTGCGGAGCCCGGAGGCGAAGTCGGTGATGTTCGCCGCCTGCCGCTGCTGGGTGTCCAGCACGATCCGCGAGTTCGCGAGCAGCCCCTGCGTCTGCGGGACGTACTGCGCGGCCGCCGCCGTCAACGACCCCGTGCTGTCCAGCAGCTGCTGCAGCTCGGGCCCGGAACCGGCGAACGCGTTGTACGTCTCGTCGACGACCGTCCGCAGCGACTCCGGGTGCACACTCGCGACCAGGTCGTCGAGGTGGGTCAGCACGGTGTCCGGCGACGGCGGCAGCGACGTCTTGTCGGTGGTGATCACCGATCCGTCCTTCAGGAACGGCCCGCCGTCGTGCAGGGGCAGCAGGTCGACGAACTGCTCCCCCACCGCCGACCGGTTCGCCACCTGCGCGTGCGCGTCGGCCGGGATGTCCGGTGCGCCGGCGTCGATGTCGAGGGCGACGTCGACGCCGTGCTCGGTGAGCGTCATGCCCGTCACCCGGCCGACCGTGACCCCGCGGTAGGCGACCTCGGAGTTGACGAAGACCCCGCCGGAGTCGGTCAGCTGCGCCGTGACGACGTAGCCGCGGTTGCCGAAGAGCCGGTCCAGCCCGGCGTACCGGCCGCCGGCGTAGACGACCGAGACCACGGCGATGACGACAAACGCGATCAGCTGGATCCGGATCTTTCGGGTGGTCACTTGCCACCCCCGATCAGGCCGAGCAGCCCGCCCAGGAGGTTCGGGCCCGCCTGCTGCGGACCCGAGCCGAGGTCGGGCAGCGGCAACGGCGGCGCGAGCGCGGACGGCTGCCCGGACGGCAGCGCGATCGGCGGCTGCGACGAGTTGGTGAAGTTCTGGATCAGCGTGTCCAGGTCGAGGTTCACGTTCGCCTCGACGTTCGCGTAGTCCCCCTTGATCACGTTGCCCGCGTAGTCCGGGAACGGGTAGGTCAGCAGGATCTGCAGCGCCTTCGGCAGGTTCGAGCCGGCCTCGCCCAGCTTGGTCAGCGACGGCTGCAGCGCCTTGAGGTTCGCGACGAGCTGGTCACGGCTCTTCGTGACCGTGTCCACGGCGACGCCCGACAACGAGTTCAGCGCGTTCAGCATCCCCACGAGCTGGTCACGCTGGTCGGTGACGACCTTCAGGCCCGGCGCGAGGTTGTCGAGTGCGTTCGACAGGTTCTGCGTCTGCCCCGTCAACGTCCGGGACAGCTTCCCGAGCCCGTCGATCGCCCGCAGGATCTCGGTCCGGTGCCCGTCGAGCTGCGTCGCGAGATCGTCCACCCGGGACAGCAGCGCGCGGATCTCCGGCTCGTTGCCGGACAGCGCGTCGTTGAGCTCGTGGCTGATCTTCTGGATCTGCTCGACGCCGCCGCCGTTGAGCAGCAGGGAAAGCGCGCCGAGCACCTCCTCGACCTCGGGGTTGCGGTTGGTGCGCCCGAGCGGGATCCGCGCGCCGTCGCCCAGCCGACCGGACGCCGGTTCGGCCGTCGGCACGCTCAGCTCGACGAACTTCTCGCCCAGCAGCGAAGACTGCTTGAGTTCGGCGTGCGCGTTGGCCGGCAGCGCGATGTCGCCGTTCACGGTCATCGCCACCTGCGCGGACCTCGTGTCCGGCGTCAGGGTGATCTTGTCGACCCGCCCGACCGCGACGTCGTTGACCTTCACACTCGACTGCGGCACCAGGTCCAGCACGTCGGTGAACAACGCCGTGACGTGGTACGGGTGGTCGCCGACGTCGGCGCCGCCCGGCAGCGGCGTGCCGTAGAGGCCGTTGAACCCGCCGTCGCTGCAGGCCGCCAGCACGAGCACCCCGGCGAGCACTCCCGCGAGCCGCTTCACTTCGCACCGCCGGAAAGCTGTTCCATCACGTCGACGAGCGGGAGCGGCAACGGTGGCAAGGTGCCGTTCTGCAGGGAGTTCAGCACCTGCGGGATCGTCGGCAGCTTCAGGGCGCCGTCGAGGATCGGCGCGAGCTGCTTGCAGATGTTCCCCAGTGTGTCGGGGATCTGCTTCGGGGTGCCCGCGCTGATCAGGCGGCACACGGTGAGGATCGGTGGGTTGGTGAGCTCGTTCAGGTTGTCGCGGACGGCGATGGTGCCCGACGCGGCGTCGTAGGAGTTGATGAAGTTCGTCGCGCCGGTCGGGGCGATGTCGAGCACCTCGGCCAGCGCGGCACGCTGGTCGACCAGGACCTTCGACAGCGACGCCAGCTTGTCCACATTGGACTCCAGCGCGCCCTTGTTGTCGTTGACGAACTGCTGGACGTCGCCGAGCGCCCCGCCGAGGGACTGCAGCGCCGCCCCGACGTCGGATGAGTCCGCGGCGAGGAACTGGCTCACGTCGGCGACGCGCCCGTAGAACTCGTTGAGCTGCTGGTCGCTCTGGGCCAGCGCGCCGGTGAAGGAGTTGAGGTTCTGCACGGTCGAGAACAGGTCGTCCTTCGAGCCGTCCAACGTCTTCGCGAGGCCGGCGAGCTGCCCGACCGTCGAGTTCAGCGAAGCGCCGTTGCCCTTCAACGCGCCGGCGGCGGTGTCCAGGACGCCGGACAGCGCGCCGTCCTTGTTGGCGCCGTTGGGGCCCAAAGCCGTCGACAGCTTGTCCAGGCTGGAGTACAGGTCGTCCAGCTCCACCGGCGTCGCCGTGCGGTCGCGCGGCAGGACCGTCCCGGTCGCCAGCGTCGGGCCGCTGTCGTACGCGGGCGTCAGCTGGACGTACCGGTCGCTGACCAGGCTCGGCGCGACGACCACCGCGCCGACGTCGGCGGGCAGCTCCGCGGAATCGACCTGCATGTCCACGCGCACCGCGTCCCCGGCCGGCGTGACGTCGGTGACCTGCCCGACCGGCACGCCGAGCACCCGCACCGACGAACCCGCGTAGAGCCCGACGGTCTTGCCGAAGTAGGCGGACAACGTGGTGCCGGTGGAGGCGCGGAACACCAGCCAGAGCCCGGCGGTGACGACAAGCGCCAGGACACAGGCGAACGCCAGCCACGTCACCAGGCTGCGGCCGCGGTAGGTGCGGATGGTCATCGGCCGCCCACCCCCTGGTTCGGCGCCGCGATCGGCGGGGTGCAGCCTTCGGGGTTGATGGACAGCCCGGCCGCGGTGATCGTCGGCGGCAGGAGCCCGCACAGGTACCCCTCGAACCAGCGGCCGTTGCCGGTGGCGTTCGCGCCGACGCGGGCGAACGGCGCCATCAGCGCCAGGCTCTGGTCGAGGTTGCCCTGGTTGCGCTGCAGGATGTCGGTCACCTTCCCGAGCTTGTCCAGCGTCGGCTTCAGCTGCGCGCGGTTGTCCTGGACCAGCCCGGTCAGCTGCTGCGAGAGCTGCTGGGTGCCGGTGAGCAGGGCGTGGATCGCGGTCTTGCGGTTCTGCAGCTCGGTGAGCAGCAGGTTGCCGTCGCTGATCACGCGTTGGAGCTGCGCGTTGCGGTCGGACAGCGTCTTCGACACCTGGCTCGTGTTCGCCAGCAGGGTGTGCAGGTCGTTGTCGCGGGAGGACACCGTGCGCGCCAACGACGACAGCCCGTTCAGCGTGTCCTTCAGGTACTGCGGGCTGTCCTTGAGGCTGTCGGACAACGCGGTGAAGCTGTCGGCCAGCTGCTGGGTGTTGATGTCGCCGACCGTCGTCGACAGCTGCTCGAAGGCGTCCTGCAGCTGGAACGGCGTGCGGGTGCGGGCCTGCGGGATCGTCGTGTCCGGCTCCTGCGCGCCGCCGCCCTTCGGGTCGAGCGCGAGGTACTTCTCCCCTAGCAGCGTCTTGATCTCGATAGATGCCGTCGTCGCGTCCCCGACCCGGACGTCCTTGACGCGGAAACGGACCAGCACCTGTTTCCCGGCCAGCGCCACCGACGACACCGTGCCGACCTTCACGCCGGCGACCTCGACCTCGTTGTCCGGGGCCAGCCCGGCGGACTCGCCGAAGTAGGCCGAGTACGTCGTGCCGTTGCCGAAGAACGGGAGCTGGTCGGAGAAGTACGTCGTGGCCGTGACGAGCACGATCAGCACGAGCGCGACCGCGCCGACCGCGGCCTGGTTGCGATCCTTCAGCCGTTTCACGGACCACACCTCTCCGCGCGTTGCGTGCCGGGGATCGGGATGATCGGCAGGGTGATGTCGAGCGAGGAAATGCCGATGGTGCCGGTGATCCCGCACAGGTAGTAGTTGAACCAGCTGCCGTAGGACAGGGTCCGGGTGAACTTCTGGAGGTTGCCCGGCAGCACCTCCAGCAGGTGGTTGAGCAGCTCGCCCGAGTCGCCGAGGTTCTGCGACAGCACACCGAGCTGCGCGACGTCGTCCTTGAGCGCCGGGCGCGCGTCGGCGAGCAGGCCGGTGGTCGACACGGCGAGGTCGCCGAGCGCGGTCACCGCGTCGCCGATCGGCTTGCGCTGCTCGGCCAGGCCGCTGACCAGCTTCTGCGTCTGCTCGATGAGGTCGCCGAGCTGCGGGCCGTGCGCGTTCACCGTGCCGAGGACCGTGTTGAGGTTCGTGATGACCTGCCCGATCACCTGGTCCTTGCTCGCGATCGCCGTGGTGAGCGACGCGGTGTGCTGCAGCAGGCTGGTGATCGTGCCGCCCTCGCCCTGGAAGACGCTGATGATCTCGGCCGAGAGCTGGTTGACGTCCTTGGGGCTCAGGGCCTTGAACAGCGGCTTGAAGCCGTTGAACAACACGGTGAGGTTCAACGCGGGCTTGGTGCGCTCGGGCGGGATCGTGCCGCCGTCCGGCAGCGCCTTGTCGCCGGGGACGTCGGTGCCGAGCGCGAGATACCGCTGCCCGACCAGGTTGCGGTACTTGATCGTCGCGGTCACCGACTCCGGCAGCCGGTAGGCCTGCTCGACGTCGAACCGCACCTGGGCGAGGTTCCGGTCCCCTTCGACGACCTCGATCGTGTCGACCTGGCCGACCTTGACCCCGGCGATGCGGACGTCGTCGCCTTCCTTGAGGCCGGACGCGTCGGTGAACTTCGCCAGGTAGCCCGAAGTCTCGCCGAAGTTGGTGTTCGCGATGGTGGCCGCGAGAACGCCGGTGAGCAGCACGGTGACAACGGCGAATACGCCGAGCTTGATGAGCGACGGGACGAAGCTCCTCACTTCAGCTCCACCTCCGCTCCGCGGTAGAGCGGCCCGACCAGCAGCCCCGCCCAGCCGGGCACCTGGTCCGGCAACGCGCCGAGCGCCGGGGACGCGAGCAGCGCGATCAGGTCCGACTCGTCGGCCGAGCCGACGATGCTGCCGGAAGAGCCGAGGGCGCCACCGCCCGCCGGCAGTGACTCGGGCGGCGACTTCGGCGGCGGGGGCTTGCTGGAGCCGTCCTTGATCGCGCCGTCCGGCGGGTACTGCGGCCACACGCCCGGCTTGGGGACCGACGGGTAGCAGCGCGGCCCGCGCTTGTCCTCGTACTTGGGCTCGTCGACGCCGGGGAGGTACTTGCCGCGGCTCGCGGCGAACTCGATGGTGACCCGGCTGACCTCGGGGTGCGCGGTGCCCTTGCCGAAGGCCAGCTCCGCGCGCGGCACCGACTCCGCGAGCTGCCGCATCAGGCACGGGTACTCGGGCGCGTACTTGGCGAGCACGTCCAGCGTCGGCTGGACGGCCGTGGTGAGCCGGATCAGGTTGTCCTTGTTGACCTGCAGGAAGTTCGTCAGGTCGACCGAAGCCGCGGTGACCGTCGCGTAGAGGTCGCCGAGCTGGGCGCGCTGGTCGACGATCGTGCGGCTCGTCGTCGTCAGGTCGGACAACGCCTGCAGCAAGTCAGGCGCGGCCTTGTCGTAGGTGTTCGCGACGTTCGCCAGGCCGGTGATGTCGGCCTTGACGTCCGGGAGCGACGGGTTCAGCTTGCCGAGGTAGTCCGACAGCTGCACCAGTGTCTGGCCGAGCTGCTTGCCCCGGCCGTCGAGCGCGGTCGACACCGCGGTGAGCGTGCTCGCCAGCTTCTCCGGCTGGACGGCCTGCAGCAGCGGCATCACGTCGTCGAGCACCTTCTGGAGCTCGATCGCCGTGCTGCTGCGGTCCTGCGGGATGACGTCGCCGGCCTTGATCGCGCCCTGCGACGTCTCGGGAAGCTGCAGTGAGACGTACCGCTCGCCGAAGAGCGTCTTCGGCAGCAGCCGCGCCGAGACGTTCTTCGGGATCACGCTCGTCTTGTCCGGGTCGAGGGCCAGCTCCAGCTCGGCGTGGTCGCCCTTCGCCAGCACCGACCGGACTTCGCCGACGAGCATGCCGCGGACCTTGACGTCGCCGCCGGTGCGCAGCTGGCTGCCGACGTGGTCGGTTTCCAGCTTCACGAGCGTCACCGGCGTGAAGGCCTTCTGGTAGACGGCGAGGGTGAAGGCGATGAACAGCGCGGCGACGAGCAGGAAGGCCAGCCCCAGCACCTGGTACCGGAGCCGCTGCCAGAGCTCGCGCCTCATCCCGAGATCCTCACCGTGGTGTTGGCGCCCCAGATCGCGAGGGACAGGAAGAAGTCGAGCACCGAGATCAGCACGATCGACGTCCGCACCGCGCGGCCCACCGCCACGCCGACCCCGGCCGGGCCGCCGCTGGCGGTGAAGCCGTAATAACAATGGGAAAGGATCACGAGCACGCTGAAGACGATCACCTTCCCGAACGACCAGAGGACGTCGCCGGGAGGCAAGAAGAGCGTGAAGTAGTGGTCGTAGGTGCCGGCGGACTGGCCGTAGAGCCAGATGGTGATCTGCCGGGACGCGAGGTAGCTCGACAGCAGGCCGACCGCGTACAGCGGGATCACCGCGGCGACCCCGGCCAGCACCCGCGTCGTCACCAGGTACGGCATGCTCGGCACGCCCATGACCTCGAGGGCGTCGATCTCCTCGGAGATCCGCATCGCCCCGAGCTGCGCGGTGAACCCGCAGCCGACCGTCGCGCTCAGCGCGAGCCCGGCCGACAGCGGCGCGACCTCGCGCGTGTTGAAGTAGGCGGAGATGAACCCGGTGAGCGCGGCCGTGCCGAGCTGGTTGAGCGCGGAGTAGCCCTGGAGGCCGACGATCAGGCCGGTGAAGAGCGTCATCCCGATCATCACGCCGAGCGTGCCGCCGATGACCGCGAGCCCGCCGGTGCCGAAGCAGACCTCGGTGAGCAGCCGCAGCGTTTCCCGGCTGTAGCGGCGGAGCGTGCGCGGGGACCAGGCGAGCGCCTTCGCCGCGAAGGCGAGCTGTTTGCCGAGGCCTTCCAGGCTCTGCCCGGGACGCGCGATGTACTCGAGCGTCCGGTCGCGTTCGAGGGGTTCCGCCGTCATCACATGGCCTTCGGTGGGACGATCCGCAGGTAGATCGCGGTGAGCACCACGTTGATCAGGAACAGCAGCAGGAACGTGATCACGACGGCCTGGTTGACGGCGTCGCCGACGCCCTTCGGACCGGGCGGCGGGTTCAGCCCGCGGAACGCCGCGACCACACCCGCGACGAAGCCGTACAGCAGCGCCTTGATCTCACTGACCCAGAGGTCGGGCACCTGCGCCAGCGCGTTGAAGCTGGCCAGGTACGCGCCGGGCGTGCCGCCCTGCAGGACGACGTTGAAGAAGTACCCGCCGAGCACGCCGACCACGCTGACCAAGCCGTTCAACAGCACCGAAACGACCATCGCGGCGAGCACGCGCGGCACGATCAGGCGCTGGATCGGGTTGACGCCGAGGACCTCCATGGCGTCGATCTCTTCGCGGATCTTGCGCGCGCCGATGTCCGCGCAGACCGCGCTGCCCCCGGCGCCCGCGACGAGCAACGCCGTGATCAGCGGGCTCGCCTGCTGCACGATGGCCAGCGCGCTGGCCGCGCCGGTGAACGACTGGGCGCCGATCTGCGCGGTCAGCGAACCGAGCTGCAACGCGATCACCGCGCCGAACGGGATGGCCACCAGCGCGGTCGGCAGGATCGTGACGCTGGCGAAGAACCAGCACTGCTGGATCCACTCGCGGGCCTGGAACGGGCGCTTGAAGATCGCGCGCAGGACCTCCCACGACAGCGTCGCGAGACGCCCGACCTGGGTCAGGGCCGCGGTTCCCGGGAGCGTGCCCGTGCTCTCGCTCACCACACCTCCCAGTAGGTCGTCGCTGACCTCCGAGTCTTCTCCACACCCGGTGCCCGATTTACGTTAGCGGTGTTAACTGATCGTTTTTCAGAAGCTCAGGTTGAGGGCGTGCGACGCCGTGGCGCCGCCGTCCGCCACGAACTCCGAACCCGTGGAGTACGCGCTTTCGTCACTGGCGAGGAACAGCACCAGTTTCGCCACGTCCCCGGGCTGCCCGACCCGCCCGAGGGGGACCTTCTTCCCGACGTACGACATGTCGACTTTCTGCCCACCCGCGGCGGTCTCGACCATCTGCGTGTCGATCGCGCCGGGGTGGACGGAGTTGACGCGGATGTGCTTCTTCCCGAGCTCCATCGCCGCGACCTTGGTCATCCCGCGGATCGCGAACTTGCTCGCGGTGTAGGCGATCAGGTACGGCATCCCGGCCAGACCCTCCACAGAGGACACGTTGACGATGGAGCCACCGCCGGCGGCGGTCATCGGTTCAACGACCGAGCGCATCCCGAGAAACGCCCCGATCTGGTTCACCCGGATAACGCGTTCGTAATCGGCCAGCGTCGTCTTGCCCAGCTCGGAGAAATGGAGGATGCCCGCGTTGTTGACCAGCACGTTCAGCGCGCCGAACTCCGTGGTCGCCCGGTCGATCGCGGCCGCCCAGTCGTCCTCGCTGCCGACGTCTAGATGCTGGTAGACGGCGCTCTCGCCGAGGTCGGCGGCGAGCTGCTTGCCCTCGTCGTCGAGGATGTCGGCGAGCAGCACCTTCGCACCTTCGGCAACGAACGCGCGTGCGGCGGCCTCACCTTGGCCGCGCGCGGCCCCGGTGATCAGGGCGATCTTTCCCGCAAGCCTCACGGCTCCTCCAAGATCTCGGTGGCGGCGAACATCCGGGCGGGGTCGCGCTCGGCGAAGTACGCGCTGACGGTCGTGTCGAGCTCGTCGAGGCTCCAGCGCTGCTCGATCCGGGGCGCCGCGACCAGCGAGACCGCGCCGCCGTGCACGATGAAGACCTGGCCGTTGACGTGCTCGGCCGCCGGCGAGGCGAGGTAGGCGACAAACGGGGCGACGTGCTCGACCGAGAGCGGATCGGCGCCTTCGGCAGGGGCGGCGCCGAACACGCCCTCGGTCATCGCCGTCCGCGCGCGCGGGCAGATCGCGTTGGCGCGGACGCCGTACTTGGCCAGGCCGCGGGCGGCCGACATGGTGAGCGCGGTGATGCCGGCCTTCGCCGCGGCGTAGTTGGGCTGGCCGGGCGAGCCGATCAGGAAGGCCTCCGACGCGGTGTTGACCAGCCGCCCGTACACCGGTTTCCCGTCCTCTTTGGACTTGTCGCGCCAGTGCTTCGCGGCGTTGCGGGACAACAGGAAGTGGCCGCGCAGGTGGACGCGCAGCACGGTGTCCCAGTCGTCGTCCGACATCGAGAACAGCATCTTGTCGCGCAGCACACCGGCGTTGTTCACGACGATGTCGAGCCCGCCGAGGTCGAGCGCGGCCCGGGTGAGGGCGTCCGCGGTGGCGCGTTCGCCGACGTCCCCGGCGACCGCGACGGCCTTGCCACCAGCGGCTTCGATCTCTTCGACGACGTCCTTCGGCTCGCCGATGTCGTTGACGACGACCGTGGCGCCCCGCGCGGCCAAGGCGAGCGCTTCGGCCCGTCCCAGCCCGGCGGCGGCACCCGTGACGATCGCTGTCCTGCCGGTCAGGCTCACGCAAGGCCTCCTCGTCGAGTCCCGGATCTCGCGCCTACACTAGAATCTGTTCTCGTTCTGGGCAAGCCCTTCAGTAAACGGTGCTAACCCGTGATGAACAGGGCGTTCTTCGGGCAGCCCTTGACTGCGTCGGAAACACGTTCCACCTGGTCGGCGGGCACTTCGCCGGGCTTGATGACCAGCTCCTCGTCGTCGTCGAGGTCGAAGACGTCCGGGGCGAACCCCACGCACACCGCGTTCGCCTCGCAGAGCGAGCGGTCGACGTCGATCTCCATGCTTCCTCCGCCGCGTGAGTCCTGGTACAACTAGAACAGGTTCTACTATAACGCCGGATCGAGGTGACGGGTGCGGATCGACTACACGGCCGAGCAGCGGGCACTGGCCGCGGAGCTCCGGGAGTACTTCGCCGAGCTGATGACGCCCGAGCGGCGGGACAGCCTCCGCGCGGGTGACGAGTACGGCGACGGCGTCGCGTACAAGGAAATCGTGCGGCAGCTGGGGAAGGACGGCTGGCTGGCGCTCGGCTGGCCGCCGGAGTACGGCGGGCAGGGCCGGCCGATGCTCGACCAGCTCATCTTCACCGACGAGGCCGCGATCGCCGGGGTGCCGGTCCCGTTCCTCACGGTGAACACCGTCGGGCCGACCATCATGCGCTACGGCACCGACGAGCAGAAGGCGTTCTACCTGCCGAAGATCGCCGCCGGCGAGCTGCACTTCTCGATCGGCTACTCCGAGCCGGAGGCGGGCACCGACCTCGCGTCGCTGAAGACACGCGCGGTGCGCGACGGCGACGAGTACGTCGTCACCGGCCAGAAGATGTGGACGAGCCTGATCGAGTACGCCGACTACGTCTGGCTCGCGGTCCGGACCGATCCCGACGCGAAGAAGCACCGGGGCCTGTCGATGCTGATCGTGCCGACGTCGGCGCCCGGGTTCTCCTGGACCAAGGTGCGCACCGTGGCGGGCGCGGGGACCAGCGCGACCTACTACGACGAGGTGCGCGTGCCGGTGTCGGCGCGCGTCGCCGAGGAGAACGCGGGCTGGCCGCTGATCACCAACCAGCTCAACCACGAGCGGGTCGCGCTGACGTCGTCGGCGCCGGTTCGCAAGGCGCTTTCCGACGTGCTGGCGTGGGCGAAGGAGACCGGCGCGATCGACCAGGAATGGGTGCGGGTGCACCTCGCGCGGGTGCACGCCGGCGCGGAGTACCTGAAGCTGCGGAACTGGCGGATCGCCTGGGCGGCCGCGGCGAGCGAGCTCGGGCCGGCCGAGGCGTCGGCGACGAAGGTGTACGGCACGGAGTTCGCGATCGAGGCCTACCGGCTGCTGATGGAGGTGCTCGGCGAAGCGGCCGTCGTCCGCGACGGCTCGCCGGGCGCGCTGCTGGCCGGCCGGATCGAGCGGCTGCACCGCTCGGCGCTGATCCTCACCTTCGGCGGCGGCACCAACGAGATCCAGCGGGACATGATCGCCGCGACCGCCCTCGGCCTGCCCGTCACGCGCTAGGAGCGTCCAGTGGACTTCACCCCTTCCGAAGCGTCGGCCGACCTCGCCGCGCTGACCCGGCGGATCCTCGCCGACAAGGCCACTCACGACCCGCACGGCACCGGCGGCTTCGACGCTCCACTGTGGACAGCGCTGGGCCAAGCGGGCGTGCTGGACGCGGCCCTGCCGTCGTCCCTCGGCGGCGGCGGGTTCGGGCTGCTGGAGCAGTGCGCGGTGCTCACCGAGATCGGCCGCGCGGTGGCCGCGGTCCCGTACCTGACGTCGATCACGATGGCGGCGTCGGCGCTGGCCGAGTTCGGCACGCCGGAGCTGGTGGACCGCTGGGTGCTGCCGGTGCTGCGAGGTGCGCGGGTGCTCACGGTGGCTTTGTCCGGCTTCACCGCTTCGGACGGCCGGGTGTCCGGGTCCCGGTCCGCGGTGCCGTTCGCCGCGTTCGCCGACGGTTTCCTCGTGGCGGCGTCCGGCGAGGTCTTCCTGGTCGACGCGGCCGCGCCCGGGGTGACGGTGCGGCCGCAGCAGACGACCGACCACGCGGACGCGGCTCTGCTGGAGCTGTCCGGGGTGCCGGGGACTTCGCTGGGCGACATCGGCGAATGGCTGCGGCTGCGCGGGACGGTCGGGGTGTGCGCGCAGCAGCTCGGCGTGGTCGAGCGGGCGCTGGAGCTGACGGCGGCGTACGCGGCCGAGCGCAAGCAGTTCGACCACGTCATCGGCGGCTTCCAGGCGGTCCGCCAGCGCCTCGCGGACGCCTACGTCGACGTCGAAGCCGTGCGGCTGACGTCCCTGCAGGCGGCGTGGCGGCTGGCGTCCGATCTCCCGTCGGCGGAGGCGGTGGCGACGGCGAAGTTCTGGGCGGCGGAGGCCGGGCACCGGGTGGCCCACACGACGGTCCACGTCCACGGCGGCGTCGGCATCGACGTCGACCACGTGGTGCACCGGTACTTCACGGCGGCGAAGCGCCTGGAGTTCCTGCTGGGCTCGGCGACTCCGCAGCTCCTGGCCCTCGGCGACGAGCTGGCCGCGGGCTGAGCGCTACTTCGCGGCGTAGGTCCAGAACTCGCGCATCAGCGGGGTCGGCTCCGGGTTGGTCATCTCGACCTGCGTGAGCAGGACCGTGGCCGTGCCGGTCGCCGGGACCACGTGCCAGGCCGTGCCGGCGCCGCCGATCCAGCCGTAGCGGCCCGGGACCTCCCACGGCCGCGTCGCCTCGACGTCGACCGAGCCGCCGTACCCCCAGCCCTGGCCCTGCAGGAACGTCCGCCCGGCTTCGCGCTGGGCCGGGGTCAGGTGGTCGGTCGTCATCCGGTGCACCGACTCGCGAGTCAGCAGCCGGTGGTCGCCGGCGCCCCCCTCGGCCAGCAGGAACCGGGCGAACGTGAGCAGGTCGTCGGCCGTCGAAACGAGCCCCGCCGCACCAGAGGGGAACAACGGCCGGCTGCTCCACCGGCCCTCCGGCGAGTCGATCAGGCGCAGGCCCTCCTCGCCGGGGCGGTACGCGCTGGTGAACCGGCCCAGCGCCGCGGTCGGCACGGTGAACCCGGTGTCGGCCATGCCCAGCGGCTCGAACAGCCGCTCCGCCAGGAACTCCGGCAGCGGCCGGCCCGACACCCGGGAGATCAGCACACCCTGGATGGCCGAGCCGGTGCCGTAGAGCCACCCCTCCCCCGGCTGGTGCAGCAGCGGCACCTGCGCCAGCGCGGCCGTCCACTGGTCCGGTGTCAGGTCGCGCGGCGCCGCCGCCGGGTGGCCCAGCACCTGCAGCAGCAGGTCGACCGCGGGCAGCGTCATGTCCGCCGCGAAGCCGTACCCACAGCGGAACGTGAGCAGGTCGGCCACCGTGATCGGGCGGACGGCGGGCACCACGTCGTCGACCGGCCCGGCCGGCGTCCGCACGACCACCGGCGACGCGAGCTCCGGCAGCCAGCGCGCGACCGGGTCGTCGAGCGCGAGCTCACCCTCGTCGACGAGCAGCAGGACCGCCGCCGCGACGATCGGCTTGGTCAGCGAAGCGATGCGGAACACCGAGTCCCGCGCCATCGGCACGGTGCCTTCGGCGTCGGCGGAGCCCACGACCGCCACCTCGACCTGGCCGCCGCGCGCGACGAGGGCCACCGCGCCGGGCACGTCCGCCGCGTGCTGCTTCAGCAGTTCGGTCAGCATCGCTTCAGTCCAGGGGGTTGATGGCGCGCAGGCGCCGCGGGCCGGTGTCGGGCCGCGACGGGGGCGGGCCCAGGACGAGCCGGGCGTTGGCGACAAAAGCGCCGTCCGGCGAGGCCAGGATCGGGTCCAGCACCAGCGACCGCACCTCCGGGTTGTCCTCGGCCAGCGCGGCGACCCGCAGCACCATGTCCTGCAGCGCGGCGAGGTCGGCGGGCTCGTCACCGCGGTAGCCGGTGAGCAGCGGCGCCGTCCGCGGCTCGCGCAGCAGCGTGGCCGCGTCGACGTCGGTGAGCGGCACCGCCCGGTAGGCGCGGTCCCCCAGCAGCGTGCTGACCAGGCCGGACAGCCCGAACGACACGAGCGTGCCGAACGACGGGTCGTCCTGCAGCCCGATCACGCACGACAGGCCCTTCGGGGCCATCCGCTGGACGTACACGTCGTCGTCATCGGAGATCTCGCGCAGCGTCCGGTAGGCCGTGCGCACGGAGTCTTCGGAGGCCAGGTCGAGCCGCACGCCGGCCAGGTCCGGGCGGCCGCGCAGGCGTTCGTCGACCGCCTTGAGCGTCACCGGGTACCCCAGCTCGGCCGCCACGGCGACCGCGTCGTCCACTGTGGACACCACCCGGAAGGGCACGACGTCGACGCCGTAACAGCCCAGCAGCCGCACGACGTCGGTGTCGGAGAGCAGCGTCGTCTTGCCGCTCTCGCTTTCCAGCAGCTCGCGGACGATCACCTGCGCCTGCTCGGTGTGGATCCCCGGCGGTGTCACGAGCGTGCCCTGCGGCCGCTGTCGCCACGCCGCGTACCGGACGACCCGGGCCAGGGCGTTCACCGCGCGTTCCGGGCTCGGGTACGACGGGATCGAACCGCGCGTCGGCACGCCGTCGCCGCTCGACACGGCCAGCTCGGCCGGCACACCTTCGGCCGCGAGGAACGTCGAGACGATCGGCTTGCGCTGCCCGAGTTCGACGACGGTTTCGCGCAGGGCGCGCGCGTAGGCGGTGCCGGGGATCGCCACCGGCGGCGCGAACACGACGACCAGCGCGTCGGTGTCCGGCGAGGTGAGCGCTTCGCCGACGGCCTTGGCGAAGTCCTCCGGCCCGGCCTGCGGCCCGACGTCCACCGGGTCCGACGCCAGCCGCAGCCCCTGCATCCGCGCGGTGTCGGCGGCCAGCAGCCCGATCGCGCTGGAGTTGCCGACGATCGCGACCCGCGGCCCGGCCGGCAGCGGCTGGTGGGCGAACACGAGCGCGGTGTCGAACAGCTGCGCCAGCGACTCGACGCGCACCACGCCCGCCTGCTCGAACAGCGCCTGGACGCTGGCCTCGTCGATCTCCGTCGACGTCGCCGCGAGCTGCGGGCGGACCGCGTGCCGCCCGGACTTCACCGCGACGATCGGCTTCGTCCGCGCGAGCCGCCGGGCCAGCCGCGCGAACTTGCGCGGGTTGCCGAACGACTCGAGGTACAGCAGCACGAGGTCGGTGTCCGGGTCGGTTTCCCAGTACTGGAGCAGGTCGTTGCCGGAGACGTCGGCGCGGTTGCCGGCCGAGACGAACGTCGAGAGGCCGAGGCCGCGCGCCTCGGCGTCGGCGAGGATCGCCGTGCCCAGCGCGCCGGACTGGCAGAAGAACCCGGTGCGCCCCCGGGCCGGCAGCCGCGGCGCGAGGGTGGCGTTGAGGCGGACGTCCGGGGCGGTGTTCAGCACGCCGAGCGCGTTCGGGCCGACCACGCGCATGCCGTGCGCCCGCGCCTCGCCGACCAGCCGCAGCTCGGCGTGCAGGCCGTGCGGCCCGGCCTCGGCGAAGCCGCTGGAGAGGATCAGCAGCGTCTTGACGCCCTTCGCCAGGCAAGCGTCCAAAACGGACTCGACGGCCTCCGCGGGCACCGCGACGACGGCCAGGTCGACCGGGTCCGGGATGTCCAGCACCGACGGGTACGCGCGGACGCCGCGGATCGAGCGGTGCTCCGGGTTGACCGGGTAGACGGTGCCGGTGAACGCGGCGGCCAGCAGGTTCACGAACGCGACGTGACCGACCTTGCCCGGCTCGGCCGACGCGCCGATCACCGCGACCGACGTCGGGTGCAGCAGGTTGTGCACGCTGCGCGCCTCGGCGGCCTGCTCCCGCGAGCGCGCCACGGCGAGGGACTCCTCGGTCGGGTCGATGTCGAACTCCAGGTGCAGCACGCCTTCCTCGATCTCGCGGCTGACCTGGTAACCGGCGTCGCGGAAGACCCGCACCATGGCGGCGTTCTCGGCGAGCACCTCGGCGGTGAACCGGCGCAGCCCGCACTCCGACGCCGCCGCGGCGAGGTGCTCCAGGAGGATCGAGCCGAGCCCGCGGCCCTGGTGCGCGTCGCTGACGACAAAGGCGACTTCGGCCGACGGCCCGTGGTCGAGCCGTTCGTACCGCCCGACCGCGACGATGTCGTCGCCCAGGAACGCGGCGAACGCGACCCGGTCGTGGTGGTCGACGGTCGAGAAGCGCTTGAGGTCCTTCTCGGGAATGCGCGGGTAGGCGCCGAAGTAGCGGAAGTAGCGCGTGCGCTCGGAAAGCTTGCCGTGGAAGGCGACGAGCCCGTCGGCGTCGCTGGGCACGATCGGGCGCAGGTGGACGGTGCCGCCGTCGGACAGCACGACGTCGGCCTCCCACGCGTGGGGGTAGTCGAAGGGGTCCCGGCCGGCCATGGTCAGTCCCTGGGGTCGTCCGGATCGAGGCCGTGCAAGGGGAAGACGGCCCGGCGCGTGTCCCGGACGGCGACGTCGACCGGGTCGTCCGCACCGTCGCCCCACGGCTTGAACTCCGTGTCGCGGTCGTCGGTCATCGCGGCCGGCAGCTCGGCGTTCGGCGCGGCCTTGGTGACGGTCGAGACCCAGCCGGGCGGCAACGGCGTCGCCGGGGCGACGTCCCGGTCGAGCACCGTCGCGATCAGGTGCGTCCACGACCGCGGGACGACCCGGATCAGCTGGTACCCGCCCCCGCCGACGGCGATCCACTTGCCGCCCGCGTACGTCTGCGCGAGGTCGCGGAGAGTGCGGTAGATGGTCCGGTGGCCGTCGACGCTGAGCGAGAGGTCGGCCAGCGGGTCCTCTTCGTGCGAGTCGACGCCGCACTGGGTGAACAGCAGCTGCGGCTCGAAGTCCGCGAGCAGCGAAGGGACAACGGCGGTGAAGGCCCTCAGCCACCCCGGGTCCCGCGTACCCGGCGGCAGCGGGAGGTTGACCGCGGTGCCCTCGGCCTTCCCGCGGCCGGTCTCGGCGGAGTAGCCCGTGCCCGGCCAGAGCGTGAAGGGGTGCTGGTGCATCGAGATCGTCAGGACGCGCGGGTCGTCGTAGAAGGCGGCCTGGACACCGTCGCCGTGGTGGACGTCGGTGTCGATGTAGGCGATCCGCTCGAAACCGTGGTCGAGCAGCCACGAGATGGCGACCGCGCAGTCGTTGTAGACGCAGAACCCGGACGCCCGGTCCCGCATGGCGTGGTGCAGGCCGCCGGCGATGTTGACCGCCCGCGTCGCCTCGCCCTCGGCGATCTTGCGGGCGGCCAGCAGCGTCGAGCCGACGACCAGGGCGGAGGCGTCGTGCATGTCGGAGAAGACGGGGTTGTCGGCGGTCCCGAGCCCGTGCCCGACGTCCCACCCGACCAGCGGCGCCTCCCGCACGGCGGCGAGGTACTCGGGAGCGTGGATCCGGAGGAGCTCCTCGTCGCCGGCCGCGGTCGGGACCAGCAGCTCGACGTCGTCGAGCACGCCGAGCTCGGTGGCCAGCCGGACGGTGAGCTCCAGCCGGACGGGGTTGAACGGGTGCTCCCCGCCCAGGTCGTAACCCAGCAGGGCGGGATCCCACACGACAGCCGGCACCATACCGCCCGACTGTAGTGCCGATCGCCGGAGATCGTGGAGTCGAAGCGCCCCTGGCGCTCAGCCCGGCAGGGTGCCCGTGGCCGCCGGACGCTCCGGGTCCCGGGACCAGTGCGACCACGAGCCCGCGTACAGGCCGGCGCCCGCGTGGCCGGCCAGCTCCAGCGCGAGCACGACCGAGCCGGCCATGACGCCGGAGCCGCAGTACGCCCCGACCGGCTCGCCCGGGCGCAGCCCCAGCCCGGCGAACCGCTCCGCCAGCTCGGCCGGGGTCCGCCATCGGCCGTCCTCACCGACGTGGCCGGCGAACGGCGCGTTCACCGCACCCGGGATGTGCCCGGCCCGGGGGTCGACCGGCTCGGTCTCCCCCGCGTAGCGCGGTGTCGCCCGGGCGTCGAGCAGCAGGCCGTCGCGGGCCAGGGCCGCGGCCTCGTCGGCGTCGAGCACCGGCATCCCGCCCGGCCGGACGATGAGGTCGCCCGGCTCCGGCCGCGCCGGCTCCGTGCTCACCGGCCGCCCTTCCGAAGTCCACGCTGCGTAACCGCCGTCGAGGACCGCGACCTCGTCGTGGCCGGCCCAGCGCAGCAGCCACCACGCCCGGGCCGCCACGGACCCGTCGGCGTCGTCGTGGACGACCACCGGCGCGCCCGCCCGGACCCCGGCCGCGCGCAGGTCGCGCTGCAGGTCGGCGGGGTCGGGCAGCGGGTGCCTGCCGCCCTCGCCCGGCGCCCCGGCGAGCACCCGGTCGAGGTCGACGAACCCCGCGCCGGGCAGGTGCCCCTCCCGGTAGGACTCGGCGCCGGGCGGCCCGGCGAGCCGCCAGCGGACGTCGAGGACGACGGGCCGGTCACCCGCCGGCCCGGCGAGCGCGGTGGCGAGGTCGGTGGTGCTGATCAGCGGACGCATGCCTCCCATCTTCCAGCGGCTGCCCAGGCGGCCGCGCCGGGGTGCGGGCATATCCCCCACCGGCGGGTTGTCACCGATCTGGCCGAAATCAGGCGGAACCGGCGGTGGCCGCCGGTCTGATCGGTAACCGTCGGCGCGGTATCCGCACGGCCCCCCGCCTCTGCCGGGGCCAACGACTACGATGAGCAACGCGGACGAAGGGGACAGCGTGAACGATCTCATCGACACCACCGAGATGTACTTGCGTACGATCTACGAGCTCGAAGAAGAGGGTGTCGTCCCGCTGCGCGCCCGCATCGCCGAGCGCCTGCAGCAGAGCGGCCCCACCGTGAGCCAGACCGTCGCCCGCATGGAGCGCGACGGGCTGGTCGTGGTGGCCGACGACCGGCACCTCCAGCTGACCGACCACGGCCGTGAACTGGCCATCGCGGTGATGCGCAAGCACCGCCTGGCCGAGCGCCTCCTCGTCGACGTCATCGGGCTCGAGTGGGAACACGTCCACAACGAGGCCTGCCGCTGGGAACACGTGATGAGCGAGGCCGTCGAGCGCAAGCTGGTCAAGCTGCTCGACCACCCGACCACCTCCCCCTACGGCAACCCGATCCCCGGGCTGGACAAGCTGGGCGACGGCGACCCCGCCCCGCCCGCCGAGGCCGACCTCGTCCGGCTGGACGAGTTCGCCCGCACCGGCGGCGGCCGGGTCGAGATCCGGCGCATCGCCGAGCATGTCCAGCTGGACGAGTCGCTGATGACCGAGCTCAAGTCGGTCGGGATCGTGCCGGGCGGCACGGTCACCATCGGCAAGGGCAACGGCGCCACCATCGAGGTCACCGGCGGGGACACCACCGCCCTGGTCGCCAGCTCCGCGCTGCACGCCGTCCTGGCGCAGGCCAGGTGAGCCCGGCTTCGGAGGCCGCGGCCGCGTTCCGCACCGTGCACGGCGCCGAGCCGGCCGGGGTCTGGTCGGCGCCCGGGCGGGTCAACCTGATCGGCGAGCACACCGACTACAACGACGGCTTCGTGCTGCCGTTCGCCCTGCCGCACCGCCTGGCCGCGGCGGCGTCGCCCCGCGAGGACGGCGTGCTGTCCGTGGCCACCCTGGGCGACGACGGCCAGCTCCAGCGCTCCGGCGAGCTCAAGATCGCCGACCTGGCGCCGGGCCGGGTCGAGGGGTGGGCCGCGTACCCGGCCGGGGTCGCCTGGGTGCTGCGCGACCAGGGCTTCACGGCCGGCGCGAACCTGGTCATCGCCGGGGACGTGCCGTCCGGGGCGGGGTTGTCCTCCTCCCACGCGCTCGAGTGCGCGGTGTCGCTGGCGTTGCTCGGCCTGGCCGGGCTGGAGCTCGACGGAACCGGCGAGCGCGTCCCCGCCCGGCCCGAGGTGGCCCGGTGGGTGCAGCGCTCGGAGAACGACTTCGTCGGCGCGCCGACCGGCCTGCTCGACCAGACGGCGTCCCTCTGCTGCACCGAGTCGCACGTGCTGTTCCTCGACGTCCGGTCGGGCGAGCAGGAGCAGGTGCCCTTCGGCCTGGCCGAGGCCGGGCTGCAGGTGCTGATCATGGACACCCGCACGAAGCACTCGCACGCCGAAGGCGGGTACGGCGAGCGCCGGCGCGGCACCGAACGGGCGGCCGAGCTGCTCGGGGTGAAGGCGCTGCGCGACGTCACCGTCGAGGGCCTGGCCGAGGCCCTCGACCGGCTGCCGGACGAGCTGGCGCCGCTGGTGCGGCACGTGGTCACCGAGAACCAGCGGGTGCTCGAGGTGGTCGCGCTGCTCCGCGCCGGGCGGCTGGCCGAGATCGGGCCGTACCTGGACGCCTCGCACGTCAGCATGCGTGACGACTACCGGATCTCCACGGCCGAGCTGGACCTCGCGGTCGACTCGGCCCGCGAGGCCGGGGCCCTCGGCTCCCGGATGACCGGCGGCGGGTTCGGCGGCTCGGCGATCGCGCTGGTCCGCGACGCCGACCTCGACGGTGTCAAGGCGGCTGTCGAAGCGGCGTACGAGAAGGCCGGTTACCGGCGGCCGCGGATGTTCACCGCCGTCCCCTCCCGCGGCGCCGGGCGCGACGAGCTCTGAGGCCGCGGGGGTCCCCGTGGGGGACCCCGCCCACACACCCGAGTAGCCCCAGGGGCAGACTGTTGCGCACCCGCCACCCCGATAGGGCAACAGCGACGTGCTGGAGCA
>NZ_JBVJNO010000005.1:403322-418721 GCF_055583645.1 Amycolatopsis sp. NPDC104587
GGCTCCGCGGACTCCCCCCTCCCTCCCCCCCCCGCTACACATGCTACCCAAGTTCTGGTACCCCCTCGTTTCCCCGGGGGCCCCCCCCCCCCCGCCCCCCCGCGTCGCCCTAGGGGAAGACTGTCGCGCACAGTCACCCTCGGCAGGAAGGCCTGGATGTGTCGGAGCAGAGCAACGCCCTGAAGCTGGTCGTGACGGGCGGAGCGGGGTACGTCGGCAGTGTCTGCGCCGCCCGGCTGATCGAGGCCGGGCACCAGGTCACCGTGGTCGACGACCTGTCCACCGGCCACGCCGATGCCGTCCACCCGGACGCGCGGTTCATCGAGGGTGACGCCGCCGAGGTGGCGGGCAGCCTGCTGCGCGAGGGTTTTGACGGCGTGCTGCACTTCGCGGCGAAGTCGCTGGTGGGCGAGTCGATGGCGGAGCCGGCGAAGTACTGGGAAGGCAACGTCGTCACCTCGCTGCGGCTGCTCGAGGCCATGCACGAGCACGGCACGCCCCGGCTCGTGTTCTCCTCGACCGCGGCGACCTACGGCGAACCGGAGCAGTCGCCGATCCCGGAGTCGGCGCCGACGCAGCCGACCAACACCTACGGCGCCACGAAGCTCGCGATCGACGCGGCGATCACCAGCTTCGCCGTCGCCCACGGTCTGGCCGCGGTCAGCCTGCGCTACTTCAACGTCGCGGGCGCGTACGGCGCCTTCGGCGAGCGCCACACCACGGAAACCCATCTCATTCCCCTCGTTCTCCAGGTCGCCTCGGGCGACCGCGAGCGCATCCAGATCTTCGGCGACGACTACCCGACGCCCGACCACACCGCGATCCGCGACTACATCCACGTCGCAGACCTCGCCGATGCCCACCAGCTGGCGCTGAAGCACGCGACCGCGGGTGAGCACCGCATCTACAACCTCGGCAGCGGCACCGGTTTCTCCGTCCTCGAGGTGATCGAGGCCTGCCGCGAGGTCACCGGGCACCCGGTGCCGGCGGCGGTGGCCCCGCGCCGCGCGGGCGACCCGTCCGTGCTCGTGGCGGCCAGCGACCGGGCCCGCGAAGAGCTGGGCTGGAAGCCGGAACGCACCGAGCTCACGCACATCGTGCGTGACGCCTGGGCCTTCGCCCAGTCGCGGCAGACCGCCCGGGGCTGAGTGCATCCGCGCCCGGGCGCGGTAGGCCGCACGGCCTGGTGAGCGTGCTGTCCGGCCAGGCTGTCCCGCGCCCACTGCGAGAAGACATCCGAAGAGCTCCCGCAGGTCGAGCTGAGGAGCGGGGCTTCGCCGTGTGGCTTTGGCTCCTGCGTCGCGGAAACTGCGGTCCCGTCATCGGATGCGGCCGCGGGGCACCTCGACCCCGTGGTCCGAGAACTTCGCGGTCCGAGAACTTCGCGTGCGGCTCGTGCACGGCGTCCTCCTGGGCGACCGCCCGGTTCCAGCTGAGCCTCAGGACGTCTCACAGGCGTCCAGGTCCGCAGGATCCAGGCCGAAGCCGGAGAGACCCGGATCGGCGGCCAGCGTCAGGCCCAGCAGCACCTCCGGTGGGGTGCCCCGGTTCAGCACCCTCGTCAGGAGGGTGGCCAGGACGTGGCCCGGCGCGGCCTCCAGCGCGATGTTCAGGGCCATGCCCGCCAAGGTGCCGTCGCCACGCATGAAGGCCGAAAACCCCAGCAGGGCCGCCGGTTCCGCGCGTTCCGGGGCCGGGAGCTCGCGGACCAGCGTCAGCCAGAGGCGCTCGGCTTCGCGGGCCGCCGGCACGTCGGGTGGGACCGCCATCGCCAGGCACACGTCGCGGATCTCGGGGATCGTCAGCGCGCAGGCCAGGAGGACGGCTTCCTCGTCCGTCGGGGGTCCGTCATCGCGGAGCTGGCGCTCGAACGCCGCGCGAATCTCCGACGCCGCGTCGGAGACGCAGCTCACCTCCGGCCAAGGCAGCGAAGACAGCTGCGCCAGCCGGGAAGCACGGCGGTCGAGCGCTTCCGGTGACCGCGGGGCGAGCAGGGCCAAGACCTCGTCCCGGCTGGCGAACGCCACCGTGCCGCGCTCGGTGGCCGCCGCTGCCACCACGGTCGCGAGAGGGTCCGGCAGCGTGCCGCCGCACTCCTCGTCGGCGTAACAGCCCCACGCCGCGTCTTCGGTGATCTCCTCGGCCCACATCGCGTGCAGCACCGGGAGACCGAACTCCCCCAGCGCTTCGGCCAGTTCGTCGACGAAGCCCGCGTGCGGTGGCGGGCTGCCGGGTCTTCGCCGGCCGCCGACGATCACCAGCGTCACGCCGGCGTGCTCCCCCGTGGCGAACTTCGGGGCGAGCGCGCGGGCCTGGTGGGTCCGGTGCTCGGCGCGCGGGAGGTCGCCGCGCAGCACCAGGCCCAGGCGGTTGCCCGCCGGGGCCCGGTGGCCGAGCAGGACGACGGAACGTTCGGGCCGGAACCCGACGAGGTACGGGAGCGCGGCCAGCAGCTGGGCGGGCTCCGTGAGGTCGACCGGCGTGCGGCCGGCCGGGGTGGCGGTGGTCATGCCTCCAGCGTGGGGCAGCACGGGGCCGGCTGGGGCGGTGGCGGCAAATCTGTGGATCGCCGGGACCGATGTGGACGGAACCGGGCGGGAACCGGCCGGACGGCGGGTTCTTGTCGGTGGGGCGGGCTATGCTGCCCGGCCCCACCGGCCGGTCCCGCTCAGCCGCAGTGCTCGAAACCGCTTTCGTAGGTGTTGCTGCCCACCGAGCCGCCCCACTTCACGCAGGTCGCTTCGGCGGTCTTCTTCACCGGTCCGGCGTAGTAGGTGAAGCTGCCGGAGTCGGTGGTCCGCGCCGAGCCCTGGACCTCGAGGAACGCCGAAACCGGGCTGGCCGTGCCGAGCGACGTCGCCTTCAGCGTCGTCACGCAGTTCGCCTTCGTCGACGCGTTGTACAGCAGGTAGGCCGTGCCCGACGAGTTCGCCAGCGCCTGCTGGTCGACGACGGAGAAGCCGGCGCCGCAGACCTCTTCGGCGGAGTACGGGTTGCCGCCGCAGCCGTTCTTGCTGGTGAAGTCCGTGTGGCCGTAGTACGGCACGGCGACGCCGTTGAGCTTCGCCTTCTGCACCACACCGTCGAGCCGCTCTTCGAAGTGCAGGTGCGGGCCGGTGACCCCGCCGGTCGCGCCCGCCTTGCCGATCTCCTTGCCACCGGCGACCGACTGCCCGACCGAGACCTCCTGGTCGGACAGGTGCGCGTACCGGGTGCGCCAGCCGCCGCCGTGGTCCAGCTCGATCCACTTGCCGTAGCTGGTGCTGCCCTCGTTCGCCACCCGCGTCACGGTGCCCGAAGCGGCCGCCAGCACCGGCATCCCGGTGATGCCCGACTTCTGGAAGTCGACGGAGTACTCCGGGCTGTGGCCGCTGAACGTCGCCGCGGTCACCGTGACGCCGCACTTGAACGGGACCTGGAAATTGGGGGCGGCCGACGCGGCAGCCTGGCCGAAGAGGGTGAGGCCGAGCGCGGGCAGCGCCGCGGCGGCGGCGAACACGGCGAGCCGTCGCAACCTGGACATGGGGGAACCTCCTGACAAACGGGACAGCTTGACACCACGAAGGGAAGCCCGCGTCGGTACATTTTCCGTACAAGGATCCCGCGGAGGACACCGAAGAATGACATCCCGACGACTCCCGTTCCCCTCGGCGCAGGGCTGGCTGCGCTGGGGGCTCATCGCGGTGCCGACGGTCACCGCGATGCCCCGGGCGACTGCGCTCGCCTGGGCGCTGATCGGGATCACCCTCGTCCTGGCGACCCCGATGCCGTGGATCGCCGACCTCGGTGCCCGGACACTGTCGGCGGTTCTCTCGCTCGCCGTGATCGCGAGCACGGGCGCGCTGTGGGTGGTCCTGCCGGGCAGCTGGGCGACGGTGGCGATGTTCAGCACGACGTTCTTCGTGGTGCTGCGGCAGTCCACGGTGCCGGTCGTGCTGGCGGTCGTGCTGGACGCCGCGCTGATCACCACAGTCTGGGTGGCCCGCCAGGACGTCTGGGAAAGCGCCCTGTCGACCTATGCGGTCCTCGCCGTGATCGTGCTCATGGGGCTGAACCGGCGGACGCGCAACGCCCGGGTCGAGCAGACCGAGCTGGCGCTGGCCCGTGCGCAGACGGCCACCGAGGAGCACGCGCGCGCGGCGGCGCTGGCCGAACGCGCCCGGATCGCCCGCGAGCTGCACGACGTCCTCGCGCACTCGCTGGCCGGGCTCTCGCTGAACCTGCAGGGCGCGCGGCTCATGCTGGTGCGCGACCAGGCGAGCCCGGACGCCGTCGCGCAGATCGAACGCGCCCAGAAGCTGGCTTCGGAAGGCCTCGCCGAAGCCCGCAAGGCCGTCGCCGCGTTGCGCGAGGACGCGGTCCCGGTCGAACGCACGATCGCGGACTTGCTGGCCGCGTACCGGCTGGACAGCGGGGCCCGGGCGGACCTGACGGTCGAGGGCGAGCCGCGGGAGCTCGACGCGGCGGTCGGCACCGCGCTGGTCCGCGCGGTGCAGGAGGCGCTGGCCAACACGCGCAAGCACGCGGCGCAGGCCGACGTCGACGTCACCCTGGACTTCGGCGCCGGAACCGTCGCGCTGACCGTCACCGACCGCCAGGGCAGGCGCCCGCCGGACGCGCCCGCGGCAGGCTACGGTTTGCGCGGGATGAGCGAACGGGTCGCGCTGCTCGACGGACAGCTCGAAAGCGGACCGGGGGAGGACGGATGGCGGATTCACCTGACGGTGCCGGCGTGAGCCTGCGGGTCGTGCTGGCCGACGACCAGGCGGTCGTCCGGGAAGGCCTGGTCACGCTGCTCGGGCTGCTGCCCGGCGTCGAGGTGGTCGGCGCCGCCGCCGACGGGCTCACCGCGCTCGCCCTCGTCGCCGAGCACCACCCCGACGTCGTGCTGGTGGACCTGCGGATGCCGCGCTGCGACGGCGTCGAGACCACCGAACGGATCCGCGCCGAGCACCCGGGCACCGAAGTCGTCGTGCTCACCACCTACGCCGACGACGAGTCGCTGCTGGCCGCGTTGCGGGCCGGCGCCCGCGGGTTCCTCACCAAGGACGCCGACGCCGAGGCCATCGCCAGGGCGCTGCGCTCGGCCGCCGCCGGCCAGTCCACAGTGGACGGCGAGCTGCAGCGGCGGCTCGTCGACGCGGCCACCCGCAGCACACCCAAGCGGGTCAAGGAGGTCGAAGGCCTGACCACGCGGGAGATCGAGGTGCTGCGGCTGATCGCGGCGGGCCTGTCGAACACCGAGATCGCGCGGACCCTGGTGGTGAGCGAGGCGACCGTGAAGACCCACGTGAACCACCTCTTCACGAAGGCCGGGCTGCGGGACCGCGCGCAGGCGGTCGCCTTCGCCTACCGGGCGGGCATCGCGGACTGAGCCGCCGGGATCAGCCGCTGGGTGAACCCGGCGTCGACCAGGCGGCCGAACGCCCGCTCGACCCCCGTCGGGACCCGCTGCGGGATCGCGAACCCGCGCGCCGCGTACTCCGTGATCCGCTGGGTTTCGCCGACGAGCATGCCGATCACCCGCTCGGCGTCCTCGCTGCCGGACAAGTAGTCCTCGAGCGAGACCGCCGTCGCCGCGCAGACGATGTCGACGTCCGGCCAGAGCCGCTTCGCCGTCGCGTACGCACGGCGTTGCTGGTACGGCCGGGACACCAGCGTCACCGACCGGACCGGAAGCCTTCGTTCGTCGAGCAGCCGGCGGGTGAACGTGATGTTGTCACCGGTGTTGCGGGCTTCGGGCTCGACCAGGATCGCCTCGTCGGGCACGCCGAGCTCCAGCGCGATCTCGCGGTAGTGGACCGCTTCGCCGCGCGGGAAGCGGGCCACCGTCGTCGGCGCGTTGGCGCCCGTGAAGACGACCAGCGGGAACCATCCGGCGTGGAACAGCTCCGCCGTGTGGACGGCGACGCCGGGGTCGCGGCTGCCGAGCCCGATGCCGACGTCCGACCGACGTACCGGGTGCCGCAGGTCGTGGTAGTCCCACAACGTCCGGACGTCGGCGTGGAGATGCGCGGGCAGCATCAGCCGAACGCGGCTCGCAGCGCCGGCTTGCCTCCCGTCACCGGCAGCGTCACCGACGTCTTCGTCAGGTCCAGCGCCAGCCCCGCACCCGGCTTCGGACGCAGCGTGTAGTCGTGGTCGCTGGAGGCCAGCAGGAACTCCAGCCGGTGCCCCACCGCGAGGACGTAGTCCTTCGGCATCAGCTCGACGCCGATCTTGTACGTCTGGCCCGGCGTGATCGGCTCGGTGCGGGCGGGGGACGTGCGGTTCTGCGGATCGGTCCAGCCGCGGCTGATCACGTGGGACGTGCCGTCGGGGGCGCGGTCGAGCAGGATCGCCGAGACGTTCGCCGCGGGCCGGTCGAACGCCAGCGCCAGGTCGGCACGAGCGGTCCCCGAGAGCCGTACGGACTGCTTCGCCGCCGAAGTCGCGTACAGCAGGCGGTTGCCCGACGACGCGAGGCCGGCCAGCTGCTCGATCGTCTTCGACGAGTCGTCGGCGAGGGTTTCGACGGCCGCCGAGCCCGGCACCGGGTTGCGCGTGTCGATGGTGCCCTTGGACTTGCCGCCCGGCCACGGGTAGACCCGGACATCGGCCGTCGTGGGCGCCGGCCAGTCGGCTTCGTCGACCCAAGAGAGGTCTTCACGCTGGATCGTCGCCTTCGGCTCGTTCTGGATGCCGTTGTCGACGCTGTAGAGGTAGTGCGACATCCACTTGTTCAGCGTCGCGAGCCAGACGTCGCGCCGCAGCGAGTACGGGTCGGCGTGGCCGGACTGGTGCAGCCAGATCTTGTGCTCGACGCCGTGGGCCTTCAGCGCTTCGTACCACTCGGCGACCTGGTCGGTCTTGACGTTCCAGTCGTTGAGGCCGTGCACCGCGAGCACCGACGCGTGCACCTTCGCGACGTCGTTGCGGTAGTTGCGGACGTCCCAGAACGGCGTGTAGTCGCCGGTCACGCGGTCCTGGTCGCGGGTCAGCCCGTCGATGACCGAGCGGCAGATCTGCCGGTCCTCGCGGGTGTAGACGTACTCGGCGAGCACGTCGGCGTCCTCGCCCTGGTAACCGCCGGCGGCGACGACCGCGCCGTCGTTGCGGTAGTACTGGTACCAGCTGGAGATCGCGGCGATCGGGACGATCGTCTCGAGGCCTTCGACACCGGTGCTGGCGACGGCGTTGGGCAGCGTCCCGTTGTAGGACACGCCCATCATGCCGGTCTTGCCGGTGCTCCAGTCGGCCTTCGCTGCGGCGCCGGCGGCGTCCCGGGCGGGCGTGCGGCCGTTGAGCCAGTCGACGACCGAGCGCGCACCGATCGTCTCGTTGACGTCCCCGGTGGTCGGGCAGCCGGTCGAGAGACCGCTGCCCAGCGATTCGCCGTAGACAACGGCGAAGCCGCGTGCGGTGAAGTAGTCCTGGTAGCGCCAGGTGATCGGGGCGGCCGGGCCGACGCCGTGCGCGGCGACCCGCGGGCCCTCGGCTTCGCGGGCGTAGCCGGGCGCGGACAGCTCGACGTCGACGTCGTGGTTCGCGACGTCGTTTCCGCCGGCGTAGTACGGGCTGGCCTGGTAGACGACGGGGACCTTCAGGCCCTGCTGCGTCGCGCGCGGGCGCACAACCTGGGCGTGCACGAGGTCGCCGGCGCCGTCGTGGTCGCTGTCGACCGGCGCGGTGACCCAGACGTCCTCGCGGATGACGTCGGCGGGGTCGAACACGGGTTGCGCCTGGCCGCCCGTGAAGACCGGGCCGAGCGGATCGGCGGCTTCGGCGGTGACCGCTGTCAGCGGCAGGACCGCCAGGGTGAGGAGCAGGACTGCGGTTCGTGCGGCTTTCACTCAAACCCCCAAGCCGGGCGAAGCGGACGACCTGTCGAGACTTCCGTCCGGGCCGAGGGGGTGTCAAGCGACTAACGTCGGGGGCATGCCGACCGTGGAAGCGCCGATCGCCGCCGTGACCGTCTACCCGCAGCAGGCCCGGATCACCCGCCGGGGGAAGGCCCCGCTCGACGGCGGGCCGCGTCTGACCTTCGCCGGGCTCCCCCTGGCCCTCGACGCGGGCTCGGTGCGCGTCACCGGGACCGGGCCCGCGCTGATCACCGGCGTCGACGTGCGCACGGAGCGGCACGCCGCACCGGCCGACGCGGGGTTGCGGGAGCTCGTCGAACAACGGCGTGCGGACCAAGCCACGCTCGACGGCGTCGTCGACGACGAAGCGGCCGAAGCGATGAAGGTGGATCTGCTGACTTCGCTCGCGAAGCGCAGTGGCGGCAGCTTCGCGAAGGCGCTGGCCGCCGGGACCGCGGAGCCGTCACGCGTCAGCGAGGTGACCGACGCGCTGGGCTCGCGGCTGGCCTCGGCGTTGAAGGCCCGGCGGGTTCTTGCGGATCGGATCACGCGGTTGCGCGAGGACCTGGCGGCGCTCGACCGCCGGATCGAGTCCCACAGCGCCCGGTCCGAAGAGGACAGTACGTCGGTCGTGGTGGAGCTGGAGATTTCGGACCCGGCCGGGTCGGCCGAGCTGGAACTGTCCTATGTGGTCCCTGGAGCGAGCTGGGAGCCGGGGTACGACATCCGCGTGCGCGGCACCGAAGTCACGGTGCTGTCGTACGGGCTGGTCACCCAGCACACGGGCGAGGACTGGCCGGAGTGCGAGCTGGCGCTGTCGACGGCGCGGCCGGCGGTTTCGGTGGTGGTCCCGGAGCTGTCCCCGTGGTACCTGGACCGCGTCCACCCGGTCCCAGCCGCCCCGGCGGCGGCGTACGGCGGTTCCGGCGGCGGCGTCCCGGAGGGTTCACGAATGCGCTTCGCGGCGGCCGCGATGGCGCCCAAGTTCGCGGCGGTAGAGCAGGGCACGACGGCGGTGACGTACCGGCCTTCGCGCCCCGTGGAGATCCCATCGGGGGCGCAGGGCCACCGCACGACGTTGGCGCAGCTTTCGCTCACGGCCTCGTTGGGTTACGTGACGGCGCCGGTCCTGGCCGAAGAGGCGTACCTGCGCGCGACGGTGGTCAACACATCGGAGCACGCGCTGCGGCCTGGGCGCGCTTCGGTGTTCCACGACGCGGAGTTCGTCGGGACGACGGCGCTGGAGGCGTGGGCGCCGGGCGAAGACCTGGAGCTGGCCCTGGGTGTCGACGACCGCATCCGGATCGAGCGGGAGCTGGTCCGCCGCACGGCTTCGAAGGCGACGCTGTCCGGACAGAAACGGCGTGAGGCGGAGTACCGGATTTCGGTGGGCAACCACGGGCCGCGTTCGGCGACGGTGACGGTGCTGGACCAGGCGCCGGTTTCGCGGGACGACACGATCACGGTGCGGGACGTTCGCACCTCGCCCGATCCGGTCGAGACGTCGGCGCTGGGTGAGTTCACGTGGCAGTTGGCGTTGGCGCCTGGGGAAACGGGCGTGGTGACGTTGTCGTATCGGGTGGACGTCGCGAAGGGTGTGGAACTCTCCGGCTGGCGGGAGTGACCGGTTCACCCGGGCGCGCGAATCGTTTGCGGCAAGCGGGTGATGGCACGAAAAGCCGAACAACGGCGGAACGGCCTCCCCTAACATCCGCGTGACCGATCAGCGCCCGGGAGGAACCATGGCGGACGACATCGAGAACGATCATGTCGCATCGGGTCTTCCGAACGAGTTCGGTCCACGACTCAGGGTCCTGCGGACGAAGCACGGCCTGGGGCTCAACGCGTTCGCCCGCCGCCTCAACTACAGCAGTAGTCACCTGAGCAAAATCGAGAACGGGCACCAACGCCCCACCGTGCTCTTCGCGCGTCGTTGCGACGCTGAACTCGACGCGAAGGGGACATTGTCGTCGTTGGTCTCCCCGCCGGTTCCGGAAGGTCTCCCGGAACCGGCGGCGTGCCAAGAAGCCTGGCAATCCACTCTGGCCAGGATGTCGCGCCAGTCCGATCGGCCGGGTTCGATTCGCCGAAACAGTCCGGTCGAGACTGCTGACCAGCTCACCAGTCACCTCGAGATCTTCGCGGGGCTCCGGGAGCTGGGACAGGTGGCCTCGCCGGCCGCGGTTCTTCCCATGGTGACGGCCCAAGCGCACGCTTTGCGTGCACTGATCGGCCGGAGTGGCGGCACGCCATCCCTCCCCCTGGCAACCCTCGCCGCGCGCGTGGCGGAATACACGGGGTGGATGGCTCAGGAATCCGGGAACGACCACAAAGCCGTATGGTGGACGAACGAAGCGGCCGAAGTCGCCGACGCCGCGGGCGACCACCATGTGGCGAGCTATGCGCTCGTGCGGCATGGCCTGATCGCGCTCTACCGTGGAGACGCCGCGGCCACCGTGGCACTCGCCTGCGAAGCGCAGGCAAAACGCGGAGTGCCGCATCGCATTCTGGGCCTGGCCGCCCAACGAGAAGCGCAAGGACACGCACTGGCCGGCGACTACGATGCCTGCATGCGGGCCCTCGACCGGGCACGCGAACAGCTGGCGCTCGCGTCGACGGATCGGCCGCCAGGGCCGGTGATCGGCACTGCGCACGTCCCGGACCCGGTCGGCGTGGTGACCGGGTGGTGCCTGTACGACTTGGGCCGACTGCGAGCGGCCACCGAGATCCTCGATCGGGAAGTACCCCGGATTCTGCCCGGCGCGGTTCGCGCACGCACCCGCTTCGGCGCGCGAAGGGCGTTGGCGTGCGCGGCATCGGGTGAACTGGACAAGGCCTGCACACTGACGCGTGCGATCGTCGCCGACGCAGCACGCATAGATTCCGCGACCATTCGCTCCGATCTCCACCTGTTGGCCAAGACTCTCCGGCGGTGGCACGGTCATTCCGAAGTGCGCGCGCTCGAGCCGGCACTGAGCCTGGCCCTACAGCCGGCTCGCTAACGCCCACGTCCGGCACGGACAGACCAGTTCGCCGCGACCCCGAGGTACTCGATCAACTTGCGCCCGGCGTGCTGCAGCGCCGTCGGTCCCTGTCCTGGCGGGAAACCGAGCTCCCGAGCCGCGACGGACACGGGCTGACCTTCGAAATGCGCTCGGGCCACCAGTTCGGCTTCGGCACGGGTCAGGAAATGGTGCGCGACCGCCTCGGCGAGCACCAGGTCGATGTGACCGGCCGGAGGTGTCAACGGGACCGCACGTACTGCCGGCACGGCTCCGTACCCCGCGGTGCGACCGTCCAACGGGCGTGTCGCCCTCGCCTTGGTCAGGCGCTTGAGATGAGCCGACAGCCTCCGCATGTCGGGATCGACTCCCCGTAGGTCTTCGAGGAACCCGACCACGAGGTCTCCCGCAACGTCGTCGGGGTCCAGGCCGTTTTCTTCGGCTGATTTTCTGACCGCGAACAGGAACTGCGGAACCATCAATGCCACGGCTGCCGGCAGCCAGGACCGCGGGTCCGTCTGCGCAAGTCTGACGGCTTCCGCCCATATCGCGGCCTTGGCCTCCGGCGAAGTCGTCGCCGACTGTGCCAGCTCGACCAGCTCGGTCCAGGTCAGGGCGCGGTCCGGCAGGTCGCCGGAAAGCCTCCAGCCCTCGAGCGCGACAGAGGAGGCGGCAATCACCACCAAGCATTGCCGCCGGATTTCCTGCAACGACCGGGAATGCGATTTCGAGTACACAGCGGATTCCTTCGAGAGCCGTGGACGAGCTTTGCCGAGTCTCCTGGGGTTTCCTGATGAGGGACAGGTGTTTCCTGTTGCCTACTCGCCCGTAGCATGGCGTGGCCGGGCACCGGTCGTGAACCATGAGCTGATCCGTCCGGAGCTGGAGGAGACCTGATGAACGCCTTTGAAGGCACCGTCTTCGTGAACTACCGGGTCGGGGACGAGGCGGCGTTCGCGGCGTTGCTGGCGGAGCACCTGAAGGCGAAGCTGGGCCAGCAAGAGGTCTTTCACGTTTCGCAGGAAGCGTCTGCCGGCAGCCTGTTCGCCGACGAGATCGACCAGGCGATCGCGCACTGCTCGGTGCTGATCGTCGTCATCGGAGACCGCTGGCTGGACGAGGTCAACCTCGGCAAGCTGCACGTCGAGGGAGACTGGGTCCGTCGCGAGATCCGGCTAGCCCTGACCGAGAGAAAGCGAGTCGTTCCGCTCTTGGTCAACGCGGCGATGCCGGCGCGCGAGCAGCTGCCCGACGACATCCGCGGCCTCCTCGACCACCAGTATCGCCCGATCAACCGACGAAGCACACCCCAGGACATCGAGCGGGTGGTCACCGAGCTGATCCACGACGTCCCCGAACTGGCAGCAGGCCGCCTTCCCGGAAGCCAGGAGCTCACCGTCTGGTGGGCGGAGTGGTCGAAGCAGACTGAGCCGGCACTGCCGGCCGCTGTCCTGCTGGCCGGCCGTTCGGCAGTTGTTCATGCCGTTCGACAGCTGCCTGCAGGACCGGCCGTCTCCACCGTCGTCCAAGGCGAGTCCGAGGAACTGGCCCTGGCCTTCATCGCCGCTGTTTTCTCGGTCGAAGCGCGGCAGGATCTGCGGGCCATCCTGGTGTTCGACGCCGACGCCTGGTCACGGTGCATCGCCGTTGCGCGCCCGTGCGTCCTGGTACCTCGGTACGACACCCCTGACATCGATGCAGCCCTCGACCGCGGTCACCACGTTCTGCTGCCCACCGGTCCCGGCCGCAACCTGCCCTCCGAGCCACTGCGGATCCCTCCACTGCGGCAGGACGACGTCCGTGCGGCGTTCGAAGCGGCCGGCACGACACCCGCGTTCGCGCAGTCCGTCGCCCCGATGATCCGCCGGTCGCTGGCCGAGTTCCGGAGCAAGTACTCGACCACCGCTCAGTCCGCTCCGGTGGAAGCCTTGCCGTCGGACCACGAGGTCCTCGCCGACGCCGTCAACCGGGGACCACTGCGCCACCTCGGCATCGACCACGAGTGCGCCAAGGCCGACGAGATGGCGAAGACGGATCCGCTGGGGGCCGCGAGCCGCTACGGCAGGGCCGCCGAAGTCCTCGTCCAAGCGGGCTTCGACGTGCATGCGCGAGACCTCCGGTCAAAACAAGCAAAGGCACTGGACGAGGCCGGCTGCCTCGACAAAGGCGCGGACGTCCGCCTCGGCCTGATGTGGACGTCGATGAACCAGATCGGGGACACCACGGAAAGGCTTCCCCTGTTCGAACGACCGGACGAGGGGCACGCCGGCGATTGCGGGTTCGGCCGGGCGCTCGCCGCCGCCCGGGCTGCCGAGCGCGTCCTCACCGGACTGCTGGGCGCCGGCGAGCTTGCGGCTTCCTTCGATGCCCTGCGGCAAGACGATCCTTACCTGCTGGAGGCGGCCGTGTTCCTGGCCGAACACTCGATCGCCGAACGAGAGCACGACGTGCTCGAGGAGCGCCTCGACCGGCTGATTCCCCTGTCTCTTCCATTGCACCCGAGCGGTTCGCCCGAAGAGGCTCTGGTGGTGCGGCTGAGCATGTGTGTTGCCGATGTCACCGGGGAATGGACGGAACTGCACGATCGAGCTCGCCTGTTCACGCCTGTGCAACGAACGTGGATCCTCGCCCGCGAGGCGCGCTATCTTTCGAACACGGACGAGTTCGCCGGAGCGGTGCACTGCTACCGGGACGCCATCTCGCAAGCGCTCACTCAACGAATGAACGACGAGGCGGCCGACTGGCTCTATTCACTCAGAGGGCTCCGGGTGCGCTGGGGTGTGTTCTTCGGCTCTGGAGACACAGAGCATCCATCCGCTCAGCACTTGCGCAACGGTAGCTGGTCACAGCAGCTTCCGGGTAGCCCGACACTCGAAGAGCGCGCGCTTCGCAGTCTGACCGAGGGCAAGGGCCGGAGCGCGGTGAGGCTGTTGGCGCAATGGCGTTGGAAAGCCTGCATCCGGGCCGACCTGGTCGGCGAAAACGAGACTTCCAAGCGGCTCGGCACCGTACTGAAGAACAACGGTGAGCCCCTCGCCGGCCTGCGAGAACTGGTTCGGGCGGAAGCAGGGAAGGCGGCCTCGGCGGCGGCCGCCGATCTGCCCGAAGCAGCACTTGACTGGCCCGTCTCCCTCAGCGGCAGCACAGCCGGCCAGTTAGGCGCAGCACTCGAAGTTGCAGCAGCCGTCGCAGACTTCCTCGACGAGGATGACGCCTCGGCTTGGATCATCGTCGCCCTGGACCTGATCGAGGGCGGCGGTCCTCGCAAGACCTTCTTCAGCCACCTCGTCACGCGCGGAACGAAGGTTCTTGCGGCGCTCTGTTCGCGTCTGGACGAAGCCCAAGCGCATCGGGTTCTGACCGCAACGGCGCCTTGGCTACCTCATGATGAGAACCGATACCGGCAAACGGACCGCGACCACTCGCGACTGCTGCTCAGCATCGCCGAACGGCATTCCAGCCTGGCCGACGTGGCAGTCAGGCAACTGCTCGAAGGTGCCATCTTCAGCCACCAATTCGGCGAACGGGCGCTGGGGCCCGGCCTGCCGGTGTTGGAGAATCGGGTGGAGCAAGCTAAGGCCGTGCTGCTCGATCCTGCCGAGGCAGGAAATCGATGGGCGCGATCCATTCTCGCCGCCATCGGTGTCGCCACCGACCTGCTTCGCGAACAGGCGGGCAAAGCAGCACGCGCCGTGCTCGACCGCGAACGCCCGCGACCTGGTGTCATGCCGATGTGGAGCTACGACACCTGCCTGGCTCATTCCGCGGTTCTTCTGGATGAGGACCTCAAGAGTGAGCTCGTGTCGGATCTGTTGAGGTCTGCTCTTGATCCCGCAACGGGGATAGCCAACCGGCGAGTCGTTCTGGAGGAACTGGCCGGCCTTGCACCGGATCTGTCTCCGGAAGAGCGCAAACGCGCCTTCGACGCTACGTTTCCAATGGCTGGCAGGGATCAAGCCGTCGGTGCACATGACCTCCCAATGGCGACGACGAGCCATCCGTTGAGTGCAATGCGGCTCGACGTAGGCCCCCACGCAACGGCCGACACGGCCGCACAGGCTTGTGCGTACCTGGCAGATACCGAAGAGCAGCGAGCAGCGGTCCGGAAACACGCGATCCGCCTGCTCGGCCGCCCGAACGAGATCGATGTGAAGAACATCGTCCGGACGTTGCTGGCTCTGGATTCGTCGGCGGAGGATCTACCGCCTGCACTCCTCTCGACCCATGCGAGTGAGCACGTCCGATCGCTGGCCGCCGTGCTGTGGGCTCAGGCGCCTGAAGAACCGGAGCCCGGGTTGTCCTTGGCGCGTGATCCCGCTCGGATCGTCCGAGCCAGTCTGGCCGATTCCCTCACCGATCGGCCGGAACACACGCAGGTCCGGGAGATCCTGGCGACCGATCCACGACGGAGTGTTCGAGAAGCGGTGAGCGGAGTCGAAACATCATGAGGTCCCGGTGGGGGGAGGAGGCCCACGGGGGGGGAGCCACAGGGGAGGCCCCCTCAGACGAGACAGCCCCCCCCTCCCTTTCTTTTTCCCCCCCCCCCCCCCCCCTTC
>NZ_JBVJNO010000005.1:418731-497726 GCF_055583645.1 Amycolatopsis sp. NPDC104587
GAGGGTAAAACAACGGACCACCCCCCCCCCCCCCCCCCCCCCCCCCCCCCCCCCCCCCCCCCCCCCCCCCCCCCCCACCCGGGGTCAGCCCTGCGAGATGTAGGCCTCCAGCTGTTCCTGGCTCTTCTCCAGCTCCTCCATCCGGTTCTTCACCACGTCCCCGATGGAGATGATCCCGGCGAGGCGACCGTCCACCAGGACCGGCACGTGGCGGATGCGCCGCTCCGTCATCAGGACCGAGAGCTGGTCCACCGAGTCGTCCGGGCCGCAGCTAGCGACCAGCTTCGTCATGATCTCCGACACCGGTCCGTCGAGCAGGCCGGGGCCGTGCTCGTTGAGGCGGCGGACCACGTCGCGTTCGGAGACGATTCCGGCGATCGAACCGTCCGGTGCGACCACCACCATCGCGCCCACGTTGTTTTCGGCCAAGCCGGCCAGCAGCCTGGTCACCGTCGTCTCCGGGGTGACCGTTGCGACCGCCGACCCCTTCTTGCGCAGCAGATCCGCAATCCGCATGGCGATCCTTCCCGTCGGTGAGCTGGATCACCACAGGTTAAGGGCACCGGGACCTGGGCGAAAGTCCGGCAAACGGGGCGAATTCGTGGTATTGAAAACGATTCAGCCGAGCCGTTCGGCCAACCCGTCCAGTGCCAGGCGGATCCCGGCCGCGTAGTCGTCGTCGCAGAGGGCGTCCAGACGGCGTCGAGCCAGGTCGAGCTGCTCGCGGGCGGCCGGAAGATCACCCAGTTTGCGGTAGTCCTCGCCCAGGTTCAGGTGCAGGGACGGGTAGAACCCGCGCACGGCCAGTGACGAATGATATTCCTGCGCCCGCGAGTCGGTCAGCGAGTCCGCCGCCGCCAGCGCGCGGAGGTCCCACTCGAGCTCCTCCGCCGGGTCGTCGCAGACGTCGGCCATGTGGTGCGCGAGCGCGACGCGGTGCAGCGGGTCGCCGTCCCGTCCGATTGACGCCCACAACGCCGTGAAGGTCGCGTACGCACCCTCCCGGTCGCCGCCGATGTGCTGCCGCAGACCGGCGTCGATCGCCACCATCACCTCGTCGGTCATGCCGCTCCCTCGTCCGCCAGCGCCCGCAGCCGGGCCAGTCCCGGCCCGATCCGCTCGGCCGCGACCGCACCGTAACCGAACACGAGCCCGTGCCGCCGCTCGCCCACGCTGAAGTCGCCGAGTGAATACAGCCGGACGCCGTCGTGCCGGGCGCGGCGGACCAAGCCGGAGAGATCCGACGGCGAAGCGGCGCTCAGGTGCAGGCCCGCGGTCGACGGCAGCGGCGTCAGGAAGTCCGAGAACGACGCAGCGAGCAGTTCCGACAGCAGTTCGTGCCGCTCGCGGTAGACCTTCCGCATCCGCCGGACGTGCCGCGCGAACCCGCCTTCGGCCATGAACGCCGCCAGCGCCGCCTGTTCGACGTTCGGCGCGTGCCAGTCGGTCAGGTACCGGGCCTTCACCAACGCCGACACGAGCGACGGCGGCGCGACGAGGAAGCCGAGCCGCAGCGCCGGCGAGAGCACCTTCGAGAACGAGCCGACGTACACCACCCGGCCCCGGGAATCCAAGCTGTGCAACGGTTCCAGCGGCCGGCCGGTGTAGCGGAACTCGGTGTCGTAGTCGTCCTCGACGAGCACCGCGTCGTTCCGCTCGGCCCAGTCCAGCAGCTCCAGCCGCCGCTCCAGCGACATCGACAGGCCCAGCGGGTACTGGTGCGACGGCGTCACGTACACCAGCCGCGTCCCCGCCGGGATGGCACTGACGACGATCCCGGACGCGTCCACCGGCACCGGCGCGACCCGGATGCCGCGCGCGCTGAGCACCAGCCGCGGCGGCGGGTAACCGGGGTCCTCGACGGCGGCCACATCGCCGTGGCGCAGCAGCACCCGCGCGACCAGGTCGGTCGTCTGCTGAGCCCCGGCGGTGACGACGACCTGTGCCGCGTTCGCGCGCACGTCGCGCGACACCCCGACGTGCCGGGCGATCTCTTCCCGCAGGGACGCGTGCCCCTGCGGGTCGCCGTAGGTCATCAGGTCGGCCTGGCCGGCGCGCAGCCGCTGTGTCACGAGACGGCGCCAGATGTCGAACGGGAACCGCGTGAGGTCGGGGACGCCGGGCCGGAAGTCGAACGCGGGCGCCGGGGCGAACGGCGCGGGCGGCGACGGCACCGCGTCCCACTCCGGCAGCGGCCGCACGCCGGAGACGTGTGACGGCTCGGGCCGCGTCGCCGGCGACGCGGTGACGAACGTGCCCGCGCCGACGCGCCCGGCCAGGAACCCCTCGGCGGTGAGGCGGTCGTAGGCCGCGCTGACCGTCGTCCGGGAGACCGCCAGCCGCTGGGCGAGCTCGCGTGTCGGCGGCAACGCCTCGCCGGGGCGGATCCGGCCGTCGAGGATCGCCGCGCGGAGCTGCCGGTAGATCGCGTCGCGGTGCCCGCGCGTCCCGGCCAGGTCGATGTGCACGTCCACCGCTCCAGATTGGCACACCTGAGGTGGCGCGGATTTGGCACTGTTCGTGGACCGATCCCGCGCCTAGCGTGCGAACCATGGATCTCCGCGAACTCGACCGCCGCGCTCTGCTCGTCCTCGGCAAGATCGTCGCCACCACCACGCCCGCCGACCTCGCGCGGCCCACCCCGTGCGCCGGCTGGACGCTCGCCGACCTGCTCCGCCACCAGGTCAGCGAAAACCACGCCTTCGCGACGGCGGCCCGCGAGGGCTCGGCCCCGGACTGGGACGCCGGTGACCTCGGCGCCGACGCCGTCGCCGCGTACCAGGCGTCCGTCGACGACTTCCTCGACGCGATGACCGACGACGCCGTCCTGGACCGGCAGCTCACCATCAACCACTTCGGCACGTTCCCCGGCACGATCGCCGCGCACATGCACCTCGTCGACACCGTCGCGCACGGCTGGGACCTGGCCCGCACGCTCGGCCTGTCCTACGAGCCGGACGCCGACGCCGTCCACGCCGCTCTCCAACTGGCCGAGCGGATTCCGGACGAAGGCCGCGAAAAGAACAACTCGTTCGCCCACAGCGTCGACGTGCCCGCGGACGCGAGCGAGCTGGACCGGTTCCTCGCCCTGCTCGGCCGCGATCCCGGGTGGACGGTCAGCCGACCTCGGTGACCGGCGCGCTCCACGTGTCGCACGCCTTGGTCGCCTTGCCGTCGTAGCCCGCCTTGGCCCAGGACAGCTGGTGCTCGCGCGAGCCGTGCGTGTCGCTGTTGTTGGCGCGGCCGTAGTCGGCGACGGCGGCGTTCGCCAGCGAGCGGCTGATGGAGCCCGTGCCGGCGACGGCGGCCAGGAACAGCGCGCCGAAGCAGTTCGCCTGCAGCTCGATGCGGCGGACGACCTCTTTGTCGACCGCGCTGTCTTCGTTCGGTGACGTCATCTTGTCCGCCGCCGCGGACAGGATCCCGCTCTCGCGCTGCACGTGGTGGCCGTATTCGTGGGCGATCGTCGCGATGTGCCGGGCCTTGTTCAGGCCCGCGTCCGAGAGCATCCAGTCGGTCGGGGCGTAGATCGTGGTGTCGCCACCGCAGTAGTAGGCGACGGCTTCGTTCTCCGTCGGCGCCTCGCCGCACGCGCTGTGCTCGGGCAGCGTCACCGAAACCGTCGCGGTCAGCGTCGGCTCGTTCGCCTTCTGCAACGCGGGGCGCCACGACTGTTCGAGGCAGTCGGCCAGCGCTTGGTAGTAGGCCTTGAGCTGCTCGGGGGCGCGGCCGAGGTCGGGCAGCGTGCACGTCGCCGGTCCCGGCGTGATGCCCGCGGCGAGCAGCGGGTTGCGGGCCAGCTCCGGGACGGGCTTGGCGTTCGACGTCGAGCCGGTGCCGCCGTACGCCCGGCCGATGTCGGCGCCCTGGGCGGCGAACGCGCGGCCGTCCACGCGGCGCGGGATGGTGGCCGCGATCAGCGAGATGGCCAGCACCACGATCATGACCCCGACCACGGCGCCCCAGAGCCGGCTGCGCGGCGGGGCGATCGGAACGGGAGGCGCGGCGGCCCAGTTGGGCGCCCACGGGCTGGGATCCGGCGTCCAGGCGGGTTCCGGTGACCGGGCCGCCATCGGCGGCGGTGGTGGCGGCCCGGCCGGGCCGTCGGCGTTGTTCACGTTCTCCCCCTGCTCGCTGTGACCAGCATACGGACGACCAGGGAGGGCAGGATCACGAAACGAAAACGCCGCCCGGTGGCCACCAGGTGGGCGGGCGTACGAAACTGTGGTCATGAGTGTCGAGGATCCGTACCTGTGGCTGGAAGACGTGACCGGCGACGACGCGCTCGGCTGGGTGCGCGCCCGCAACGACGAGACGCTGGCGGAGCTGACCCGCGGCGCGCGGTTCGCCGAGCTGCGTGACGAGCTGCGCGAGGTGCTCGACGCCGACGACCGGATCCCGTACGTCCGCCGCCGCGGGGAGCTCCTCTACAACTTCTGGCAGGACGCGGCCCACCCGCGCGGCCTGTGGCGGCGCACGACGCTGGAGTCCTACCGGCAGGCGGAGCCCGAGTGGGAGCTGCTGCTCGACGTCGACGCGCTGGCCGAGGCCGAGGGCGAGAACTGGGTCTGGCAGGGCGCGACCGTGTTGCGGCCGGACTACCGGCGCGGCCTGGTCGAGCTGTCCCGCGGCGGCGCGGACGCGACGGTCGTGCGCGAGTTCGACCTCGACGCGCACGAGTTCGTCGAGGGCGGCTTCACCGTGCCCGAGGCGAAGACGCGGATCGGCTGGATCGACGAAGACCGCGTCTACGTCGGCACCGACTTCGGCCCCGGCACACTGACCAGCTCGGGCTACCCGCGGCTGTCGAAGGAGTGGCGGCGCGGCACGCCCTTGGAAGAGGCCGTCACGGTCTACGAGGGCAAGCCCGACGACGTCTCGATCGGCGCGTCCCACGACCCGACCGAAGGCTTCGAGCGTGACTTCGTCAGCCGCGCCGTCGACTTCTACCGCTCCGAGCTGTACCTGCGGACGCCGGACGCGCTGGTCAAGATCGACGTCCCCGACGACGCGAGCGCGTCCGTGCACCGCGAGTGGCTGCTGGTCCGGCCACGGACGGCGTGGACGGTCGGCGGCGCCGAGCACCCGGCGGGTTCGCTGATCGGCATCCGCTTCGACGACTTCATGGCCGGCGAGCGCGCGTTCACGACGCTCTTCACACCCGACGAGCACACCTCGCTCGACTACTGGGCCTGGACGCGCCACCACCTGCTGCTCGGCACGCTGCGCGACGTCCGCACCGAGCTGCGGACCCTCACGCCCGGTCCGGACGGCTGGGCCGAGGAGCCGCTGTCCGGCGGTCCCGAGTTCGGCAGCGCGGACATCTTCGACACCGATCCCGACGTCAGCGACGAGTACCTGCTCAACTCCAGCGGCTTCCTCCAGCCGTCGACGCTGAGCTACGGCCACGTCGGCGAAGCGGTCGAAGTGCTGAAGCAGGCTCCGGCGTTCTTCGACGCTTCGGGGATGGACGTCGCGCAGTACTTCGCGACGTCGGAGGACGGCACGAAGATCCCGTACTTCGTCGTCCGGCCGTCCGGCGCCGAAGGCGGCCCGACGCTGCTGACCGGCTACGGCGGCTTCGAGGTGTCGCTGACGCCGTCCTACAGCGGCATGATCGGGCGCGGCTGGCTCGCCCGCGGCGGCACGTACGTCGTCGCGAACATCCGCGGCGGTGGCGAGTACGGCCCGAGCTGGCACACGCAGGCGATCAAGGCCGAGCGTCACCGCGTGTACGAGGACTTCGGCGCGGTGGCCGCCGACCTGGCTTCGCGGGGCGTCACGACGCCGGAGAAGCTCGGCATCCAGGGCGGCAGCAACGGCGGCCTGCTGATGGGTGTGATGCTGACGCGCTACCCGGAGCGGTTCGGCGCGATCGTCAGCCAGGTGCCGCTGCTGGACATGCGGCGTTACCACCTGCTGCTGGCCGGCGCGTCGTGGATGGCCGAGTACGGCGACCCCGATGAGGCCGCGGAGTGGGAGTTCATCTCGAAGTACTCGCCGTACCAGAACGTCCACAGTGGACGCTCGTACCCGCCGTCGCTGTTCGTGACCTCGACGCGCGACGACCGGGTGCACCCCGCCCACGCGCGCAAGATGGTGGCGCGGATGCGCGAGCAGGGCCACGACGTCCGGTACCACGAGAACATCGAAGGCGGCCACGGCGCCGCCGCCGACAACGAGCAGCTGGCGTTCAAGTGGGCGCTGGTGTTCGAGTTCCTGTGGGAGCAGCTCACGAAGTGACGCGCGCGAGCAGCACACCGCCGACGATCAGGGCGAGCGCGGCGACCCGGCCGAGGCTCAGCGGGTCTTTGTTCACAACCACGCCGAGCACGATCGCGCCGACGGCGCCGATCCCGGTGAACACCGCGTAGGCGGTGCCCACCGGGACGGTGTCCATCGCCCGCGAAAGCAGGTAGACGGCGGCGGCGCCGAGGACGAAGCACAGCAGCGTCGGCCACGGCTTGGTGAAGCTTTCGGTCGGCTTGATGCTCTGCGACCAGGCGATCTCGACCAGGCCGGCGGCGACCAGCGTGAACCATCCCATCAGGTCCTCCTCCTAGGCGGACACGGCGTCCACTTCGCTCAACTGGACGCCGTGTCCGGTTATTCCTAGGCTGGGCGAATGCCCGAACGCGCCGACGCGGCCCGCAACCGCGCCAAGATCCTCACGGCGGCCGAAGAGCTGTTCAAAGTCCGCGGAGCGGCCGAGGTGACAATGGAGGACATAGCGCAGGCGGCGGGCGTCGGCCGCGGCACGCTGTACCGCCGTTACCCGGACCGCGCGTCGATCGCGGTGGCACTGCTGGACGAGCACGAGCGCCGGTTGCAGGAGTCCCTCTTGCGCGGGGATCCCCCGCTGGGCCCGGGCGCTCCCCCGGCGTCGCGCTTGGCGGCGTTTTACGAAGCGATGGTGGAGCTGCTGACCCGTCATGCGCCGCTGGTTTTGGGCGCCGAGGTGGGTCATTCCCGCTTCACGACGGGCGCATACGGCTTCTGGCGCGCCCATGTCCGCGCTCTGGCGGCGGGCACTCCGGACCCCGATGTGCTGGCGGACGTCCTGCTGGCTCCGCTGGCGCCGGAGCTGTTCCTGCACCAGACCGCGCGTGGCGTCTCCCCCGACCGCATCACCGCGGCTTTGCGGGAGCTGGCGCTTCGGTCGCTCTCTTGAGAAGACAAACACCGGGAGGAACCGATGCCCCATACCGACGGATCGCGCAAGACCATCCGCTCGGACCAGGTCACCGGACTGATCCTCGACTGCATCGAGGAACATGTGACCGATGCGAACGTCAAAGCGGCGGTCAGCGATCTTCGCGAACATCTGAACAGGTCCCGCAACCGAGGCGGCAGGAAGATGCTGGAGCTGGCCGAGTTCGCCCATCGCGAGGCGCTGTCGGCCGGCGACACGGCGACGGCCGAACGCCTGGACGACCTGCTCGGGCACGCAACCGGACGGGTTCTCACCGACGACGTGACCCGCCGCTACCAGCTCTACGACGCACGAGTGAGCAACCTCAATGCTGTCGAGCTCATGACCTCGAACGCACACGCGCTGGGCGCACACCGCGCCAGGGAGTACCTCACCGAGAACCCCGCTGCGACCGCCACCGAATTGGTGAATCACCTCGAAAAGCTCGGCGAGTTGTCGACCAGGGTGGTCGAAGACCGCGAGCGCGGCCACTACCGCGTCCTTCGCCTCCACACCGAGTCACAAGTCTGGCTGGCCGAGGTCCTCGCCCGGAGGACGCACTTCGAACTCGGCCACGGCCCCGAAGACGGTGTCTTGGACCTGTCGGACACCGCGCTGACGAACATGGTCGAGGCGGCACATCTGCAGCTTCGCCGGGAACGGCTCGCCCTGATCCGTGACGTCGTCGAGAACCCGAACAGCGCCGAAGGACACCTCCAAGAAGCACTCCGAGGCTCCTACTGGCTGTTCGGAGGAAGCTACATCGGTGAAGCCGATCGACGCCGCTTCACGACCGGAACCGAGGTCGACCTTCCCCTCCTGCGCCCGGACGGCTCGCTCCATGTGGTCGAGCTCAAACGAGCGAACGTGCCGCTGGTCCGGAGCTACCGCAGGTTCGGCCTGATCGTCCACCGGCACGTGCACGAAGCAACCAGCCAGGTCGCCAACTACCTGACCGCCTTCGACGAAGACCGCAACGAGATACGCCGCAGGCACGGCATCGACACCCGGCGGGCGACCGGCACCGTCGTGATCGGCCACCCGATGTTCCAGCAGGAGTTCAGTGAACAGGAGATCGCGACGACACTCCGGACCTACAACGCCGAGCACGCCCGGATCACCGTGATCACCTACAAGGAGCTCTTGGACAACGCCGAGCGCTCACTCACCATCGACGACGAAGAGAGCTAGACGAGTCCCCGCGGCCTCGTCCGCCTCGGGACGTGCCGCGGTTTCGGCTTCGGCGCTTCACCGCGGATCTGTGCGAGCGCGACCTCGAAGGCGGTGAGCACGTCGGCGACGAACACCAGCCGTCCGACGGCGAGCCGGCGCAGTGCGGGCCCGTGATCAACCGCGACCGTGATCACAACGCCGAGCAGCAGCACCCGCCAGCCCGCGAAAACCGCGGCGCGCAGCGGTTTCCCGAGCCCGCGGAAGCCGATTTCGAGCCGGTGGCAGTGAAAGGGCACGTGCCGCTCCTCGTCGGCGAGGATCCGGGCGGCGACCTGCGTGACGAGCGGATCGCCGGTCCCGTCCCGCAGCGCGCGGTAGTACCGCAGCGCGACGACCTCGGCGATGAGGAGAACCATCAGCTCCAGCCGCAGCCCGAGGGCCCGCCGCAACCACACGAAGACGGTGTCCGACCAGTGGCTCGCAATGGTCGGCACCCCGGCGGCGCGCAGCAGTTCGTCGAGCATCCGGGCATGGTTCTGCTCCTCAGCGACGAAGAGCTTGACGGCGGCGAGATAGCTGCCCCCACCGGCTTTCGCGATGAGGTTGGCACCGTCGCCGGCCTCACCGAGCTGGAACCGCTGGATGCTCCGCGCGACGTCGGGGTGCAACCGGGCTCCGCGCGACCACGGCGGATCTTCGCGCCGCCGCCTGCGTTCGGCCTCGGTTTCGAAGTCTCGGAGCCAGCGTTCGTCCGTCATCGCCTTGATGATGCCGGATCGGTGTGGCGGAACCGCGCCGCTTCCGTGGAGATCCGGTGAAGTGTCTTGTTCCGCTCGAGTAGGCAACGGGAAACACCTTGAGCCGCGCACCAGGACCGGACACGATCAACTGCATGGTGTTCATCAACTTCCGCCGCGGCGACGGTGCCGACAAGGCTGCTTGGCTGGATGCCGAACTGAGCGCCGTCTTCGGCAAGGACAAGATCTTCCGATCGAGCCGGTCGATCGACCTCGGCCACGACTACGAGCCGATCATGTGGGACGCGGTCGACAACTGCCCCGCGATGATCGCCGTGATCGGAGACGGTTGGCTGCCCGAGTTCGGTCCTCGGCTGTTCCAGCCCGACGACGTAGTCAGGCAGGAGATCGCTCGCGCGCTCGCAGCCGGCAAGCCGGTCATCCCGGTCCTCGGGCTCACTACTCCCATGCCCGCGGCCGATGACCTTCCCCCGGACCTCGCTGGGCTGGCCAACTGCCAGTACGTGCGGCTCACCTACCGCGACGCGCACGCCTTCCCCGGTCTGGTCGATCGGCTGATCGACGCCGCACCCGACCTCGGCATCGGTGTCCGGGAAGGGATCAAGGACCTGGCCACGTGGTCTCGGGAGCGCACCGAGCTGACCGGCTCCCGGCTACCTGCGGAGCTCGACCTGCTCGGCCGCGACGAGCAGGCGGCGCAGGTGCGGTCCTGGCTGTCCGGGCCGCCGGGGAACTTGATCATCCGCGGTCAGACCTCCGACGAGGTCGCGGTGTTCGCCGCCGCTGTCCTGGGCAGGCACGACCCGCACCACCGCGCGGTCAGGGTGACTTCGGCGGCGGGCTGGGAGCACGCGGCCAAGATTCCGCCGTCCCTTCCCGTGGTCGTGGTGAGCGACGACGTCCCCGTGGCCGAGGGCCAGACCAGCCGCCACGTCGTCATCGCCCGCGACGGGTTCGAGCAGCGCTCCGGAGTGCTGGTCCTGCCGCGCATCCCGAGGGACAAGGCACGCGACGCGTTCTTGGCGATGGGTGTGCCACTGCACCAGGCCGACGAGCTCGCCGGCCTCGCCCGGCGCAGCACGCAGGCCTTGATCCGGCGGCTGAGCCCGAACGCACCTCGTCCGCCGTGGGGCCGGCCGCCGGATTCGGCCATCGCCGCACCGCTGTCACTCGTCAGCAGGTGGTCTACGACCACCAAGGCCGACCACGAGGTCATCGCCGGGATCACCGGCGAGACGTACGCGCGGGTCGAGCGCTTCGCCACGGCCACCAAGGGTTCCCGGGACCCTTTCCTCCACCGCAGCGGTTCACGCTGGCAGCTCGCCGATCCCTCGGACGCTTGGTCCCAGTTGCTGACCCAGGTCAGCGACACGGACATCCGCCAGTTCAGCGCCGCGGCGATCGACGTCCTGAGTGAGAGCGACCCCGTGCTCTCCTTGCCTGACTCGGAGGTGCCGACCGCAAAGGTCAAGGGCGCGGTCCGGACCTGGTCGGACGACCTGCGGCAAGGAATCGCGCACGGCTTGGCCCGGCTCGGAGATTCCGGATCCGCCGGGATCGCCGGCAGCACCGCCGGTGACATCGCCGCGACGATCGTCCACCAGTTGCTGCGGCAGGCCAACGCCGACCGGACCGGACTGGCCTGGCGTTCGCTCCGTGACGTTCTCCCGCTGCTCGCCGAGGCTGCTCCACGCGTGTTCCTGGACGCCGTGAGTGCCGGGCTTCGAGGACAGGACCCACTGCTGCGGGTCATGTTCGAAGATGTGGAAGGCAGGACGCTCAACCGGCACTCCGCGCACACATGGCTGCTCTGGGCACTCGAAACGGTTGTTTGGGCACCGCAGCACGGTACGGAAGCCACGCTGCTGCTGGCGCGACTCGCCGGCATCGATCCCAGTGGCCGGCTGAGCAACCGGCCAGACCACTCTCTGCTCACGGTGATCGCACCTGCACCGGAAAGCCCGCTACCGCTCGAGCGCCGGACCGCGGTCATCGGCCAGGTTCGCACCAAGTACCCCGAGGTCGGGTGGCGGTTGCTGAGCGACCTCACCGACCGGGATCCCTTCCTGCTGCCCCTGGCTCGCCCCCGGGTCCGGCAGGACTGGCTCGGCCCCGCCACCACACCGTCAGATTCGCTCAAGATCTACTGGGATTCCGTCTTCGACGCCGTGCTGACCGACCTGGGCACCGTCCCGGACCGGTGGGCCACCTGGCTCCCCCGGCTGACCGGCCTCTCGGCCTCCCACCAGGAGTCGCTGCTCACGACCCTCGAAGCCACCGACTTCAGCCAAGCGGAGCCGGAAGCCGTGCGCGCGCTGTGGGACCAAGGCCGCAAACTCGTGAACTTCGAGCGGAAACGATCTTCCTTGCCACAGTTCCTTCCGATCGAAACCATCAACCGTCTGTCGTCCTTCCTCACCACAATCGAACCGACCGACGACCCGACCCGGCACGCATGGCTGTTCACCTGGCACCCGGACATCCCCGATGTTGAGCTGACCGACATCGAAGCCCATGACGCCGCGGTCGAAAGGCTTCGCATCGCAGTGGTGACAGAAGAACTGGGCAAACACGGGACCAGCGGCTTGGCCCGGCTGGCGGACGCGAGTGACCGGGGCCAGACCGTGGGATGGGCGCTCGCCCAGGTGGCCGGCGACACCGTCCGGGACGAAATGATCGCGAGGCTCACCGAACCGCTGGCGGAGGGCTGGATCTGGTACTGGGCCAAGACCGCGGGCGAAAGCTGGGCAACCGACCTGTTCAGCTCTCTTCCCGACGATCCGGCCCGTCGGACGGCGTTCCTGCTCGCTCTGCCGAGTGACTGGGCCGTCGGCCTGGTGGCTCACGAGGAGCCGGACGTCCGCGATCGTTTCTGGTCCTTGACGCCGGCTTTTCCCTTTCCTGCCGGGCAGCCGGAGGCTTACCTCGCCGAGATCCTCGGACAAGGCCGCGCCGTGGACGTCATCGACGCCTTGTCAGTGGCACTGCACGGCAACGACCAAACCTGGCGCCCGACCGCCGAGCTGGTCGAGGCAGCCTTCGACCGCCTGCTGAACACCTCCAGCCAAGTCTCTTCCCACACCGCGTACGCGGTTGGCCGCCTTCTGGACTACCTGCACGTCATCGGCCATAGCCTGCACGCCGTGGCGCACTGGGAAATAGCGTTCGCCGGACTGTTCCACGAGCGTGCACCGCGGGCACTACTGGAACTGATCGCCGCCGACCCGGCTGCTTTCGTCGAACTACACCGGTTTCGCTACCTCCCGACGGAGAAGATCAATCCCAAGGCCTTGCGCTTCTGGTGGACCGGGGAGCGCCTGAGGTGCCTACCCGGGCAGACCGGCGACGTCGTGGACCGATCCCGGCTGCTCGCGTGGGTGCGTCAAGCACGTGAACTCCTCGGTGCGATCGACATGCTCCACACCGGCGACCAGGCCATCGGCACGCTGCTGGCGACGGGCCCGTCAGGGGATGACGACGCCTGGCCCACCGAGGCCGTCCGGGACGTTCTCGAACTGGATGACAGTGGCGACCTCCGAGAAGGATTCGTGAGGGGAATCGGCAACAACATCGGCTTCACGACGCGTGGGTTGTACGACGGCGGCGATCAGGAGCGAACCTCCGCGGAGACCTATCTCGTCTGGGCCGACAAAGTCGAGGCCGGGTGGCCGCTCACAGCCGGAGCACTCCGCGACCATGCCGAATCCTTGCGCCGGCAGGCCAAGCACTGGGACACCGAGGCCGAGGACGACCACGACGAGTAGTCGTGCCGCCCAACGCCGCGCGCAGGCCGCTATGCCGTCGAGAACGCAGCTCAACCGAACTCGGCGACGATTTGTCTACATCGGACCTCGTCGGCACCCGGCTCACGTTGCCCACCGGCCACGGGACCTCAGGCGCGTGGCCGACCGATTCTTGACCCACCGAGCACGGCGGAGCAGGCCGGGTGACGAGACCCGGCCTGCTCCGCCTGAACCGTCAGCTACAACCCGACGTCGCGCCGCAGCCTTCGCAGGCGTAGCACGAGCCTGCCGGGCGCATCTTCGTTCCGCACGTCATGCACAGCGGGGCGTCCGCCGCCTTGCCGAGGCGGAGCTCCATCAGCTCCGTTGTCGTCTGGGCTTCGCGGTGGGGGTGCTCGGTTTCCGCCGTGTGCGGTTCCGGGGACGAGTCCACTGTGGAGCTCAGCATCTCGACGTCGACACCGCCGCCGTAGCCGGCCTCGACCTCTGCCGAGCGCTCGTCCGCCGACAGGATGCCCAGCTGCGAGCGCTTTTCGTGCGGCAGATAATCCAGGGCCAGGCGGCGGAACAGGTAGTCCATCACGCTCGTCGCGATGCGGATGTCCGGGTCGTCGGTCATGCCCGCCGGCTCGAAGCGCAGGTTCGAGAACTTCGAGACGTAGAACTCGAGCGGGATGCCGTGCTGCAGGCCCACCGAGATCGACATCGAGAACGCGTCCATCACGCCGGCCAGGGTCGACCCCTGCTTGCCCAGCTTGACGAAGATCTCGCCGAGGCCGTCGTCCGGGTACGAGCCCGCCGTCAGGTAGCCCTCCGCGCCGCCGACGGTGAACGACACCGTCTGGCTCGGGCGCTTCTTCGGCAGGCGCTTGCGCACCGGCCGGTACTCGACGACCTTTTCCGGCTCTGCGACAGCGGCGACCTTGTCCTTCTTGGCCGTGGACAGCGGCTGGCCGACCTTGCAGTTGTCGCGGTAGATCGCCAAAGCCTTCAGGCCGAGCTTCCAGCCCTGGAAGTAGATGTCCTCGACCTCTTCGACCGTCGCCGACTCCGGCATGTTGACCGTCTTCGAGATCGCGCCGGAGAGGAACGGCTGCACCGCGGCCATCATCCGGACGTGCCCGATCGGCGCGATCGAGCGCTCGCCGACCGCGCAGTCGAACACCTCGTAGTGCTCCGGGCGCAGCCCCGGCGCGTCGACGACGTGGCCGTTCTGCGCCACGAACTCGACGATTGCCTCGACCTGCTCGGTGGGGTAGCCCAGCGACTCCAGCGCGCGCGGCACCGTCTGGTTGACGATCTGCATCGAGCCGCCGCCGACGAGCTTCTTGAACTTCACCAAGGAGAAGTCCGGCTCGATCCCGGTGGTGTCGCAGTCCATCATGAAGCCGATGGTGTTGTGGCTGACGAACCCGTTGGCGACATAGGTGACGTTGTCCGGCACCGACAGGTCGTAAGTCGGCTGAACACCACCGTCAGCGTTGGCCTCGACGGGCTCGAACAGGTACCTGAGCACCCGGCCGAGACGCGGATCACCGGTCTCGGAGTAGATCCGGCGTGCCACCATCCGGGCCACACCGCCGACCTTCCGCAGAGACTGCACGACAGCGTCGCGAGATTCGTGACCGGAGGGCACGAGCTCATCCCACACTTCGCGAGGCAGGTGAACGCGATCTCCCTTGGCCGATCCGGCCGGCTCGAGGCAGACCAGCAGTCGCGCCTTGCGTTCGCCCATGAAGCCGACGACCTCGTCGAACATCATCGCGTGGTCGACGTTGCGCAGCCGGACCTGCAGCATCGGGCGGCCGAAACCACTGATCGTCCGCCGGGTCGTGGTCGCCATGCCGACCGCCAGCAGCAGCGTCCGAAGGTCTTCGGCGAAGAGTTCCGACGATGTGGAAACGCTCGGGACTCCTTCGAGTACCGTCCCGTCCGCCTCGAACACCCCACGCAGGAAGGCCGCGTAGATCTCCGGATCGTTGGTCTCCCGGATGGTCGCCGGGACGCGCGGCGTCCAGCCCTTGCCCGTGTGGTCGGCCCCTGGCAGGTCCTTCGCGAATCCGGCGGCCTGCCACCAGCGGGCCAGCCGGACCGACTGCAGGGTGATCTCTTGATAGCCCTCGCACTGCCGGACCACGGGTTCGAGCCCGAACAGTCCCTTGCTCAGGATCCGGAGGCGTTCGCCGACGTCGAGATCGGTGTCGGCGACGCAGAGCCGGATTCCCTTGGCGTGCAGGCTGCCATCGCCTTCGAAGTAGCCGACGAGCTCCGCGAGATCGGCATCAACCACGTCCGGCACCCGGATGTCGCGGTCACCGGCGTAGTAAGCCTGGTCGAGCACCGGCAACGGCACCCTGCGAGGGCCACCGACCAGGCCACCCAGCTGCATCGGCACCACGTCGCCGGGCCGGATGTCGGCGAGCCGTTTCCAGTCCCACGTCCCGGTATCCGGATCCACCACTTTGACCCGGTGGGCGAGGGTGCCCTGAATCCGGTACCCGCCTTGGGTTTCGATCCGGCGCGTCGGCTCTTCGCCGTTGACGAAGAACTTGGTCGCGGGGCGCGGACCTTCGTCGGTCGCGACCGTGAATTCGACGTCTTGCCAGCGATCGCCGTACAGCTCGCCGAGTTCGGACAGCCGAGCCAGGCCGCGATCGGTGGTGACCAAGGTATCCGCCGTCAGGCATCCGGTGGGCGCGAGGACGGACGCCTGCGCGTTGCGCCAGCCGTGCTTCGTGCCGATCTCGATGCCCTTCGACCACTCCTCCGTCGCGAGCGCGCGCGCCGCGGCGTCGTTCGAGTGGTAGGTGCGGACGAGCTCGTTCGCCGCCGCGTGCTTGCGCATGACGCGCTGGTGCGCCTCCGCGTTGCGCGCGTAACCCTCGTACGCGCCGACCGCCTGGGCCATCTCGGCCGAACGCCGGTACGAGACGCCGGTCATCAGCGACGTGATCGCCGCCGCGAGCGCGCGGCCGCCCTCGGAGTCGTACGCGTGGCCCAGCGCCATCAGCAGCGCGCCGAGGTTCGCGTAACCGATGCCGAGCTGGCGGAACTTCCGCGTGGTGTCGGCGATCGGCTCGGTCGGGAAGTCCGCGAAGCAGATCGAGATGTCCATCGCCGTGATCACGAGCTCGACGGCGCGCGCGAACAGCGGCGCGTCGAACGTGCCCTCGGGGGTGGCGAACTTGAGCAGGTTCAACGACGCGAGATTGCAGCTCGAGTTGTCGAGGTGCATGTACTCGCTGCACGGGTTGGACGCGGTGATCCGGCCCGACTCCGGGCAGGTGTGCCAGTCGTTGATCGTGCCGTCGTACTGGATGCCGGGGTCGGCGCACTCCCACGCCGCCTGGGCCAGGTCGCGGAACAGCGTCTTCGCGTCGGTCCGGTCGATCACCTCGCCGGTGAGCCGGGCGCGCAGGCCGAAGTCGGTGCCGTTCTCGACCGCCTGCATGAACTCGTCGGTCACGCGGACCGAGTTGTTCGCGTTCTGGTACTGCACCGAGGAGATGTCCGAACCGGACAGGTCCATGTCGAACCCGGCGTCGCGGAGGACCTTGATCTTCTCCTCTTCGCGCGCCTTGGTGCGGATGAACTCCCCGATGTCGGGGTGGTCGACGTCGAGCACGACCATCTTCGCCGCGCGCCGGGTGGCGCCGCCGGACTTGATGGTGCCCGCGGACGCGTCGGCGCCGCGCATGAACGAGACCGGGCCGGACGCGGTGCCGCCGGAGGTGAGGAGCTCCTTCGAGGAGCGGATGCGGGAGAGGTTCAGGCCGGCGCCGGAGCCGCCCTTGAAGATCAGGCCCTCCTCGCGGTACCAGTTGAGGATCGACTCCATCGTGTCGTCGACGGCGAGGATGAAGCACGCGCTGACCTGCTGCTTCGACGCCGTGCCGACGTTGAACCAGACCGGGGAGTTGAAGCTGAACACCTGGTGCAGCAGCATCCAGGTGAGCTCGTGCTCGAAGATCTCGAGGTCCTGCGGCGTCGCGAAGTAGCCGTGGTCGCCCGCGGCCTTGACGTAGGTCTTCACGACCCGGTCGATCAGCTGCTTGAGGCTGCGCTCGCGCTGCGGGCTGCCGACGGCGCCGCGGAAGTACTTGCTGGTGACGATGTTGGTGGCGTTCACCGACCAGGACGACGGGAACTCCACGCCGCGCTGCTCGAAGTTGACCGAGCCGTCGCGCCAGTTCGTCATCACGACGTCGCGCTGTTCCCAGGTCACCTGGTCGTACGGGTGCTTCCCCTCGGTGGTGAAGACGCGCTTCACGCTCAGCCCGCCGGCCGCCTTGCTCTTCTTGCCGGCGGCCGCGCCGGCCCCGGTTCCCACGGTTTCGGTCATCGGTCGAACCCTCACTCCCGCAGCGGCGCGGTCAATCGCCGTCGTCGCGCTGCTCGCTCTCCTCGGGCGCAGCAGCACCCGCCATGGCCTCACGGAGGTCCGCGATCTCCTTCTCGAAGTCTTCGACCGAGGAGAAAGAGCGGTAGACACTGGCGAACCGGAGGTAGGCGACCCCGTCGAGCTCACGCAGCGGGCCCAGGATGGCCAGGCCGACCTCGTGGCTCGGGATCTCCGCCAGCCCGGCGGAGCGGATCGACTCCTCCACGCGCTGCGCGAGCTGCTGCAGCGCGTCGTCGTCGACCGGCCTGCCCTGGCAGGCGCGGCGGACGCCGCTCACCACCTTGTCCCGGCTGAACTGTTCGGTGACGCCCGAACGCTTGACGACGGCGAGCACCATCGTCTCCGACGTCGTGAACCGGCGGCCGCACGACGCGCACGAGCGCCGCCTGCGGATCGCCTGGCCTTCATCCACCTCTCGGGAGTCGACGACCCGAGAGTCCGCATGCCGGCAGAACGGGCACCTCATCCGCCGATCACCTTCCCCTCCGCGCCGGCCGCCCCGGTCGACGTCCGCCGGCCACCACGCGTGGCCGTGCCTCGAGCACCGGCACCCCTGCACCTGGTGATCGAACTGTGGACATCCGGTGGGTGAGAGCCGACCAGCTGTGGACAACTGCTGTCCAGTCTACCCCAACCTGTGGACCAACTACAGCGGTGTAACTACTACATATAGCGGCGAAGAGTAGAACTCGAGCGGTGCGCGCGCAAGCGGCGCGGCCGGGCGGATCCCCGCCCGGGTGAGACCGGTTGACGCCCGGCGTGGATCAGGGAGCGGGGACGGCGGCCGGGTCGGCGACCGGGACCGTGAGCGGCAGCCCGGGGACCAAAACGGCCTGGTCCAGGCGGTTCAGCTCTTTGATCCGGGCGACAACCGCGCCAGGCTCGCTCGCTGGCGCGAATCGCGCGGCCAGCGAGGAGAGCGTGTCGCCCTGCCCGACCGACACCGTCGCGGTCGACTCCGGCACCGGGGCGCCGGAAACTCCGCTGTTCAGAAGACCCAAACCGGTGATCACGAGGCAGCTCGCGACGGCGAGCGCGGCGAGCCACGGCCAGCGCACCGGCACCCGGCGCGGTGTCGCGCACGGCTGACCCGCCGGACGGCGCCCCGCCACGACCCGGGCGCGTGTCGGCGGGCGTTGCACCTCGCCGCGCCGCCCGCGCAAGACGCGCACCGGGCGGGGTTGCGCCGGAACCGGGGCCGCCGGGCGAGCCGGACCGCGTTCGGCCAGAATGGACATCCGAACCTCCTCGAAACCCTGGTGTCCGCCCGGATCCCGAACCGGTCGCGGCTCGTGGATCAAGGTCGAACAAGCGTTCTATCGAACGCCCGTGCGAAGGTCTACCACCTACCACCGACAAAATCGAGCGGACACGGCGTGTCGATCGAACAGATGTTTGAAATCGTCGTGCCCGGGGGCTAACGTCGGTGACCAGGGCATCTGCCGGGCAGATGCCGCCGGCGAGGCTGCCCGCACCCGCGGGCGGCGGCCGGCGCGCAGATACGTGCAGCGAACGTCTGGGAGGCGACGCAGTGGCGAAGGAGAACAAGGCCGGCAGGACCAGTGGGTCCCCTGGTGGCTCGGGCAAGGTGCACGCCATGCCCGAGGTGTACGACGTGGACGACGCTCTCACCGTCCGCCAGCAGCAGGTCCTCGACGTCATCCGCTCCTGGGTGAGCCGGTTCGGCTACCCGCCGAGCGTCCGGGAGATCGGCGAAGCGGTCGGCCTGACGTCGACGTCGTCGGTGTCGCACCAGCTGCGTGCGTTGCAGCGCAAGGGGTACCTGCGCCGGGACGCGAACCGCCCGCGCGCGGTCGGCGTGCTGTCGGCGACCGACGACAACCCCATGGGCATCGAGATGGACCAGCAGCCGGTCATGCCGAAGGCGGCGTACGTGCCGCTGGTCGGCCGGATCGCCGCCGGTGGCCCGGTGCTGGCCGAGCAGGCGATCGAGGACGTCTTCCCGCTGCCGCGAGAGATCGTCGGCGAGGGTGAGCTGTTCCTGCTCAAGGTCACCGGCGACTCGATGGTCGACGCGGCCATCACCGACGGCGACTGGGTCGTGGTCCGGCAGCAGCCGGACGCGGACAACGGCGAGATCGTCGCGGCGATGATCGACGGCGAAGCGACGGTCAAGACGTTCAAGCGCAAGGACGGCCACATCTGGCTGATGCCGCACAACGAGGCGTACGAGCCGATCCCCGGCGACGACGCGACGGTGCTCGGCAAGGTGGTGGCGGTCCTGCGACGCCTTTGAGGAGTGCCTTCCGGGCTATCGCACGGCCCGGGAGGTTCACCGGATCGGATGATCTTCGGCCGTGGGGAGCCGAACCTGGTCGCGGTGTGGGGAGTGGACGGGATGCCCGGCCCGTCCGCCTCGCGCCGATCGAGGTTTCCTTCGCGCAGTGCGCAGGATTGCGCGGCCTGAGCCGCCGCGCCCCGCACCGCGCGAAGGACGATCCCGCTCAGCCCCGGCGCCGGCGCAGCCTGCTGAACCCGAACCAGCCGAGCCCCACCACCGCCACCGCGATCCCCGCCGCCGGGAGGAACGGCACGCCGTCACTCCCGGACGAGCCGGCGCCGCTCGCGCTCGAAGCGGGTTTTCCGTCCGTTGACGCCGAAGCCGAAGCGGCCGCCAAGGCCGCCGCGCCCTTCACCGTGCGGAGCGGCTGGCCCACGCCTTCGCTGCCCGACACCAGCGTGCCGTCGGGGTCGAACGCGATCGCCTCGCCCTGCTTCTCCCCCGGCAACGGGATCCGGACCGGCGTGCGCTGCAACGCGGCGAGGACATCGCCGTCCGGGGCCGGGTACACATAGGCGTCGGTGTAGGTCCGCAGCGCCACCACGGTTCCGTCGGCCGAAGACGCGCCGCCGGTCACCAGGACCGAGCCGAACGACCCCACCGGGCCGCCCGGGGTGTCGGTCTCCTTGATCTTCACCGTGCCGACCTTCTCCAGGTTGGTCGGCCCCGGGCTCGCGAGCGGCCCCGACGGCCGGTACACCTTGGCCTCGCCGAGGATGTCCTTGGTGATCAGGTACGGCGTGCCCGCCTTGTCCATGATCAGCGCTTCGGTGTCGTGCTGGCCGTCCGGGTAGGTGAGCCGGTGCAGCGTGACCTTGCCCTGCGGGTCCATCTCCAGGAGCGCGACCGTGAGCCGGCCCTTTTTGTTGTCACCGGTGTCGGACAGCCACAGCCGCCCGTCCGCGGTACGGGCCAGGTCCTCGACGTCGAACGGGTCCGTCTTGTCGGTCAGGACCTTCTGCACCTTGCAGTCCCGGCCGAGGACGAACACCTGGACCTTGGTGCCGCCGTCGTTGATCGCGTAGAACTTCGAGCCGTCGGACACCAGGCCGGACAGCTCGCCGATGCGCGAGTCCTTCATCGTGCACAGCGGCTCCGGAGCGGCCGGAGCCGCCGAAGCCGGAACAGGCCCGCCGAGCACGCCCAAGAAAACCGCCGCACCTGCGACCACCCAGCGCACCCAGCCACCTCCGAAAACATTCCAGTGTGCGATCACGCCGATCGCACACTGGAATGTAGACGTGTCAGGCCCTGGTCGAGTTGGTCTCGAACTCGCGCAAAGCCGCCGCGAGGTCCGGGCGGACCCGCACCAGCAGGCGCGTGCCCTCCTCGGCGTGCTCCTCTTCGAGGACCTCGCCGTCCGCGTGCGCCCGCGCGACCAGCTCGCCGCGCGAGTAGGGCACGAGGACCTCGATGGTGACCTCCGGCCGCGGCAGGCGGTCGGTGATCACCTCGACGAGCTCCGCGATGCCCGCGCCGGTGCGGGCCGAGACCTGCACCGAACCGGACAGCGCGTGCCGCAGCCGGGCGAGGCTGACCTCGTCGGACGCGTCGATCTTGTTGATCACCAGCAGCTCCGGCGGGAGCGGCTCCTTGCGCTTGCGCGTGATCTCGCCGAGCACCTCGCGCACCGCGCTGACCTGCTCCTCCGGCGCCGGGTCGGACCCGTCCACCACGTGCACGAGCAGGTCGGCGTCCGCCGCCTCCTCGAGCGTCGAGCGGAACGCGTCCACCAGCTGGTGCGGCAGGTGCCGCACGAACCCGACGGTGTCGGTCAGCGTGTAGGTGCGCCCGTCCGCGGTCTGCGTGCGCCGCGTGGTCGGGTCGAGGGTGGCGAACAGCGCGTCCTCCACCAGCACCCCGGCCCCGGTCAGCGCGTTGAGCAGGCTCGACTTGCCGGCGTTGGTGTAGCCGACGATCGCCACGCTGGGCACCTCGTTGGCCAGCCGCCGCCCGCGCTTGGTCTCGCGGATGGTGTCCATGGCGGCGATCTCCCGGCGCAGCTTCGCCACGCGCTTGTTGATCCGCCGCCGGTCGGTCTCGAGCTTGGTCTCACCGGGACCGCGCAGGCCCACGCCGCCGTTCGCGCCCCCGGCGCGGCCACCGGCCTGCCGGGACAGCGACGCGCCCCACCCGCGCAGCCGCGGGATCAGGTACTGCAGCTGGGCCAGCTCGACCTGCGCCTTGCCCTCCTTGGACCGGGCGTGCTGGGCGAAGATGTCGAGGATCAGGGCGGTCCGGTCGATGACCTTGACCTTGACCTTCTCCTCGAGCTGCCGCAGCTGGCCCGGCGAGAGCTCGCCGTCGCAGATCACGGTGTCGGCGCCGGTGGACCCGACGATCTCGCGCACCTCCCGCACCTTGCCCGAGCCGATGTAGGTGGCCGGGTCCGGCTTGGTCCGCCGCTGGATGAGCCCTTCGAGGACCTCCGAGCCCGCCGTCTCGGCCAGGCGCGCCAGCTCGGCCAGCGACGCCTCGGACTGCAGGGCAGTGCCCTCGGTCCACACGCCGACCAGCACGACGCGTTCGAGCCGCAGTTGCCGGTACTCGACCTCGGTGACGTCGTCGAGCTCCGTGGACAGTCCCGCGACGCGCCGCAGGGACGCGCGGTCCTCGAGCTCCATCTCGCCTGTCGACGGGTCGTACAGGTCGTCCGAGTCGTCACGGTGGTCTTCGGTGTGTGTCAGTTCTGTCATCGTGCCTCCATGTTCCCACGATTCGCCGCGGGAACCGAACTTTTACGTGCTGGGGTAGGTGGCGAGGTAGATCGCGGTGCGCTCGGCGCCGGGACGGCGTGGGCGCGCGCGGAACTCCTCGAGCAGGGCGTCGAGCCGGGTTTCCAGCTCCGCTCGCTCCTCAGGGGCCACCTGGACGACCAGGCGCGACTGGTGCACGCCCTCGAATCCGGTTTCGGCGATCTCGGCCAGATAGGCCTCGAGCACCGCCTGTTCCACGTCCTTGTCACCGCATGAGTCGAGTGTCCAGGAAAGCCCGGTCGAAAGATACGGAATTTCCCGCGCCCCCCGGGTGCCGCGCCGCGGCGGCTGGGCGGTGAGGAAGCCGGTGTCGACGAGCTTGCGCACGTGGTGCAGGGTCGTCGCGGGGTCCCGGCCCAGGCGTTCGGCGAGCTCCTTGTTCGTCAACGCCTGCGAGAACGTCAACCGGATGATGCGCAGCCGTATTCCGGAGGCCAGCGCGGCAGCCTCGGCTTCGGTCGCGACACGTCGTTTCTCAGCGGACACGCGCCCCAGCCTAGAGCGCACAGTGATTGACACTTTCCAATCACTCGCGGCACACTCGGGCACATGTCCAGGGGGTCATCGCTCTTCTTCCACGCCGACTTCAGGCGGCTTTGGGCCGGCGACACGGCCAGCCAGTTCGGCACGTTCGTCGGCAACACCGCCATCCCGCTGCTCGCCGCGGTGACGCTGGCCGCGACGCCGTTCGAGATGGGCTTGCTGACCGCGGCCGAAACGCTCGCGTTCCTGCTGATCGGGCTGCCCGCCGGGGTGTGGGTCGACCGGATGCGCCGCCGCCGGGTGATGCTCACCGCCGACTTCACCCGCTTCGCGCTGCTGCTCAGCGTGCCGCTCGCCTGGTGGGCCGGGGTGCTGACCCTCGCCCAGCTGCTGGTGGTCGTCTTGCTCGTCGGCGTCGCGACGCTGTTCTTCGACATCGCCTACCAGTCGTACCTGCCCTCGCTCGTCGGCCGGGAGCGCCTGCTGGAGGGCAACGCGAAGCTGCAGGCCGTCCACTCGGTGGCGCAGGTCGCCGGGCCGGGCGCCGCCGGTGTGCTGGTCCAGCTGGTCAGCGCGGCCAGCACCGTGCTCATCACCGGCCTCGGCTACCTGACGTCGGCGCTGTGCCTGCTCCGCATCCGCGCGGCCGAACCCCGTCCGGAGCCCGAGGCCCACGCCCGGCTGCTGCCGCAGATCGCCGAAGGGCTGCGGTTCGTCTTCTCGGACAAGCCGTTGCGCGCGATCGTGGCGTGCACGGCGACGGCCAACCTGTTCAACGCGGCGTTGAACGCGGTGCAGGTGCTGTTCCTGACGCGGACGGTCGGCCTGCCGCCGGCCGCGGTCGGCGTGCTGCTGGCGGCCGGCGGCGCGGGCGGGATCCTCGGCGCGGTGTGCTCCGGCGTGCTGACCCGGCGGATCGGCCAGGCGCGCGCGATCTGGCTGCTCCCGCTGGTCACCATGCCGGCGAGCCTGCTGGTGCCGCTGGCCGCGCCGGGCCTGGCGGTCGTGCTCGCCGGGGTCGGCCTGGTCGTCAGCGGCTTCGGGATCATCGTCTACAACATCGCGCAGGTCTCCTACCGGCAGGCGATCTGCCCGGACCGGCTGCTCGGCCGGATGAACGCGAGCGTGCGCTTCGTCGTCTGGGGCACGATCCCGCTCGGCGGCCTGCTGGGCGGCGGGCTCGGCGAAGGGCTCGGCCTGCGCGGCGCGGTCTGGGTCGCCGTCGCCGGTGAGGCCGCCGCGGTGCTGTGGGTGCTGTGCTCACCGCTGCGGCGCATGCGCGATCTGCCGACCGCGGCGAAAAGCGGTTCTCCCGCCGCCTAGAGTTGGTTCATGAGTACCCCATCCGAGCACCCGCGAGTCCCGGACAAGGTCGGTGTCGACGGTCTGGAGGCGAAGTGGGTACCCGTATGGGAAACCACCGGCGCCTACCGCTTCGACCGCACCAAGAACCGCGCCGACGTCTACTCCATCGACACCCCGCCGCCGACGGTCAGCGGCTCGCTGCACATCGGGCACGTCTTCTCCTACACCCACACCGACGTCGTCGCGCGGTTCAAGCGGATGCGCGGGTTCGAGGTGTTCTACCCGATGGGGTGGGACGACAACGGCCTGCCGACCGAACGCCGCGTGCAGAACCACTTCGGCGTCCGCTGCGACCCGTCGCTCCCCTACGACCCGGACTTCGCGCCGCCGGAGAAGCCGGGACGCGACGCCGTCTCGATCTCTCGGCGCAACTTCATCGAGCTGTGCGAATCCCTGACCGTCACGGACGAAAAGGTCTTCGAGCAGCTCTGGCGGCAGCTCGGGCTGTCGGTCGACTGGACGATGACCTACCAGACGATCGGGCACGACTCGCGGCTGATCTCGCAGCGCGCGTTCCTGCGCAACCTCGAGCGCGGCGAGGCGTACCAAGCCGAAGCGCCGACGCTCTGGGACGTCACCTTCCGCACCGCCGTCGCGCAGGCCGAGCTGGAGGACCGTGAACGCCCAGGCGCGTTCCACGACCTGGCGTTCACGGCCGAGGACGGCTCCGACGTCGTGATCGCGACGACCCGGCCCGAGCTGCTGCCCGCGTGTGTCGCGCTGGTGGCGCACCCGGACGACGAGCGGTTCAAGCCGTTGTTCGGCAAGACCGTGCGGACGCCGGTGTTCGGCGTCGAGGTCCCGGTCGTGGCGCATCATCTGGCGGATCCCGAGAAGGGCCGCGGCATCGCGATGGTGTGCACGTTCGGCGACACGACGGACGTCACGTGGTGGCGTGAGCTGCGGCTCGCGACCCGCGTGGTGCTGGGCCGGGACGGGCGGTTCCTGCCCGACGCGCCGCACGACGTCCCCGCGGACGTCTACGCGCCGCTCGTCGGCAAGACCGTCCACACGGGACGCGAGATCCTGGTCGGCCTGCTGCGACACGCCGGGGCGCTGCGCGGGGAACCGCGGCCGATCACGCACTCGGTGAAGTTCTACGAAAAGGGCGACAAGCCGCTGGAGATCGTCGCGAGCCGGCAGTGGTACCTGCGCAACGGCGGGAACGACCCGTCCTTCCGGGCTCGGATGCTGGACCGCGGCGAAGAGCTGAACTGGGTGCCGAAGCACATGCGCGTCCGGTACTCGTCGTGGGTGGAGAACCTGGCCGGCGACTGGCTGGTCAGCCGTCAGCGGTTCTTCGGCGTGCCGATCCCGCTGTGGTACCGGCTCGACGCCCACGGCGAGCCCGACTACGACGCGCGGTTGCTGCCGGAGTCCCTGCCGGTCGACCCGAGCAGCGACGTCCCGCCCGGCTTCACCGCGGACCAGCGCGGCGTGCCCGGCGGGTTCGCCGCGGACCCCGACGTGATGGACACGTGGGCGACGTCGTCGCTGACACCGCAGATCGTCGGCCGCTGGAGCCTCGACGACGACCTGTTCTCCCGCGTGTTCCCGATGGACCTGCGGCCGCAGGCGCACGAGATCATCCGCACCTGGCTGTTCTCGACGGCGGTGCGCGCGGAGCTGGAACACGGCGTGCTGCCGTGGCGCGAGGCGGCGATCGCGGGCTGGGTGCTCGACCCGGACCGCAAGAAGATGTCGAAGTCCAAGGGCAACGTGACAACGCCGGTGGACATGCTGGAGCGCTTCGGTTCGGACGCGGTCCGCTACTGGGCGGCGAGCGCGCGCCCGGGTGTCGACACGGCGGTGGACGAAGGCCAGATGAAGGTCGGGCGGCGGCTGGCGACCAAGCTGCTCAACGCCAGCCGGTTCGTGCTGGGCCTGGGTGTGCCTTCGTCTTCCGCGGTGGCGGTCGAGCCACTGGACCGGGCGCTGCTGGCGTCGCTTTCGGACGTCGTTTCTTCGGCGACAGCGGCTTTGGAGGCGCTGGACTACGCACGGGCGCTGCAGGTGACCGAGGCGTTCTTCTGGACCTTCTGCGACGACTACGTCGAGCTGGTGAAGGGCCGGGCCTACGGCGACAGCGGTCCTTCCGGAGCTTCGTCGGCCCAAGCCGCGCTGGTGACGGCGTTGTCGGCGGTGCTGCGGCTGTTCGCGCCGTTCCTGCCGTTCGCGACCGAGGAGGTCTGGTCGTGGTGGCAGGAGGGTTCGGTGCACCGGGCGCCGTGGCCTTCGGTGTCGACGGTCGACGGTGACCCGGAGCTGCTGACGCTGGCCGGCGACGTGATCGCCGCGGTCCGCCGCGCGAAGACCGACGCGAAGGTCTCGATGCGCTCGGCGGTGGAAGCGCTGACGGTGACCGGGCCGGCCGAGGTGCTGGCGCGGTTCGCGGCGATCGAGCCGGACATCCGGATCGCCGGCGCCGTCGCCGACGTGACAACCCGCGAAGGCGAATTCGCAGTCGAAGCGACGGTCTGACGCTGGTGGGCCGCCGTCAGGAACCGGCGGCGGCCCACCAGGCTTCGTCGATCTCGCCGCGCGCCACGATCTCCGCCGGGCCGGACAGCGTCGACGCGCCGCGTGACACCGTCACCTCGACGCGGCCGCCCGGGATGTCCACAGTGGACGCGCCCGTGTCGGTGCCCGCCAGGTGGAACGCCGCCGCCACCGCGGCGACCGTGCCCGTGCCGCACGCGCGCGTCTCCCCCACGCCGCGCTCGTGCACGCGCATCCGCAGCGCGCCCTCGCCGAGCCGGTTGACGAACTCGAGGTTGACCCCGTGCGGGAAGACGTCGTGGTCGAAGTCGGGCTGGTCGCGCAGGTCGAGGTCCGCGACGTCGTCGTCGAGCAGCGACACCAGGTGCGGGTTGCCGACGTCGACCGCCACCCCAGAGAACGGCCGGCCGGCCACCACCGTGACCGACGTCCCGGTGATCGTGGCGGGTCCCATCTGGACGGTCACCGAGCGGTCCGGGTGCACCACCAGCGGGCGGTCGCCGGCGCGGGTGCCGATGACGAACTCGCCCTCGGTCTCCAGCCCCGATTCGACGAGGTAACGGGCGAAGACGCGGGTGCCGTTGCCGCACATCTCGGCGATCGAGCCGTCGGCGTTGCGGTAGTCCATGAACCACTCGCCCTCCGACGGCACGTCGAGCGCGGCGGCGCGGACGACGCGCAGCACGCCGTCGGCCCCGAGCCCGCGGTGGCGGTCGCACAGCGCGGCGACCCTCGCCTCGGTCAGCTCGAGGCGGCCCGCCGGATCGGGGAGCAGCACGAAGTCGTTCTGCGTGCCGTGCCCCTTGAGGAACTCGATTCCGCCCATAGGGGCAAGATTACCGGCCCAGGGTATCCAGGACGCGTGCGGCCAGCCCGGTTTCGGCGCCGTCGAACCAGTGGATCCGCTTGTCGCGCCGGAACCAGGACCGTTGCTTCCGGACGAAGCGCCGCGTGGCCTGCGCCGTCGCCGCGGCGGCCGCCTCGAAGTCGCCTTCGCCGTCGAGCTCGGCGAGCACCTGCTGGTAGCCCAGCGCCCGCGACGCCGTCTTCCCGTCGCGCAAGCCGCGCTCCACCAGCCCGCGGACCTCGTCGACGAGCCCGGCGGCGAACATCCGCCGGACGCGCTCGTTCACCCGCTCGTCGAGCTCCTCGGGCGCCCGGTCGACCCCGACGACCACCGTGTCGTAGCGCGCCGGGCCCGGCTTGGGCAGGTTCGCCGAAAACGGCTCCCCGGTGATTTCGATGACCTCGAGAGCACGCACGATCCGCCGGGTGTTGGTCGGCAGGATCGCGGCCGCGGCGACCGGATCGCGTTCACCCAACCGGGTGTAGAGGGTCGGGGTGCCGGCTTCGGCCGCTTCCGCGTCGAGCCGGGCGCGCACCGCCGGGTCCGTACCCGGGAACCTCAGGTCGTCGAGCACGGCCTGGACGTACAGGCCGGACCCGCCGGTCAGCACCGGCACCCGGCCGGCCGCGAGGAGCCGTTCGATCTCGGCGCGCGCGTCGCGCTGGTAGGCCGCGACGGACGCCGTTTCGGTCACTTCCAGCACGTCGAGCAGGTGGTGGGGGACGCCTCGGCGCTCCTCGGACGTGGCCTTGGCGGTGCCGATGTCCATCCCCCGGTACAGCTGCAGCGCGTCGGCGTTGACGACCTCTCCGCCGAGCTGAAGGGCCAGGTCGACGGCCAGTGCGGTCTTGCCGGTGGCCGTCGGCCCGACCACCGCGACCGGGCTGGCTCCGGGCGGGGCGGCGGGGCTGGTCACGACGGCTGACGATACCGGCGGGCCGCCACGGAGCGTCCACCGGAAGTAGGATCACGAGCTTCGAGTGGCTCATCCAGTACCACGGTGCGCGCTGAGCTGCTTGAATGCCGCGTGGGGCCGTAGCATCCGAGCACGGCCCGTGACGACCGCATTACCCGGCCCCGCTTCCGCGGCGGGGCGCCCGCGCGAGCGGGCGTACAGGCGATAAGGAGCCTGCGATGGCCCAGGACAACACTTCCACCGGTACCCCGGCCCCGCACCCGGTGCCGCACGCGCAGCACACCGGGCACGCCGCCCCGCCCGTGCCGCCCGCCGAGCCCACCCCGTCCACCTGGGGCCGCATCGACGATGAGGGCACCGTTTACGTCATCACCGCCGAGGGCGAACGCGCTGTCGGCGTCTGGCAGGCCGGCAGCCCCGACGAGGGCCTGGTGCACTACGCCCGCCGCTTCGACGACGTGCGCACCGAGGTCGAGCTGCTGGAGACGCGCCTGGTTTCCGGCGCGGGCGACCCGAAGCACGCGCTCTCGAGCGCCACCCAGCTGCGGGACGGCCTGGCCGAGTCGTCCCTGGTCGGCGACCTGGCCGCGCTGGGCGCGCGCCTGGAGTACGTCATCGCGCACGCCGAGAAGGCCCTGGCCAGCGCGAAGCAGGAACGCGAGCAGGCCCGCGCCGCCGCCGTCGCCCGTAAGCAGGAGCTGGCCGAAGAAGCCGAGAAGATCGCCGCCGACTCCACCCAGTGGAAGGCGGCCGGCGACCGGCTGCGCGCGATCCTCGACGAGTGGAAGACCGTCAAGGGTGTCGACCGCAAGACCGACGACGAGCTGTGGAAGCGGTTCTCGAAGGCCCGCGAAGGGTTCAACCGGCGGCGCGGGTCGCACTTCGCCGAGCTGGACAAGCAGCGCGCCTCGGCCAAGCAGCGCAAGGAAGAGCTCATCGCCGAGGCCGAGGCCATCAGCGAGTCCGAGGACTGGGGCGAGACCGCGGGCCGCTACAAGGACCTGATGACCGAGTGGAAGGCCGCCGGACGCGCGCCGAAGGACAGCGACGAGGCCCTCTGGCAGCGTTTCCGCGCGACCCAGGACAAGTTCTTCGCCCGCCGGTCCGCGGTGTTCTCCGAGCGCGACGCGGAGTTCTCCCAGAACGCGGCGCGCAAGGAGGAGCTGCTGGTCGAGGCGGAGAAGATCGACGCGGCGGCCAACCTCGAGGCGGCCAAGAACGCGCTGCGCAAGATCCAGGAGCAGTGGGACGAGATCGGCAAGGTCCCGCGCGAGCGCATCCGCGAGCTGGACGGCCGGCTGAAGACGGTCCAGGACTCCGTCAAGTCGGCCGAGGACTCCCGCTGGCGCCGCACCGACCCGGAAGCCCAGGCCCGAGCGGCCCAGTTCCGCGAGCGCGTCGAGCAGTTCGAGTCCCAGGCGGCGAAGGCCCGCGCGGCCGGGGACGAGCGCCGGGCGAAGAAGGCCGACGAGCAGGCGGCGCAGTGGCGTGAGTGGCTGCAGGCGGCGGAGGCCGCGGTCGCCGACCGCTGAGGTCTACCGTTCCCGAAGGCCCCTTCGCTCCGGCGAGGGGGCCTTCGGGCGTCTTGTCCACAGGGCCATCGTGATGTGGACAAGGCGGCTGCTCCGGTGGGTTTCCGGGGCTGTTCGTCCGGGGGTGCCGATAGGCTGGACAAGGGCACGCCCCCCAGGGAGGGCGGGGGCTGCTTTCGGGGCGGGCGAGGGGCTGTCCGGCTGGGCCGGGCTCTGGTTGCCTCGAGAGCCCGCGCTGGCGGCCGCCGGGCCGGCTCCGGCCGTCGTCGACGGGAAGAAGCACAAGGCCAAGCTCGAAGCCAAGGCCGAGAAGAACCGCGTCAAGGTCGGCGAAGAAACGAAGATCAAGGGCTCGTTCGCCGACCTGGGCGGGCAGGAGAGCGTCTCCGGTGGTGAGCCGGTGGTCGTCCAGCAGCTCAAGGCCGGGGTCTGGGTCGACCTGACCACCGGCACCTGCAAGCCGAACGGCGTGTTCAAGTTCAGCGTGAGCTTCAAGATCCGGGCGAACGTCACGCTCCGGGTCTTCCACCCGGAAACCGAGCTCTACGTGGGTGTCGTCTCGGGCCTGATCGGGATCGTGGTGATCTAGTCCCGCGAGAACGCGGTCCGCATCCACGACACCGCGAGGCAGATCATCGCGATCCAGGCGATGATCAGGCCGTAGCCCGGTCCGCCGCCCGCGGCGCCGCTGGCGTGCGACGACTGCTGCGACCAGATCGCGAGCAGCCCGTCCACCGAGGCGAACCAGCCGCCGGCGGCGCAGACCCAGGCCAGCCACCAGCGCCGCGTCACCAGGGCCAGCGCCGAGGCGAGGATGCCGACGGCGGTCGACGTCGCCGCGAACAGCTGCGGGATGCCGCCGCCTTCGCCGGCCAGCACCTGCCAGCCCGCGTGCTCGCCGACCCACGGCAGGATCAGGCAGATCAGCAGCACGAACGAGAACACGGCGATGGTGAACCCGCGCCGGCCCAGCTCCACCGTGCGCGACGCGTGGTGGCCCACCTCGTCGATTTCGGCGGCCAGCTCGGCCAGGTCACCGTTGCTCTTGGGCTCGGTCACAGCGCACACCCACTCACCGGTTCGGGCTGGGCGGCCGGCGCACCGAAGCCCGGCAGTCCCAGCGTGACGCCGCTCGTCTTCGGCCGCAGCCCGGCCTCCGCGTTGTCGCCGGCCCGCGTCCGCCGGTGCGACAGCAGGTCGCCGTCGGCCACCAGGTGGTGCGGCGCGCCGTACGTCACGACCGTCTCGACGACGTCGCCGGGACGCACCGCGCGGTCGACCAGCGGGCCGGCCGGGGTGAAGTGCACCAGACGGCCGTCGCGCGCGCGGCCGCTCATCCGGTGCGTCTCGGCGTCCTTGCGGCCCTCGCCCGCGGCGACGAGCAGCTCGACCCGTCGTCCGACGATCTTCTTGTTCTCTTCCCAGGAGATCGTGTTCTGCAGCTCGGCCAGCCGGTCGTAGCGCTCCTGCACGACCGCCTTGGGTACCTGGTCCGGCATCGTCGCGGCCGGCGTGCCGGGGCGGATCGAGTACTGGAAGGTGAACGCGCTGGCGAAGCGGGCCTGCTCGACGACGTCGAGGGTCGCCTGGAAGTCTTCCTCGGTCTCGCCGGGGAAGCCGACGATGATGTCGGTGGTGATCGCCGCGTCCGGCATCGACGCGCGGACCTCGTCGAGGATCTTCAGGAAGCGCGCGGAGCGGTACGACCGCTTCATCTCCCGCAGGATCCGGTCGGACCCGGACTGCAGCGGCATGTGCAGCTGGTGGCAGACGTTCGGGGTCGCGGCCATGGCGTCGATCACGTCGGAGGTGAAGGCGGCCGGGTGCGGCGAGGTGAAGCGCACCCGCTCGAGGCCGTCGACGCCGCCGGTGGCGCGCAGCAGCTTCCCGAACGCCAGCCGGTCGCCGAACTCGACGCCGTAGGAGTTCACGTTCTGGCCGAGCAGCGTGACCTCGAGCACGCCCTCGGCGACGAGCGCCTCGACCTCGGCGAGGATCTCGCCCGGCCGCCGGTCGCGCTCCTTGCCGCGCAGGGCGGGCACGATGCAGAAGGTGCAGGTGTTGTTGCACCCGACCGAAACGGACACCCAGCTCGCGTAGGACGACTCGCGGCGCGCGGGCAGCGTCGAGGGGAAGGTCTCGAGCGACTCGAGGATCTCGACCTCGGCCTCGGAGTTGTGCCGCGCGCGCTCCAGCAGCGCCGGGAGCGACCCGATGTTGTGCGTCCCGAAGACGACGTCCACCCAGGGAGCGCGCTTGACGATGTCCCCGCGGTCCTTCTGCGCCAGACACCCCCCGACGGCGATCTGCATCCCGGGGTTCGCGACCTTGTCCGGCCGCAGGTGCCCGAGGGTGCCGTAGAGCTTGTTGTCCGCGTTCTCCCGCACGGCGCAGGTGTTGAACACGATGAGGTCGGGCTTCCCGCCCTCGCCGGCGGGCACGTACCCGGCCGCTTCGAGCTGCCCGGCGAGGCGCTCGGAGTCGTGCACGTTCATCTGGCAACCGAAGGTGCGGATCTGGTACGCCCTGGGTGCCTGTGTCTCGGTCATCGCTCTTCAGGGTAGCCCCGCGCCCACCAGCGGCTCCGCGTCCCTCCCGGTCCGGCGCCCGGCGGCGGTGGCAACTCGGCTCCGTCCTCGACCGGGCCTCCTGATCGCCGGTGCAGATGTCACCAATTAGACGGAACCCGAGGCGCCCTTTTCGCCAAGTTCATCCGGCCGGAGATCGCCCCCGTTCCCGACCACCGTGGCCGGAACACCTAGGCGTCCGGGACCCTCGCGACCCTCAACGCGGAGCCCAGCTCAGGCAGCAGTTCACGCACCGCCGGGTGGTTGTGCCACCGGGCCAGTGTCCGCGAGAGCTGGCGGAGGTCGATCCGCACAGTGGCGGAATCCACGTGCGCCGCGTCGGCGAGTACCCCGCGGGTGAGCGAGCAGGCGTGCTCGATTTCGCCGCTGCCGGCGTACGCCAGCACGCGACGTGCCCCGAACCGCGCGCGGGCTCTCCGCGCGTGCGCGGCGACCCTGGGCAACTCCCGGTCGAGGATCTCCGCGGCGTCGGCAGGACGGCCGAGGTCGTAGAGCGACCAGCCTTCGGCCAATGCGACTTCGTCGACGACGCTGGCGGAACCGAGCACCGGTCGCGACACCGTGGGCGTGCCTTCGGTCAACAACGCCCTGGCGCGTTCCAGTGCGCGCAGGCAGTCGTCGGGGGCACCAGCCAATGCGTGACCCTGTGCTTCGCACCGGGCGGCGAGTCCGAGGATCCGGTGCCCCGCCGACGGATCGGCCTGCGCACGCACGGCCAGTTCGACCATGGTGGGGGGATCCTGCCGGTACAAGGCCAGTTCCGCCTGCCGCACCAGTGCGTAGCTGCCCAGGTGGCGATCTCCGCCGGAGGCCGCGAAGTCGACGGCCGTCGCAGTCCACCACGCGGCGGCCAGGTCGTCGCCGGCCTCTTGGCTCATCCAGCCCGCGTACTCCGCGGCCCGCGAAGCGTGGACGAGCAACTCGTCGCGCACTTCCGGCGCCACCGCGCCGCTCGCGAGGGAACGCGCCGTGTGCACATGGGCGACGACCTGCGGAAGCACGATGCCCGGGCGGCTCGTGGTGCCGAGCCTGCGGTACTGGTCGGACGCGGCCTGCAAGCCCGCGATCGTCGTGGGATCGGCCACCGACCGGGCGCCACCCGTCAGCGCGTGTCCCACCGCGATACCGAGTCCGGTCAGGACCTGCCGGCGCGGGAGGCGGTGGAAGCCGGACGCCCCGTCGGGATCCATCACCGGCACCCACACTTCGCCGTCGCCGTCTTCTTCCCCCGTTCCGGCTTCGGATCGGGGTTCCGGCACCTCCGGCTTCGCGGACAAGACCATCGCGGCGAGGGTGCCTCCGGTCTCGAGCACGCTGTCACACCGCTTCGCGATGTCTGCTGTCGGGGCGCTCAAGCCGTTTTCGATCTTGCTCAGGTAGCTCTTGCTGTAGTTGATCTCGAGGGCCAGATTCGCGAGCGAAAACCCGCGGCTCTGGCGCAGCTTCCGCACATTTTCGCCGAACGACCCCACCATGTCCGCCTCCCCCGTTCGACGAGGTTCACCCCTGCGGGCAGTACAGCACCGGCGCAGGGCGAAAGCAACGAACCGGACGTAGTCCTGTTTTCGCAGGAAACTCCCGAAAGAACCGAATCGCCGGCCGTTCCGTCAAGCCAGGTGCCAGTCAGGATTTCCTGCCCTCCGACCAGGAGCCGCCGTCCTGCGGGTGTCCTGACGGGAGGCTCTTCTGTTGCTCGTCCGCCCCCTGTCAGCCGTCGTGTCAGGAGCATGGCCGCTCCATGTCAGCGGGCCCGGCGAATGTGGTCCTCACAGCCCCCACCGAGGGGGCCGGAAACCACAGGAGAGCACGATGCAGAACTTCGCCACCCCCGCCCCGATCACCGCCTTCCTCACCATTCCCGCCGGGCGTGTGCGGCTCGTCGCCGGTGAGCGGGACGACACCAGCGTCGACGTGCGGCCCGCCGATGCCGGGAAGAGCCGGGATGTCAAGGCCGCCGAGCAGACCAGCGTCAGCTTTGCCAACGGTGTCCTGCGGATCGAGGCTCCGGAAGCCAAGCACCAGTACTTCGGTCCGTCCGGGGCCCTCGACGTCACCGTCGAACTGCCCGCCGGTTCGCGGGTCGAGGCCAAGGCCGGCAGCGCCGAGCTCGACGGGACCGGCCCGCTGGGGGACGTCGTCTTCGACGGCGCCTACCGCTGGATCAAGCTGGAGCAGGCCGCGAGCGTCCAGCTCACCGCCACCGACGGGGACGTCGAGGTCGGCCGGCTGGGCGGGTCCGCCCGGATCGGCACCGCCCGGGGCGACATCCGCGTCAGCGAAGCCGGGCCGGGCACCGTCGAGCTGAGCTCGCAGTCCGGGGACATCTCCGTCGGCGCCGCCGCCGGGGTGTCCGCCTCGCTGGACGCCGGCACCTCCTACGGCCGGGTCAGCAACAGCCTGACCAGCACCGGCGCCGCCGAGCTGCGCATCCGCGCCACCACCGCGCGCGGTGACATCGAGGCGCGCAGCCTCACCGCTCGGGTGGCGGGATGACGCGCAGGTCCCACACCGTCCGGAACGCGCTGATCGTCAGCCAGGCGAGCCGGGCGTTGACCGGGAACAGCTGGCGCACCGACGCCAGCGCGTCGAACGACCCGTCGCCGGCCACCCCGCCGCGCTCGATGTGCGCTTCGTCGAGCGCGGGGCCGAACACCTCCAAGACGGTGCCCAGGTAGTAGAGGTACCCGAGCGTCTCGACCTGGAGCCGCCGGAGGGGTTCGTCCCCACGCTCGACCGGCGGGGTGGCCGCCGCTTCGACCAAGGCGGCCGGGTCGGCGGCGGCGTGCGCGTCGACGTGCCGGACCAGGTCGCCGACCAGGACGTCGTCGTAGCCGCCGCGGGCGACGATCGTGCGCAGGCCGGCGCGTTTGTCCGCGAGGTCCTCGGCGACCACGCGGCGGGCGACGCCGGCCAGCGCGCCGCCGCCGGAGATCACCTGGCGGGCGACGCGGATCAGCTCGCGCGGCAGTCCGCCGGACAGGCAGTGGCACAGGCAGACGAACGGGTCGGGCAAGCCGAGGACGCGCCGGGACAGCACCTGCCGCGCGTCGTCGAGCTTCAGGTACTCCACGCGGAAGATGACGTCGAAGGCGCTGTCGAAGGCGTCGCGCACCGGCAGCCCGCGCCGCTCGAACGCGGCGAGCGCGTCCTCCGAAACCGAGACGAGGAACAGGAAACCCGGCACGTCGAGGTTGAACAGCGCCTTGACCTCGTTGACGAAGTCCTGGGCCGCGTCCGGGGCGACGATCTTGTCCAGCTCGTCGAGGATGATCACCACCGACGGCGTCGCGATGCCGTCGAGCGGGGCGACACCGCCGATCGTGGCGCGGAGGAACTCGCCGAAGCCGTGCACGATCTGCGGGTAGCTGCGCGGCTGCCGGGTCACTTCGTGCGTCCTGGTCACGCCGATGTCGGCGCCCGCCGGCACGCCGGCCTTACCGGACCAGCCCGAGGTGTGCTTCTGCTGGAACTCGATGTCGCCGATCGCCCACTCGGCGCGGGCACGCAAGGCTTGCAGGTCCCCCGGTGGCACCGCGGGCGCCGGCTCGACCCGCGTGGGCACCACCGCCGGCCGCCGCCGTGCCGCGACGGCGAGCAGGCCGGCCGCGCCGAGCAGGCAGACCAGCGGCCACCAGATCGCCGCGAACCACGTGGCCGGGTCGAACCGCGCGCCGCGCGTCGCCAGCGAACCGAGCACCCCGGCCGCCACCGCCACGACGACCACGGCGGCGAACGGCCACGACCGCCGCCAGCGGGCCCGGCGCGCGGCCCAGTGGCCGGGCCGCGGGTCCGCGTCGTCGCGCCGCTTCTTGCAGAACTCGATCACCGCCGCGCAGGTGCGGGCGTAGAGGTGCAGAACGAATTCGCGCGCGTCGTACCGGACCGGGACGCTTTCGAGGACGGCGATGTGCGCGCGGCCGGCGGGGCTGAGCCGGCCCGCCCGGTAGGCCTCGAGCAGGGTGGTCTTGCCCGCCCCGCGCGGCCCGGCCATCCCGACGGCGCCGCCGCCTATCCCCGCCATCAGCGCCATCAGCCGATCTGCCGACGCCAGCGACGTCACCACCCGGTCGCCGGCGCGCATCTGCCCGAGCGCCCGGGGGTCGAGGGCGCCGAGCGTCGTGCTGAACGACGGCTGCACCAGCTCGTTGACGTGCAGCGTGACCTGCTGCTCGACCGTCGCCCGCGCGGCGGTTTCCCACTCGGCTTCGGCCGCGGCAACGCTTTTCCGCAGCTCCGCCTGCCGCTGCGTCCACCCCGAACTGCCCCGGCGTTCGGGATCGCCGGACATCGACGCCGGCAACAGCGCGCCGGGGCTGACCAGAACGGGCCCGGTCAGGAGCAGGACGAGCACCGCGAGCACGTCCGCGAGGACGAACACCGCCCACTCCGGCAGCGGCAGGGGGACGGTCATGACCGTGAACGCCACGCCCGCCGCCAGGAGGGCACCGATCAGCGCGCGGTGCCCGGCGACCCGCGGCAGCCTCAGGCCCGGTTCCTCTTCCTTGGCGGCGTCCATGGCCGTCAGGTAGGAGCCCAGGGCGAAGACGAAGGCGACGCACCCCGCGACCACCCACACCACGACGGCCAGGAACGTCCCCATCGCCTCCCGAGCCGACGACCAGTTGCGCCACAGCACCAGCAGGTACGTCGTGGCGAACCCGGTGACGAGCGGCCACGGACCACCACCGAGCGCCGGCTTGCCGCCGAACCGGGTGCCGAGCCGGGCGACCAGCCGGCGGGTCAGCACCAGCGAGAGGGCCGAAGTCACGAAGAGCGCCAGGAGGATCCAGGCCCAGCCGCTCCTGGTCACGGGCAGCCGGCCGAGCTGCCAGAACAGCAGCGGGAAGAGCATGCCCAGCCAGAGGACGAACCCGAGCAGGGCGTGCCCGGCCCGGTCGTCCGGGTTCGGCAACCGGGCCGCGCGCGGCCGCGGCGCGTCGAACCCGGCGAGCTTTTCCTGAGCTTCGCGGAGCCCGGTGATCTGCGGGTTGGTCTCCTGGAGCACGAAGTCGCCGCCGCCCACCACGAGCTTGAGAACGTCTTCGCGCACCGTCTCACGGTCCGGCTCGGGCACCCGCCCCAGGCGTTCGGCCTTGGGGTCGTCGAGCGCGCGCTCGGCCAGCTGCGGAAGCTTTTTGCGCAGCTCGTCGAGCAGGGCGTCCTCCTCGCCGGGCTCGGCGCGGACGTCGGTCGGCGGTTCGGGCGGCGCGGTCACGGACGGGGATCCTATCGGCGACAGCGGGTGGCCGACCCGGTTTCGGCCCCCTCGGCGCGGGGATCTGGCACGATCAGACGATGGTCAGGACCCGGCGGACCCGTGGACTCGTGCTGGCGGCCGCCCTGCTGCTGGTCCTCTCCGCCTGCACCGCCGGCTTCGGGGACCTCCGGCTGCGGATCGCCGCGGGCAACCCCGGCGGGGTCTACGACAAGCTCGCGCAGACGCTGGCCACCACCTGGCAGGCGGGCCTGGACATCGGGCGGCCGCAGGTGCTGCAGACCCAGGGCTCGCCCGACAACGTCGACAAGGTGCTGGCGGGGGCGGCCGAAGTCGCTTTTGTCGCCGCCGACGTCGCCTCCGACCGGTACAAGACCGATCCGCGGCTGGCCGCGCTGGCCCGGATCCACGACGACTACCTGCACATCGTCGTGCGGTCCGACTCCCCCATCCGGACGGTCGAGCAGCTGAGGGGCAAGCGGATCGCGATCGGCTCGCCGTCTTCGGGTGTCGAGTACATCGCCGAACGGCTGTTGCAGGTGACCAGGCTCCAAGGGTCGGTCACCACGTCCCTGCGCGGCCTCCCCGACTCCGTCCGGGCGCTGCTGAACGGCGACGTCGACGCGTTCTTCTGGTCCGGGGGCCTGCCGACGCCGTTCCTGGCCGACTACAACGACTCGAAGTCGCTGCGCCTGCTCGACATCGCCGACGTGATGCCGAAGATGCAGGAGCTCAACCAGGTGTACGGCACGGCGTCCATCCCGGCCAGCACCTACAACCAGGCCGGCCCGGTGACCACGCTGCTGGTGCCGAACGTCCTGGTGGTGCCGAAGTCGATGTCCGACGACGTCGCCGAAGCGCTGGTCCGCGGCCTGTTCGACGCCCGCCAGCAGCTCGCCGCGGCCAACCCGGCGGCGCTGTCGATCGACGTGCACCCCGGCATCGAGACCCAGCCGATCCCGCTGCACCCGGGCGCGCTGCGCTACTACCGCGGGCAGAAGACCTAGGCGGCCGGGAAGGTCATCGTGATCCGCAGGCCGCCGCCCTCGGGCAGGTCGAGTGCCAGCTCGCCGTCCGAATGCGCGGTCAGCTCGCTGACGATCGCCAGGCCCAGCCCCGAACCGGGCACGTTCTGGTGGGCCGGGCTGCGCCAGAAGCGGTCGAGCGCGCGGTCGAGCTCGTCGGGCGGCAGGCCGGGGCCGTGGTCACGGACCGACAGCCGCACCTTCTCCGCTTCGTGCTCGACGGCGATCCGGATCTCGGTGCCGGCCGCGGTGAACTTCAGCGCGTTGTCGAGCAGCGCGTCCAGGATCGTCTCGGCCCCGCGCGGCGGCATCCGGACGCGGGCGCCGTCGCCGGCGGTGTCGACGACCAGCCGCACGTCACGGGCCTCGCCGACCACCGACCAGTCGGCGACGCGCTCGGCGACGGCCTCGTCCAGCACCACCGGGTCCAGCTCGCCGCCGGACGCCTCGGCGCGGGCCATCGAGAGCAGGCCGTCGAGGATCTGGTGCAGCCGCCCGGCGTCGACGCGCGCGGCGTCGAGGTCGGCGGCGGACTGCTCGTCCACGACGTGGCCGTCGAGGTTGCCGAGGCGGATCTTCAACGCGGTCAGCGGGTTGCGCAGCTGGTGGGAGGCGTCGGCGACAAACGCGCGCTGCGCGGCCAGCGCGCCGGACACGCTCTCGGCCATCCGGTCGAAGGAGCGCCCCAGCTGCCGCAGCTCCGGCGGCCCGCCGCTCTCCCCCACCGGCTCGGCCTCCCGCCCGCTGACCACGGACGCCACGAGCGCGCCGGTCGCGTCGTCGAGCCGGTGCACCGGCCGCAGGATCCACCGGACCACCGGGATGGCCACGGCCAGCGCCAGCACGAACGCGAGGATCCCGCCCGCGGCGAGCAGCAGCCACCACCACAGCACGTCGGCGCGTTCGGTGCCGGTGTCCGACACGCTCAGCACGGCCCCGCGCACCTCGCCGTCGGCGAGCACCGGCTCGGCCAGCACCAGCGGCGTCGCGTCCCACGGCATCAGCACGCCGGCGGGCTGCGACCGGCGGCCGGCCAGCGCCTCGTGGACCGGGTCGCTGAACCGCTCCGCCTTGAGGTCGACGGCGTCCGCGCCCGCCGAGCCGGTGACCGGCTTGCCGTCCTGGTCGACGACGATCACCTCGACGCCGTACACCTCGGTGTAGCGGGTCAGGTCGGGTTCGAGCAGCCACGGCTTGTTGTCCAGCAGCGGCCGCTGCGCCAGCGACGCGAACCGGGCGGTGTCGGTCAGCCGGTCGAGGAACAGGTCCTGCTGCGCGCCGGCCGCGATCGAGATGGCCAGCGGGATGCCGAGGCCGAACACCAGCAACGCGACCAGCGTCAGCACGATGCCCTGCAGGCGGACGCGCACGCCGTCAGCTCCGGGCGACCTGGCCGCCGAGCCGGTAGCCGACCCCGCGGACCGTCTCGATCAGCGCCGGGCGGCCCAGCTTCGTCCGCAGGGTCGCGACGTGGACGTCCAGCGAGCGGCTCTCCGCCGGGCCGCGATGGCCCCATACCTCGGTGAGCACGTGTTCGCGCGAGCACACCGCGCCGCGCGCGCCCGCGACGAGCGCGAGCACCTGGAACTCCTTGCGGGACAACGCGACCGCCTGGCCGTCGACGAGCACCTCGTGCCGGGAGAGGTCGACGCTGACGTCGCCCGCCCGGATCACCACCGGCTCGGCCGTGGTGTGCTCGCCGCGGCGGCGGCGCACCGCTTCGACCCGCGCGAGCAACTCCTCGACGTCGTAGGGCTTGACGAGGTAGTCGTCGGCGCCCGCGCGCAGGCCCTGGATCCGGTCGTCGACCTCGCCGCGCGCCGACACGACGATGATCGCGACGTCGCTGACCGCGCGGATCTGGCGGCAGAGCGTGACGCCGTCGATGTCCGGCAGGCCGAGGTCGAGCAGGATGACGTCGACCTCGTGGACCCGGTCGAGCACGCCGGCGCCGGTGGCCAGCCGCGCGATCGCCAGGCCGCGGCGGGTCAGGGCCGGGATCAGCGCGCCCGCGACCCGGTCGTCGTCCTCCACCAGCAGCACCCGCACCGTTCACCCTCCCTGGTGACCTGGTTCACCCCCGGCCGGTATCGACGAACTCTAGGACCTCACCGCGACGGCCGCCGAATCGGACATCGATACTCAGTTGAAACCCTAAGTATTGGTCAAGCCGCCTTGCGAGCCGGTAAAGCAACGGTAGGTTCTCGCCATCGCGGGTGACCCACGCCGCATTCGAACGACCCTGGAGGCCAGATGACCGCGGAGGTGGCGGCGCCGATGATCAAGGCGGCCGCCGTGAACAAGTACTTCGGCGACCTGCACGTGCTCAGGGAGATCACGCTCGAGGTGCCCCGCGGCCAGGTCGTGGTGGTGCTGGGCCCGTCCGGGTCGGGCAAGTCGACCCTCTGCCGCGCGATCAACCGGCTCGAGCCGATCAACTCCGGCGAGATCGCGGTCGACGGCGTCCCGCTGCCCGCCGAGGGCAAGGCCCTCGCGGCCCTGCGCGCCGACGTCGGCATGGTGTTCCAGTCGTTCAACCTGTTCGCGCACAAGACGATCGTCGAGAACGTCATGCTCGCGCCGGTGAAGGTCCGCAAGACCGCGCAGGCCGAGGCCCGCAAGACCGCGATGGAGCTGCTGGAGCGCGTCGGCATCGCCAACCAGGCCGACAAGTACCCCGCGCAGCTCTCGGGCGGCCAGCAGCAGCGCGTCGCCATCGCGCGGGCGCTGGCGATGCGGCCCAAGGTGATGCTGTTCGACGAGCCGACCTCGGCGCTGGACCCGGAGATGGTCCAGGAGGTCCTCGACGTCATGACCGGCCTGGCCAAGGACGGCATGACGATGCTCGTCGTCACGCACGAGATGGGCTTCGCGCGCCGGGCCGCCGATCGGGTGATCTTCATGGCCGACGGCGAGATCGTCGAGGACACGACGCCCGAAGAGTTCTTCACCGCGCCGAAGAGCGAGCGCGCGAAGGACTTCCTCGGCAAGATCTTGACCCACTGAGAAACGTTCCGCGACGCCGTTCGCGTCACGGGTGACGACACACAGGAGAGATTCACATGAGGATCCGCACCCTCGCGGTGGGACTGCTCGTAGGTGGCCTGACGCTGACCACCATGACCGCCTGCGGCAAGGAAGGCACCCCGGCCTCGCCGGGCGCGGGTGACCAGAGCGGCACGAACGCCGCCGCGCTGCCGACCTACCCGGTCGCGACCGGCGTCGACCTGGCCGGCTCCCCGGTGTTCGCGAAGATGAAGTCGGCCGGTGCGCTGACCGTCGGCGCGAAGGACGACCAGCCGGGCCTGGGCCAGAAGGACCCGACGACCGGTAAGTTCGGCGGCTTCGACATCGAGATCGCGAAGCTCGTCTCGGCCGGCCTCGGCTTCGACCCGGAGAAGATCACCTTCCGCACGGTCGACTCGGGCGCCCGTGAGCAGACGATCGCGAACGGCGACGTGAACTACTACGTCGGCACCTACTCGATCACCGACAAGCGCAAGGCGCTCGTCTCCTTCGCCGGGCCGTACTTCGTCGCCGGCCAGGACCTCCTGGTGCGCGCGGACGACAGCTCGATCACCGGCAAGGACACCCTCAAGGGCAAGAAGGTCTGCTCGGTGACCGGCTCGACGCCGATCCAGAAGGTCCGCTCGGAGAACCTGACCGAGCCGGGCAACATCGTCGAGTTCCAGAAGTACTCGCAGTGCGTCGAGAAGCTGCTGTCGAAGGACGTCGACGCCGTCACGACCGACGACGCGATCCTCAAGGGCTACGCGGCCCAGGACAAGGACAACCTGAAGGTCGTCGGCCAGACGTTCTCGACCGAGAAGTACGGCATCGGCCTCAACAAGGACGACAAGGTCCTGCGCGACAAGGTCAACGAGATCCTGCAGAAGGCGCTGGACGACGGCACCTGGCAGAAGATCTACGACGCGACGCTCGGCAAGTCCGGTTCGCCGGCGAAGAAGCCGACCCTCGAGAAGTACTGACGTGACACGAGGCCGGTGGATCGGGTGCGCCCGGTCCACCGGCCTCATCACATCCACCTGACCACGGACGCGGGGAAGGCTCCATGGACGTCCTCTTCAACAACCTGGACCTGTTCGGTCCGTTCTTCCTCCGCACGATCGAACTGTTCGTGCTCTCCGCCGTCGGCAGCCTGATCCTGGGCACCATCCTCGCGATGCTGCGGGTGAGCCCGGTGCCCGTCTTCCGCGCCGTCGGCACGGCCTACGTGACGATCGCCCGGAACACGCCGCTCACGCTGGTCTTCGCGTTCTTCGTGTTCGCGTACCCGCTGCTCGACATCGTCAAGCTCGACTACTTCCCGGCCGCGGTGACGGCGCTGACCGTGTACACCTCGGCGTTCATCTGCGAGGTCGTGCGCTCGGGCATCAACACGGTGCCGGTCGGACAGGCCGAGGCGGGCCGGGCGCTGGGGCTGAACTTCGGCCAGATCCTCGGCCAGGTCGTGCTGCCGCAGGCGCTGCGTTCGGTCGTGCCGCCGCTGATCAGCACCCTGATCGCGCTGCTGAAGAACACCACGATCGCCGCCGGTTTCTCCGTCGCGGAGGCCGGCGCGATCCGCTCTTACCTGTCCGAACGCGGTGAGAACCAGCTGGTCGGCCTGCTGTGGGTGGCCCTCGGCTTCATCATCCTGGTCGCCGTGCTGTCGTTCGTCCAACGCAGCCTGGAGAAGCGCTGGAGCGTGGCCCGATGAGCAACGTCCTGTTCGACGTCCCCGGTCCGAAGGCGCGGCTGCGCTACCGGACCTATGCGGTCGTCGGCGTCATCGTGGTCGTCGCGTTCGTCGGCTACATCGGGTGGCGCTTCTACGACAGCGGCCAGTTCACCGCCCGCAAGTGGGAGTGGCTGCAGTACGCGCAGGTCCAGAGCGACCTGGCCAACGCGGTGCTCGCGACGGTGGAGGCGTTCGCCGCCGCGACGGTGCTGGCGCTGATCTTCGGCGCGGTCTTCGCGGCCGGACGGCTGTCGGACCACGCCTGGATCCGGGGGATCTGCGGGTTCGTCGTGGAGTTCTTCCGCGCCATCCCGGCGCTGATCCTGATGTTCTTCTTCTACTTCGGCCTGCCGACGCTCGGCGTCCCGATCACGCCGTTCCTCGGTGTGGTCTTCGGCCTGACGCTGTACAACGGCTCGGTGCTCGCGGAGGTCTTCCGCGCGGGCATCCAGTCGCTGCCGAAGGGCCAGAGCGAAGCCGCGTACGCGCTGGGCATGCGCAAGACGCAGGTCATGTTCCTGGTGCTGCTGCCGCAGGCGATCCGGGCGATGCTGCCGACGATCATCAGCCAGCTCGTCGTGCTGCTGAAGGACACCGCGCTCGGGTTCATCATCACGTACCAGGAGCTGCTGTACTACGCGCGCTACATCGGCTCGCAGGGCGCGTTCGGCCGGCCGATCGTGCCGTCGACGATCGTGGCCACCGGTATCTACATCGTGATGTGCCTGCTGCTGACGGCGCTGGCGACGTACCTGGAGCGCCGCAACCGGCGCAACAAGAAGGTCGTGGGCACCGCACCCCCGGCGACGGGGGAGGCGGCCCTCGTGGGCGCCGTCTGAGTCACCCGTTCGAGGCCCCCGGGATCCGTCCCGGGGGCCTTGTCCTGTCCCGGGGTCTCCCCTAGCGTCGGGCGCATGGGTGTCGCACTGGTGACCGGAAGCTCACGAGGGCTGGGCCGCACGATCGCCCGGCGGCTGGCCCGCGACGGGTTCGCGGTGGCGGTGAACGCGCTGCACGACGACCCCGACCTCGAGACGGCCGCCCAGCAGGTCCTCGCCGAGGGCGGCAAGGCCGCGGCGTTCGCCGCCGACGTCACCGACCGGCACCAGGTGGGCGAGCTGGTCGACGGGGTGACGGCGCTGCTGGGCCCGATCAGCGTCCTGGTCGTCAACGCGACGGGCCCGCAGCCGGACGTCTTCCTGTCCGAAGTGGACTGGCCGGACCACCTGGGGCACCTGGACTTCTTCGTGCGGTCCCCGGTGCTGCTGGGCCACGCGGTGCTCCCGGGCATGCGCGCCCGCGGCTACGGCCGGATCGTCCACATCGACTCGGAGGTGGCGGACCGCCCGCCGGTCGGCCGCTCGGCCTACGCGACGGCGAAGGCGGCCCAGGTCGGCCTGGCCCGCTCGTGGGCCCGCGAGCTGGCCCCGGACGGCATCACGGTCAACTCGGTGGCCCCGGGGTTCGTCCCGGTGGAGCGCCATGAGGAGGTCCCGGAGGCCGAGCGCGAGGCCTACCGCGCGGGCGTGCCGGTGGGCCGCCTGGGCACCCCGGACGACGTGGCGGCGGCGGTGAGCTTCTTCGTGTCGCAGGAGGCGGGCTTCATCACGGGCCAGCGTCTGCTGGTGGACGGCGGGCGCTCCCTCGGCTGAGCTGCAGCACCACCAGCACGCCGAGGATGAGCACCAAGGCCAGCGTCAACGCCGTCCACATCGCCACGTGCAGCTGGAGCAACCCACCGGCGAAGGCGCCGACCAGCATCGCGCCCACGGCGGCGACCTTCCGCACCGGATGCGCCCCCTGACCACCCGCCGCCTTCGAGTCGGCCGCGAAGCCGGTCAACGTCATCGTCAGCACCGTCGTCGTCAGGTCGGGCGCGCCGATCCGGCGGACCGCGGCGTTCTGCAGGCCCATCGCGACGCCCAGCACGACGATCAGCAGCTCGCTGCCCAGCCGGGTGCCGCTGCCGAGCGTCGCCGACAGCACGACGGCCACCGCCACCAGCGCCGCCTGGACCGCCGTCGCCTGGCGAAGCGTGTCGTACTCGTCTTCGGTGCGGGCCAGGCGACCGCCGGCGAGCGCGCCGGCGAGGAACGCCAGGACCGCCGTCGACGACGCGAGCACCGACAACGTCGTCTCGCCCGCCGCGGCGAACCCGAGGAACACGACGTTGCCGGTCATGTTCGCGACGAACACCCGCCCCAGCCCGAGGAAGCTGACGGCGTCGACCACCCCGGTCACCACGGTCAGCGTCAGCAACAGCGCGGCGAGGTTCCGCGCCTTCGTCTCGGCCATGGACGAAGTCAACCACCCGGCGGGCCGGCTCGCGTCCCGTCTCGCGTCGGTGCTGTCGACCGGCGCGCCATCAGCGGCCGCAGCCGGATCAGGTCCCGGACCAGTCGCGCGGGCGACGACGGCCGCCGTGGGTCCGAGCCGAGCATGCCGCGTTCCGTCTTCGAGCGTCGCGGGTCACCCTTCGCCGGGTGCCCGAGGACGTCTCCGGCACTTCGGCGCGCGGACCTCGGCAGGAACCGGAAGATCGGCGGCTCGGTTCCATTCCGGAGACGAACTTCACCGAACGATTCATTTCCTTACCCGCTACCGCCAACGAAACTCGCCTATCAACCACTCGCTCACGCGCGAAGCGCGCTTCACCATGCGAAGCTGCTTCGCGGCGCTTCGCGAGCGGAATCCGTTGTCACACAGGCGGAACACTGACCTCCTTGCGGTGAATCCCTGCGCGGCACGGGGCGTTTTGTCGGGGGTCCCCTCTAGCGTGCGGGCATGACCGAAAAGAGCACCGTGCGGACCCGGGAAATGGCCGTCGAACTCAAGGGGCAGCGGGAACTGAAGCGGATGAGCCTGCGCGAGGTGGCCCGGCGCGCGGACTGGTCCGCGTCGAAGGTGTCGGCCTGGGAGAACGGCCGGCGCATCTCCCCGGTCGACGCCGCGATCTACCTCGCCCACTGCGGCACGAAGGCCGCCGAGCGCGCGCGGCTCCTCGAACTGACCAAACCCCCGGGTGACCTGTACTGGGTACGGCCGTACTTCGACCCGCTCGTCGACCCGGCGAAGTCCCTGATCGTCCAGGAAAACCTCGCCACCAAGGTGATTTCGAACAGTCCCGCGGCCCTGCCCGGCATGCTCCAGACCGAGGACTACGTCCGCTCGCTCCACGAGCTGTCCGGGCAGTACCCGACCGACCGGCTGAAGCTGCTGGCCCAGGAGAGGATCGACCGCCAACGGCTGCTGCAGCGCCGAAACCCGCCCCAGTGCGTCTACTTCCTCTACGAACACACGTTGAGATCGATCCTGCGCGACCCGGCGCTGATGCACGAACAGCTCCAGTACCTGGTGCTGGCGACCAACCTGCCCCACTGCACGATCCGGGTCGTCCCCGCGTCGGCGCCGCCGTACCACCTGGTCGGCAGCCGCTTCACGATCCTGGAGTTCGCCGAACACCCGTCGGTGGCCTACGAGGAGACCTTCTCCGCCGGGCTGTTCATCGACGAGCGGGCGGCGGTCGAAGCCTTCTACGGGTTCGGCACCCGGCTGGAGCAGGCCGCGCTGTCCGAACGGGAGTCGCGGGAGCTCCTCGTCCGCCTGACCGAGGAGTTCGACCTCATGAAGACGTGACAACCCGGATCCCGTCGTGCCAGACCGCCCGGATCCGGCCGGGCAGGTCCGACACGTCCAGGTCGGTGCCGTCGAGCAGCACGAGGTCCGCGCGCAGGCGCGGCTCGACGCGGCCGCGGTCGTCGTCGAGGCGCAGCAGGCGCGCCGCTTCGGAGGTGGCCGCTTTCAGGGCCGCCGCGTCGCCGAGCACCGCGGCCAGCAGCCGCAGCTCGGTCGTCAAGTCGACATGGGGGCGCGGGGCCAGGTCCGAGCCCGCGGCGATCGGGATCCCCGCCTCCACCGCGAGCCGGAGCGAGCGCTCGTGCGTGCCGGCGAACTCGCAGTCGTGCAGGGGCGACAGTGTCGGCACGTACCAGGCGTCGGCCAGCGCGGCGACGGCTGTGTCGTCGAGGAACGTGCCGTGCTCGACGCTGCGCACCCCGGCGCGAGCGGCCGACACCACCGCCTCCGCCGTGTGCGCGTGCGCCAGCACGTCCCTGCCACGGCGGCGGGCTTCGTCGACCAGCGCCGTGAGCTCGTCGTCGGTCGGGCGGACGTCCACGCCTTCACGGATCGCCCGCATCGCGCCGCTCGCGCCGACCTTGATCCAGTCGGCGCCCGCGCGCACCATCCGGCGAACGGCCGCGCGGGCGGCGTCCGGCCCGTCGAACAGCGGGTCCGGCAGCGACGGGTCGCCGTAGTTGTCGACGGCGCCCGCGGTCACGTCCCAGGTGTCGCCGAGCCCGCCGGTCGGTCCGAGCTGACGCAGGCTGACCAGCAGGTCCGGCCCGGTGATCCAGCCCTCGCGCAGCGCGTGCTTACTGTGCCAATCTTTGCCAATCCGGCCACGGTCACGGCCGAATGGCTTTTGTAGCAATGGTCACCTCTCGTTCGAGGGTCGGCCTACCTTTGGCCGGATTGGCAAAGCAGGCGTCGGCGCCCCAGGCGTCCCGGACGGTGGTGATCCCGCGGGCCAGCAGCCCGCCGGAACAGTCGGCCCGTCCGTCCCCGCTGAGGCCCGGCCCGACCTCGGCGATCCGCGAGCCATCGAAAGCGCCCCGGCGAGCAGCGTCACGCGAGATCCTTGCGGTAGATGAGGAAGTCGCACGGCGTGGCCAGCGACGGCGCGAGGTGCGGGTAGTCCTCGGCGAGGTCGGCGCGGTGGGTCACGCGGTAGCCGAGCCGGTCGTACCACTCGGCGAGGAACTGCTTCGACGGATGGGTCCATTCGCGCGGCACCAGCAGTTCCAGCTGCATCTCACGACAGCCCGCGTCCCGGCTCACCCGCTCGGCGAAGGCCACCAGCTCCCGCCCGAGGCCGAGGCCGCGCCGCGCGGGGTCGGCGGCGAGCATCCCGAACTCCCCGGTGGTGCTGTCGAGCCGCCGGACCCGCACCGACCCGGCGAAGTCACCGTCCACGAAAGCGACGGCGATCTCCCCGGCCCGCACGAACCCGGCCACCTCGTCGACCGAGGTCCGGTCGGTGCTGCCGAGCCAAAGCCCCTTCTCGGACTCGGCGTAGACCTGGTTGACAAGAGCGGTGATCCGCGCGACCAGCGCGGGGCCGGCGGACGGCGGCAGCAGCTCGATCTCCATGCTGCCACCTTGTCACGCGAGCGCGGCGATCTCCGCCGCGAACCCACCCAGCTCCGCTTCCCGGCGCGAGCACGCGTCCACGAGCCGCGCGATGTCGGCCGCCCATTCGCCGGTGGCCCGGTCGGCCGAGCCGATCCGCTCGAAACCCCGGTCGAGCAGCCCCCGCGCATCGTCGAACCGGCCGCGCGCGACGGCCTTCACCGCGCCGAGCGTATTAGCCAACGCACTGGCGGGACGCGACCACTCGCCGTCAGCGGCGACCGGCTGGACCGCGGACAGCACCGCTCGCGAACCGGCGACCGCCGCCTCGAGGGCGGCGAGCACACGGTTCGCGAGCGTCGAACGGGACAGCGTCACTGATCGCGGCGGAAGAGCTTGTTGCCCAGCCACACGATCGGGTCGTACTTGCGGTCGGCGACGCGCTCCTTCATCGGGATGAGCGCGTTGTCGGTGATGTGGATGCCTTCCGGGCAGACCTCGCTGCAGCACTTGGTGATGTTGCAGTACCCGAGGCCGTGCTCCTCCTGCGCGGCGTCACGGCGGTCCGCGACGTCGAGCGGGTGCATCTCCAGCTCGGCGATCCGCATCAGGTACCGCGGGCCGGCGAAGGCTTCCTTGTTCTCCTCGTGGTCACGCACCACGTGGCAGGTGTTCTGGCACAGGAAGCACTCGATGCACTTGCGGAACTCCTGCGACCGCTCGACGTCGACCTGCTGCATCCGGTACTCACCGGGCTTCAGGTCCGCCGGAGGCGTGAACGAAGGGATCTCGCGGGCCTTCGTGTAGTTGAAGGACACGTCCGTGACGAGGTCGCGGATGACCGGGAACGTCCGCATCGGCGTCACCGTGATCACCTCTTCCTCGGTGAACGTCGACATCCGCGTCATGCACAGCAGGCGCGGCTTGCCGTTGATCTCCGCCGAGCACGAGCCGCACTTGCCCGCCTTGCAGTTCCAGCGCACCGCGAGGTCCGACGCCTGGGTGGCCTGCAGCCGGTGGATGATGTCGAGGACGACCTCGCCCTCGTTCACCTCCACCGTGAAGTCCTGCAGCTCGCCGCCCGTGTCGTCGCCGCGCCAGACCCGGAAACTCGCCTTGTAGCTCATTCCTTGCTCCCCGGGTGCGTCTCGAGCTCTCCACCGGTGTAGTACTTCCCGAGCTCGCCGAACTCGAACAGCTCCAGCAGGTCCTGCCGCAGCGGCACCTGCTCCTCGACCACCACGCCGATGTCCGGGACGACCGGGTTGTCACCCTCGGACGCCGAGCACACCAGCAGCTTGTGCCGCCACTCGGCGTCCATGCCCGGGAAGTCGTCGCGGGTGTGCCCGCCGCGGCTCTCGGTCCGCGTCAGGGCCGCCTTCGCGACGCACTCGCTGACCATCAGCATGTTGCGCAGGTCGATCGCGAGGTGCCAGCCCGGGTTGAACTGCCGGTGCCCTTCCACCGTGACGCGCAGGATCCGCTGCCGCAGCTCGCCCAGCTTCTCCAGCGCCTGCTCGATCTCCCCGGCCTTGCGGATGATGCCGACCAGGTCGTTCATCGACTGCTGCAGCTCGGTGTGCAGGGTGTACGGGTTCTCGGCCGTCGTGGCACCGGAAGGCGGGTCGAACGGCGCGAGCGCCATCTTCGCCGCGGCGTCCACATCGGACTGCGCGACCGCGGGCCTGCCCTCGAGCCCCTGTACGTACTCCGCGGCGCCGAGGCCCGCGCGGCGGCCGAACACCAGCAGGTCCGACAGCGAGTTGCCGCCGAGCCGGTTGGAGCCGTGCATGCCGCCCGAGCACTCGCCGGCCGCGAACAGGCCGGGCACGCTCGCCGCCGCCGTGTCCGGGTCGACCTCGATGCCGCCCATGACGTAGTGGCAGGTCGGGCCGACCTCCATCGGCTCCGCGGTGATGTCGACATCCGCCAGCTCCTTGAACTGGTGGTACATCGACGGCAGCCGCTTCTTGATCTCCTCGGTCGGGAGACGGCTGGCGATGTCGAGGAAGACACCGCCGTGCGGGGAACCGCGCCCCTCCTTGACCTCGGAGTTGATCGCGCGGGCCACTTCGTCGCGGGGCAGCAGGTCCGGCGTGCGCCGGTTGTTGTCCGCGTCGGCGTACCAGCGGTCGGCTTCCTCTTCGCTTTCCGCGTACTGGCCCTTGAACACCTCGGGCACGTACTCGAACATGAACCGCTTGCCGTCGGAGTTCTTGAGCACCCCGCCGTCACCGCGGACGCCCTCGGTGACGAGGATGCCCTTGACGCTCGGCGGCCAGACCATGCCGGTCGGGTGGAACTGGACGAACTCCATGTTGATCAGCTTCGCGCCCGCCCGCAGGGCCAGTGCGTGACCGTCCCCGGTGTACTCCCACGAGTTCGACGTCACCTTGAACGACTTGCCGATGCCGCCGGTCGCGAGCACGACCGCGGGCGCGTCGAACAGGATGAACCGGCCGCTCTCACGCCAGTAGCCGAACGCGCCGGCGATCTTCCCGTCGGTGGTGAGCAGCTCGGTGACCGTGCACTCGGCGAAGACCTTGATCTTCGCCTCGTAGTCCCCGGTCTCGGCGAAGTCCTCCTGCTGCAGCGACACGATCTTCTGCTGCATCGTGCGGATCAGCTCGAGGCCGGTGCGGTCACCGACGTGCGCCAGCCGCGGGTAGGTGTGCCCGCCGAAGTTGCGCTGGCTGATCCGGCCGTCCGCGGTGCGGTCGAACAGGGCGCCGTAGGTCTCCAGCTCCCAGACGCGGTCGGGCGCCTCCTTGGCGTGCAGCTCGGCCATCCGCCAGTTGTTGAGGAACTTCCCGCCGCGCATGGTGTCGCGGAAGTGGACCTGCCAGTTGTCGTTCGAGTTCGCGTTGCCCATCGAGGCGGCGCACCCGCCCTCGGCCATCACCGTGTGCGCCTTGCCGAACAGGGACTTGCACACGACGGCCACGCGGAAACCGCGCTCGCGAGCTTCGATCACGGCGCGCAGACCGGCGCCGCCGGCCCCGATCACCACCACGTCGTAGCTGTGGCGTTCGACCTCGGTCATAAAAGAATTCCACCTCGGAACTGGGGACGTCGCTTGTCGGGAGAGGGAAGCGCTAGTTGACGAATCTCAGGTCCGAGATCGCGCCGCTGGCCACGAGCATGACGTAGAAGTCGGTCAGCACCAGCGTGCCGAGCGTCGTCCAGGCCAGCGCCATGTGGCGGGTGTTGAGCTTGGTCACCTGGGTCCAGATCCAGTACCGCACCGGGTGCTTGGAGAAGTGCTTCAGCCTGCCCCCGGTGACGTGCCGGCACGAGTGGCAGGAAAGCGTGTACGCCCAGAGCAGGACGACGTTCGCGAGCAGGATGAGGTTTCCCAGCCCGAAGCCGAAGCCGCCGGTCTTGCCGTGGAACGCGGTGATCGCGTCGTAGGTGTTGACCAGCGAGACGACCAGCGCGACGTAGAAGAAGTAGCGGTGGACGTTCTGGATGATCAGCGGCAGCCGCGTCTCGCCGGTGTACTTCGCCTTCGGTTCGGCGACCGCGCACGCGGGCGGCGAGAACCACACGGCCCGGTAGTAGGCCTTGCGGTAGTAGTAGCAGGTCAGGCGGAACCCGAGCAGGAACGGCAGCACGACGAAGCCGAGCGGGATGAACCCCGGCAGGTCGCCGAACCAGTGTCCGAAGTGGCTCGAGCCCTCGACGCAGGAGGTGGACAGGCACGGGGAGTAGAACGGCGTCAGGTAGTGGTAGTCCGGCACCCAGTAAGCGGTGCGCACGAACGACCGGACCGTCGCGTAGATGATGAAGGCGCCCAGCCCGAGCACGGTGAGCAGGGGCTGGAGCCACCATCGGTCGGTCCGCAGGGTGCGTTCGGCGATCCGGGCCCGCTTCGGGGACCGGACGCCGGTGCCGACGCCGTTGTCAGCCGGAGCGCTCACCGCTGGTCGCGCTTGTAGCCGCCGACGCCTTCGTCGTCCGCGCCGTGCCACAGCGACGGGTCGTAGGGGGTGTCGGGTACCGGGACGCGCTCGGCGGGTTTCGCCTGGGCGGGCACGGCCAGCGGCGTGCCGTCGAGGTCCGCGGTGTCGATGTCGAGGCGCTCCACGTCGTTGGCGAGCCGGCGCACCGCCGACGCGTCGCCGTAACGAGAGCGCAGTGCGCCGACGCACTGCCTGAGCTGGCCGATGGTTCGCCGCAGCTCGGCGATCTCGGAGGTGGACATCATTCCTCCCGGTGGTGGTGGGGCTGGCAGGGAGCCGGCCGGGCGATCGCTCGCCGTAGGGCTTTGCCACGCGTCGTGCAGATGTGACAACTAGCACACTAACGGTTCCCGAGGTGATCGGGGTCACGCGGGTGGATCTTCTGAATCGATTTTGATTCGGCGTTTTCCCGAGGTACTGTGGCCAGTGTCACGACCCAGAGGCGTCAGCGCTGCCGTCCCGCGGACCACCACACACCAGTGATCCGGAGCCGGACATGAGCCCCACCTCCCTGAACGCGACCGTCGCCGAAGTCACCGCCCGCATCGCCGCGCGCAGTGCCGCGACCCGCACCGCCTACCTCGGCCGCACGGCCGAAGCACACGAAGAAGGCCCGGTCCGCCGCGGCCTCGCGTGCAGCAACCTCGCCCACGGTTTCGCCGCCATGGAAGGCGGCGACAAGGCGGCCCTGCGGGCCGCGCGCGCCCCGGGCGTCGCGATCGTCTCCTCCTACAACGACATGCTCTCGGCGCACCAGCCGATGCAGGAGTACCCGGCCTGGCTGAAGAAGTCGGTGCGCTCCGCGGGCGGGGTCGCCCAGTTCGCCGGCGGGGTCCCCGCGATGTGCGACGGCGTCACCCAGGGCCGCGCGGGCATGGAACTGTCCCTCTTCAGCCGCGAGGTCATCGCGATGTCGACGGCGATCGCGCTCTCCCACGACATGTTCGACGCGTCGCTGTTGCTGGGCGTCTGCGACAAGATCGTGCCCGGCCTGCTGATCGGCGCGCTGTCGTTCGGGCACCTGCCGGCCGTGCTGGTTCCCGCCGGGCCGATGAACTCCGGCCTGCCGAACAAGGAGAAGGCACGCGTCCGGCAGCTGTACGCCGAGGGTCTCGCGACGCGCGAAGACCTCCTCGACGCCGAAGCGGCGTCCTACCACTCCGCCGGCACCTGCACCTTCTACGGCACGGCCAACTCCAACCAGATGGTCGTCGAGGTGATGGGCCTGCACCTGCCCGGCGCCAGCTTCGTCCAGCCGGGTTCGGCCCTGCGCCAGGCGCTGACCGAGGAAGCCGGACGGCGGATCGTCGCGCTTTCGCGCGGCGAGGAGTACACGCCGGTCTCGCGGATCCTCGACGAGAAGGCGTTCGTGAACGGCGTCATCGCGCTGCTCGCGACCGGCGGCTCGACCAACCACACGATGCACCTGGTCGCCGTCGCCGCGGCCGCGGGCATCCAGCTGACCTGGGACGACTTCTCCGACCTCTCGGCCGTCGTGCCGCTGCTGGCGCGGGTCTACCCCAACGGCAGCGCCGACATCAACCACTTCCACGCCGCCGGCGGCATCCAGTTCCTGGTCGGCACGCTGCTCGACGCCGGGCTGCTACACGAGGACGTGCACACGGTCGCCGGGTTCGGGCTGCACCGCTACCGCGCCGAGCCGATCCTGTCCGACGGCGAGCTCGTCTGGCGCGACGTCCCCACCCGCAGTCTCGACGAAGAGGTGCTGCGCCCGGCGTGGCGGCCCTTCGCCGCGGACGGCGGGCTGCGGATGGTCGAGGGCAACCTCGGCCGCGCGGTCGTCAAGGTGTCCGCCGTGGCGCCCGAGCACCGGGTCGTCCAGGCGCCGGCGCGGGTGTTCACCTCCCAGGAGGCGTTCAAGACGGCGTTCGAGGCCGGCGAGCTGGACCGCGACGTCGTGGTGGTGCTCCGGCAGCAGGGCCCGCAGGCGAACGGCATGCCGGAGCTGCACGGCCTCACCCCCGCGCTGGGTGTGCTGATGGACCGCGGGCACGCCGTGGCGCTGCTCACCGACGGGCGTATGTCGGGCGCGTCCGGCAAGATCCCGGCCGCGATCCAGGTGACCCCGGAAGCCGCGGCGGGCGGCCCGATCGCCCGCATCGCCGACGGCGACGTCATCCGGCTCGACGCGTCTTCGGGCTCGCTGGACGTCCTGGTCGGTGACGAAGAACTCGCCCGCCGTGAGCTTGTGGACGCACCGCCGTCCGAAGCATCCTGGACCGGCACCGGCCGAGAGCTGTTCGCCGCGTTGCGCCGTGCCGTCGGCCCTGCCGACCAGGGCGCTTCCGTGTTCGGCGGCTTGACGCCGGAGCACTTCGGAACGCCCGCTTTCGTTACCCAGGAGGTCGGTCAGTGACCACCGGTCAGGACCTGCTCGAGCTGTCCCCCGTGATGCCCGTCGTGGTGATCGACGACGCCGCCGACGCGGTGCCGGTCGCCCGGGCGCTGCTCGCCGGCGGGATCGGGGTCATCGAGCTGACCCTGCGCACCCCGGCGGCGTTGTCCGCCATCGAGCGCGTCGCCGCCGAGGTGCCGGACATCGTCCTCGGCGCGGGCACGGTCACCTCGCCGGACCAGGCGAAGCAGGCGGCCGACGCGGGCGCGAAGTTCCTCGTGACGCCCGGCTGCACCGACGCCGTCGTCGACGCGTGCTTCGAGACCGGGCTGCCGTTCCTGCCCGGCGCGAGCACGGTGTCGGAGGCGATGAAGCTGGCCGAACGCGGGCTCACGGCGCTGAAGTTCTTCCCGGCGGAGGCGTCCGGCGGCGTCGCGTACCTGAAGTCGATCGCGGGCCCGTTGCCCGGCTTGAAGTTCTGCCCGACGGGCGGGATCACGGTCGCTTCGGCGCCTTCGTACCTGGCGCTGCCGAACGTCGGCTGCATCGGCGGTTCGTGGCTGACGGCCTCGCTCGATTCCGCGACGATCGAGAAACTGGCCGCGGAAGCCGCGAAGCTGTAGCCGAGATCACCCCGCGGAATTACGGACCCGAACGGCGGAATCGACGTCCGGATTCCGGGAGCACCGTTCTCACGCGCTGGAACGGTGCTCCCAACGGGTGTGGCGGCGGTCATGCGTTCGCCCGTTTGTGCCAGTGAGCGGGCCATTTGCGCCACGGTCGGTGATTCACCCCCTGTTATCGTTCCTCCTCGCTGTTTCGAGCGAGGAGATCCGGTGTCCCTGACCGATGTGGTCGCCCCCAGTCCCGCCCCCGAGAACGTCGCCGCACTCATCGGCGAACGTCTTTCGCTGTCCGCCCTCCACCAGCTGGGCGGCACCCTCGGCGGTTATTCCTTCGTCAAGGTCGTGGTGGACCGCGAAAACGCGGTGATCCACTTCCTGAACGACGCGCGCCATTCCTTTCACGCGATCTATATCGGCGAAGAGATCCTCGGGATCCCCGAAGAACGCGTGCGCGCGGAGATCGACGTGTACAACCAGGCGTTCTACCACGCGCCGGACCGCCGGTTCCTGCTCGGCATCCTCGCCCAGCACCCGCGGATGCTTTCGCTGGAGACCGTCGAGGTCGACACGATGCCGGCCGAGCTGATCCGCGAGTTCCACGCCTTCGTCGCGCGGTACGTCGACCCGGCGCTGCCGCTGCTGTTCAAGCCGGCCAACCAGCGGCAGGAACGGCTCGTCCGGGAGATCCCGGCTGCCGAGCTGCCGCGGGTGTTCGCGCACGAGCTGTTCTCGACGGCGCCGTTCGTCGCGCTGAACCCGGGCACGGCCACGGGCCGGCTGCGCGCCTTCCGCACTGAGGCCGAGTACCGGGCCGCGACGCTGGACTGGTCGGACATCATCGTGATGGACCGCGTACCCGATGACGTCCCGCGGCTGGCCGGCATCGTCAACGCCCGGCACACCACGCCGTTGTCGCACACCAACGTCCTGGCCACCGGCTGGCAGATCCCGAACGCCGTCCAGCTCGGCGCGCTGGCCGAGATCGAGCGCCGCGGCCTCGACGGCAAGTGGGTCGAGTACACGGTGGACGCCCAGGCGTCGGCGGTGTCCTGGCGGGAGGTCGAGGAGCCGGCCGGGACGACTCCGCCGTCCTGGTACGCCCAGCGCGTCACGCTGGAGGAGCCCGAAGCCGAGCACAGCCCGATCCTGAACCTCGCGCGGCTGCGCGCGGCCGACCGGTACCGCTACGGCACGAAGGCGGCGAACCTCGGCGAGCTGCACCACGTGCTGGCCCACGGCTCGCAGCGGCTGCTCGGCTTCTACCAGGTGCCGCGGCCGCCGCGGGACAACCTCCTCCCCCACCTGGCGCGGCTGCTGGACGTCCCCGCCTGCGCCTCGGCGACCGACCTGGCCGCCGCGGCCCACCGGCTGCTCGACGACCACGTCCGCGTGCCCCGCGGCATCGCGCTGCCGTTCTCGCTGCAGCGGCGGTTCCTGGAGTCGTCACCGCGGATCCAGCAGGCCATCGGCAAGCTGAAGATGGCCCTGGAGCTCGACGCGCGGGAGATCGAGCCGCTGTGCGTCGAGCTGCAGGCGCTGATCCGGTCGGCCCGGATGCCGGGCGCGCTCGCCGGCGAGATCGACTCGGCGCTGGTGTCCCAGCTCGCGGGCGTGCGGACGTTCGTCGTGCGCAGCTCGTCGAACGCCGAAGACCTCGCCGGGTTCTCGGCCGCCGGGATCTACGAGTCGCTCAACCACGTCACGACGGCCGAGCGGATCTTCGCCAGTGTCAAGGAAGTCTGGGCTTCACTGGTGTCGGTGCGCAGCGTCCGGCTGCGGCGGCAGGCCGGGATCTCCCTCGACGAGTGCTACATGGGCGTGGTGATCCAGGAGCAGGTCTCGGCCGACTTCGGCGGTGTGCTCGTGACGACGAACCCGATGAACCGCGCGGACTTCCGCACGGTGTACGTCAACGTGTCGCCTCGCGTGACCGACGTCGTCGACGGTTCGGCGTTGCCCATGCAGTACCTGTACTCGACGGTCGAGGGCGGTGGCCGCACGGTGTCGCTCGGCGACGCGGCGGCGGACCTCGACCCGCGGGCCCACGACCAGCTGCAGCGTCTGGCGATCGCCGGCCGGCTGCTGCAGGGCCACTTCTCGCCGGACTACACGTTCGGCTCGCCGGTGGACATCGAGTGGCTCGCCGACGGCGACCACGTCCACATCGTGCAGCTGCGCCCCTATTCGGCCTGACCTTCTTCCGGGAGACCTCACCATGCTGGGCCTTCGCCTGCCCGCACCACCGGCCGTGCAGCGCACCGTCCGGCTGACCTACGGGTTCCAGTTCTTCTTCGGCCTGCTGCTGTGGGTGCCGATCTTCTACCAGTACCAGAAGCTTTCCGGGCTCTCCGACGGCGAGATCTTCGGCATCCAGAGCATCTACTACCTCGTGTTCTGCCTGCTGGAGATCCCGACCGGGATGATCGCCGACCGGTTCGACTACCGCACCTCGCTGGCGGCGGGCGCGGGCGTGCTCGTGGCGGCGAACCTGGTGCCGGTGCTTTCCGGCTCGTACACCGGGTTCCTGGTGCACTTCATCCTGATCGCCTTGGCGCGCTCACTGGTTTCCGGCGCGCAGAGCGCGTACCTGTACGAGTACCTGAACGCTCACGGCTCCGGGGAGCACTACCTGCGTGTGGAAGGGGTCGGCCGCGCGTACAGCCTGGTCGGCAAGATCGTGTACTGGCCGGTGATCGGCCTGCTGATGACGTGGAACCTCCCTTCCCCGTACTGGCTGACGGCGATCAACGCCGCGGTGGCCCTGCTGTTCGCGCTGAAGCTCCCGGCGATCCCGGGCGGCCGCCGCACCGCGGGCAAGACGGCGTCGCTGCTGGCCGGAGTCGGCGGCGCGCTGTCGGCGCTGCGTTCGTCGCGGTGGCTGGTGTTGCTGATGGTGCAGGGCATCGCGATGTTCACGCTCGTGCGGATCTGCCAGGTGAACCTGTTCCAGCCGATCCTGGAGTCGAAGTCCCTGTCGGTGAACTGGTACGGCGCGGTCCTGGCCGCGATGACGGTGTTCGAAGCCGTGGGTGCGGCCCGCCCACACCGCCTCCGCCGGGCGATCGGCCCGGTGGGCACGGTGTTCACGCTGACGGTCGTGATGGCGCTGTGCCTGGGTTTTGTGGTCCCGCTGGGCTCCTTCCCGACGGTGGTGCTGCTGTGCGTCTTCGCGGTGGCGACGGGGATTTCGTTCCCGGTCCAGAAGCAGCTGCTGAACGACTCCATCCCGGACTCCCGCTACCGCGCGACGCTGCTCTCGATGGAGTCCATTGTGGACCGAGCGGTGTGCGCGCTGGTCGCCGTGGCGCTGGGCGCGTACCTGGCGGCGGGTGAGCTGGACGAGTTCCTGGTGCTGTCGGCCGTGGTCACGTGTGTGGTGATGGCGCTGCTCGCGGTGCTGCTGCTGGTGGTCCGCAAGCACCGCTCGGACCGGCGCCGGCCGGCCGAGCGGGAGGCCGTGCCGGTCACCACGGCGTGAGACGGTCGCGAGGTCAGTCGATGTAGGCGTCGTCGAGAAGGGTGGACTCCGCGCCGTACTCGCGGAGCTCCTCCTTGATCACCGTGTACGCCAGCCCTTGGGGATAACCCTTGCGGGCCAGGAAGCCGAGCAGCCGGCGCAGCGCCGTCTGCTCGTCGACGTTGCCCAGCGATCCGAGGCGCTTGCGGACCAGCTCCCTGGCCATCTGCTCCTCGGACTCGCGGTCGACCTCACCCGCCGCCTGCGCCGCGACTTCGTCGTCGACGCCTTTGCGCCGCAGTTCGGCCATCAGCGCGGTGCGGGAGAGCCCCTGGGTCTCGTGCCGGGACTTCACCCACAGCTCGGCGAACTCGGCGTCGTTCACCAACCCGGCCCGGTCCAGCTTGCCGAGCAGGGTTTCGCTGGTCTCCTCGTCGAACCCCTTGCGGCGCAACGCCTGCCGGAGCTCCTCCTGAGTACGCGCACGCACGGCCAGGAGGTCGTAACAGATCTCCTTGGCCTTCTTGTAGCGCTCCTCGGGAGGCAACTCGGCCGGCGGGACCTTGGGCGCCCTCGCCACCTCGATCACTCCTCGTGCTTCACAGAGCCTTCAAAGCCGCGCCTCACCACACAGCGCGACCACACCGGGGGTCCGGGGGTTCGACCCCCGGAAAACGCGGCGGCGGGGATCAGGTGAGCGCACTCCGCGAGCACACCTCCCCATCCCCGACGACCTCGATCAGAAGTCGACCGGCGCCGGAACAGCCTCGACGGCCTCGGCGTCGACCTGCGCGCCGATGCCCAGCTTCTCCTTGATGCGCTTCTCGATCTCGTTGGCGATGTCCGGGTTGTCGCGCAGGAACTTCCGCGCGTTCTCCTTGCCCTGGCCGAGCTGGTCGCCCTCGTAGGTGTACCAGGCGCCGGACTTGCGCAGGATCGCCTGGTCGACACCCATGTCGATGAGCGAACCCTCGCGGGAGACGCCGTGGCCGTAGAGGATGTCGAACTCGGCCTGCTTGAAGGGCGGGGCCATCTTGTTCTTCACGACCTTGACGCGGGTGCGGTTGCCGACCGGCTCGCCGCCGTCCTTGAGCGTCTCGATGCGGCGCACGTCGAGCCGGATCGAGGCGTAGAACTTCAGCGCCTTACCACCGGTCGTCGTCTCCGGGGAGCCGAACATGACGCCGATCTTCTCGCGCAGCTGGTTGATGAAGATCGCGGTGGTGCCGGAGTTGTTCATCGCACCGGTCATCTTGCGCAGCGCCTGGCTCATCAGGCGGGCCTGGAGGCCGACGTGCGAGTCGCCCATCTCGCCCTCGATCTCGGCGCGCGGCACGAGCGCGGCCACCGAGTCGATGACCAGGATGTCGAGCGCGCCGGAGCGGATCAGCATGTCCGCGATCTCGAGCGCCTGCTCACCGGTGTCCGGCTGGGAGACGAGCAGCGCGTCGGTGTCGACACCGAGCTTCTTGGCGTACTCCGGGTCCAGCGCGTGCTCCGCGTCGATGAACGCCGCGATGCCGCCGTTCTTCTGCGCGTTCGCCACGGCGTGCAGGGCGACCGTGGTCTTACCGGAGGACTCCGGTCCGTAGACCTCGATCACGCGGCCGCGGGGCAACCCGCCGATGCCGAGGGCGACGTCGAGGGCGATCGCGCCGGTCGGGATCACGGAGACGGGCGCGCGGCCGTCCTGGCCGAGCCGCATGACCGAGCCCTTGCCGTACTGCTTGTCGATCTGCGCGAGCGCGAGCTCGAGCGCCTTGTCCTTGTCGGGTGCTGCAGGCATGGAAGTCCACCTCGCTGGTCCGAGCCCCGTCGAGGGCTCTTGTCTGTCTGTTCTTCAGCTGTCCGGTCCGACGCTAGCGGCGGGGACCGACAATTCCAGGCGCGGCGCCCAATCTGTGGATCGCTGGACCCGATGTGGACAACACCATAGACGAACACCTGTTCGAGGTCGGCAGCGACACACCCTTGCGCTAGGATTTTCGCCCGCCCGGGTCAGGACCCGGGCGAATCCGCCCAGGTCAGCGTCGTTCGGGTGGGATGTCGAAGGCGGCGCAGACCTCCCGCCAGACCTCCTTCGCCGAAACTCCCGCGGTCAGCGCCTGGTCGACGGTGCGCCCGCCGAGCGCGCTGAGCACGTGGTCCCTGGCCAGCACCTGAGCCCGGCCGGGGCCGAACTCCTCGGCCATCAGGCGCCGGAAAACCGTGATCCGCATCGGACCCATGGTATCCGGGCGGCGCGAACGGCCCGTTCGCGCCCGGTGGCTACTCGCCGGGCTGGACGCTCGCCTCGAAGTAGTCGGCGAGGGTGCCCGGTGTGGTCGCCGCGGCCTGGTCGCTCGAGTTCAGCTGGTAGATGAATCCCACCAGGGGCCGGTCGGACACCGTGAACACGAGCACCGCCGACGTCTTGCCGGCGGCCGACGAGTAGTGGCCCTTGAGCCCGTTGCCGCCCCAGTCGGCCTCGGTGCGGTCGCCGCCCGCCGAGCTGAGCAGGCCGTCGGTGTACTGCTTGAGCGCGTCGGCGCTGTCACCCTGGACGTAGGTGACCTGCGTGCCCGCGCGGCCCGGCGCCGAGCAGGTCGAGGCCGCGCCGAGGTTCTCCGCCGGCGCCGCCGGGCCGTTGCCCATCCCCGGCTTGCAGTCACCGGTGTCGGCGATCTTCCCGGCGAGCTGGCGCAGGCAGCCGGTGAGGCCCTTGTCGTCGGCCTGGCCGGGCGTCTTGCACTGGTCGGCGGTGTAGGTGGTCGTGGCGGACGACGACGTCAGGAAGAAGGTCAGCCCCGCGGCGAGCACCACGACGACCGCGACCGCGATGCCGATGAACAGCTTCTTCTTCCCGCCGGGCTTCGGCTCGGCCGGCTCGGGCGCGGGCGAGTACGAGGGGAAGTTCGACATCTGCTGCGGGCCGCTGGGCGGGAAGTTCGCCGGCGCGTACCCCGGGTACTGCGGCGGAGGCGAGGGCGGCGCGTACTGCGGGCGCTGCGGCGGCGCGCCGGCGGCCACCGCCCCTTCGACGTTCTGGGTGCGCGTCCCCAGCCCGTCGCGGGCGACGTGCTGGGCGCCGAGCGCGACCGCGGTCTCCGGCTGGTCGAGGCTGCCCGGCACGACGCCGAGCTTCTCCGCGATCATCGTGCCGACCAGCGGCAGCCGGCTCGACCCGCCGACGAGGTAGATGCCGGCCAGCCGGTCCGGGGCCAGCCCGGACGAGCGCAGCGTCCGCGAAAGCAGCTCGACGCTGCGCAGCATCGCCGGGCGGACCAGGCCTTCCAGCTCACCGCGCGTGACGAGGACGTCCTTGAACGGCTCGGGCATCGGCACCTCGGTCTGCGGGTGCCGCGACAGCGCCTCCTTGGCCGCCTTGACGTCCTCCTGCAGCGCGCGCCGCGTGCGCCGGTCCGCGGTCGACTCCGGCCGCAGCAGCCGCTGCCAGCGCTGCGGGTCGGAGTGCGAGACCTCGCGCCCGACGTGCACCATCAGCGCCTGGTCGACGTCGAGGCCGCCGAGGTCGGGCAGGCCGTCCTCGGCGAGCACGGTGAAGCCGTTCTGCGTGGCGCCGACGACCGCGACGTCGAAGGTGCCCGCGCCGAGGTCGTAGACCGCGAGCGCCTGGCCGGGAGCCAGCGCCTTGCCCGGGAACGACGCGAAGTGCGCCGCCGCGGCGACCGGTTCGGGCACCAGCAGGATGTTCGGGCCCATCCCGGCGAGCCGGGCGGCGGACATCAGCACGTTGCGGCGGGTCTGGCCCCACTGCGCGGGGTGGGTCAGCCGGACTTCGTCGGGCTGTTCGCCGCCGAGCTGGCGAGACGTCTCTTCGAGCACGCGGCGCAGGATGGCGGCCAGCGCGTCGGTCACCGGGACGACGTCGGTGCCGAGCAGCAGGGTCTGCTCGTCGATGCGGCGCTTGGGGTTCGGCTCGAAGCGGGTCGGGTCGAGGCGGGCGCGGCGCTCGGCGTCCCGGCCGACCATGATCGTGCCGTCTTCGGCGGCGAACACCGCCGAGGGCATGTTGGCCGAGCCGTCCACCTCGACGACCCGGGGCGGCATACCGTGCGCCGAAAGCACGGCGACGGTGTTGGACGTCCCGAGGTCCACCGACAGGATCCGCACAGCACTCCCCTTCACGAAAAACACGCCTTGACGGCGTTCGCCGTGATGCTGCCATGCGCGCGGTGACCGTGCGTGCGGACCCGCGAAAGTCGCCGCTCCTTGACTCGGGGTGTGATCTCGGTGCACGATAGTTGCGCAGTTCGATCATCGGAGTTGCACGGACCGCGCAGAAGGGAGGGTTCGGTGCCGAAGCTGCTCGTCCTCGGGGACGACCTGACCGGCAGCAACGCGACCGGAGCGCTGTATGCGCGGTTCGGGTTGCGCGCGGTTTCGGTCAACGCTCCACTCGAACCGGACGCGCCCTGCTTCCGCGCGGAGACCGGGATCGACGCCCTCGTGGTGAACCTGGGTACCCGCCACGCCTCGCCACCACACGCCGCGCAGGCGGTGCGGACCGCGATCGAGCTGGCCGGGCCGGTGGAGCTGACGGTGAAGCGGGTGGACACGACACTGCGCGGCAACGTCGGCGTGGAGACCGAAGCCGTCCTGGCCTCGGCGCCGGACGCCCGCGCTCTCGTCGTGCCCGCGTTCCCGGACGCCGGGCGGGTCACCCTCCGCGGGCTGCACCTGGTCGACGGCGTGCCGCTGGCCGAAAGCCCCGCGTCACGCGACCCGCTGGCCCCGGTGAAGACGTCGCGGATCCGCGCGCTCCTGCAGCCCACCGACCGGGAGATCGCCGAACTACCGCTGGACGTCGTCGAAGAGGGGGTGGACGCGGTCGAGGCGGCCTTGCGTCGCCCGGCGGAGATCGTCATCTGCGACGCCACCACGAACCGGCACCTGACCACCGTCGCCCGCGCCGCCGCCCGGCTGGCCGCGGAGGGCACCAGGTGGATCTCGGTGGATTCGGGCCCGTTCGGCGTCCGGCTGGCCGCGGCGCTGGGCCTCGCGCCCGGCCACGGCACCGTCCCGCCGGTGCTCGCGGTGGTCGGCAGCATCACCGGGCAGACGCACGACCAGCTGCTGGAAACCGAGCTGGTGCTGGACGCGCGGTACGTCGACGTCGACCCGGAGCGGCCCGATCCCCCGTCGATCGCCGCGGCGGCGGGCGAACTCCTCGCCGCCGGGCACCGTGTGGTGGGTATCCGGACCCGGGCGCCCGCCCCGGGCGCGCCGGTGGATCCGGAGGTGGCCGCGAAGATCCCCCCGGCGCTGGGGGAAGCCGCCCGGCTGGTCCTCGGCGCGCACCGGATCGGCGGGCTCTACGCCACCGGCGGCGACATCGCCGTCGAAGTCACGAAGGCACTCGGAGCCGACGGCTTCGAGATCGACACCGAGGTACTGCCGCTCGCGGTCGCCGGGCGGCTCTCCGGCGGCCCGCACACCGGGCTGCCGTTCGCCACCAAAGGCGGGCTGATCGGCGGGCGCGACGCCTCGGCCGCTTTTCGGGGGTCCGGGTGGCGAAGCCCCCGGCCCGAGGCGAAGCCTCGGTTGTCACAGCCGCCTGTCTGGAACACCTGAACCACGTGCTGGCCACCGGAAGGAAGAACCCGTGAGCGACCTCCCCATCCTCGCCGTCACGCTCGGCGACCCCGTCGGCATCGGCCCCGAGATCACCCTCAAGACCCTCGCCGAGCCCGAGTCCCTGCAGCTGGCGCGCGGGGTGGCGGTCGGCGACGCGATCGTGCTGGAACGCCTGGTCCGGCACCTCGGCCTGCACCTGGAGATCAACCCCATCGCCACGGTCGCCGACGCGCGCTTCACCACCGGCGTGATCGACATCCTCAACCTCGGCGTCGTCCGGGAGGACCTGCCGTGGGGCGAGGTGAACGCGACCGCGGGCGCCGCCGCCGTGGGCGCGATCGAGGTGGCCACCCGGCTCGCGCTGGCCGGCGAGGTCGACGCGGTCGTGACCGCGCCGATCAACAAGGAGGCGATCTGGGCGGCCGGCTCGCAGCACCTCGGGCACACCGAGATGCTCGGCGAGCTCACCGGGTCGACCCGGTTCAACACGATGTTCTGGGTGTCCGGACTGAAGATCTTCTTCGCCACCCGGCACCTTTCGCTGCGCGAGGCGATCGACCAGATCACCCGGGAGAACATCGAGCACGCCATCCGCGAGGCCTACACCGCGCTCGAGGTGTTCGGCACCGAGAAACCGAGACTCGCCGTGGCGGCGCTGAACCCGCACGGCGGGGAGAACGGCAAGTTCGGCGACGAGGAGATCATCGCGATCGCCCCCGCGGTGGCCGCCGCGCGGGTCGCCGGGCTCGACGTCGTCGGCCCGATCCCCGCGGACTCCGTGTTCCACCAAGGGATCCAGGGCCGGTTCGACGGTGTGCTGTCGCTGTACCACGACCAGGGGCACATCGCGTCGAAGACATACGACTTCGACGGCACGGTCTCGGTGACGGTCGGCCTGCCGATCCTGCGCACGTCGGTCGACCACGGCACGGCGTTCGACATCGCCGGCACCGGCCGGGCGTCGCACGGCACGATGGTCGCGGCGTTCAAGGCGGCGGCGACCCTGGCGCCGTACGCGCGGAAGCTGCCCGCCATCTACCCACCGGGCGTCCGGTGATCCCCCGCAAGCGCTGGGCGTACGTGATCCCGGTCGCGGTGGTCATGTACATGCTGGCCTACCTCGACCGCACGAACGTCGCGGTGATCCTGCCCTACATCGGCGACGACTTCCCGTTGTCCGCCAGCGCGAAGGGGCTGGCGAGCGGAATCTTCTTCCTCGGCTACCTGGTGCTGCAGATCCCGGCGGCCGTGCTGGCGGTGAAGTGGAGCGCCCGCAAGACGGTGCTGGTGCTGATGGTCGCGTGGGCGGTCGCGGCGGTGCTGTGCGGCCTGGTGCAGAACGAGACCCAGCTGCACCTCGCGCGGCTGCTGCTGGGGTTGTTCGAAGGCGGCGTCTGGCCCGCCGTGCTGATCCTGCTGGCGTCGTGGTTCCCGCAGGCGGAACGCGCGCGGGCGAACGCGTTGTGGATGACGTGCCTGCCGATCTCGGCGATCGTCATGTCGCCGTTGTCGGGCCTGATGCTCGACCACATGTCGTGGCGCTGGGTGTTCGTGATCCAAGGGCTGCCGCCGCTGCTCTGGGCCGTCGTCTGGTGGTTCGCGGTGGCCGACCGGCCGGCGAAGGCGCGCTGGATCTCGGCCGAGGAACGCGACTACCTCGAAACCACGCTGAAGGCCGAAGAAGACGCGAAGCCGGCGTTCGCGAAGCAGGGCTACCGGCAGGCGCTGGCGAACCGGCAGGTACTGCTGCTGATCGGCGTCTACTTCTTCTGGATCACCGGCTTCTACGGGTTCTCGTTGTGGCTGCCGTCGGTGGTGAAGACGATGACCGGCGGCTCGGCCACCGCCGTCGGGTTCCTGTCCGCGGTGCCGTACGTCCTGGCGCTGGCCGGGATGGTCGCGTGCGCCCACTGGTCGGACAAGACCGGCAACCGGCGGCTCGCGGTCACCGTGCCGCTGCTCGTCGCGATCGCCGGGCTGCTGCTCGGCAACCTCGTCCACTGGCCGCCGGCGGTGCAGCTGGTGCTGCTCTGCGTCGTCGCGACCGGCGTCTACATGCCGTACGGGCCGTTCTGGGCCATCCCCAGCCGGATCCTCGGCATCGAGTTCGTCGCCGTGGCGATGGGCCTGATCAACGCGCTGGGCAACCTCGGCGGCTTCGCCGGGCCCTACCTGGTCGGCTGGCTCACGGACGTCACCGGCAGCGCGACCACCGGGTTCGTCGTCCTGGCCGCGTTCCTCGCCGTGGCCGCGGCCCTGGCGTTCTTCGGGCTCAAGCCCGCTCCCGTGGAAGACTTGGCGCATGTCCCAGCCGCGACCAGGAACCCGTGACCGGCGCGCGATGCTGCTCGAAGCCGTCCGCGACGGCTCGGGTGGCATCACGGAGCTGGCCGAAGAGTTCGGCGTCTCGGAGTCGACGATCCGGCGCGACCTCGCCTCGCTCGCCGGGGCCGGCCACGTCGTGCGCACCTACGGCGGCGCGCTCGACACCGAACGCAGTCCTCGCGAGAAGGACCACGAGCACGCGGCGGCGAAGGACGCCATCGCCCGGGAAGCCGCCGCGCTGGTGCGAGACGGCGAAGTCGTGCTGCTCGACGCCGACACGACCACCGGGCGGCTCGCCCGCCACCTCGCCCACCGCGAGGGGCTGACCGTGGTCACGAACGGCGTCAACGCCATCCGCGAGCTGGCCGGCTTCGCGGGGATCGACCTGATCGTCCTCGGCGGCCGGCTGCGGCATCCCAACGAAGCGATCCTGGGCGAGAGCGTGCTGGCGCAGCTGCGGCACATCTCACCCGACCGGGTGTTCCTGGGCGCCGACGGCCTGGTGGCCGAGCGGGGCCTGTGCTGCCCCTCACTCGAGCAGTCGGTGGTCAAGCACGCGATGCTCCACGCGGGCGGCGAGGCGTACGTGCTGGCCGACCACTCCAAGCTGGGCCAGGCCCCTTTTTCCTACTGGGCGCCGCTCGACCGCGAGTACCGGTTGATCACCGACGAGCCGAAGGTCGACGTCACTCATCCGCAGTTCGCCGAGAGCGTGATCCTGGCAAGCTCGCCGGAAACTGTCGGTGGTGCCGCGCATGATGGACGACGTGGCAGGTGACGTGCTCGAACTCTTCTCCCCCGCGACCCGGGACTGGTTCGCGGGGGCCTTCGCCGCGCCCACCGCGGCGCAGGAAGGCGCCTGGCGAGCGGCGCACGCGGGCGAGCACGCCCTCGTCGTCGCGCCGACCGGGTCCGGCAAGACACTGTCTGCGTTCCTCTGGGCGCTGGACCGGCTGTCGGTGGAGCCGCCGCCGGCGGAGGCCACCAAACGCTGCCGGATCCTCTACGTCTCGCCGCTGAAGGCCCTCGCCGTCGACGTCCAGCGGAACCTGCGCGCGCCGCTCGCCGGCATCTCGCAGGCCTCGCGACGGCTCGAGCTCCCGGTGCCGGAGATCGAGGTCGGCATGCGCACCGGCGACACCACCGCGGCCGAGCGCCGCTCGTTCGGCAAGACCCCGCCGGACGTGCTGGTGACCACGCCGGAGTCGCTCTTCCTGATCCTCACGTCGTCGGCGCGGGAGTCGCTGCGCGGCGTCGAGACCGTGATCGTCGACGAGGTGCACGCGGTGGCCGGCGGCAAGCGCGGCGCGCACCTCGCGCTTTCGCTGGAGCGGCTGGATTCGCTGCTGCCGAAGCCGGCCCAGCGGATCGGTCTGTCGGCGACGGTCCGCCCGGTCGACGAGGTGAGCGCGTTCCTGGCCGGCGGCCGTCCGGTGCGGGTCGTCCAGCCGAAGCTGGCGAAGACCATCGAGGTGCGGGTCGAGGTCCCGGTCGACGACATGAGCAACCTCGACGCGCCCCGCGGCGGGCCGGCGCCGAGCCCGCTCGACGAGCTCGAGTCGCTGACCACCGTGTTCCCGCCGGGCGAGATCGCGCCCGGCGGCCTGGGCACGCTGGAGGAGATCGAGGGCAACCCGGTGCAGCGGCCGTCGATCTGGCCCGCGGTGGAGGAACGGGTGCTGGCCCTCATCCGGGCCCACCGCTCGACCATCGTGTTCGCCAACTCGCGGCGGCTCACCGAGCGGATGACCGCGCGGCTCAACGAGCTCGCCGCCGAGCAGACCGAGCTCACGCAGAGCGACACGTTCCCCGCCGAAGCCGTCGGGCAGTCCGGGGTGAGCACCGGCGCGGCGCCGGTGATCGCGCGGGCGCACCACGGCTCGATGTCGCGGGAGCAGCGCACCCACGTCGAGGAGGACCTCAAGTCCGGGCGGCTGCCGTGCGTGGTGGCGACGTCGTCGCTGGAGCTGGGCATCGACATGGGCGCGGTCGACCTGGTGGTGCAGATCGAGGCGCCGCCGACGGTGGCGTCCGGGCTGCAGCGCGTCGGCCGGGCCGGGCACCAGGTCGGCGCGGTGTCCTCGGGGGTGATGTTCCCCAAGTTCCGCGGTGACCTCGTCTCCTGCGCAGTGGTCGCCGAGCGGATGGCGAGCGGCGCGATCGAGGCGGTCCGCTACCCGCGCAACCCCCTGGACGTGCTGGCCCAGCACGTCGTCGCGATGGTGGCGCTCGAACCGTGGGCCGTGCCGGACCTGGCCTCGCTGGTGCGGCGGGCGGCGCCGTTCGCTTCCCTGCCGGACGACGCGCTGCACGCGGTGCTCGACATGCTCGCGGGCCGCTACCCGAGCGAGGAGTTCGGCGAGCTGCGAGCGCGGATCACCTGGGACCGGATCAGCGGCGAGCTGCGCGGGCGGCCGGGTTCCCAGCGGCTGGCCGTCACCTCCGGCGGCACCATCCCGGACCGCGGGCTGTTCACGGTGATGACCCCGGGCGGGGACGACAAGCCCGGTTCGCGCGTCGGCGAGTTCGACGAGGAAATGGTGTACGAGTCGCGGGTCGGCGACACCATCCTGCTGGGCACGTCGTCGTGGCGGATCACCGACATCACGCACGACCGGGTCATCGTGGTGCCCGCGCCGGGCGAGCCGGCGCGGATGCCGTTCTGGAAGGGCGACGCGCCGGGCCGTCCGCTGGAACTCGGCCGGGCGCTGGGGAAGTTCGTCCGCGAACTGTCCACATCGGACGATGTGAAGGCCCGGGAGCGGGCCACCGCGGCGGGTCTGGACGAGCGGGCGTGTGACAACTTGCTCGCTTACCTGGCCGAGCAGAAGTCCGCGACCCGCCACGTGCCGAACGACCGGACGATCCTGCTGGAGCGCTACCGCGACGAGCTGGGCGACTGGCGGATCGTCGTGCACTCGCCGTTCGGCGCGCAGGTGAACGCGCCGTGGGCGCTGGCGATCGCCGCACGGCTGCGGGAGAACCGCGGGGTCGACGCGCAGATCGCGCACTCCGACGACGGCATCGTGCTGCGGCTCCCCGACGCGCTGGACGCCGAGGGCGCCGACGTCACCATCAGCGCCGACGACATCCTGCTCGATCCCGAAGAGGTCGAGCAGCTGATCGTCGCCGAGGTCGGCGGCTCCGCCGTGTTCGCGGCGCGGTTCCGGGAGTGCGCGGCGCGGTCACTGCTGCTGCCGCGCCGGGACCCGCGGCGCCGCACTCCGCTGTGGCAGCAACGGCAACGCGCGTCGCAGCTGCTGTCGGTCGCGGCCAAGTACGAACGGTTCCCGGTTGTGCTCGAGGCGATGCGCGAAGTCCTGCAGGACGTCTACGACGTGGGCGGGCTGCGTGAGCTGATGGCCGACGTCCGGGCGCGCAAGGTCCGGCTGGTGGAGGTCGAGACGCCGGCCGCGTCGCCGTTCGCGCGGAGCCTGCTCTTCGGTTACGTCGGGATGTTCCTGTACGAGACGGACGCGCCGCTGGCCGAGCGGCGGGCGGCGGCGCTGTCGCTGGACTCGGCGTTGCTGGCCGAGCTCCTGGGCACCGAGGCGATCCGGGAGCTGCTGGATCCCGAAGCGGTCACCGAGGTGGAGCGGTCGCTGCAACGGCTCGACCCCGACCGCCACGCGCGCTCGGCCGAAGACGCCGCCGACCTGTTGCGGTTCCTCGGCGACCTGACCGTCGAAGAGGCGGCCGAGCGCGGGATCCAGGCCGAGTGGCTCACCGAGCTGGAAGCGGCGCGGCGGGCGATCCGGGTGCGGATCGGCGGCACGGAACGGTTCCTGGCGATCGAGGACTCCGGCAAGGTCCGCGACGCCCTGGGCACCGCGCTGCCGGTGGGTGTGCCCGAAGCGTTCACCGAACCGGTCGCGGACCCGCTCGGTGACCTGCTGTCGCGTTACGCCCGGAGCCGGGGCCCGTTCGCGGCCGCGACGGTGGCCGAGCGGTTCGGGCTCGGCATGGCGGTCGTCACCGGTGTCCTCGACCGGATGACCGGGGAGGGGCGTCTCGTCCGAGGTGAGCTGAGCCCGGTCGGACATCCGGACACCCGTGGTGTCGGCATCGAGTACTGCGATTCGGCGGTGTTGCGGCGGCTGCGGCGGGCGTCGCTGGCGAAGCTGCGGGCCGAGGTGGAGCCGGTCGAACCGGCGGCGCTGGGCCGGTTCCTGCCGTCGTGGCACGGGTTCGGCGGCCGCGTCCGGGCGGCGCCGACGGCGGACGACGTGCTGTCGGTGGTCGAGCAGCTCGCCGGGGCGCCGTTGCCGGCGAGCGCGGTGGAGTCGCTGATCCTGCCCGGCCGGCTGCCGGGCTACTCCCCCGCGTTGCTGGACGAGCTGACGACCGCGGGCGAGGTCACGTGGGCGGGCTGCGGCGCGCTGTCCGGTGGCGACGGCTGGATCGCCCTCGCGCCCACCGACGTCGCCGACCTGCTGCTGCCCGAGGTGGTCGAAGACATCCCGACCGGCCCGCTGCACGACGCGATCGTGTCCACTTTGGAGGGTGGAGCACTGTTCTTCCGCCAGCTGGTGGACCGCGCGACCGTGCTGGTGGAGAAGGCGCCGAGTGACGCCGAAGTCGTGGCCGCGCTGTGGGACCTGGTGTGGGCCGGGCTGGTCACCGGCGACACGCTGGGGCCGTTGCGGGCCCAGGTGGCCGGGCACGGAGCGCACAAACCGCGGCGGCAGGCACCCCGCGGCCGGTACGCACGGCTGCGGGCGGGGCGGCCGCAGATGCCTTCGCGGTCCGGGCCGCCGACGGTCGCCGGCCGCTGGGCGCTGACCCCGGTCCGCGAAACCGACGCGACCCGGCGAGCCCACGCGCGGACCGAGGCGTTCCTGGAGCGCCACGGCGTCCTGACCCGGGGCGCGCTGGACACCGAACGGGTCACCGGCGGGTTCTCCGGGATCTACAAGGTGCTCCGCGGCATGGAGGACACCGGCCAGGTGATCCGCGGTTACGTGGTGGAGGGCCTGGGCGCGGCCCAGTTCGCGGCGAAGGGCGCGGTCGACCGCCTCCGCGCCCTCTCGGGCCCCGGCCGCCCGGCACCCGGACGAGCAGTGGTGCTGGCGGCAGCCGACCCGGCCCAGCCCTACGGCGCGGCGCTCCCCTGGCCGGCCGCAACGGGCGACACAAAGCACCGCCCGGCCCGCAAGGCCGGAGCGTTGGCGGTACTGGTGGACGGAGTCCCGGCGCTGTACGTAGAGCGAGGAGGACGATCACTGCTGAGCTTCACGGAAGAGCGGCAGCCCTTGTCGGACGCGGCCCAGGCCCTGTCGGCAGCGGTCCGCGAAGGCTGGCTGGGCCAGCTGTCGGTCCAACGCGCGGACGGCGAGCAAGCGCTGACCTCGGAGCTGGCGGAGGTACTGAGGGAGGCAGGATTCCGAGCAACCCCCTCCGGCCTACGACTGCGAGCTTGAGAAGCGGCCCACGACTTCACGGCCGGCTCCGACCTCGCGGCCGATATGACTCGCCGCTGGCTCGGCTTCGCGGCGATCTCCACGCTACGGCCGGCTTGGTCCTGCGATCGGTTCAGCTTCGCGGCGATCTCCACGCTACGGCCGGCTTGGTGCTGCGATCGGTTCGGCTTCGCGGCCGACTCCGGCTTCGCGCAGCCAGCTCGGCCGCACGCGGGCCCGGCCCGCGGCCGCCGGTTTCCGATTGCCCGGCGGGCCGGTTCCGGGCTGGCCTAAGCTGCCAGTCCGACTCGCACGAAGGATGTTCTGCTCATGGCCATGCGCGAACTGCGCTATTTCGGGGACCCGATCCTCAAGTCCGTCTGTGATCCGGTCACCGTCTTCGACAAGAAGCTCGAGGCTCTTGTGCGGGACCTGGTCGACTCCGTCAAACCGGACGGGCGGGCCGGGCTGGCCGCGCCGCAGATCGGGGTCGGGCTGCGGATCTTCAGCTATGACGTCGCCGGGCTGAGCGGGTACGTCGTCAACCCCGAGGTCGTCGAGCTGTCCGAAGAGACGCACGAGATCAACGAGGGCTGCCTGTCCGTTCCGGAGCTGTGGTTCCCCACCAAGCGGGCAGTGCACGCCAAAGTGCGAGGGGTCGACATCCACAACCAGCCCATCGAAGTCGAGGGCGAAGACGTGCTGGCGCAGTGCCTGCAGCACGAAACCGACCACCTCGACGGCGTCCTCTACCTCGACCGGCTCACCGCCGAGCGCAAGAAGACCGCTCTGCGCGAAGCGCGCGACAAGGACTGGTTCTGGAAGCGCTGACCCGGCTCAAGCGGGCAGGAGCAGCCTGAGCTTCGCCTCGTCGTCGGGGCCGCGTTCCGTGCGAAGGCCCGCGCGGGCCGCGGTGCGGGGCAGGACGTCGTCGCCCGGGAGGCAGTCGGCCTTCAGCTCGGTGATGCCCTGGGCCTCGGCGAGCACCGCCAGCCGGGAGAGCAGCGCCGTGCCGATGCCCTGACGCTGCCAGTCGTCCTCCACCAGCAGGGAGATCTCGGCCTCGCCGGTCGCCGCCGGGATGAGCTGGGCCAGGCCGATCACCTCGCGGCCGAACACGGCGAGCACGCTGGTGCCGCGCGGCGGCACCAGCAGCCGGTGCAGCCAGCGGCGCGGGACCGTCCGCACTCCCGTGTGGTAGCGCCGGAAGAGCGTGGCCATCGAGCAACGGCGGTGCAGCTCGGACACCGCGTCGGCGTCGCCGGGCAGTCCCTTGCGCAGGACGATCGCGGCGCCGTCGGGGCGGTCGAGGACCACCGGGCCGGCGACGTTCCGGGCCGTCGCGGCGAGCAGCGTCACCAGCGCTTCGGCGCGGGTTAGCTCCAGCTGCACGAACGGCGCCCACTGGCGGCGCGCCACCAGCGCCTGGCCCGCGCCCACCTCGAACACCGCCCGGTGCCCGCTCTCGGTGCGGGCCGGGTTGGCTTCCGCGGCGGGAACCAGCGTGACGACGTCGGCGGCCAGCACCTCCTTCAGCACCTCTGTCAGCCGGGCCGGGTCGTCGATCGCGCGGCGGGCCGCCAGCAGCGTCGACGACGACGGGTCGACCAGCTCGTGGACGTCGGCGTCGATGACCGCGGTGCATTCACAGCCCTCGGCGCGGAGGGCCTCGATCAGGCGGCGCCGGGGCAGGCCGATCGCGGGGCGCAGCACGATCTCGTCGAGCACACCGCCGGGCACCGGCAGCACGGACAGGCCGAGGATGTTGCACTCGAGGTCGGCGAGCCGGATCGCGAGGCGGGCCAGCGTGCCCGGGTGGTCGTGCATCCGGACCCGCACCCGCCAGGCGGACCGGGTGGCGGGCTCCTCGACGACGGCCGTCCGGCCCGGCTGGGGCAACGCTCGAGAGGTCTCCATGCCACCACGGTCCCGCGGGGTTGTTGCCGCGCCAGGACGCCGGTGTTTCGCGCAGGTCAGCGTTCGGCGCGCCCCGGCAACCCGGGCGAAACACGCGTCAGCCAGGACCGCACCTCGGTCGCCAGCGCGACCGGGGCGTCCAGCTGGACGAGGTGGCCGGCGCCGGCGAGCGGGGTGAACGTCGCGCCGGGGATGCCGGCGGCGAGCCGTTCACCGGTCTCGGCCGGGATCCACGTGTCCTCGACGCCCCAGAGCACCCGCACCGGGAGGTCCATCCCGCCGAGCCGCTCCTCGTTTTCGACCAGGTAGCGCTCGTCGTACGCGGCGATCTGGCGGTAGAACGCCGGCTGGCCCTCGTCGCCCAGCCACGGGGCGGTGAGCTCCGCGAGGTCGGCTTCCCGCAGCTCACGGAAGCTCGCGTTGCCGATGTAGGCCCGGACCAGCGCCTCGTGGATGTACGGCGGCACCTGCGCGAGCACGTCCGGGTGCTCCTTGACCAGCCGGAAGAACGGCGAGCCCGACGGCGGGATCGCCACGACGTCGGCCATCAGCAGCGACGCGTACGGCACCCCGTGGACCAGGTGGGCGCGCAGCGACACGGCGCCGCCGTAGTCGTGGGCGACGACGTGCGGCCGGTCGAGCCCCCAGTGCGTGAGCAACGCCTGGAACGCCTCGGCCTGGACGCCGAAGTCGACCGCGTGACCGGAGTCCTTGGACGATCGGCCGTAGCCGGGCATGTCCCAGAGGTAGACGGTGAAGTCGTCGCTCAGCGCTTCGGCGAAGGGGCGCCACAGCCACGACGACCACGGCGTGCCGTGGCAGAACACCACCGCGGGCCCGGCTCCGGCGCGGTCCCAGGCGATCCGGCGCCCGTGCCACTCGAAGGTCTCCATGATCTCCAGCCAGGTCAGCGTGGGGTCAGCACGCAGAACTCGTTGTCCTCCGGATCCGCCAGCACGCGCCACGGCAGCGAGGGACCGCCCAGGTCCGCGGGCGCCGCGCCGAGCGCGACGATCTCCGCCACCGCCGCCGCGTGGTCCGCGCCGGCCGGCGGCGCGATGTCCAGGTGGATCCGGTTCTTCACGCTCTTCACGTCGGTGGTGCGGAGGAACTCCAGCCACGGCCCGCGGCCCGACGGCGCGCGCAGGCCGACCAGGACGTCACCCTCCCGGTCCTGGATCGGCCAGCCGGTGAGCCGCGCCCAGAACGCGGCCTGCGGCTCCGGGTGGTGGGTGTCGACCAGGATCGCCGCCACCGCGCCCGACTCCGCGTACTTCTCGCGCGGCTCGAGGATGCAGAACTCGTTGCCTTCGGGGTCCGCCAGCACCACCCACGGCACGTCACCCTGCCCGACGTCGACGTGGCGCCCGCCCAGCTCCAGGGCGCGCCGCACCAGCTCGGCCTGGTGCGCGGCGGTCCTGCTCGCCAGGTCGAGGTGGGTCCGGTTCTTCACCTCCTTGGGCTCGGGCACCGGGACGAAGACGAGGTCCAGGTCCCAGCCGTCGGTCGCCGGAGCCCGGACGTCGACCTCGCCGCCGGGCTCCACGGCGACACGCCAGCCGAGCAGCGCGGCCCAGAAGCCCGCCAGGGCCTCCGGCCGCGCCGCGTCGATCACCAGGTTCACCAGGCGCGTGCTCATGCGCCGCAGGCTAGCCGCCACCTCCGACAGTTCCGGTTCGGCTTCCCCACCGGCCGGGTTCATCGGGTCGCGAGCCGCAGCAGCGCCCAGAGCTGGGCCGCCTGGTCGTGCACTCCTCGCACGGTCACCGAGGTCAGGGACGCCCGGCCCCAGAGCCACAGGTAGAGCCGCCCGGGTTCGGCCGTGACGACGTCGTCCGCGGCCTCGGCCTCTTCGGCCGAACAGCGCCAGGCCTCCGTCACTTCCGGGCCGGCTCGCGCGATCCAGCTGTGGGCGCCGGTCCGGACGCCGACCGAACCCGCCTTGGTGCCGGTGAGCCCGAGCATCGGCAGTTTCTGGCCGAACCACAGGGTGAGCGCTTCGTCGATGCCGTCGACCGCGAGGTCTTCGTCGATGCCGCGCTCCGGCGTGCCCGCGGCTTGCTCGACGTCGACGCGGTGGACCAGCGTCTCGTGGAGCATCCGGCGCCGCCAGAACCCGAACGTCGGGTCGGCGGGCCACCACGTGTCGGCGGGCTCTTCGGAGTCGTGGGCGGCGAGCTCGTCGAGCAGCTCGGTGAGGCCCGTCTCGAGGTATTCGGCCACGCTCTGGCCGGGTTCGGGGTCGCGCTGCCACTCTTCCGGGACGCGGCCCTCGACGAGCCGGCGGCGGACCATCCGGTAGAGGCTGCCGACGTGCCGGGGGATCTCGCCGAGCGTCCAGCCGGGGCAGGCCGGCACCGGCGCCTCAGCCGGGGCCGCGTCGACGGCTTCGACCAGCACCCGGCCTTCGATCCCCAACGCGGTGAGCAGCCGCCCCTGGTCGACCGGGCCGTGCTCACGCGACATGGGCTTCCCCGGTGATCGGCAGGCCGTGCACCAGCCGGCGCACGAGCTCGAGGAACGGCGTGGCGGCGCGCACCAGCTGCGCGGCCGACTCGGCGGTGACCTTCCCGGTGATCCCGGCCTGCGCGGCGGCGCGCGCGGCCGAGTTGCCCGCGAAGAAGGCGGACCATTCCCGCAGCTCGGGCGCGACGGAATCGAGCAGCACCCAGGTGCTGGCCGGCCGCGCCCGCCCCCGGTGCGGCCGCCCCCGCGCGGCCAGCACGGCGGCGGCGCCACGCAGGGCGGCGAGGTAGGCGCCGATGAACTGTTCGGAGGAGTCGGTTTCCCGCTCGGCCTCGGCCAGGATCCGACGCGCTTGCCCGAGCAGACCGGCGGCCACGGGCGGGGCGGGAGGGCGGAGGGACATGGGGAGCTGGGACTGCCCGGGATCGACGGGCGGCTGCTCGGGGTGCTCGCGGACCGCTGCGGGACGCGGCGGCAGAGGCAGCTGCGGCTGCGCGGGGTTCGCGGGGTGCTCGCGGACCGCTGCGGGGCGCGGCGGCAGAGGCAGCTGAGGCTGGTCCACCACCAGGGCAACCGACTCGGCAGCCGGATGCGGCGACAAAGGCAACTGTGGCTGATCAGCCTCCACCGCCGAAGCCGCCGGGCGTCGGCGGCCTGGCTGCACTGTGGTCGAACACGACCGCGCGGGCAACGGCGGCTGCGGCGAGTCCACCACCGGGGCCGACAAGCGCCGCCGGGTCTGGGGTGGGGTCGCCAGCGCCGGGGCTGACAGGGGCAGCTGGGGCTGCCCGGGATCCGTGGGGGACACGACCTTGACGGACATGACGACCCTCCTCCTGCGCGGGGTGAGCCCGATCCGGGCCCGCCGCCGAGACGCTTCCCCCGTCCCGGCGGCGGACGCCTGACCGGTGCGCGCTCACCGAATGTCGAACGCCTGTTCGAACAATTTCCAGAGTAACCCCCGACCCGGCGTCCGCTCAACCCCACGGGTGGAATCCCCGGACGTGGTGCGGGACACCAGGTCGGTGGCGTGATCTCATAGGCTCATGAGTTCGCTGGACCACCCCGCCGTCGCCAAGGTGGCGGCCGCGCTCGCCGAAGCCGGGCAGCAGGCCGCCGCCGAGGGCATCCGGGTCCTGCCCGCCGAGGTGCGGACCGCTGCGCAGGCGGCCGAAGCGCTCGGCGTGCCGGTCGGGGCCATCGCCAACAGCCTCATCTTCCGCCTGGGGTCCGACAAAAAAGCGCTCCTCGCGCTGACCTCGGGCGCGCACCGGGCGGATCCGGCCACGCTCGCCCGGCTGGCCGGGGCCGAAACCGGCAAGGCCGACGCCGACTTCGTGCGTGAGGTCACCGGGCAGCCGATCGGCGGGGTCGCCCCGGTCGGGCACCCGGCGCCCTTGCCCACGCTCGTCGACACCGCGCTGCGCGCCCACGACGTCGTGTGGGCCGCGGCCGGGCACCCCAAGACCGTCTTCCCCACCACCTTCGCCGGGCTGGTGGCCTTGACCGGGGGCACCCCGGGCGCGCTCTCCGGCGCGGAGGAAGATGGGCACCCGTGACCGCGATGCCCGCCGGCTGCTCCCGCTACGTCCAGCTCTCCGCGGACGAGTTCCGCGCGCGCCTGCCCGAGGCGCTCGCCATCTACGTCCGGGCGATGCGGTACCCCGCGGGCACCGCCGAGCAGCGCGCGCCGATGTGGCTCACCCACGCGCTGCGTGAGGGCTGGCGCTGCATGGCCGCGCTCGACGCCGACGACGTCCTGCTCGGGGTCGCCTACGGCTACCGCGGCCGCGCCGGGCAGTGGTGGCACGAGCAGGTGCGGCACGGGCTCAGCCGCCGCTCCGGGCCCGAAGCGGCCGAGCGCTGGCTGGCGGACTACTTCGAGCTGACCGAGATCCACGTCCGGCCGGAGAACCAGGGCCACCAGATCGGCGAGGACCTGCTGCGCGCCCTCCTCGACGGCGTGCCGAGCGCGAACGTACTGCTCTCGACGCCGGAAGGCACCAGCCGGGCGTGGAAGCTCTACCGCCGCACGGGCTTCGTCGACGTCCTGCGCGACTACCACTTCGCCGGCGATCCACGGCCGTTCGCGATCCTCGGGCGGGGGGGGGGGGGGGGCCCCTCCCGCACACAACGAACAAAACAGAGAAAGACAAGACCTACCCCCGCCCTTCTTCCCCGCC
>NZ_JBVJNO010000005.1:497736-669859 GCF_055583645.1 Amycolatopsis sp. NPDC104587
AATGCCCTCTCCGCCCCCCTTTCTGCGCTCTCCCCCCCTCTCTCCTCGCTCTCTGTCCGCCCCCCCCCCCCCCCCCCCCGTTGCCCCCCCCCCCCCCCCCCCCCCCCGGGGTTCACCGCGGTTCGGGCCGCCAGTAGCCGACCGCCAGCGCCGCGACCAGCACGGCCGCGCCGCACCACGCCGTGACGCCCAGCCGTTCCCCGAACAGCGCCGCGGAGAGCACCGCCGCCGTCAGCGGTTCGAGGACCGCCGACAGCGCACCCAGCACCGGGTGCGCGTCCGCCAGGCCGCGCAGGTACGCGGCGTAGGCGAGCGCGGTCGGGACGGCGCCGAGGTAGCAGGCCACCACGAGCACGTCCGCGTGCAGCGGCAGCGCCATGCCGGACCAGCTCGCGAGCGGGGTGAGCAGCACACCGCCGACGAGGCAGCCGAACGCCGTCGTGGGCAACGGTTCGAGGCCTTCGACCGGCTTCGCGGTGAGCATCGTCAACACCGCGAACCCGGCCGCCGCGAGGAGGGCGAACGCGAGACCGCCGACGAGGTGGGCGGGTTCGTCGGGCGACCAGCGCAGCAGCACCAGCCCGGCGAGGGTGCCGGCCACGGAGACCAGCGTCCAGCCGCGGGGTTTCCTGGCGCCGGCGAGGGTGACGACGACCGGCGCGGCGCCGATCGTCGTCATCGTCGCGAGGCTGACCGAGCTGAGCTCGACGGCGGCGAAGTAGCTCGCCTGGAACAGCGCGAACAGGCCACCCACGGCGAGCAGCCGGATGACCGCTTCACGGCTGCGCGGCAGGGCGCCGCCGTTGAGGAGGACGAACAGCGTCCCGACCGCGCCGCCGACGAGCAGCCGGTAGGCGGCGACGGCGAGCGGGTGGAGGTCGGCGAGCCGGCCGAGCAGCGAGCCGGCGAGGCCGCCGGTGCCCCACAGGACACCGGCGAGGACGAGCGCGGCCGACGAACGGGCGCGCACGGTTACCGATCCGGCCAGAAGTAGGCCGACTCCTCGAGCGGCAAGCGACTGTCGCCACGCGAGCCGTTCGGCCGTGGCTGCGGTCGGATCGGTAACGAACAGCACAGTAGGGCGAGAGACATCGGAAGAACGCTCCTGCGTCGAAGGAAAACGGAAGTCGACGACGCGGGGCGGCGGGCACACCGGAAAAGCCGCGGGCACTCAGGCCACGTGGCGGAGGACCACCCCGCTCAGGCGCGGGGCGGTGGGGTGACGAAGAGGATTCGGCGCACGAGGGCGAACGTAGCGGGGACAGCGGAACGCGGCCACCGGTTTTCCGGTGGCCGCGTTCGCTCGGCTCAGTCCAGGTGGGCCAGCTGCTCGCGCAGCGTGTCGAGCCCCATGCCGCCCATCTTCAGCGCCTCCGTGTGGAACCGCTTGATGTCGAACGCGCCGCCGGCCCGGCCCTGGGCCTCCGCACGCGCCGCCAGCCAGAGGCGTTCGCCGATCTTGTACGCCGGGGCCTGGCCCGGCCAGCCGAGGTAGCGGTCGATCTCGTCGCGGACGTGGGCCGGGTCCGTGATCGTCCTCGTCAGCATGAACTCCAGACCCAGCTCGGGTGTCCACCGCGAACCCTCGTGGAAGCCGGTGCCCGACGGGATCTCCAGCTCCAGGTGCATCCCCAGGTCGACGACCACGCGCGCGGCGCGGAAGAGCTGCTCCGACAGCATGCCCAGCAGGTCGCCGTCGTCGGAGAGGTAGCCCAGCTCCTCCATCAGGCGCTCCGAGTACAGCGCCCAGCCCTCCGCGTGGCCCGAGGTGAACGCCATCAGGCGCTGGTACTTGTTCAGCACCTCCGACTGGTCGACCGCCGTCGCGATCTGGAGGTGGTGGCCCGGGGCGCCCTCGTGGTAGACCGTGCTCGTTTCGCGCCAGGTGACGAACTCCTCGCGCCCGGCCGGCAGGGACCACCACATGCGGCCCGGACGGGTGAAGTCCTCGCTCGGCCCGGTGTAGTACGCGCCGACGCCGCCGCCCGGCGGGGCGATCAGGCACTCCAGCGCCATCACCCGGTCGGAGATCTCGAAGTGCTTGCCGCGCAACGACTTCAGCGCGTCGTCGGAGAGGCGCTGCATCCAGGCCTCGAACTCGGCGCGGCCCTGGATGCGGTACCGCGGGTCGGCGTCGAGGTGGGCCGCGGCTTCCGCCGGGGTCGCGCCCGGCTTGACGCGGTTCGCGACCGCGCGCAGTTCGGTCTCGATGCGGGCGAACTCCGCCCAGCCCCATTCGTAGGCTTCCCGCAGGTCCAGCGCGGCGCCGACGAAGTACCGCGACCAGAGGCGGTAGACGTCCTCGCCGACGGCGTCCTTGACCGGGGCCTTCGGGGCCAGCTCCGCCCGGAGGAACCCGGCGAACTCCGCGAACGCCTCCTCGGCGGCCCGCGCGCCCTGGGCAAGGTCGGCCTTCAGCGCTTCACCCTGCGAAGCCGCTCCGCCGATGAGCTCGCTGAAGTAGCCCTTCTCCTCCTGCAGGCCCGCCCACGTCTCGCACTGCTCCGCCACCTTCGCGACCTGACGCAGCGCCGCGACGCGCCCCGCGTCGGCTCCCGCCAGCAGGCCGGTGCGGACGCCCGCCAGCGCCTGCGGCACCTCGCCGATCCGGGCGGCGACGACCGACCAGTCCTGCTCGGTGTCGAGCGGCATCAGGTCGAACGCCATCCGCAGCTCCTGCACCGGGCTGGAGATGACGTTCAGGCTCGCCACGTCGAGGCCGGCTTCGTGGATCTCCAGCTCCAGGCCGACGCGCTCGGTGAAGACGGCTTTCGCGGCGCGCTCGGCGGCGTCCCGCGGCTGCGCTGCGGTCACGGCGGAGAGCGCCCGCGAGGCCAGTGTCGCGCGCTCGCCGAACCCGTCCGCCGAGTAGTCGGTCAGCCGGTGGTCGTGCCCGATGATGCCGTGGGACGTCGCCGCGACCGGGTCTGCGGCCGCGTAGTCCTCGACGTAGCGGTCGCAGATGCCGTTTACGCCCTCGGTAGCAGTAGAAGCCATGTGGCGCACGCTACCGGTCCACTACCGGCCCGTGGTACGGACTTCTTTCGGGGGTCCGGGTGGCGAAGCCCCCGGCCCGGGGCGACGCCCCGGTTGTCAGAGCCTTAAGTGCGGGCCGGGACCAGTCCGAGGCGGGCGATCACCTCGCGCGTGGCCTTGGATCGGTTGAACGTGTAGAAGTGCAGGTTCGGCACGCCCTCGGCGATCAGCTTCTCGCACAGCTCGGTGATCACGTCGATGCCCGCGGCGCGGAACGCCTTGGGGTCGTCGGCGAGCGGCTCGAGCCGGTCGAGCAGCTTCGCCGGGGCCGGCGCGCCGGACAGCTTGATCGTCGTCTGCAGGGTCCGCAGCGTGGTCAGCGGCATGACGCCGGGCAGCACCGGGACGTCGCAGCCGGTCGCGGCGACGCGGTCGCGCAGCCGGAGGAAGTCCTCGGCGTCGTGGAACAGCTGCGCGATTGCGAAGTCCGCGCCCGCGCGCAGCTTGCGGACCAGGTACTTCGTGTCCGTTTCGAGGTCGGCCGAGCGGGGGTGGCCGTAGGTGGACGCCGAGACGCCGACGCAGAAGTCGCCCAGCTCGCGGACGAGCTGGACCAGCTCTTCGGCGTAGTTGAGGCCTTCGGGGTGCGGGATCCATTCGCCGTAGACGTCGCCCGGCGGGTCGCCGCGCAGCGCGAGGATGTTGCGGACGCCGACCGAGGCGTACCAGCCGATCACGTTGCGCAGCTCGGCGACGGAGTGGTTGACCGCGGTGAGGTGCGCCATCGGCACCAGCGTGGTCTCGGTCGCGACGCGGGCGATGCTGCGGATCGTGCCGTCGCGGCTGGAGCCGCCGGCGCCGTAGGTGATCGACATGTAGGCCGGGTCGTACGGTTCGAGCTCGCGGATCGCCTTCCACAGGACGGCTTCGTCCGCCGTGTCCCGGGGCGGGAAGAACTCGATGGAGAACTTCGGCCCGTCGCCGCGCAACCGCTCGATCACCGATGTCATACCCGAATGTTAAGGGGCCGTGCCCGGCGGGCGGGAGACTAGACTGTGCTCTCACCCTGGGGAGAGCGCGATGAGAGACGACGACGCCGGCTGGGACGAGGACGTGCGCCTCGCCGTTTACCACGCTTTCGCCGATCGGGGCCGCGCGCCGACCGCGCCGGAGCTAGCCGACGCGGCGGGCGGGTCGCTGGCCGTCGCGAAGCAGGCGTTGCACCGCCTCGCCGACGCCCACCACCTGGTGCTCGACGACTGTGAGCACGTCGTGCTGGCGCATCCCTTCGCCGCGAAGTCGCTGGGCTTCTCCGTGATGGGTTCGCGCACGCTGTGGTGGGGCGGCTGCGCGTGGGACTCCTTCGCGATCCCGCACCTGGTCGAGGCCGAACCGGAGGTGCTCGTCGCGACCCGGTGCCCCGGCTGCGAGGAGCCGCACGCGCTGGTCGTGAACCGGGCCGCGCCGCCGGCCGGCGCGCAGGTGGCGCACTTCCTGGTGCCCGCCGCGCGGATGTGGGACGACGTGCTGCACACCTGCGGGCACCAGCGGCTGTTCTGCGGCGAGTCCTGTGTGGACGAGTGGCTGGCGCGGACCGGGCAGGACAAGGGGTACGTGATGGACCTCGGCACGCTCTGGCGACTCGCGCGCGGCTGGTACGCGGGCCGGCTCGAGCGAGGCTACCGGCGTCGTGAGCCCGACGGCGCGGTGGAGTACTTCGCGGAGGCGGGCTTGAGCGGGCCGTTCTGGGCGGCTCCGGCCAGAGTCTGATTCGCCACATCCGGGAGCCCCGGCGGCCCGGCCGGGCGCGGGTTCGGCGAGTATTACGGGCATGGACACGCCCGTTTCCGACGCCGAGCTGCCCGCCCACGTCGAGCGCGCGCTGGCCGGGTTCCTCGACCGGGCGAGCGCGCGGATCGTCGGGACCGAGCCGACCGTGGCCGCCGGGATCGACGCGCTGAGCGGGTTCGTCCTCAACGGCGGCAAGCGGCTGCGCCCGACGTTCGCCTGGTGGGGCTGGCGCGGCGCGGGCGGCGACCCGGCGGGCCCGGACGCCGAGGGGGTGCTGCAGGCGGTGTCCAGCCTGGAGCTGATCCAGGCGTGCGCGCTGATCCACGACGACCTCATCGACTCCTCCGACTCCCGCCGCGGGTTCCCGACCGTGCACATCGCGGGTGCGAAGCTGCACGCCGACCAGGGCTGGCTCGGCTCCCCCGCGACGTTCGGCCTGGCCACCGCGGTGCTGGTCGGCGACCTGGCGCTGGCCTGGGCCGACGACATGTTCGCCGACGCGCCGCTGCCCGCCGAGACGCTCGCCGCGGCCCGCCCGGCGTGGCGCGCGATGCGCACCGAGGTGCTCGCCGGGCAGTACCTCGACGTCCGGACGCAGGCCACCGGCGACGCCTCGCCCGAGGCCGCGCTGAAGATCGACCGGCTCAAGACGGCCGCCTACACCGTGCAGCGGCCGCTGCACCTGGGCGCCGCGCTCGGCGGGGCGTCCCCCGAGCTCATCGAGACGCTGCTGGAGTTCGGCGGCGAGGTCGGCGTCGCGTTCCAGCTGCGTGACGACCTGCTGGGCGTCTTCGGCGACCCGTCGGTCACCGGCAAGCCGGCCGGGGACGACCTGCGCGAGGGCAAGCGCACCCTGCTCGTCGCGCTCGGCCTGCGGCTCGCCACCGAGAAGGGCGAGGAGGCCGCGGCCACCGTGATCGCGGACGCGATCGGCGACGCCGACCTCTCCGACGAAGAGGTCGAGACCGTCCGGATGGCGCTGCAGCAGGTCGGCGCGGTCGACGCCGTCGAGCGGCGGATCGACGAGCTGACCACCGCGGCGATGGCCGCGCTCGAGCGCGCGCACCTGGCCGAGCCCGCGCCGGAGGCGCTGACCGGGCTGGTCGTCAAGGCCACCCAGCGGACGTACTGACGTGCGGCGGACGGACGGGCCCACCGACCACGTGGTCGTGATCGGGGCCGGGCTGGCCGGGCTTTCGGCGACTCTGCACCTGCTCGGCGCGGGCCGGCGCGTCACGCTGCTGGAACAGTCGGACGTCCCCGGCGGCCGCGCCGGGCAGGAGAGCTTCGACGGCAACGCCGTGGACACCGGCGCGAGTGTGCTCACCATGCCCGAGCTGCTGGCAGAGGCGTTCGCCGCGGTCGGCGAGCCGCTGGCCAAGAACCTGCGCCTGACCAGGCTCGACCCGGCGTACCGGGCCCGCTTCGCCGACGGCAGCACCCTGGCGCTGCACACCGACGGCGACGCGATGGAGGCGGAGATCCGCGCCTTCGCCGGCGCGCGGGAAGCCGCCGGCTACCGGGCGCTGCGGCGCTGGCTGACCGAGCTGTACACCGTGCAGAAGGACCGGTTCCTGAGCACGAACTTCGACTCGCCGCTCGACCTGGCCCGGCCCGAGCTGGCAAAGCTCGCCGCACTCGGCGGGTTCGGCCGGCTCGGCCCGCGCGTCGGCCGGTACCTGCTCGACGAGCGCGTCCGGCGGCTCTTCTCGTTCCAGTCGCTCTACGCGGGTCTCGACCCGGCCCGCGCGATCGGCGCGTACGGCGTCATCGCGTACATGGACACCGTCGGCGGCGTCTACTACCCCGAAGGCGGGATGGGCGAGATCGGCCGGGCGCTGACCGCCGCCGCCGCGCGGGCGGGCGCGGACGTGCGGTTCGGCACCGAGGCGGCGTGGCTCGAGCGGGTCGACTCGCGAGTGCGCGCGGTCCGGACGCGCTCGGGTGAGCGGATCGCCTGCGACGCCGTCGTCCTCGCCACCGAGCTGAGCTCGGCGTACCGGCTGATCGGCGCGCGGCCCCGGCGGCCGGTGCCGTTGCGGTACTCGCCGTCCGCCGTCGTCCTGCACGGCCGGACGACGCGGGCGTGGGACCTCGGGCACCACACGATCTTCTTCGGCGCCGCCTGGGAGCGGACGTTCGCCGAGATCATCCGCGAGGGGAAGCTGATGAGCGACCCGTCGTTGCTGGTCACGCGGCCGACGGCGACCGACCCCGGCCTGGCCGGGCGCGGCGGCGAGATCGTCTCGGTGCTCGCGCCGGCGCCGAACCTGCGTCGCGGGCCGATCGACTGGGAGCGCGTACGCGAGCCGTACCGCGAAGAGCTGCTTCGGACGCTCGAGGCGCGCGGGCTGACCGGGTTCGGCGACGACTTCACCATCGACGAGACGATCACCCCGGCGGACTGGGCGGCCCGCGGGCTCGCGGCCGGGACGCCGTTTTCGCTGGCGCACACGTTTGCCCAGACCGGCCCGTTCCGGCCGGCGAACCTGGTGCGCGCGGCGGGCAACGTCGTGCTCGCCGGCTGCGGCACCACCCCCGGCGTCGGCATCCCGCCGGTGCTCATCTCCGGACGACTGGCGGCGGAAAGGATCACCGGCCGGTGACAGACTGTGACGATCGTTCCCGATCCGACCGGCAGTCACGGCGGAAACCCTCGCCTCAAGCGGATCGGCTGCGGGCCGTGTCCGCCTGCTTTCGGCCGAATCGGGAACTCGACGCCGCGGGCATCTTCTCGCCGGACCTGCGGGCCGCGTACACGGAGTGCCGCCGCATCAACGCCCACCACGGGCGCACGTTCTTCCTGGCCACCCGGCTGCTGCCGGCGCGGGCCCGGCCGGCCGCGCACGCGCTCTACGGGTTCGCGCGGATGGCCGACGAGCTGGTCGACAACCCGGCCCCGGGCAGCGACCCGGCGGCCGAGCTGGACCGCGTCGCGGCGATGGTGGACGTCGTCTTCGAGGGTGGCACCCCGGCCGACCCGGTGCTCGTGGCGCTGGCCGACACGGTGCGTCGTCACGGCATTTCCCGGGGCCTGTTCGACGCGTTCCTCACGTCGATGCGGATGGACCTCAAGCCGCTCGAGTACCCGACGTTCGCCGAGCTGGGTGAGTACATGTACGGCTCGGCCGCGGTGATCGGGCTGCAGATGCTGCCGGTGTTCGGCACGGTCGGCGCTTTGGCCGACGCCGAGCCGGGCGCGATCGCGCTGGGCGAGGCGTTCCAGCTGACGAACTTCCTGCGTGACGTCGGCGAGGATCTCGACCGCGGCCGGCTGTACCTGCCGTTGACGGAGCTCGCGGCGTTCGGCGTCACGCGTGAGCTGCTGGAGCGGCGGCGCCCCGACCCGCGGATCCGGGCGGCGCTGGCGTACTTCGTCGCGCGGACGCGGGCGGTGTACCGGCGGGCCGAGGCGGGTGTTCCGTTGCTGCGCCCGGAGTCGCGGCCGTGCGTGCGGACGGCGTTGAAACTGTACGAGGGAATCCTCGACGAGATCGCCGCCCTGGACTACGACATCCTCACGCGGCGCGCGGTGGTGCCGAAGTCCCGCAGGCTGGTGGTCGCACTACCCCCCTTGGCCGTGGTCTGGGCGCGCGAGACCTTCGGGGGCGGTCGTAGGCTCGGATCATGACCGAACGACGCATCCGGATCGGCTTGCAGCTCCAGCCGCAGCACGCCGACTACGACGCCATCCGGCGCACCGCTTCCGCCGCCGAGGACCTCGGGGCGGACATCGTCTTCAACTGGGACCACTTCTACCCGCTGTACGGCGACGCCGACGGAAAGCACTTCGAGTGCTGGACGATGCTCGGCGCGTGGGCGGAGTCGACGTCCCGGGTGGAGATCGGCGCCCTGGTGACCTGCAACAGCTACCGCAACCCCGAGCTGCTGGCCGACATGGCCCGCACGGTCGACCACATCTCCGGCGGCCGGCTCATCCTCGGCATCGGCTCCGGCTGGTTCGAGAAGGACTACGACGAGTACGGCTACGAGTTCGGCACGGCCGGCGGCCGCCTCGACGACCTGGCGGAGTCCCTGCCGCGCATCGAGGCCCGCCTGGGCAAGCTGAACCCGGCGCCGACCCGCAAGATCCCGGTCCTGATCGGCGGCGGCGGCGAGAAGAAGACGCTCAAGCTCGTCGCGAAGCACGGCGACATCTGGCACGGCTTCGGCGACCCGGAGGTCGTCGAGCGCAAGGTGAAGATCCTCGACCGGCACTGCGCGGACGTCGGCCGCGACCCGGCCGAGATCGAGCGCTCCTGCGGCGTGCAGGGCGAGCCGGACGAGCTGGGCCCGAAGCTGCTGGACCTGGGTGTCACGACGTTCACCGTGGGTGTCGGCGGGCCGGACTACGACCTGAGCAAGCTCGAGGCGTGGGTCGCCTGGCGCGACAAGAACAACGGCTGAAGTTGGTTCGTGAAGGCCGCCTTGAGGAAGTTCAAGGCGGCCTTCACGGCTTTTGGGCCCGATGCGCCGCAACACGCTCCCGCGTAGCGCACCGCGACGAGCAGAACCGCCGCGTACTCCCCCCTCCCGTATGCGCGAACGGCTTCCCGCACGACGCCGAAGCGCACAACCCGCCCGGGACGTCCTGACGCTCCGCCAGCAGCGATGCCAGCCCCAGCGCCGAGGACGTCACCAGCCACGCTCCCCACGGCCCGTCGTCCGCCGCGTCCGCGTGCAAGTGCCAGCCGTAGCCCTCCTCGTGGTCCGTCAGCCGCGGAGGGCTCGCGTACGCCGCGAACAACCGGTTCAGCACCGAAGCCGCCGAAGCCGCGTCGCGCGCCGAGAACACTTCGCGCAGCTCAAACGCCGCCGAGCGCAGCTCCGCGACGTCAGAGGAAGACAACTGGACCGACGGTTCCCCGTGCGCATGAAGGACACGCGCCACCGAAGCCGGGTCGGGGTCCGGAAGCAGCAGGACCTCCAGCAGGTCGACAGCGCGCTGGACGGAATCTCGGTGCGGAAAGGCCATACCCCACTGTAACGTCTTGACCATGATAAGGCGTTACCTGATCGGGGCCACCCTCGCCAGGACCGGGGACGAGCTGTCCGGGCCCGCGCTGCTCCTGCTGGGCCTGACCGCCGGTCCGCACGCCGGGTCCGCGTTGCTCGCCGGGCTGACCGCGGCCGCCGCCGTGGGTGGGCCCGTCTTCGGCGCCCTCCTCGACCGCAGTGCCGCGCCGGGACGGCTGCTCGCCGTCGCCCTCGCCGGGTACGCCGGCGGGATCGCCCTGGTCGCCGCCACCTTCGGGCACCTTCCGCTCGTCGCGGTGGTCGCCGTGGCCGCAGTCACCGGGCTGCTCAACCCCGCCGTCGCGGGCGGGTGGACCGCTCAGCTGCCTTCGGTCGCCGGCGCCGGGCTCCAGAAGGCCAGCCGGCTCGACGCGCTGACCTTCACCGCCGCCGCCCTCGCCGGGCCGGGGCTCGCCGGGCTCCTCGGTGACGCCGGGCTCGGGGTCGCCGTCGTCCTGGTCGCCGTGGCCGTCCCGGTGGCGTGGAAGCTCCCGAAAAGCAAGCCCGCGACGAGGACACACCTCAAGGACGGCTTCACGGTTCTGGTCACCAACACACCGCTGCGGCGGGCGACCCTCTCGTCGTCGCTCTCCTGCGCCGGCATCGGGATGGTCACCGTCTGTTACCCCCTGCTGGGCGCGGCGCACCTGCGCGGCCCGGCCGACGGCGCGCTGCTGCTGACCGTGCTCGCGACGGCGTCCCTGCTGGCCAACGCGGTTTTCGCGAGGCACCCGCTGCCGTGGGCGCCGGACCGCACGGTCTGGCTGAGCACGCTGGTCCTCGCGGCGAGCTTCACCCTGGCCGCGCTCGCCCACGACGTCGTCGCGCTGGTCGCCGCGGCCGCGATCGCCGGGCTCGCCGAAGGACCGCAGCTCACGGCGTTGTTCGCGATCCGGCACCGTGAGGCGCCCGCGCACGTGCGCGCCCAGGTGTTCACGACGGCCGCGAGTGTGAAGATCACCGGGCTGGCGGCCGGGGCGGCTCTCGCCGGACCGCTGGCGACGTGGTCGCTCCCGGCGTGCCTCAGCGCCGCGGCGGCCGTCCAGTTAGGCGCCGCGGCGGTGTATCTCCGCCGGTCAGAAGGCCATCGCCTGCGCGCGCCGCTTCACCTCGGTGCCGTGGCTGGTGCGCAGCGCGTTGACCGGGGTGCTGCCCGGCAGGGTGTCGTCGGCGGTGAACAGCCAGCGGAGCATCTCGGTCCGGGAGAACCCGGAGTCCGCGAGCACCGTGATCGTGCCGGCGAGCCCCTTGACGACGCCGTCCTTCACGAAGAAGGCCCCGGGCACGCAGAGTTCACCACCGCGCTTCAGCGCGATCAGCTGCCCGTCGCGCAGCATCTGCCGGACCTTGTTGGTCGACGTCCCGAGGGCCGTCGCCACCTCCGGCAACGGGAGGACTGCGACAGCGGCGTCGAGGATGTCTTCGGCGACAGGAATCCCACTCACAGGTGACACTGTGCCACATTCCGTCCCCTCACCCGCTAGTGCGCACGGGTGACCCGCGAGGTCTCCTCCACGACGCGTGTGCGGTTCCGTACGATCCTTACTCGTGACACGCACCCATCCCAGCCTGGCCGGCACGCTCCTCGAGCGGCGCTACCGGGTGGACCGGCTGCTCGCGCACGGTGGCATGTCGTCGGTCTACCAGGGGACGGACACCCGGTTGGACCGCCCGGTCGCGATCAAGATCATGGACCCGCGCTTCGCCGACGACCGGTCCTTCGTGGACCGGTTCGTGCGGGAGGCGCAGTCCGCCGCCCGGCTGCACCACCCGAACGTGGTGGCGGTGCACGACCAGGGCGAAGAGGGCGGCCTCGCCTTCCTGGTGATGGAGCTCGTCGACGGCGGCACGCTGCGCGACCTGCTGGACGAGCAGGGCCCGCTGGACGTCGCGCTCGCGCTGAGCGTCGCCGAGCCCGTGCTGTCGGCGCTGGCCGCCGCGCACCGGGCCGGGCTGGTGCACCGCGACGTCAAGCCCGAGAACGTGCTGATCGGCCGGGCCGGGCCGCACAGCGGCGGCGGGGTGGTCAAGGTCGCCGACTTCGGCCTGGTGCGGGCCGTGGCCAGCGCCGGGACGACCTCCTCGAGCGTCATCCTCGGCACGGTCGCCTACCTCTCCCCCGAGCAGGTCACCACCGGCGCGGCCGACGCGCGCGGCGACGTCTACTCGGCCGGGATCCTGCTCTACGAAATGCTCACCGGCCGCGCGCCCTACACCGGTGACACGGCGATCTCGGTGGCCTACCGGCACGTCAACGACGACGTCCCGCGCCCGAGCGAGCTGCGCCCGGACCTGCTGCCGGCGCTGGACGAGCTGATCACCCGCGCGACCCGGCGCGACGCCGCCCTGCGGCCCGCCGACGCCGGGGAGTTCCTGACCGAGCTGACCGCGGTGCGCGCGCAGCTGGGCCTGCTGCCGGTGACCGTGCCGATCCCGGTGACACACGGCCGCGGGGACGACGTCGCCGACACCGAGCAGACGACGCGGATCCCGGCGGTGCGCCCGGACGTCGACCGGACCATGCCGGTGCACCGCCCGAACGCGACGCGGGCGCTGAGCCACCCGGCCACCCCGGCCCCGGGCATCACCCAGCAGGTGCCGCCGGTGCGGCCGCCGCGCCGCCGGAGCGAGCCCGAACCCGAGAAGCCGAAGGACAACCGGAAGCGGATCGCGGTGATCGCCGCCGCGGTGCTGCTGTTCGGCGGGCTGGTCACGGCGTTCGTCTTCATGCTCACCGACACCGGCGGCGACAAGACCGCGACGGTGCCGAAGCTGGTCGGGCTGAACCAGGCCGCGGCGGGTGACGCGCTGCGGGCGGCGAAGCTGACCCCGCAGTTCAGCCAGGAGTTCGACAACTCCGTGCCGTCGAACACGGTGCTGCGCGCCGAGCCGGCCGAGGGCACCACGCTGCAGCCGAACTCGACGGTGTCGGTCGTGCTGTCGAAGGGCCGCCCGGCGGTGCCGGACATCCGGCCGGGCACCGCGCTGCCCGACGCCGAGCAGGCGATCAAGACCGCGCAGCTGACGCCGGTCCGCGGGACGGACGACTTCGACGCCGACGTCCCGCAGGGCGCGGTGATCCGCACCGAGCCGGCCGCGGGCAGCCAGCTGAACATCGGCGGCCAGGTGACGATCATCGTGTCGAAGGGCCCGATCCCGCTGCCGCCGGTCCCGGACGTCACCGGGCGGAGCAAGGACGAGGCGTTCCAGCTGCTGCAGCAGGCCGGCTTCGAGCCGTTCCAGGCGGGTGAGGAGTTCAAGCAGGACGTCCCGGGTGGCGCCGTCACCCGGACCGACCCGCCGGCCAACGCGCAGCCGAAGGAAAAGCGGATCGGCGTCTTCGTGAACAACGCCGTCCAGGTGCCGGACGTCCGGTTCCGCTCGTTCGACGACGCCCAGAAGATCCTCGAGCAGGCCGGGCTGAAGGCCGACCGCGACGGCGGCCGGGGTGGCGGGCGCGGCGGCGGCTTCGACTTCGTCTTCAACCAGGACCCGCAGCCGGGCACGTTCGTGCAGAAGGGCAGCAAGGTCAAGCTGAAGGGCTTCGGGGGATGATCGGCAGCCGTGGCCGCGTGACCGGCACGATCGGCCCCGGCCTCATCGGCGAGGTGCTCCTGAACGTCCGGGGCGGCACGGAGGCGTTCTACGCCTACCCGGTCGACCCGGACGCCACCTTCACCTCCGGCACGCAGGTGCTCGTCGTCGACTTCGAACCCCCTCGCACGGTTTATGTCGAACGGTGGCAACCACTGAGCCGCTAGCGGCGTCGAAGGGCTACCAACAACAGAAGAGCGAGGGGTGTGGGAGGCCAATGAACATCCTGCTGATCGTCGGCATCGCCGTCGTGGCCGTGATCGTGATCTTCGGACTGCTCCGGATCCTGTACAAGGTGGCGGAGCCGAACGAGGCGCTGATCGTGTCCGGCTGGGGGATCCGGGTCGAGCGCAGCGAGACCGCGGACAGCCTGGGCTTCAAGATCATCACCGGTCGTGGCGTGAACGTCATCCCGGGGTTCCAGACCGCCCGGCGGCTGTCGCTGGACACCCGGGGCGTCAACCTGCAGGTCTCGTGCGTGACCCGGCAGGGGCTGCCGGTCACCGTGCGGGCCGTGGTGATCTACAAGGTCGGTGACGACTTCTCGTCGATCGCCAACGCCGCCCGCCGGTTCCTGGACCAGCAGAAGGGCATGAACGACACGATCCACGAGCTGTTCTCCGGGCACCTGCGCTCGATCGTGGGCGGACTGACCATCGAGGAGATGATCCACAACCGGGACGCGCTCACCGGCGAGGTGCGCCAGTCCTCGGCCACGGAGATGATCAAGCTCGGCCTGATCGTGGACTCCCTGCAGATCCAGGAGATCGACGACGAGTCCGGCTACATCCTCAACCTCGGCAAGCCGCACGCCGCCGCGATCGCCGCGTCGGCCCGCATCGCCGAGGCGCAGCGCGACCAGGAAGCCGCCGAGGTCGAGCAGATGTCCGCGGCGAAGAAGGCGGCCGCGGTCCGCGAGAGCCAGATCCAGCAGGCCGGCTACCAGGCCGAGGTCGACCAGGCGCGGGCGAAGATGTCCCAGTCGGGTCCGCTGGCCGAGGCGACCGCGCGCCAGGAGGTCGTCGTCCAGGAGACGCGGGCGGCCGAGCTGGAGGCGGCGCTCGCGGAGCAGCGGCTGCAGTCTCAGGTCCGCAAGCCGGCCGACGCGAAGGCGTACGACACGCGTACGACGGCCGACGCGGCCCGTGACGCTTCCATCGCGAAGGCCCAGGCCGAGGCGAAGGAGACGGAGCTTCGGGCGGCGGCGGACGCGACCCGCGTCAAGACCGCGGCCGAGGCCGAGGCGCAGGCGACGAAGGCCCGTGCGGAGGCGGCGGCCGGGGCGACCCGGGCGACCGGTGAGGCGGAGGCGGCCGCGGCCAAGGCACGCGGTCTCGCCGACGCGGAAGCTGCGAAGGCGAAGGGTCTCGCCGAAGCGGAGTCAGCCCGGGCGAAGGGCCTGGCCGAGGCGGACGCCATCAAGGCGCGCGCCGCGGCGCTGGCCGAGAACCAGGAGGCCGTCGTCGCCCAGCAGCTCGCCGAGCGCTGGCCGGAGATCGTCGAGGCGGGCGCGAGCGCGTTCGGCAACATCGACCACATGGTCGTGCTCAACGGCGCCGACGGCATGTCCGACATGTTCGCCAAGGCGCTGTCGCTCGGCGGAACCGGTCTCGGCCTGGCCCGCCAGCTGATGGACTCCATGGGGAAGCCGGCCGAGAAGGAGCTCGACGAGTCCGCCCGGCGCAACGGGGAACTCAAGTTGAGCGAGTAGTTCGTCACGCTGCGTACGGCCTCTGTGTCCCGGATCACGGGAGGCAGGGGCCGTACGCCCGTTCGGGGGCGGAAATTCCCGGGCGGTTGTCCTACCGTGGGCGCATGGTGCCGGACAGCTCGTCGCGGACCGCCCGATGACCTTCTTCACCGGCGGTCCTCGTGAGCGTCCCCTGTTCCCCGTCCCGGAGCAGGAGCTGTACGCGTTCAGCGGCCGGCACTGGACCGACGCCCCGCGCGAGCACATCGTCCCGGCCGTGCTGCCGTGGGCGCAGCCGCTGGGGCGGTCCGAGCGCACGGTCGTCGCGCTCCGGACCGTCGAGGTGTGGCCGGAGGCGGTCACCCTGCGCATCACGGTGTACTCCCGCGACAGCCTGGTCGACGACCCCGGTGAAGGGTTGATCGACCACCGCCGGGTACCCGACTACAACGGCCTGCTGATCGGCGTGCTCTACGCCGACGGGAGCCGGGCCAGCTCGGAGACCGTCTCCGTCCCCTCGGCGAGTGAGCCGGACGGGCCGGTGCTGCGGGCGCAGGCCGTCGGCGGGACGCGGTTCGCCGTCGAGCACGAGGTGTTCCTCTGGCCGCTGCCGTCGGCGGGGCCGCTCAAGCTGGTCGTCCAGTGGCGCGACCGGGGCATCGAAGAGACGCGGACGACGCTGGACGGCGGCGCGATCCGCGCCGCGGCGAAGGACGCCGCGGAGATCTGGCCGGGGCTGGGCAAGCGGCAGGCGAACGGCCTCCCGGTGCGCCGGGTCGGCAAGCAGGTCACGCTCACCCCCGAATGGGGGACCGCGGCCGTGGTGCGGGCGGAGCAGCGCGATCCCGCCCCTGGTGAGTGAAAACTCCTGATCTGTGACCCCGGGCACCGCGGCCCGGGGTATCTCGAATGGATGAATGGGGTGGGTAGTTAGCGTCGTGGAAACACTTCGACCACCCGTTCGTCATGTCGGGCTGGTGCAGTGGAATCTCCTCCCCCCGACGCACGTGGCCGTGCACACCCGCGAACCCGGATGGGAAAGGTCGCTCATGGCAGGCTCGCCGCTCAGCGCACTCGATGTCGCTTTCCTTTGCCTGGAAAGCGAAACCACCCCCATGCACATGGGCGCGGTGGTCACCTTCACCCCGCGCGGCCCGGTGGATCCCGCTGTGCTGACCGATGTGCTCGCCGACCGGGCCGCCCAGCTGCCGAAGCTGCGTCAGCGGGCGCGCGCGGAGCTGTTCCCGCCGGGCTCGGCCAGCTGGGCCGACGACCCGGAGTTCGTTGCCGCGCACCACATCCACCACGCGCCGCTCAGTTCGCTGTACGAACCGGACCCGCTGGCGGCGTTCGCGTCGCGGTGGATCGCCGAGCCGCTCGACACCAGCCGTCCGCTGTGGGACCTCACGCTGGCCACCGGGCTGCCGGACGGCCGGTTCGCGCTGCTGCTGAAGCTGCACCACGCGCTCACCGACGGCGCCGGGGCGTACGCGGTGGCGGCCGGGCTGCTCGACGGCGTCAAGCTGCCGGAGCGGATCGCGGCGCCGTCGCGGTCGATCCCCGCGCCGCGCTCCACTTTGGACACGGTGAAGGACGCGCTGGGCACGGCGTGGGGCCAGGCGAACGAGACGGCCGGGATCGCGTCGTCGCTGGTGCGCGCCGCGCGGCCGCCGCTGTCGCCGGTGTCGGCGCCGCCGTCGGCCGAACGGCGACTGGGGTTCGTCCGGCTGCCGCTGGCGGAGCTGCGCGAGGTGCGCCGGGCCCACGGCGGCACGACGAACGACGTCGTGCTGGCGGTGCTTTCCGGCGCGCTGCGCGAGTGGCTGGTGAACCGCGGCCACCGCGCCGACGGCCGCACGCTGCGCGCGCTGATCCCGGTGAGCGTGCGCGGCCGCGCGGGTGACCAGCTCGGCGGCAACAAGCTCTCGGGGTACCTCTGCGACCTGCCGGTCGGCGAGGACGACCCGGTCGAGCGGCTGCGCGTGGTCCGCCGCGCGATGACCCGCAACAAGGCGGCGGGCCCGAGCCGCGGCGCCGGGGCGCTCCCGCTGCTGGCCGGCCGCGTGCCGCCGTTGCTGCACCGCCTGGGCACCCGCCGGGCGGGGCAGGCCGCGCCGATGCTGTTCGACCTGGTGATCACGACGGTCCCGGTCCCCCCGGCCCGCCTCTCCCTGGACGGCGCCCGGCTGGCCGAGATCTACCCGTTCGTCCCGCTGGCCCCGCGCCACGCGGTCGGCATCGCGGTGGCCACCTACCGCGACGCCGTCCACATCGGACTGCAGGTCAACGGCGCGGCGGTCCCGGACGTGGGCTCACTGCGGGACGCGGTGCTGAAGTCCGCGTCCCGCCTGCTCGGCGCCTCCTGACGCCGAGCGCTGTCAGCCGCGGAGCATCTCCGCGACCAGGAACGCCAGCTCCAGCGACTGCTGGGTGTTCAGCCGCGGGTCGCACGCCGTCTCGTAGCGGCCGGAGAGGTCGATGTCCGAGATCTCCTGGGCGCCGCCCAGGCACTCCGTGACGTCTTCGCCGGTCAGCTCCACGTGGATGCCGCCAGGGTAGGTGCCCAGCTTGTTGTGCACCTCGAAGAAGCCCTGGACCTCGTCGACGATGCGGTCGAAGTGACGGGTCTTGTACCCGGTGGACGACTCGTGCGTGTTGCCGTGCATCGGGTCGCACTGCCAGATGACCTTGTGCCCGGACGCCTCGACCTTCTCGACGATCGCCGGCAGCACCTCGCGGACGTTGCCGTTGCCCATCCGCGCGATCAGCGTCAGGCGGCCCGGCTCGTTGCGCGGGTCGAGTCGCTGGACGTACTCGAGCGCCTGCTCCGGCGTGGTCGTCGGGCCGATCTTCAGGCCGATCGGGTTCGACAGGAGCTCGGCGAACGCGATGTGCGCGCCGTCCAGCTGGCGGGTGCGCTCGCCGACCCAGAGGAAGTGCGACGACAGGTTGTACAGCTTCGGGTTGGCCGCGTCCGCCTTGTCGAGCCGCAGCATCGAACGCTCGTAGTCGAGCAGCAGCGCCTCGTGGCTGGCGAAGATCTCGGTCGACTGCAGCGACGTGTCGGTGACGCCGCAGGCCGACATGAACCGCAGGCCGCGGTCGATCTCGTTGGCCAGCGCCTCGAAGCGCTGGGCCGCCGGCGAGGCCGACACGAAGTCCTTGTTCCAGTCGTGCACCTGGTGCAGGTCGGCCATGCCGGCGCCGGTGAGGGCGCGCACCAGGTTCATCGCCGCGCCCGCGTTGGCGTAGGCGCGGATCATCCGGCCGGGGTCGGGCACGCGCAGCTCGGGCTTGGCGACCAGCGAGTTGATGATGTCGCCGCGGTAGACCGGCAGGCCCAGCGCGTCGGTGGCCGCCGAGCGCGGCTTGGCGTACTGGCCGGCGATGCGCCCGACCTTGACGACCGGCAGGCTCGCGCCGTAGGTCAGCACGACCGCCATCTGCAGCAGGGTGCGCAGGTTGGAGCGGATGTGCGGCTCGGTGTTGGACTCGAACGTCTCCGCGCAGTCGCCACCCTGCAGGAGGAAGGCCTCGCCGTTGGCGACCATCGCCAGCCGGTCCTTGAGCCGGTCGATCTCCGCGGGCACGGTGATCGGCGGCACGCTCTCCAGGACACCGCGGACCCGGCGGGTCGCGTCCGGATCGGGCCACTCCGGCTGCTGCGCGGCGGGGAGGGCCAGTGCTTGGTCGAGCCGTTCCCGCAGTTCGGGCGGGAGCGGCGGCAGTTCGGGCAGTGTGTCGACGGGGACGTCCACAGTCCAGTTCACGACACCCAGGATAAGGTTCCCGCCGCGCTTCGCTCCCCCCGGTCGGCCCCGGGACGGCGATTGCCGGATGGCGGACCCCCGAACGGGCAAGAACCGTCACTCGAGGGAAACACCCCGTCACGCAGATAACGCAGCACTACGTCGTTGCCGCAGGCGTTGTCCCGCGTGAAGACACCGTGCCCGCCGGCGTCGACGGTCACCATGCGCGCCCGGTTCCCGAAAGCCGCTCGCGTTTCGCGTGCTCCCGAAAGCGGGGTCGCCGGGTCGCGCCGGTTCTGCACGAGCAGCACGTCCGCCGGGCCGGGGCCGCCCACCCGCACCGGCGGCTCGGTGCGCTCGACCGGCCAGAACGCGCACGGGTTCACGTTCGCCGCGGCCGGGCCGAACATCGGGTGCCGCACCCGTTCGCGCTCGACCGCACGCTGGTAGTGACCGACCTGCTCCGGCCAGTCGGAGTCGTTGCAGATCACCTGCAGCTGCAGCGCCGCGCGGGTGTCGCCGTCGAGCGGCCCCGCCGCGGCCCGCGCCGGGCCGGCCCACTCCGCGGCCAGCGCGGGGAAGAACGCGTCGTCGTAGAGCCCGTTCCAGGTGTCAGAGCGGAACTCCGGGCTCCGCACGGCGGCCAGCTCGGCGAACTTCGCCGTCACCGCTTCCGGTGTCCCGCCCAGGTGGTAGACGTCGTCACGCGCGGCGGCCCAGGCCGCGAAGTCCGGGAACCGGTCGGCGAAACCTTCGGCGAACCGCTGGTTCGCGACGACGTCGAGGCCTCGCGGCCCGAGGACGCTGTCGAGCACGATCCGGTCGCTGCGAGCGGGGAACATCGACGTGTAGGCGGCGCCGAGGTAACTGCCGTACGAGACGCCGTAGTAGGAGATCTTCTTCTCCCCCAGCGCTTCCCGGATCCGGTCCATGTCCCGGGCGGTGTTCGCGGTGGTCATGTGCGGCAGCAGGTCCGCCGTTGCCGCTTCGCCGCACTTCTGCGCCACCACACGCGCCTTCGCCGCGGTGGTGACGACGTCACGCGGGCCGTCCGCGTACGGGCCGAGCACCGCGCCTCGCTGCTCGGGGGTCATGTCGCAGGTCACCGGCGTGCTGTAGCCGGTGCCGCGCGGGTCGAAGCCGATGACGTCGTAGGCGTCGGGCAGGCCGGTGCCGCCCATCCGCGCCTGCAGCTGCGCGGGCATGGCGAGCGCGGGGCTGCCCGGGCCGCCGGGGTTCATCAGCAGCACACCGCGGCGCTTGCCGGGGACGGCGGTGTGCCGGGAGAGCGTCAGCTCGATGGTGTCCCCCGGATGGGCGTAGTCGAGCGGCACGCGCAGGGTCGCGCATTCGAGCCCGGCGGTGGGTGAGGGCGACATGCCGTAGTCCGGGCAGGGTGTCGTCCAGGTGAGCCGCGGCGCCGCGGCCGCCGGCGGCGCCGCGAGCAGGGGCAGGAAAACCAGGAGGGCCGACAGTCTTCGCATGCTCCGAGCCTGGCCCGGCAAGCCCGCGCGGACGTCAGCCCAGGGGCCGGACTCCGTGGTCCTCCCCTGGGCTGACGCGCCTCACGCGGCTTGCGCGCGGTTGTAGAGGTTCTGCGCGTCGGCGCCGAAGTACGGCCCGAACATGTATCCGGGAAGGAAGATGTAGCCGAAGCTGTTCACCGAGGCCTGGACGCCGGTGCCGGTCGCCTCGCTGAACGACAGGAACCACGGGCCGCCGCTCGAGCCTCCGGTCATGTTGCAACGCATCCCGTGGTCCTTCGTGAGCAGGAAGTCGGTGAAGGTGGTTCCGCTGCAGTAGTCCAGCTCGGTGCCGTCGTAGGGCGCCTCGGCCGGGTAGCCGAAGGTGTACATGCTCTGGTTCTTCGGCTGGTTGAAGGCGATGCCCTGGGCCCCGACGACGTCGGTGAGCCGCTGCCCGTCGAGCGGGTTCACCACGGCCGTGCCGACGTCGTAGTTCATGTCCTCACTGGCCTCCCACTGCGGGGTCGTCAGCGTGGTCTTGGCCGCCCACTGGCCGTAAGGCGCGTTGCCGTTGTCGTACCCCGGGACGAAGGTCCACTGCGTGTGCCAGGTGCCCCTGGTAAGAACACGCGCCCGGCGGTGTGGGTGACCTGGCCGCCGCCGGTCCAGACGCCCCCGCCGTTGGGGATGCTCTGGATGACGGCGCTCTGTCCTTTCGCCACGCCCTTCGGCGTGAAGGCGGGCGCTCGGACGAGGTTGTCCATCGGGACGGCCGCCCGCATCGCATCGGGCGTCCAGAAGGGTTTCGGCGCGGCCTGGGCGGGCGCGCCGACCAGGGCGAACGCGAGGGAGAGGACGGCGGCGACCACCGCTGCCCGGAGAGTCGTGTGGTCGAAAGCCCCCTCACCAGCGGTGAGGGGGCCTTCGGACGGGAGAACTCAGACGACCGCGAGCGGCAACGCCGTCGGGTGCACCGGCGCCGGCAGGTCCGACGCGCCCGTCAGGAACGCGTCCACCGCGTTGGCCACCGAACGGCCCTCTGCGATCGCCCAGACCACCAGGGACGCGCCGCGGTGGGCGTCGCCGCAGACGAAGACCCCCGGGGTCTCCGTCTGCCAGTCCGCGCCGCACGACAGCGTGCCTCGGCGGGTCAGGGACAGGCCCAGGCCCTCCAGGAGCGGCATCTCCTCGACGCCCTCGAAGCCGATCGCCAGCAGGACCAGGTCCGCCGGGAGCGTCTCGATCTCGTCGTTGACCGGGATGACCTCGCGGCGGCCGGTCGACGGGTCCTTCTGCACCCGCACCTGCTGGAGCTCCACCGCCGTCACTCGACCGTCCGAGGAACCGACGAACCGCTTGACCGCCACCGCGAACTTCCGCTCGCCCGCCTCTTCGTGCGCCGGGTACGTGCGCAGGATGTACGGCCAGGTCGGCCACGGCGAGCGCTCGTCGTCCCTTGTGGACGGTGGGGTCGGGTACTGGTCCAGCTGCGTCACCGAAAGCGCGCCCTGGCGGGTGGCCGTGCCGTAGGAGTCGGCGCCGGTGTCACCGCCGCCGATGATCACCACGTGCTTGCCGTGCGCGTCGATGGACGGCGGGCCGTCACCCTCGACGAACTTGTTGGCCGGCACCAGGTGTTCCATCGCCAGGTGGACGCCGGCCAGCTCGCGGCCCGGGGTCACCGTGTCGTCGCGGCCGCGTAGCGCGCCGACCGCGAGGACCACCGCGTCGTACTGCGCGCGCAGGTCTTCCACCGTCAGGTCGACGCCGACCTCGCAGCCGGTGACGAACCGGGTGCCCTCCTTGCGCAGCTGGGCGAGCCGGCGGTCGAGGACCTTCTTCTCCATCTTGAACTCGGGGATGCCGTAACGCAGCAGCCCGCCGAGCCGGTCGTCGCGCTCGAAGACGGTGACCTCGTGGCCGGCGCGGGTCAGCTGCTGGGCGGCGGCGAGCCCGGCCGGGCCGGAGCCGACCACCGCGACCCGCTGGCCGGACGACACCTCCGCCACCTGCGGCTGGACGTAGCCCGCCTCCCAGGACTGGTCGGCGATCGTCTGCTCGACGCGCTTGATCGCCACCGGCCCGCCCGAGTCCGGCGAGATCGACAGGACGCAGCCCGCCTCGCACGGCGCCGGGCACAGCTTCCCGGTGAACTCGGGGAAGTTGTTGGTGGCGTGCAGCCGGTCGCTCGCCGCGGCCCAGTCACCGCGGCGGACCAGGTCGTTCCACTCGGGGATCAGGTTGCCGAGCGGGCAGCCGGAGCCGCCGGAGTGGCAGAACGGGATGCCGCAGTCCATGCAGCGGGACGCCTGCTTGCGCACCTTTTCGTTGCGCTCGCCCGGGTCGACGTCCGCGTAGACCTCACCCCACGAGGAAAGCCTTTCCTCGTAAGACTTCTTCTTCGGCTCTTCGCGGTCGTACTTCAGGAAACCGGTCGGGTCAGCCACGAGCGGCCTCCATGATCGCCTCGTCGACGTCGCGGCCGGCGGCGCGCGCCGCCTTCGCCGCGTCCAGGACCCGCTGGTAGTCGCGCGGCATCACCTTCGTGAACGCCGCCGAGCGGCGCGGCCAGTCGCCGAGCAGCGAGGCCGCCACCGCGGAGCGGGTGAGATCGTAGTGCTGTTGCACGGTTTTCTTCAGCCAGGCGAGGTCGTCCGCGCCCGGCTTGAGCAGGTCGACCATGTCCTGGTTGACCTTCTTGCGGTCGACGTCGAGCACGAACGCCATGCCGCCGGACATGCCGGCCGCCAGGTTGCGCCCGGTCGGGCCGAGCACCACCGCGCGGCCGCCGGTCATGTACTCGAAGGCGTGGTCGCCCACCCCTTCGGCGACGACGGTGGCGCCGGAGTTGCGGACGCAGAAACGTTCACCGACCTGGCCGCGCAGGAAGATCTCGCCGGCGGTCGCGCCGTAGGCGATCGTGTTGCCCGCGATCGTCTGCGCCTCGGCGGCGAACGCGGCCGCCGGGTCGGGGCGGACGACGATCCGGCCGCCCGAGAGGCCCTTGCCGACGTAGTCGTTCGCGTCGCCGACCATGTCGAGGGTGATGCCGCGCGGCAGGAACGCGCCGAGCGACTGCCCGGCCGACCCGGTCAGCTTGACGGTGATCGTGCCCTCCGGCAGGCCTTCCCCGCCGTAGCGGCGGGTGATCTCCGAGCCGAGCAGCGTGCCGACGGTCCGGTTGACGTTGCGCACCGGCAGCTCGATGTTGACGCTGTGCGCATCTTCCAGGGCCGCCTCGGCGAGCTGGATGAGCGTGCGGTCCAGCGCGTGCTCGAGGCCGTGGTCCTGGCCGCGGGTGCGCCGCTTCGCGCCGCCGTACGGGGTCTCGGACGGCATTTCGAAGATCGGCGCCAGGTCCAGCCCGGACGCCTTCCAGTGGTCGACGGCCTCGTCGGTGTTGAGCAGCTCGGCGTGCCCGATGGCCTCGTCGAGCGTGCGGAAGCCCAGTGCGGCAAGGGTTTCCCGGACTTCTTCGGCGACGAACTTGAAGAAGTTGACGACGTGGTCGACCTGGCCGGTGTACCGCTTGCGCAGCTCGGGGCTCTGCGTGGCGACGCCGACCGGGCAGGTGTCGAGGTGGCAGACGCGCATCATGATGCAGCCCGCGACGACGAGGGGGGCCGTCGCGAAGCCGTACTCTTCGGCGCCGAGCAGCGCCGCGATGACCACGTCACGCCCGGTCTTCATCGCGCCGTCGACCTGCACGGTGATCCGATCGCGCAAGCCGTTGAGCAGCAACGTCTGCTGAGTCTCGGCGAGGCCGATCTCCCACGGCGTGCCCGCGTGCTTGAGCGAGTTCATCGGGGACGCGCCGGTGCCGCCGTCGTGCCCGGAGATGAGCACGACGTCGGCGTGCGCCTTGGACACCCCGGCCGCGACCGTGCCGACGCCCAGCGAGGACACCAGCTTCACGTGGATGCGGGCGTGCTCGTTGGCGTTCTTGAGGTCGTGGATCAGCTGCGCCAGGTCCTCGATGGAGTAGATGTCGTGGTGCGGCGGCGGGGAAATGAGCCCGACACCCGGCGTCGAGTGCCGCGTGCGCGCGATCCACGGGTACACCTTGTTCGGCGGCAGCTGGCCGCCCTCGCCGGGCTTCGCGCCCTGCGCCATCTTGATCTGGATGTCGTCGGCGTTGACGAGGTATTCGCTGGTGACGCCGAACCGGCCCGAAGCGACCTGCTTGATCGCGCTGCGGCGTTCCGGGTCGTAGAGGCGCTCGGGGTCCTCGCCGCCCTCGCCGGTGTTGGACCGGCCGCCGAGCCGGTTCATCGCGATGGCCAGGGTTTCGTGCGCCTCGGCCGAAATCGAGCCGTATGACATCGCGCCGGTGTTGAAGCGCTTGAAGATCGCCTCGGCCGGCTCGACCTCGTCGAGCGGGATCGGCTCACGCACCCCGTTGCGGAAGGAGAACAGCCCGCGCAGCGTGCCGCCTTCGCGGTAGAGGCGGTGCACCTCGTCGGTGTAGGAGCGGTACACCTCTTCGCGCCCGGTCTTGGACGCGTGCTGCAGCAGGAACACCGTCTCCGGCGTGAACAGGTGCAGCTCGCCCTCGCGGCGGTAGGCGTACTCGCCGCCGGTCTCGAGTCCACGGTGGACCCGTTCGGTCGGGTTGTCCGGGTACGCGCGGCGGTGCCGCACGGCGACCTCTTCGGCGAGCACGCTCAGGCCGACGCCACCGAGCTTCGACGACGTCCCGGTGAAGTACTCGTCGAGCAGGTCCTGGCCGAGGCCGAGGGACTCGAAGACCTGGGCGGCGGTGTACGCGCCCACCGTCGAGATGCCCATCTTGGACATGATCTTCAGGACACCCTTGACGAGCGCCTGCACGTAGTTCCGGATCGCCTTGGTGGCCTCGATGCCGGTGACCGCGCCTTGGGCGATCATGTCCTCGATGGTCTCGAAGGCCAGGTACGGGTTGACCGCGGCGGCGCCGTACCCCAGCAGCAGCGCGATGTGGTGCACCTCGCGCGCATCGCCGGACTCGACGACCAGCGCGACGCGCAGGCGTTCCTTGGTGCGGACCAGGTGGTGGTGCACCGCGGAGACCAGCAGCAGCGACGGGATCGGCGCCATCCGGTGGTCGGAGTCGCGGTCGGACAGCACGAGCGTGCGCGCACCGGCGGCGATCGCCTCGGACGCCTCACGGCGGACCCGCTCGATCGCGCCGGCCAGCGCCTCGGCGCCGCCGTCCACTTCGTACAGTCCGGAAAGGACGCTGCACGCGAAGCCGGGGAGGTCGCCGTCGTCGTTGATGTGGATGAGCTTGGCGAGCTCGTCGTTGTCGATCACCGGGTACGGCAGCTTGAGGTGGCGACAGGACGCCGGGCCGGGAGCCAGGAGGTTGCGCTCCGGGCCCATGATCCGCGCCATGCAGGTGACGAGCTCTTCGCGGATCGCGTCGAGCGGCGGGTTGGTCACCTGCGCGAAGTTCTGCTTGAAGTAGTCGTAGAGGAGCCGAGATCGCTGGGACAGCACCGCGGGCGGGGTGTCGGAGCCCATCGAGCCGATCGGCTCGGCGCCCTTCTCGGCCATCGGCGCGAGCAGGATCTTCAGCTCTTCTTCGGTGTAGCCGAAGGAAAGCTGGCGGCGCAGCACCGAGTCGTGGCTCTGCACGACGTGGTCGCGGTCGGGCAGCTCGGCGATCTGGAGCAGCCCGGCGTGCAGCCAGCCCTCGTACGGGAGGTCCTTGGCCAGCGCGGACTTGACCTCTTCGTCGTCCACGATCCGGCCGGCCTCGGTGTCCACGAGGAACATCCGGCCGGGCTTGAGGCGACCCTTGGCCACCACGTCCTTCGGGGCGACGTCGAGGACACCGGCCTCGCTGGCGAGGACGACGCGGTCGTCGGCCGTGCGCCACCAGCGCGCCGGGCGCAGGCCGTTGCGGTCGAGGACCGCCCCGACCAGGCTGCCGTCGGTGAAGGTGACGCAGGCCGGGCCGTCCCACGGCTCCATCAGGCTGGCGTGGAACTGGTAGAACGCGCGGCGTTCCGGCTTCATCGTGGCGTGGTTCTCCCACGCCTCCGGGATCATCATCAGCACCGCGTGCGGCAGCGAGCGGCCGCCGAGGTGCAGCAGCTCGAGGACCTCGTCGAAGGACGCGGAGTCCGACGCGTCCGGCGAGCAGATCGGGAACAGCCGGCTCAGGTCGCCGTCGATCAGCTCGGACTCGAGCAGCGCCTCGCGGGCGCGCATGCGGTTGCGGTTGCCGCGGATGGTGTTGATCTCGCCGTTATGGGCCACGAACCGGAAGGGATGGGCCAGTGGCCACGACGGGAACGTGTTGGTGGAGAAGCGGGAGTGCACCAGGGCGATGGCGCTTTCCAGCCGCTCGTCACGCAGGTCGGCGAAGAACGCGGGCAGCTGCTCCGGCGTCACCATTCCCTTGTAGACGATGGTCCGCGAGGACAGCGACGGGAAGTACGTGCCACAGCCGGAGTTCGCGCTTTCGTGCTCGACGCGCTTGCGCAGGCAGAAGGCCAGGCGGTCGAGCTCCACGCCCGCTTTTCCGTCACCGGCCACGAAGAGCATAGCGAAGTGCGGCATGACCGAGCGGGCGGTCGGGCCGATGTCGGCCCGGTCGGCGTCCACGGGCACCTCGCGCCAGCCGAGGACTTCGAGGCCCTCTTCGACGGCGATGCGTTCGGCCAGCTCGACGGCCTTGCGGCGCTGCTCGGCGTCTTCGGGCAGGAACGCGATGCCCGCGGCGTAGGTGTGGTGGCCGTGTTCGTCGGGCTCGGGGAGCGCGAAGCCGGCTTCGGCGCGCAGCAGCGTGTCGGGCAGCTGCAGCAGGATGCCCGCGCCGTCACCGCTGGTCGGCTCGGCGCCGGCGGCGCCCCGGTGGTCCAGGTTGGTCAACGCGGCCAGGCCGTCGGTGACGATGCCGTGGGAACGGCGTCCGCGGATGTCGGCCACCATGGCCACACCGCAGGAGTCCTGCTCGGTCTCCGGGTCGTAGAGACCCTGCTTGCCGGGCATGGCGGAGAAGATCATGAAGGGACCTCCTTCGTCGTCTGTTCGTGCGGGCCGGGCTACCGGCCGGGGAGCGCACGGGACGACGATGGCCCGCTTGTTAGCGCGACTTTAACACCTGGGAAACACGCCAGCAGCAGTTCCGAGCGCACCGAACGGCGTCGGACGGTAACGATCTGGCTGCGCGGAACGACATAGTTCCTGATGGGTTCCCAGTAGTTCGCTCTGCTAAGTATACGGCTGGGAAACGTGCGTCAAGCCTAACGTGACCGGCCCGACGCAGCACAGTGGAGCTGTGTCGCCGATCACTAGAACGTGTTACCTTTCCGGCCATGATCCTCGACCGGTTCCGGCTCGACGGGCAGGTCGCGGTGGTCACCGGCGCGGGACGCGGGATCGGCGCGGCCACGGCCGTGGCCCTCGCCGAAGCGGGCGCCGACGTGGTCATCGCGGCCCGCACCGCTTCCCAGCTTTCCGAGGTCGCTTCGCGCGTTACGGCTCTTGGCCGCCGTGCAGTGCCCGTGCCGGGCGACCTCTCCTCGCCCGAGGCCACGGCGGCACTGGCGTCGACGGCGGTGGCCGAGCTCGGCCGGCTCGACCTGGTGGTCAACAACGTCGGCGGCACGTACCCGCGGCCCCTGCTGGAGTCTTCGGTGGACTTCATGGAAGAGGCGTTCCGCTTCAACGTGGCGACCGCCCACGCGCTGACGGTGGCGGCGGCCCCCTCGCTGGCGGAGTCGGGCGGCTCGATCGTCAACATCTCGTCGGTGATGGGCCGGGTCAGCGGCCGCGGCTTCGCGGCGTACGGAACGGCGAAGGCGGCCCTGGCGCACTACACGCGGCTCGCGGCGGCGGACCTGGCCCCGAAGGTGCGGGTGAACGCGATCTCGGTGGGCTCGGTCCTGACGTCGGCCCTGGAGATCGTGGCGGGCAACCCGGAGCTGCGCGCCAAGATGGAGTCGGCGACACCGCTGAAGCGCCTCGGCGAGGCCGAGGACATCGCGGCGACCGTGGTGTTCCTGGCCTCGCGGGCCGGCGGGTACCTCACGGGCAAGGTGCTCGAGGTGGACGGCGGGCTGCAGGCGCCCAACCTGGACCTGGGCCTGCCGGACCTTTCGTGACCCCGGGACTGTCGATAGCCCCCGGGTAGCGCGGAAGACGAGGGCTGCTCAGCGCGGGTCCGCTGCTGTTGACCAGGGGCCAGCGCCCCAAGGCGGCCTTCGGTGCGTTGAACGCACCCAATGTGGCCTTCGGTGCGTTGAATGCACCCAATGTGGCCTTGGGGCGCTTGCGGCCGGAAGCGGGTGAGCCGCGCCTGCCATCACAGGGTGTCCTGGTGATGGCCTTCGGAAAGGCCGAGCGGTCAGCTCTCGTCGGTCTTCTTCGGCTTCTCCGCCGAAGCCGCCGGGGCCTCTTCGGCGGGCTTCTCCGCCGGGGCCTCGGCCGCGACCTTGGCGTGCTCGGGCCCCTCGCCCTCCGGGGTGGCGTCCTCGGCCGGCGTCTCCTCCGGGCCCGGCGCGTCCTTGCTCCGCAGCGTCTCCGGCAGCTCTCGCGGCCCCCGCTTGCCCGCCAGCACGAAGTACACCACCGCCGCCGCGAACAGCAGGATCGACGTCCAGACGTTCACCCGCAGGCCGAGGATGTGGTTGGCCGTGTCGGTGCGCATCATCTCGATCCAGCCGCGGCCGACGGTGTAACCCGCGACGTACAGCGCGAACGCGCGCCCGTGGCCCAGCTTGAACCTGCGGTCCGCCCACACGACCAGCAGCGCGACCAGCAGGTTCCAGATCAGCTCGTACAGGAAGGTCGGGTGGACCGGGCTCTCCGGCAGCGGGATGTGGCCCGTCGCGACGCCGTTCAGCAGGTTTTCCGGGTCCTCCGGGTTGAAGCGCTGGAAGACCTCCATGCCCCACGGCAGGTCGGTGTGCGCGCCGTAGAGCTCCTGGTTGAAGTAGTTGCCGATGCGGCCGACGGCCTGCGCGACGACGATGCCGGGGGCGATCGCGTCCGCCATCGCCGGCAGCGGGACGCCCTTGCGCCGGCACGCGATGAGCGCGCCGACCGCGCCGAGGGCGATGGCGCCCCAGATGCCGAGGCCGCCGTCCCAGATCGCGAAGGCCTTCCAGGGGTTCTTGCCCTCGGTGAAGTACAGCTCGGGGTCGGTGATGACGTGGTACAACCGGCCGCCGACCAGGCCGAACGGCACCGCGAACACCGCGACGTCGATGACCGTGCCCTTGGTGCCGCCGCGGGCGACCCAGCGCCGTTCACCCCACCAGATGGCGATGATGATGCCGGCGATGATGCACAGGGCGTACGCGCGGATCGGGATCGCTCCCAGGTGCCAGACCCCGCGGTCGGGGCTCGGGAACGTCGCGAGGTAGGCGGTCATCACGCGGTCACCGTAGCGCTAAGGCGCCGGCGCCTCCAAGGCGGCCAGGTAGCCCGCCACCAGCGCGTGCGCGACCTGGGTGACGGCCTGGTCGCGCGGGAGGAAGCGCTCGTCGTGGAGGCTGGGCACGCCGGCCGTGTCGCCGAGGCCGACGAACAGCATCAGCCCGCGGGTCGGGCCGCCGCAGTAGTGGGCGAAGTCGTCGGCGCCGAAGGAGCGGAACTCGTCGTCGACGGCGAACCCGCCGTGGCGGAGCCAGCCCTGCGCGGCCGCCGCCAGCGCCGGGTCGTTGTCCAGCACCGGTTCGCACGGGCTGATCTGCAGCTCGGCCGTGCAGCCGTGGGCCTGCGCGGTGCCGTGGACGATCTCCGCGAGCGTCGCCAGCGCGCGCTCGCGGTCTTTCGCGCGCATCAGGCGCAGCGAGCCGAACGCCGACGCGCTGTTCGGGACGACGTTGGCCGCCGCGCCGCCCTGGATGCGGCCGACCGAGCAGACCGCGCCGTGCACCGGGTCGATCCGGCGCGACGCCAGCTGCTGCAGGCTCACGACCAGCTGGGACAGCGCCAGGATGGGATCGCGCAGCAGGTGCGGGTAGCCGGCGTGGCCGCCCTGGCCGTGCATCGTCACCTCGAACTCGTCGGTGGACGCGTTCACCGGGCCCGGCACCGCCGACACGACACCGTGCGCGATCCGCGGCTGGACGTGCGCGCCGATCACCGTGTCCACCCCCGCTTCGGCCAGCACCCCGGACTCGACGACGTCGAGCGCGCCGGGCGGCGACGTCTCCTCCCGAGGCTGCAGCAGCGCCAGGATCGGGCGCGGCACGCCGACGCGCACCGCCGCGCGGCCGACCGCGACCAGCGCGGCGAGGTGGACGTCGTGGCCGCACGCGTGCATCAGGTCCGACTCCGACGCCCACGGCACGCCGGTGCCTTCCAGCACCGGCAGCGCGTCGAGCTCGGCCCGCAGCGCGACGGCCGGGCCTTCGCCGCCGGGCAGCCGGATCGCGCGGCCGGTCTTGGCGACCCGGGTCCCGTTGCCCGCGCCGAGGGCTTCGGCGACCAGGCTGGCGGTGTCCTCCTCGTCGCCGGAGCCACGCGGGTCGGCGTGCACGGCGTGCCGGAGCTCGACGGCGGCGGGCAGTTCCTCGGCGATCGCCCGTGTCCACCGGGCCCACAGGTCACTCACACGCGCTCCAAGCGGTAGATCCTCTTCGCGTTCTCGTGTCCCACCAAAGCACACATCCGGACGGCGTCCACTTCGGACATTGCGCTGTTCGCCAGCGCGGCACGCAGGAAGTCGGACAGTCCCTGCCGGAACAGGGCCGTGCCCAGGTGGTACAGCTCGGCCAGGCCGAAGGCGTCGGTCGAGAAGAGCACCTTCCCGAACGGCGCGATCTCCAGGAGCTCGGCCAGCACGGCCGGCGCCCGGAACCCCGCGTTGTGCGTGATGAGCCCGGCGTCGACGAACACGTGCTCGAAGACCTGCGCCAGATACGCGGCGTTGCGGTGGAAGGGGTAGTTGTGCAGCAGCAGGATCGGCACCCCGCGGTCGCGGGTGGCCCGCAGCAGGCCGGTGAGCAGCAGCGGATCGCACCGGTGCAGGTCGACGTCGGCGTCGCCGTAGCCGACGTGGAACTGCACGGGCAAGCCGAAGTCGAGCCCGGTGAAGACGAGGAAGCGGTGGAGGACCTCGTCGGCGAGCCGGGCCTTTCCGGAACGAAGCCACCGCCCCGCGGCGGCTGCGACCTCCCCCGGCGTCGGCGGCTCTGGTTTCAGTTCGAGGCCGACCCGGTAGGCGGCGATCGACTTGAGCCCGACGGCGGTCTCCGCCCGGTTCCCCAGGTCGTCGGTGAAGGCCGTGGCGAACCCTTCGGCCGTGCTCCCGCGGATCACGGCTTCGGCGACCTGTTCCAGCCGGACGACGTCGTGCGTGCGGGCGCCGGCGAGGTCCGCGAAGTCCCCGGTCGTGGTGAGCGCGTCGGGGAGGAAACCGCCGTCCAGGAGGAAGTCGGTGGTGCCGGTCGTCCGCAGGAACCGCCTCGCCACCTCGGCCGCGCCCAGCTGGGCGCGGCGTTCGAGGTAGGCGTCGGGTTCGGTGTGCTTCGGCAGGTCGAGCACGGGTGCACAGCGTTCGCGCACGGCGAGCCCGATGAGCGAGTCGAAGAGGCTGGTGCCGAGCGGCGAGGTGGTGTCGGCCTCGGTCAGCATCGCTTCGAAGTCCGCGCGGGCCACGTTTTTCGTGATCACGCCGTGGCAGTGGTGGTCCACCAGCGGCAGGTCCGCGACGAACGGGAGCAGGTCGGTCATGGGCCTCCGTCCGTGGTGGTCAGGCTCTGCTCCACCTTACGAGCGAGGCCGGGTGCGGACAGGACGAGGACCCACCGACGGGCGGTTCGCGGACGCGCGTAACAAGATCGCTGATCGGGGCGACCTGTGCCGAAACGCTGCCTATTCCCTCGGAGGACGTCATGACGCCCCGCACATTCGTCGCCGTCGTCGCAGCCGCCGTCGCCCTGGGTGCGCTGGTCCTGCTCGGGGTCCCTGTGAAGGCGACCGCCGCGGGTGGGCAGTCCGTGGCGTGCGGGACCGGGTTCCACACCGACATGAGCCAGGCCGCGCACGATTCGAACGTCAACGCTTTGACGAACGCCTACGCCGCCGACGCCGGTGCCGGCTGGAGGCTCTCCGACGGCACCGCCGGTTACCAGGCCGCGTGTGACAGCGCGCTGTCGACGCGGCGCGGTTTCGGCTGGGGCCTGCTCGCGCTCGGCGGGATCGTAGTGGCCGGCGCGCTGGTGGTACGCCGCCCCGAACGGGCCGGGCGTCCTCCGGCCGCCGCAGCCTGACGAATACGCCTCGGCACCTCGGTCATGCGCCGCCGTCCACCGTGCTCAACCTCTCCCCCACCCTCCGAGCGAACCCCGGCGCGGCCAGCACCAAGATCACCGCCAGCACCAGCACCGCCCCCGCCACCACGGGGAACCACCGCGCCGGGCCCTCCGCCGGGTACGGGACCACGTTGACGTACACCGTGTACCCCAGCACCGCGAGCGCGCCGATCGGGAACACCAGGTGCCACGCCGGTACTCGCATGCGGCGCTTCACGAACAGCAGCAGGATCGCGCCGATCGTCGTCAGCAGGTAGATCACCAGCAGCACCAACGTGCCGATCGAGCCGCTCCAGGCGAACGTGTCCGACGCCGTTGCTCCGAAGAACAGCGCGCACACCAGGATGATCAGCACCGCCGCGGCCGTCACCACGGTGACCGCGGCGACCGGGGTGCCCCGGCGGGACGTCCGGCCGATGCCGCGGCCGCCGACCGCGTCGCGGCCCAGGGCGAACAGCAGCCGTGAGCCGCCGACGATGCACGCGAGGCAGCAGCCGAACGCGCTGATCGCCGCGCCGACGCTGATCACGTCGCCGACCCAGCCGCCCGCGTAGCGGCTGCCGAGGTCGCCCAGCAGGGACAGCGAGTCGTGGAACGCCGTCGCGTCCGTGCGGAACGCCATCATCTCGACCGCCGTGACCACCACGAAATAGACTCCGCCGAAGATCGCCGTGCCGAGGATCGCGCGGGGGATGTTGCGCTTCGGGTCGTGGGTCTCCTCGCCGAGCGTTGCCGCGGCCTCGAAGCCGGCGAAGGACAGGAAGCCGAACACCGCGCCGAGGAACACTCCGGACACTCCCGTGTCCGGGACGAACACGTCCAGGGTGAAGCGCGCGCCGTCCGGGGCGTTGCCCGCCATGAGCCGGACCAGGATCACCGCCGTGACCAGCAGGATCACCGCGATCGTCGCGCCCTCGACCGCGAGCAGCGTGCTCGTTCCGCGACGCGCGGGGACCACCGCGAGCAGCCAAGCGCCCATCAGCGCGACGGCGGTCAGCACGAACGGCCCCCACGACGGCGGGTTCGGCCAGATCCCCACCTGCGTGAGGAAAGCCGTGCCGAGCGTGCCCGCGGCCGAGCTCGTGACGACGGCGTAGAACGTGTACGTGCCGAGAAGGCCGATGCCGGAGACGACACCGGCGCGCGGGCCGAGCGTCGCGCCGACGAACGCGTACACCGAGCCGGCGTGCTGGTAGTACTGGCAGAGCTTGACGAAGCCGTACGCGACCAGCAGCACGCCGACCGCCGAGAGCAGGAACGCGAGCGGGACGGCGCGCCCGGCCGAGGCGGCGGTCTGCTGGGGGTTGATGTTGGCGGCCATGCTCGGGGCCATCAGCGCCACCGACAGGCCGACGGCCTGCCAGACGGACAGGGACCGGCGCAGGCCTGGACGGGTTTCGACGGTGTCTGACACGATCTCCACCTCTTTTCTGCGGTGAAGACTCAAGTGAACATCGACGGGAGCAGGATGAGCCAGCTCGATCGGGCAGAACTCGCACAGCAGGGCGCGCTCCGGGCCGACGGCCTGCGCGCGGCCGGCGTCGAGCTGGTCGCGCTGACCTTCGTGGACAACAGCGGCATCGCGCGGGTCAAGGCCGTCCCGGTGGACCGGCTGTCGTCGGCGGCGGCGTGGGGCGTCGGCGCGTCGAGCTCCTTCGACTTCTTCCTGGCCACCGACGACATCACCGACGGGACCTACAGCCGCGGCCCGGTCGGCGACCTGCGCCTGCACCCCGACCTCGACGCGCTCGTGCCGCTGGCCGCGCAGCCGGGCTGGGCGTGGGCGCCGGTCCGCAAGTACGACCAGGAAGGCGAGCCGCACCCGCAGGACGCGCGGGCACTGGCCGCCACCGCGACGGCCCGGCTCGCGGCCCTGGGCTACCACGTGCGGACGGCGTTCGAGATCGAGTGGGTGATCACGGCGGAAGACGCGCCGGACGACCCGCGCTCGGCCACGGCGGGCCCGGCTTACGGCTTCGCGCGGCTTACCGCGCAGGCGGGCTACCTGCGGGAGCTGGTGTCCACTTTGTCCGCTCAGGGCGTGGTGGTCGAACAGGTCCACCCGGAGTACGCGGCCGGGCAGTTCGAGCTGTCGGTCGCGCCGGAGGACCCGGTGCGCGCGGCGGACGTCGCGGTGCTGACCCGCGAGACGATCCGGATGGTCAGCGCCCGGCACCAGCTGCGCGCGTCGTTCACCCCGAAGTTCGCGCCGGACGGCGTGGGCAACGGCGGCCACGTCCACCTGAGCCTCTGGGACGGCGACCGCAACCTGTGCGCCGGCGGCGAAGGCCGGTTCGGCCTGACGCCGACGGCGGAGGCGTTCGGCGCGGGGATCTTCTCGCGGCTGCCGGCGCTGCTGGCGATCGGCGCGCCGTCGGTTATCAGCTACCTGCGCCTCGAGCCGCACCACTGGGCCGGGGTGTTTTCGGTGTGGGGCCTGGAAAACCGCGAGGCGCCGCTGCGGCTGGTGCAGGGCCCGGCCGGGCAGCGCGACCGGGCGGCCAACTTCGAGGTCAAGTGCTTCGACCTGACCGCGAACCCGTACCTGGTGGTGGCGGCGCTGCTGTTCGCGGGCCTGGCCGGGCTCGCCGACGAGGCGTCGCTGCCCGAGCCGGTGGACGTCGACCCGGGGACGCTGCCCTCGGCCGTCCGCCTGCCGACGTCGCTGGCCGAAGCGGTGACGGCGTTCGAGGCGGACCCGGCGTTGACGTCGGCGTTCGGCGCCGAGTTCGCGACGACGTTGATGGACGTGCGACGCGGCGAGATCGCGCGGCTCGGCGCGCTGCCCCCGGCCGAGCTCTGCGCGCTCGTGCGTTACCTACATTGAGGCGGCCACTTCCTCGCGCAGCTGCGGGAGTTTCGCGTAGAGGCGGTCACCGGGGCATTCGGTGTTGTAGAAGTCGCGGTGCCCCTTGATCTCCTCGACGCCGATGCCGTACTGGCGGCAGATGTAGGCGCAGAACACCACGAGCGACGCCCACTGCGCTTCGGGCGGCTCGACGCTGGTGTAGAGGCCTTCGTTCTCGATGCCGATGGCGTTGGTGTTCTGGCCGGGGCAGTGCGCGCCCTGGATCATCGTGGTGCGCCCGCGCAGGGCGTCGAGGCTGCCGTGCCGCCCTTCCAGCCGGTAGCCGCCGCGGCTGACGGTGAAGTGCTGGCCGGTGTCGGACCAGCCGTTGTTGTCCATGTGGTCGTGCTGGTCGTCGCGGGCCACCTGGAAGGCGTGCGCCAGCGAGTAGTCGGTGCTGTTGGCGCTCGCGATGTGGTGGATGAGGACGCGGTTCGCGGGGTGGTCGAGGGTGGTGAGCGCGTCGGCGGGCGGCCGGGCGCCCCACTCGGCACAGCTGTGGATCCGGGGCGCGGTGGCGGCCTGGGCGGCCCGGGGCAGCACGAGACCGGTCGCGCCCGCGACGGCGAGCCCGGCGGCGCCGCGGAGGAAGGTGCGCCGCGGGAGGTGGCTGAGGTCCATGCGGCGGACTCTGCCTCGGCCGCGTACAGCTTTTGTACAAACGTCAGTGCCGGTGGAGCCGGACGACCTCGGCGCGCGCGTGGGCGACGCGGGTGGTCTCCTGGCCGCCGGCCCGGGCGATCTCCCGGGCGAGGTCGCTCGCCGCGGCCATCCGGTGCCGCGCGACGCGGCGGCTGCGGACGTGCTTGCGGTAGGCCTTGCGCTGCTTCCGCAGGCCGCTGACGGCGTCGAGCAGCGGCGGATCGACGACCCCGGCCTCGGCCTCCGGGCCGAGCAGCTCGCGCGTCCAGCCGCGTTCGCGGCGGGCGGCGTGGCGCAGGACGTAGAACAGGAACGTCAGCTCGACCGCCGCGATCACGAACGGCAGCACGCCGACGAGCGGCCCGTTGCCGCCGAGGCCGCTCATGTCGTCCCAGGCGAAGTGGAAGACCATCGCCGTCAGCATGGTCAGCACGCCGCGGACGACGTTGCGGTCGGCCCGGTCCCGGCCCAGCACCCACATCAGGCCGGCGCAGAAGATGGCGCTGAACAGCGCGTGCGACACGATCCCGGACGCGCCCCGGACGACGAAGATCTGCAGCGACGAGCTCAGCTGGTCGGCGCCGAAGGTCTGGGCCGCGCCGTTGTAGACGTAGAGGACGTCCTCGAAGACCTGGAAGCCCAGGCCGAGGAAGGCGCCGATGAGGAAGCCGTCGTAGACGCTGCGGACCAGCCGCGGCGCGAGCCCGATCAGGAGCACCAGCCCGAGCGCCTTCGCGAACTCCTCGTCGATCGGGGCGGTCAGGCCCGCGGCCCAGTCCGAGGCGAACGCGGTGCCGCCGAGCTTCGTCCAGATCTCCAGCAGGGCCGTGTTGGCCGGGAAGGCGACCCAGAACACCGCCGCGATCCCGCCCCAGGCGAACGCCGCCGCCAGCAGGCCGCCCGGCTGGGCGGTGTAGCGGTTCTGGTGGCGCAGCAGCAGCAACCAGGGCACGAGGTAGAGCCCGAACAGCAGGATCCCGCCGGTCAGCGCCGGGGTGTAGAACGCACCGCCGGTGCCGAAGTACCGCACCATCGCGAGCGCGCCGCTGCCGACGCCGAGGAGGTAGACCCAGAAGGCCAGGTTGTGCGGCTGGAAGAACCGGAACGGCTGCCCCCAGCCGGACTCTTCGATGGCGGTGAGCTGGGCCGCCTTGGTCTCCGGCGGCGCGGTCATCGGCCCGCTCCCGGGGTGATGCTGCGCAGGACGCCGTTGATCTCGTCGCGGAAGCGCTCGAACTGGCCCGGCGCGGTCCGCACGCGGAAGAGCAGCGCGGGCGCGGCGTCGGCGTCCTGACCGGGCGCGGCCATCTTGAAGGCGACGTCGAGCGCGTCGCCGCCCGGCCCGGTCCCGCTCTGCCCGACGCCGGTCAGCCCGGCGGCGGTGGTCACGGTGCCGCGGGCGCCGTTGACGCCGGGCACGTCGCCTTCGGAGCGTTCGACCTGGTCGAGGAAGTCTTCGGCGGAACCGCGGTAGGGCGCGCCGCGCAGGGCGATGGTCGCGCCGCCGGTGGCGAGGTCGGTCTGCAGGGTCGCCGGGTTCGTCGCGGCGGCGCCGAGGAGCGTGCCGTTCTGCAGCTGCCAGCCCACGGGCGGGACGGCGCTCGCGCCGTCCCCGAGGTCGAGCCGGTCACCGGCCCGGATCTCGTTGTGCCACGGGATGGCGGCGTTCAGCGCGGGTAGCCCGTAGACGAGCAGCACGGCGATCGCCAGGACGACCAGCGCGGGCGTGAAGGTCCGGCGGTCGAGCCCGAACAGCCGGTGCTCGACGGGCACCCAGCCCGGCGGCGGTGTGGTGGTCACCCGGTTCCCCTCTCGTCCGTGGTCACCATCAGAACACGGAGAGCGAGATCCGGCCTCCCGGCGTCAGCCCGCGGTCGCGAGCTCACCCGCCCCGCTGTAGAGCCGGATCTTGAACCGGATGTGCTCCTGGTGTTCCCGCAACCGCTCGATCTGCCCGGCGACGCGGGTTTCGTGCTCACGGAGGACTTCGAGCCGCTCGTCTTGCGTCGCGTCACCGGAGCGGAGCAGTTCGACGAACCGCAGCATCTGGGCGACCGGCATGCCGGTGTAGCGAAGGCAGCGCAGGAGCTGGAGGAACTCGACGTCGTGGTCGGTGAAGGTGCGACGCCCGCCGGCGGTGCGGCCGACCTCGTGGAGCAGGCCGATGCGCTCGTAGTAGCGGAGGGTGTCGATGGTGAAGCCGGTCTTTTCGGTTACTTGAGCCGGAGTGTAGGACGTCACCGACCCAGAGTGACACCTGGAGTGCACTCCGGGTCAAGGGGCGAGGTCCGGTCTGGGCCTGGCCACCCGGCACGGGGTGTCACAGCAGACTCAAGCCTTGGCAACCGTCCGGCGCACACCCTCCGCCAGCTCCGCCGACAGCGCCCGGACGCCCGCGGGCCCCTCCGCCGCCGCCGTCACCAGTGCCGATCCCACGATCACCGCGTCCGCGAACGACGCCACCTCGGCCGCCTGGTCGCCCGACCGGACACCCAGCCCCACGCCGATCGGCAGGGACGTGTGCGCTCGCGTGCGGCGGACCAGGTCCTCCGCGTGGACGCCCACCTGGTCGCGCGCGCCCGTCACGCCCATCACCGCCGTTGCGTAGATGAACCCCGAGGCCGCGTCCACCGTGCGGGCGATGCGCTCCTCCGACGACGACGGCGCCACCAGGAAGATGCGGTCCAGGCCGTGCTCGTCGGACGCCGTCATCCACGGGGCCGCTTCGTCCGGGATCAGGTCCGGTGTGATCATGCCGAGCCCGCCCGCCGACGCGAGGTCACGCGCGAAGCGGTCGACGCCGTAGCGGTGCACCGGGTTCCAGTACGTCATCACGACCGCGCGGCCACCACGCGCCGAGACCGACTCGACCACCTCGAACACGTTCTTGAGGCGGAAGCCGTTGTCCAGCGCCGTCACCGAGGCCGCCTGGATCGTCGGGCCGTCCATCACCGGGTCCGAGTACGGGACGCCGACCTCGATCAGGTCCGCGCCGCCGTCGACGCACGCCGCGATCAGGTCCTTGGACCCCGCGACCGTCGGGAACCCGGCCGGGAGGTAGCCGATCAGGGCGCCGCGGCCCTCCGCGCGCGTCGCCGCGAAGAGGTCGTCCAGCCCGCTCATTCGTTCACCAGTCCGAACCACTTCGCCGCCGTGTCCATGTCCTTGTCGCCACGGCCCGAGAGGTTCACCACGATCAGCCCGGACGGCCCCAGCTCGCGGCCCAGCACCAGCGCGCCGGCCAGCGCGTGCGCCGACTCGATCGCCGGGATGATGCCTTCGGTCCGGGACAGCAGCATGAACGCGTCCATCGCCTCGGCGTCGGTGACCGGCCGGTACTCGGCGCGACCGGTGTCCTTGAGCCACGCGTGCTCCGGGCCGACGCCCGGGTAGTCCAGCCCGGCCGAGATCGAGTGCGACTCGACCGTCTGGCCGTCTTCGTCCTGCAGCAGGTACGTCATCGCGCCGTGCAGGTTGCCCGGGGCCCCCTTGGTCAGCGTGGCGCCGTGGCGGTTGCCCTCGATGCCCTCTCCGCCCGGCTCCAGGCCGACCAGCCGCACCGACGGGTCGTCGTAGAACCCCGAGAAGATGCCGATCGCGTTCGACCCGCCGCCGACGCACGCCGCGACGACGTCGGGCAGGCGGCCGGCCTGCTCGAGGATCTGCGCCCGCGCCTCCTCGCCGATGACGTGGTGGAAGTTGCGGACCATCGCCGGGAACGGCGCCGGGCCGGCGGCCGTGCCGAAGAGGTAGTGCGTGGTGTCGGCGTTGGCGACCCAGTCGCGCAGCGCCTCGTTGATCGCGTCCTTCAGCGTCCGCGACCCCGTCTTGACCGGGATCACCTGGGCGCCGAGCAGCCGCATGCGGGCCACGTTCAGCGCCTGGCGCTCGGTGTCGACCTCGCCCATGTAGACGATGCAGTCGAGGTCGAGCAGCGCGCACGCGGTGGCCGTCGCGACGCCGTGCTGGCCCGCGCCGGTTTCGGCGATGACGCGCTTCTTGCCCATCCGCTTGGTGAGCAGCGCCTGGCCCAGCACGTTGTTGATCTTGTGCGAGCCGGTGTGGTTCAGGTCTTCCCGCTTGAGGAAGACGCGTGCGCCGCCGGCGTGCTCGCCGAAGCGCTTGGCCTCGGTCAGCAGCGACGGGCGGCCCGCGTACTCCCGCAGCAGGCGGTTGAACTCGTTCAGGAACTCCGGGTCGTTGCGCGCCTTGTCGTACTCGGTGGCGACCTCGTCGACGACGCCGATCAGCGCCTCCGGCATGAACCGGCCGCCGTACGGGCCGTAGTAACCGCGCTCGTCCGGGTCGTGCTCGCCGTGCTCGGCGGTCACCGCGACGGCCTCGGGCAGGCGGGGTGCGAACCGGCGGTGACGAGCTTGACCAGGGCGCCCTTCGGGTCACCCGAGGCGACGAGCCCTTCGCCGACCAGCACCGCGTCGGCGCCGTGCCCGGCGTAGGACATCAGGTCGCCCGGCCCGCGGACGCCGGACTCGGCGACCTTGTAGACGTCCATCGGCAGGCCGGGGGCCAGCCGCGAGAAGACGTCGCGGTCCACCTCGAGGGTGTGCAGGTTGCGCGCGTTGACGCCGATGACCTTGGCGCCCGCCTCGAGGGCCCGGTCGGCCTCCTCGGCGTTGTGGATCTCCACCAGCGCGGTCATGCCGAGGGACTCGACGCGGTCGAGCAGCGCGGCGAGCGCGTTCTGCTCCAGCGCGGCGACGATCAGCAGCACCATGTCGGCGCCGTGCAGGCGGGCCTCGTGCACCTGGTAGGGGCTGACGATGAAGTCCTTGCGCAGCACCGGGATGTCGACCGCGGCGCGGACGGCGTCGAGGTCGGCCAGCGAACCGCCGAAGCGGCGCTGTTCGGTCAGCACGCTGATCACCCGCGCGCCGCCGACCTCGTAGTCCTTCGCCAGCGCGGCGGGGTCGGGAATGTCGGCCAGGTCACCCTTGGACGGGCTGCGCCGCTTCACCTCGGCGATCACGCCGATGCCGGACTCGCGCAGCGCGGACATCACGTCGCGGGGCGGCTGCGCGGCGGCCGCGCGGATCTTCAGCTCGTCGAACGGCAGCGCGGACTCCCGCACGGCGAGGTCTTCCCGCACGCCGGCGACGATCTCTTCGAGCACGCTCACCGGGCGCCCCCGCCCGGGCACGTGGTCACCGATTCACTCGCAAGGTCGCTCACAAAAACCTTCCCCTTCCCGCCGAAACGATGCTAACCCCCGCATCTGGAGCGCTCGGTTCCGGGTGCGTGCGTTACTCCGAATGCCTGGCCCGGACGTCGGTGGGGTCCTCCCCCTCCGACAGCGCTTCCCACAGCTCGGCGTCCGGATCACGCACCTTCTTCCGCGTTGCCGGCGCCGCGTACTTCGCGCCGAGCCGCGCGGCTTTGCCCGCGCCCTTGACCGCTGCCAACCCGCCCGCCGCGACGAGAATTCCCCCGAGCACGGCCAGGCCGCGCCCGAGCAGCATCTGCGTCACGGGGAGGCCGTCGGCGTAACCGCCGAAGCGGACCCCGGCCACGCCGGACCAGACCGCGGCGACGCCGGCCAGCGCCAGCACGACGCCGAGCACGCGCCGCGCCCAGCCGCCGGTGGCGATCACCCCGGCCACGCCGGCCAGCGCGAGCAGGGCGAGCGGCACCAGCGCGGTCGCGCGCTGCTCACCGGTCTCGCGGTAGAGGACGGTCCCGCGCACGCCGCCGTCGCGGAACTCGGCGAACCACGTCAGCCGGGACGCGCCCCACAGCGCCAGCGCGCCCAGCAGCAGCGCGACGACGATCATCCACAGTGGACGCCGTGACGGCTTCTGCACGGGCTCAGACATGAGCGGAGTCCGCGGCCGGGTCGAGGGCGCCCGCCGCTACCATCGTCTGGGCGGCGGCGACCGCCGAAAGCACGGTCCTGGCCTTGTTCAGCGACTCGGTGTCCTCGTAGTCCGGCACCGAGTCGGCGACCACGCCGCCGCCGGCCTGGACGTGCGCGATGCCGTCCTTGACCAGCGCGGTGCGGATCGCGATCGCGGTGTCGGCGTCACCGGCGAAGTCGAGGTAGCCGACGACACCGCCGTACAGCGCGCGGCGGACCGGCTCCAGCTCCTCGATCAGCTCCATCGCGCGGACCTTCGGCGCACCGGAGAGCGTCCCGGCCGGGAAGCACGCCGTGACCGCGTCGAACGCCGTCTTGTCGTCGGCCAGCTCGCCGGTGACGGTCGACACGATGTGCATGACGTGGCTGTAGCGCTCGATCTGGAAGAAGTCGACGACGCGCACGGTGCCCGGCTTGCAGACCTTGCCGAGGTCGTTGCGGCCGAGGTCGACGAGCATCAGGTGCTCGGCGCGCTCCTTCTCGTCGGCCAGCAGGTCCTTGGCCAGCTGCGCGTCTTCCTCCGGGTCGGCGCCGCGCCAGCGGGTGCCCGCGATCGGGTGCGTGGTCGCCTTGCCGCCCCGCACGGTGACCAGCGACTCGGGGCTGGACCCGACGATGTCGAAGCCGTCGAGCCGCAGCAGGTACATGTACGGGCTGGGGTTGGACGTCCGGAGCACGCGGTAGATGTCGAGGGCGTCGGCGGCGGTCGGGATCTCGAACCGTTGCGACGGCACGATCTGGAACGCTTCGCCGGCCTTGATCGCTTCGACGGCCTTCTCGACCGCGGCGTGGAAGTCTTCCTTGGACCGCTTCCGCACGAACTCCGGCGCGGGCCGGTCGAACGCCGCGACGGTCGCGGGCGCGGGCACCTGCAGCTGCTCGGTCATCGCGCTCAACCGGGCGACGGCGTCGTCGTAGGCCGCGTCCACGCGCTCGGGCGAGTCGTCCCAGTTGACGGCGTTCGCGATCAGCGTGACGGTGCCCTCGTGGTGGTCGAACGCCGCGAGGTCGGTGGCCAGGAGCATGGTCAGCTCGGGGATGTCGAGGTCGCGCTCGGCCAGCTCCGGCAGCTTTTCCAGCCAGCGCACGGCGTCGTAGCCGACGTAGCCGACCATGCCGCCGGTCAGCGGCGGCAACCCGGGCAGCTGCTCGGTGTGCAACGCTTCGATCGTTTCGCGCAGGACGGTGAGCGGGTTGCCTTCGCAGGGCAGGCCGACCGGCGGGGTGCCGGTCCAGACCGCTTCGCCGTCGCGGACGGTGAGCGCGGCCGGGCTGCGGACGCCGATGAACGACCAGCGCGTCCAGGAGGCGCCGTTCTCGGCGGATTCGAAGAGGAACGTGCCCGGCCGGTCGGCGGCGAGCTTGCGGTAGACCCCGATCGGCGTCTCACCGTCGGCGAGGACCCGGCGCACGACCGGGATCACGCGGCGGTTCTCGGCGAGGGCGCGGAAGTCCTCGCGGGACGGGCTGACCGAGCCGGGACCGGCGGATGCGCTGACCATGGACCTCATTGTGCCGCCCCGGCGTGGACCGGCCGCGCGGGGCCTTAATTCATTGAATGTTGAATTAAGCGGGCGCCTGGGTCATGATGGGGCGGTGAGCACCACCGACAGCACCGAGAGTACTGCGCGCCGCCGGGGCCGGCGGCCCGCCGGCCAGGACACGCGCACCGCGCTGGTCGAAGCCGCGCGGGCCGTGTTCGCCGAGAACGGCTACGACGGTGCGACCGTGCGCGCGATCGCCACCCGCGCCGGCGTCGACGCGGCGATGGTCAACCACTGGTTCGGCAGCAAGGAGGGCCTCTTCGCCCAAGCCGTGCTCAAGCTGCCGTTCGACCCGATGGAGCTGCAGAAGATCCTCCGGGACGGCCCCGACGACGAGCTCGGCGAACGGATCGTCCGCACCTTCATCACCCGCTGGGACGGCGCGGGCGGCGGGGTGTTCGTCGCGCTCATCCGCAGTGTCGCCGGCCACGAGCAGGCCGGGCACGTGCTGCGCGACTTCTTCCAGCAGTTCTTCACGTCGCTGATCGCGTCGATGGGCGCGGACGACGTGTCGCTGCGGATGAACCTCTGCGCCTCCCAGATGGTGGGCATGGGCATGATCCGGTACGTGGCGAAGTTCGAGCCGTTCGCCAGCGAGGACGTCGAGGTCCTCGTGCGGGCGGTCGCGCCGAACCTGCAGCGCTACCTCACCGGGGAGATCGGCTGACCCGCTCCCGGACCGCGCGAACCGCCACGACGGCCGGGTCGTTCTCGAGGAGCACGACCATCGTCTTGCCGCAGCCGCCGACCCAGCCCGGCCGGTTCTTCCAGCCGGCCGTCGGCGACAGGCGGAGGATCCCCGAGGTGAGGTGCAGCTCGAGCACCGTCCCGTCGCGGAATCTCGCGTGCAGCGTCCTCTCTTCCAGGTCGCTCACTTCGGCCCGCCGCCACCCGGTGCGCTCGACGGCCTGGAGCCGGCGCCGCCAGCCCGCCGCCGCCCCGATCGAGAACGGGAGGCCGAAGAGGGCGGCCAGGATCGGGACCGCGCCGGAGCCGAGCACGACCTGGTTTTCGTTCGGTTCGTCGGCGGTGCGCACGCGCGACGGGTCGGCCGGGTCGTAGCTGACGACCACCCGTTCGCCGACCTGGTAGTCGTGGTCCGAATTCCAGTGGATCGCGTCGGTCCGGTCGCCGTGGCGCACGTGGATGTACGACGCGCCCCTGGCGTGGTGGAGCACGCTGACGACCACGCCGGGCTCGTGGAGCCCGGTGGCGAGCAGGTCGTCGGCGGCCGCACCGGCCAGGGCGACGCCGGTGAACCCGGCCGCGAACACCACCGCCCAGCCCGCGACGAAGCCCATCGCGCGGCGGGAACGCCGGCGCAGGCGGGCGTTCAGGTCCGGGTGGTCACCGTCGGCGGGATCCGCCGCGGGCAGCCACCGGCCGAAGTCCGCGAAAAGCTCCCGCCGGGCCGCGAACCGCAGCCGGAAGACTCCCAGAAGGGTCAGCGCCGAAGAGCCGGCCAGAACAACCGTCTCGCCGACCAGCTCGCCGTCTTCGAAGACGTAGCCGGGTGCGACCAGCGAGTACGTCAGGCCCGCCGCGAAGACCACGAAGACGAGACCGCAGACGATGGTGACGGTCAGCCAGAGCCCTCTCATGGAGTGATTGTAGGGCCGCCGAGCTGGGCCGATGCTGCGAGAAACGGCATAGGCGGGCGAGGCAACCGGACGGGCTCCTCGCGCGTGTAAGGGATCAGGCGCGGCGCATCACCCGAATGCGCGAAAGAATGGCGGTCATCGCGGTTCGCGGACACCATTCGCACATTCGGGGAATCGACGGGATTCGTATCCTTTTCCCATGAAGCCCACGTCCTCGAGCCCGGCGGCCCGCACTCTCGCCGCTTCACTGCGCGAAGAACGCGAAGTGCGCAAAGTCGGCCTTCGTCAGCTCGCGGAGCTGCTCGGGATCATCCCGCAGCTGTTGTCGGCGTGGGAGAAGGGGCAGCGGTTGCCGAGCGTCGAGGACGTGTCGGCGATCCTCGCGCTGCTGGGGGTGACCGGTGAGCAGCGCGACCGGATCCGGACCCTGGCCCGGCACGCCCGGGAGCCCAACTGGCTCGCATCGAGCAACACCGACATTCCCTTCGCCCTCACCACCCGGCTGAACCTGGAGAGCACGGCGACCGCCATCACCACCTGGTCGCCGCTGATCGTTCCCGGACTGCTCCAGACTCCGGACTACATCCGCTCGATCATGGACCAGCTGCCGGTGACGATCGAACAAGCCGACAAACGGCTGCGGATCAGGCTGAACCGGCAGAAGATTCTCACCCGCCGGGACCCGGTGCGGTTCGGTGCCCTGATCGGCGAACAGTCGCTCCACGAGAACTTCGGCAGCCCCGGAATCATGTCCGACCAGATCGACCACCTGCTGACGATGTCCGAGCGCGCGAACATCAGCCTGCGCATCGTGCCGAACGGAATCGGTTACCACCCCGGCCTGATCGGCCCGTTCGACATCTACGAGTTCGCGGGCGAGTCACCGATCGCGTCGGTCGAACACGTTTACTCGACCGCGTTCCTCCACGAGAAATCGCAGACTGACGGCCACAAGCAGGATGCTAGGGTTTTACGCGGACTAGCTCTGAGCGAAGAGGCTTCCCGCGCCCTGCTGCGGGAGGCCGCGCGGTAACGGAGGCGATGGTGGGCTCGACCGTCTGGCGTAAGTCGTCGTACAGCGGCCCCAACGACAACTGTGTCGAGGTGGCGCTCGGGCGGGTCGTGGGCGTGCGGGACACCAAGGCGCGCTCGGCGGGTCAGCTCAGCGTTTCCGCCCGTGCCTGGGAATCCGCGCTGGCGCGGCTTCGGTCGCGCTGAGCCGGGCGTCGCGCTTCAGCCGCGACGAGAAGAGCCACGCGTACCCCAGGACGGCCAGCATGCCGCCCACCACCACTACGAACGCGCCCCACAGCACGTCGTTCGTCAGCAGCAGCACGAACGCCACGATGATCACCGCCACCGCGAGCCCGGTTGTGATCATGAAGTTCCGCAGCCGTCGGCTCACTTCGGCTTTCCCCAGCGCCATCCGCCGAGCCTAGCTCGGGATCCGGGGTTCGTGCGCCACCACCGGGACGGCGTACGGCCACGGGTCGGACTCGCCGGGCGGGAAGAGCACGACCCTGTCCCCAGCCGCTCGGTTTAGACGTCGAGGTCGAAGCGGGCCGTCGGGCGGCGGCCGCCGGGGGCGGGAGCCAGGCGTCCGGCTGCTTCGCGGGCGCCGCTTCCCATGTCTCCGGCGACCGCGGTGGTCAGGAACCGGCCCGCGCACCCCGCCCCATCCGGGCAGCGTACGCCCGGTCAGCGCGCCAGCAGGAGCGCGATGAGCGCCAGCGTTCCCGGCAGCACCTGCACGAAGAGGATGCGCTTGTTCGCCGTCGCCGCGCCGTAGAGGCCCGCGACGATCACGCACACGATGCCGTACAGCTTGAGCTGGAAGCCCGTCGGATCACTCGCGATGAGCCCCCACACGAGCGCGAGGGCCAGGAAGCCGTTGTACAGCCCCTGGTTCGCGGCCAGCGGCGCGCTCTCCTTCGCGAACTCCTCGGTGGTGCCGAAGGCCGCCCGGGCCCGCGGGGTCGTCCAGAGGAACATCTCCAGCACGACGATGTAGACGTGGATCAGGGCCACCAGCCCGACCAGGACGTCCGCGACGATCCTCACGCGTTCTCTTTCTCATCGGCCAGGAGCAGGCGCTCTTCGGTGTCGAAACAGGTGTGCGTGCCGGTGTGACAGGCCGGGCCGGTCTGGTCGACGCGCAGCAGGACCGTATCGCCGTCGCAGTCGATCCGCACTTCGCGGACGTGCTGGTAGTGCCCGGACGTCTCGCCCTTGACCCACAGCTTCTGCCGGCTGCGCGACCAGTACGTGCCGCGGCGGGTGGCCAGGGTGGCCGCCAGCGCGTCGTCGTTCATCCAAGCCATCATCAGCACGTCGGAGGTGGCGTGCTCGAGGACGACGGCGGCGATCAGGCCGTCGGCGTTGCGCTTGAGGCGCGCCGAGACGGCCGCGTCCAGGGTCATGCTTCGGCTCCCAGGATGTGCCGCTTGAGCGGCATCGAGTTCAGCAGGACGAACGCGTAGCCGTACCCGGCGAAGGACAGACCGGAGAACAGCTTGTTGAACCACAGCGCCGCGCCGAGCAGCAGGAACGCGTGCAGCAGCGCGAACACCACGGTGACGACCAGGCCGCCGATGCGGGCGCTGCCCATCTTGAGCACCAGGCCGGTCGTCACGACGCCGCCGAGGATGAGCGCGAGCGCGGGCATCCGGTAGATCGCCAGGCCCGCCCCGGCGCTCAGCACGGGGACCAGGTCGAGCAGCGCCCAGGCGACCGGCAGGCCGACCAGCAGGCCGGCGACGACCTTGACCTCGACGGGGGCTTGCCAGGACCTCATCGGACCTCGACCCCGCCTTCGCGCAGCGCGTCCTTGACGTCGCCGATCTTCAGCTGTCCGAAGTGGAACACGCTGGCCGCGAGCACGGCGTCGGCACCGGTCCGGACCGCGGGCAGGAAGTGCTCGAGCGCCCCCGCTCCCCCGCTCGCGATCACCGGGACGCGCACGGCCTTGCGGACCAGCTCGATGAGCTCGAGGTCGAAGCCGTTCTTGGTGCCGTCGGCGTCCATGGAGTTGAGGAGGATCTCGCCGACGCCGAGCTCCTCGCCGCGGGCGGCCCACTCGACGGCGTCGATACCGGTGCCGCGGCGGCCGCCGTGGGTGGTGACCTCGAAGCCGGACGCGGTCGGCTCGCCGCCCTCGGGCACGCGGCGCGCGTCGACCGACAGGACGATGCACTGGGCGCCGAACCGGCGTGAGGCCTCGTGCAGGAACTCCGGCCGGGCGATCGCGGCGGTGTTGATGCTGACCTTGTCCGCGCCCGTGCGCAGCAGCCGGTTGACGTCGTCGTTGCTGCGGACGCCGCCGCCGACGGTGAGCGGGATGAACACCTGCTCGGCGGTGCGGCGGACGACGTCGTAGGTGGTCTCGCGGTCGCCCGAGGACGCCGTGACGTCGAGGAACGTCAGCTCGTCGGCCCCTTCGGCGTCGTAACGCCGGGCCAGCTCGACCGGGTCGCCGGCGTCCCGCAGGCCGGCGAAGTTGACGCCCTTCACGACCCGGCCCGCGTCGACGTCGAGACAGGGGATCACCCGCACCGCGACAGACATGCCCACCAGCGTAGTCAAGAGCGTTCTAAGCTCGGCCAATGGCACGGGCGGGGCGGCGGCCGGGGCAGACCGACACGCGCGAGAAGATCCTCGACGCGGCGCGGCACCGGTTCGCCGAGCTGGGGTACGACGGCGCGACGGTCCGCGGGATCGCCGCCGACGCGGGCGTGAACGCGGCCCTGCTGCACCACTTCTTCGGCAGCAAGCAGCAGCTGTTCGCGGCGGCGATGAACCTGCCGGTGAACCCGGCCGAGCTGGTCCCGCTGATCCTCGCGGGCCCGCGTCCGGGCCTGGGCGAACGGCTGGTGCGGGCGTTCCTGGCGGTCTGGGCGTCGCCGGAGGGGCGGACGCCGTTCGTCGCGATGCTGCGCGCGGCGGCGACGAACGAGCAGGTCGCGCTGATGATGCGCCAGTTCATCGAGCGCGCGGTGCTGGCCGAGGTGGCCCGGGCGCTGGAGGTGCCCCGCATCCGCGTGACCGGGATCGCGGCGCAGATGATGGGCGTCGCGCTGCTGCGGTACGTGATCAAGCTGCCGCCGCTGGCCGAGGCGTCCGACGAGGAGATCGTCGTGCTGCTGGCGCCGGTCGCGCAGTACTACCTGGATCCGGATGCCGGCCCCTCGTAGGCCGGCGCGTTCACCTCGCGGCCATCCGATTCGTCTACTTTGCCGCGCGTGCGCAGACTCCTCCCGGTGGCCGTCGCCGCCGTCACCCTGCTGACCGCCGTCCCCGCCTCAGCCACCCCCCGCGACCCCTCGCCGGTGGTGCAGACCCAGACCTTCGGGGAACCCGCCGACGCCGACGACCCGGCAATTTGGGTCCACCCGCACGACCCGTCCCGCAGCATCGTGCTCGGCACGCTGAAGGAGGGCGGTCTCGCGGCGTTCGACCTCGACGCGCGGACGCTGCAGGTGGTCCCGGCCGGGCCCGGCGGGCGGTTCAACAACGTCGACGTCCTGGACGACCTGGCCGTGGTCAGCGACCGCGGCCAGGACCGGATCCGCGTCTTCCGCATCGACCCCGGCCACACGCCGGTCCTGCGGGACGTGACCGACCCGGCGGCCCCGCCCGTGTTCGGGGCCGAGCTGTCCGAGCAGCGCACCGCGTACGGCCTCGCCGCGGGCCGCGACCCGCGCACCGGCGTCCGCTGGGTGGCCGTCACGCAGCGGCACGAAACGCGCGTGGCGCTGCTGCGGCTGGTCGACCTGCCCGGCGGCAAGGTCGGCACGGCGCCGCTCGCCACGGTCGACCTGCCCGCGTCCTTCCGGCTGCCGGACGGGGGCACGTGGTCGCCGTGCGAGGAGCCGGGCGAGCGGCCGCAGCTGGAGGGGTCGGTCATCGACGGCCGGGTGCTCTACACCGCCCAGGAGGACGTCGGGATCTGGCGGATCCCCCTGTCGAGCGGCGGGTTCGGGCGGCCGGAGCTGGTCGACCGGGTGCGTTCGTACGGCGTCCCGGCCCGGTGGGACGCCGCCACCGAAGAGTGCGTGCCGTCCGGACCGGACCCGGGCTTCGGCGGCCAGTGGCTGGAGGCCGACGCGGAAGGGCTGGCGGTGGCCGGCCCGAAGCTGTTCGCGTCGAGCCAGGGCGACTCGCGGTTCGTCGTCTACGGCGGCAAGCGCACGCGTGACCTGAGGATCGTCGCCGGCCGCGGCACGGACTCGGTGGAGCACTCCGACGGCTCGGCCATCAGCACGGCCTACCTCGGCCGCCGCTTCCCGCACGGCCTCCTGGTCGTCCACGACGGCGAGCGCGGCGACACCGGCACCGGCTTCGCGTTCCTGCGGCTCGAAGACGTTCTCTGAATACATCTCACACCCGTGCATCAACCCCGCCCCCTCGCGCGTCCATGGGGTGACGAAGGGGACTGCGTGGGTTTCGAAGAGTTCGTGGCGGAGCGGCTGGACGGGCTGCTCCGCTACGCCACCGTCCTGACGAACGACCCGCACCTGGCGCAGGACATCGTCCAGGACGTGCTCCTGCGCGCCCAGCAGCGGTGGGACGGCATCGACTCCCCGCCGACCTACGTGCGGCGGATGGTCACCAACGAGTACCTGTCGTGGCGGCGGCGGGCCGTGCGGCGCGTGGTGCCGAGCAGCCACGACGTCCTCGACGCGCTCGGGCCGCCGGAAGCCGACCCCTCGGCCGCCTACGACGAGCGGGACGCCATGCTCGGCCTGCTCGCCACCCTGCCGCGCAAGCAGCGCGCGGCGGTCGTGCTGCGCTACTACGAGAGCTACTCCGACGCCGAGATCGCCGCCGTCCTGCGCTGCGGCGTCTCCACCGTGCGCAGCCAGATCTCCCGTGCGCTGGCCACGTTGCGCCAGGCCCCGCAGCCGACGGCCCTCACCACCGGAGACCACGCATGACCCGCAGCGACCACGACACCGAGACGCTGATCCGGGAAAGCCTGGACCGGCTCGCCGCCCGCGCCCCCGACGGCCACGCCGTCCGCGAAGCGCTCGCCCGCCGGACGCGACAGCGCGCGCCCGTGCGGCTCGCGCTGGTGGCCGCGGCCGTCGTCGCGCTGGTGGCCGGGGTGATCACCGGGACGCAGCTGCTCACGACACCGCCCGACCTCGACCCGGCCGCCGGACGCCCGGTGCTCGGGTACTCCCCCGGCTGGCTGCCGGACGGCTTCACCGAGCAGTACCGAGAGGGCGGCCCAGGCACTGCGCCGCAGGTCCGGCGCTGGTTCGCCGGACCGGCGGAGGTCGCGCTGTCGGCGTACTCGACCGCCGATCCCGAGTGGTCGCGGACCGCGCTGCGGATCGCGGCGCTCAAGGACCAGACGCTCGTGCACGGCCGGGTCGCCATGGTCACCGGCGACGCCGAAAGCTCCGCGCTGCTCACCTGGCTGGCCGACGACGACCACGTGCTGACCGCGCGGGTCTCGGGGGTCCCGGACGCGCGCGCGGTCGCCCAGCGGATCGCCGATGGCATCACGACGCAAGCCGTCGGCGTCCGCGGTGAGCTGCGGTTCGGCCCGCTCCCGGACGGGCTGGCCGAACGCTCGGCCGCGGTGAAGGGCACCAGCCCCGCCGACGGCTCGACCGAGCTGACGGCGGCGGCCCCGGGGCGGGCGCCCGTGCGGGTCACGGCGAGCGCGGGCTCCCCCGGTGTCAACGGCGCCGCGTCGATCGCGGTCCGCGGCGGGCAGGGGTTCTGGCTGGCGCCCGCGAACGGCCAGGCGCCGACGGTCGCCGTCCGCCTGCCGTCGGGCCGGTGGCTGACGGTCGCCGGGCCGGAGCCGCAGGCGGAGCTGGTCGCCGTCGCCGACGGCGTCCAGCTCGACCCGGCGCCCGACTACCGCTGGCTCGGGCGGCCTACCAGCTGACCGCCGGGAACCAGATGATCCCGAGCCGGCCGAGCACGCGGACGTCCCAGTAGAGCAGCGTGAACGTGCCGCCGACGAGCAGCGCGGCGCCGGTCACGGTCGCGATCCGGGCCGGCTTCGCGGCCAGCCAGCGCTGCACGCGCCCGCCCGTCGCGTGCGTCAGGATCAGGAACAGCACACCCATGATCACGATGTTGCCCAGCGACTGCAGGGCGAACGCGGCGGCGCCGTAGAAGACGTTGTGCTGCTCGGCGGCGCTGCGGAACATGATCCGGAACAGCGGGTACGGCCGGCCGATGAGGAACCCGCCGATGAGCGCGCCCATCAGGACCAGCGGCGCGGCCGGGTGGCGGCTGACGAAGCCGGCGAACGGGTTGTGCAGGATGCCGAGCGCGATCAGGCCCATGACCAGGAACACGAGCCCGACCACCCCGAAGGCGATCATGGACTGGATGCTGCGCGGGGTGAGCCCGCTGCCGGTCGCGGTGGAGAACTGCGGCATGCGCGTGCCGACCAGCGCCACGACCACGCCGTAGACGACCGACACGGTGAGCATGCCGGCGGCGATCCAGCCGAGCGGTTTGAGCGTGGTCGCGAAGCGCCGTTTCTCCCCGGCCTGGCCGCCGACCAGCGGGGCGACCGCGCCGAACGCGGCGATGTTGCAGGCGGTGAAGGAGCCCGCGAGGCCGGAGACGAACGCGAACAGCGTCCCGGCGAGCACGCCGCTGATCGGGGTCGCCTTGGCGTCGTACCCGAGCAGGCCGTTCGCGACGCTGTCGCCGATCACGGAGTCGACGAACGGCGCCGACCACAGCGCGGTCAGCGCGAAGCCGGCGAGGACGGCGACGAGCGCGACCACGGCCCGGCGCGAGGGATACGGCCCCGCGCCGAAGAAGCCGGCCTGCGGGTGTACGGGGACTTCGTGGGTGACGGCCATCAAGTCTTCCCTCCGGTGTGCGGGTAAACCCAGCCGGTCGATCGTCGCAAGAAGGAGTGTTGAAGCGCTTCTGCCGATGTGCCCCATCCGGTTGCGCCGGGTGCGTGCTTGACGCGGACTTCACCCCGGACGCAGAATTAAACACATGACTAATTCAGCGCTCGTGGTCTCCGGGCTGCGGGTCCGGCGCGGCGGCCGGCCGGTGGTGCGCGACGTGAGCTTCGAAGTGCCCCGCGGCAGCGTCACGGGGCTGCTCGGCCCGAGCGGCTGCGGCAAGACGACGCTGATGCGGGCGGTCGTCGGCGTGCAGATCGTCGAGGGCGGCGCTGTCACCGTGCTGGGCCTGCCCGCCGGCATCCCGCCGCTGCGGCGCCGGATCGGCTACGCGACGCAGAACCCGGCGATCTACGCGGACCTGACCGTCCGGGAAGCGTTGCGCTACTTCGCCGCGGTGCTGCGCGCACCGGCGTCCGATGTGGACAGAGTGATCGCCGAAGTCGGGCTGGCCGAGCACGCCGGGAAGCTCGTCGGCTCGCTGTCCGGCGGGCAGCACAACCGCGCGAACCTCGCCGTCGCGCTGCTCGGCGAGCCGGAGCTGCTGGTGCTCGACGAGCCGACCGTCGGGCTCGACCCGGTGCTGCGCGACGAGCTCTGGACGTTGTTCCGCCGGCTCGCCGACGCCGGCGCCACGCTGCTGGTGTCCAGCCACGTCATGGACGAAGCGGCGCGCTGCGACCGCCTGCTGCTCATGCGCGAAGGCGCGCTGCTGGCCGACGACGCGCCGCTCGCCCTGCGCGAGCGCACCGGCGCCGCCGACCTCGAAGGGGCGTTCCTGCACCTGGTGAGGGCCGCGTCGTGAACCCCGCGCTGACGCTCGCCACGACCCGGCGCATCCTGACGCAGCTGCGGCACGACCCGCGCACCGTCGTGATGCTGGTTCTCGTGCCGACGCTGCTGATGATCCTGCTGCGGTACGTGTTCAACTCGCCGCTGGTGTTCAGCCGGGTCGCGCCCGCGCTGCTCGGGGTGTTCCCGTTCCTGATCATGTTCCTGATCGCGTCGATCACGACGTTGCGGGAGCGCACGACGGCCACCCTCGAACGCCTGATGACCCTCCCGATCGGCCGGCTCGACCTGCTCTTCGGGTACGCGCTGGCGTTCGGCTCGATCGCCGTCGTCCAGGTGGCGCTCGCGGCGGGCGTCTCGCTGTGGTGGCTCGGCCTCGACCTCGCCGGGTCGGTGGTGATGCTGCTGCTGATCGCCGTCCTGGACGCGTTGCTGGGCATGGCGCTCGGGCTGTTCGTCAGCGCGTTCGCGCGCACCGAGTTCCAGGCCATCCAGTTCATGCCGGTGTTCGTGCTGCCGCAGATCCTGCTGTGCGGGCTCTTCGTGCCCCGCGCGGACATGGGCTGGCTGCTGCGCTGGCTGTCCGACATGATGCCGTTGTCCTACGCGGTCGAGGCGCTGACCCGCGTCACGGCGTCGTCGACGGTGGACGCGGTGATCCTGCGGAACCTGCTGGTCGTCGCGTGCTGCGCGCTGCTGGCCCTGGTGCTCGGCGCGGCGACGTTGCGGCGGCGCACGCCGTGACTACCGTGGCCGCATGGCTTCCGAAACGGACCGGCTCGCGGCCGAGCGCTACGTCGTCCTGACCACGTTCCGCCGCGACGGCCGCGCCGTGCCGACCCCGATCTGGGTGGCCGGCGAAGGCGGCGAGCTCGTCTTCAACTCGGTGCGGGACACGGGCAAGGTCAAGCGCATCCGCAACAGCGGCCGCGTCGAGGTCCAGGCGTGCGACCTGCGCGGCAAGAAGACGCACGGCGCCGTCGCGAGCGGGCAGGCGCGGCTGCTGGACCTCGACGAGACCCGGCGGATCCAGCAGGTGATCGGGCGCAAGTACGGCGTTTTCGGGCGGGTGTCGATGTTCTTCTCGAAGCTGCGCGGCCCGGCCGACCGGACGGTCGGGATCGCCGTCAAGCTGGACGGCTGAAGCCGCGGAAGCCGCGGCGCAGGTAGTTCGGCAGCGCGTTCGGGTGATCGAGGGTCGAGGTGTGCAGCCAGACGCGCCGCGCACCCGGCACCGCCCACGCGTCGGCGACGACGAGGGTGAGCGCGTACCCGCCGAGGCCTTTCCCGACGAACTCGGGCAGCAGGCCGAAGGTGGTGATCTCGACGTCCTCGTGGCGCCGCTCGAAGTCCGCGACCCCCGCGACCTCACCGCGGTACTCGATCAGCCGGTAGCAGCGGTCCGGTTCGGCGAACCAGGCTTCCCACGCCTCATCGCTTCGCGAGACGCTCGGCCACTGGTAGGGCGTGCCGATCCGGACGTGCAGCTCCCGGATGTCCGGCCCCGGCCCGGCGGCCCGCAGCGCGACGCCGTCGACGGGCGGCGCCGGGTTGAGCCGGTCGGCCGCGGTCATTTCGAGCTGGGTGACGATCTCCTCCACCGCGGCAACCTACGGGCTGAGGGTGCCGCTGTCAGCCGCTTTTCGGTCGCTTCGGCCCGCCGCGTCGTCACGCCGCCGCGCGCATCGCGGCCGCCATCGCCGCCGAGTCGTGGTCCGGTCCACAGCCCTCGACGATGACCAGGTCACCCGGGATGTGGTCGGCCCGCAACCGCAGGATCGCCTGGTAGGCAGGCGAGTCGTACCACTCGTGCGCGGCGGCGGCGCTCGGGAACTCGATGATCACGAGCGCGCCCGGCCACTCCCCTTCCTTCACCACCACCGGCGCGCCGTGCACGACGAACCGGCCGCCGAAGGGGTCGAGCGTCGCCTGGATGCGTTCGAGGTACTGGAAGACCTCCTCCGCGAGCACGGCGGGCGGGCGCAGGTGGGCGAGTCCGTAGGCAGTCATGACATTCCTTTCGCTGGCTACGAAAGAATCCTGCCGCGGGGATCGCGCAGCGTCGATTACGCCGGAGGTAATGCCGCGGCCGCGCGGAAGTCGCTCGGGGTCACCCCGCGGACCCGCTTGAAGGCCGCGCTGAAGCCGAACGCGTCGGCGTACCCGACGGCGCGGGCGGCGTCGGTGACCGTCGACGAGCCGGCCAGCAGGTCGGCCGCCAGCGTCATGCGCCAGCGCGTCAGGTACGTCAACGGCGGTTCGCCGACCAGCTCGGCGAACCGCTTGGCCAGCGTCGAGCGGGACACCCCGGCGCGCCCGGCCAGCGTCCCGACCGTCCACGGCGCCGCCGGTTCCGCGTGCAGCAGGCGCAGTGCGTGGCCGACCACCGGGTCGTGCTGGGCCGCCCACCACGCCGGCGGCTCGCCGCCGGGCCGGTCGAACCAGTCGCGCAGCGTGCAGACCAGCATCCAGTCCAGCAGCCGGTCGAGCACCACCTGCTGGCCCGGCGTGTCGACGGCGACCTCGGCGGCGAGGTGGTCGAGCACGGCGTCGCCCGTGCCGCCGCCGGGCACGCGCAGCACCACCGGCAACGCCTCCAGCAGCCGACGGCTCAGCTCGCCGCGAACCGGGTACGCGCCGACGATCAGCGTGGTCGGGCCGCCGGTGCTGTCGTGCCAGCCCAGCCGGTGCCGGGTGCCGCCCTCCTCCGGCGTCGCGCAGAACTCGCCGCACGCGACCGGCTCGGCGCGGGTGCCGGGCTCGTCGACGAACGTGAACGTCGACGGCCCGCGCACGATGATCGTGTCACCGGCCCGCAGCGGCTCGGGCGGCTCGCCCTCGGCCACGATCCAGCCCGACCCGCCGAGAACCGTGCACAGGGTCAGCGGCGCGCCGTCGACGAAGTGCAACGCCCAGGGCGGCGAGAGGGCCGAGCTGCCGAACAGCGAGCCGTGAGCCCGCACCCCGCGGATCAGGTCACTGAACGCGTCCACGTTTTCGAGGTTAGACGAACGGACAGGCGATCCGGCTTCTCACCCATGGCATCGTCCGAGCCGGCCCGGTTGAATCGGGGCATGCTCACCCCAGACGACCTCGAGTTCCTCCACCGCCCACTGCATGGCTTCCTCACGGTGGCCGGCGGCGAGCCCCGGCCGGTGTGGTTCGAAGCCACCGACGGCGGCACGATCCAGCTGTTCACGGAACCGGACGCCCTCAAGGTGCGGCGCGTGCGCCGCGACCCGCGCGCTTCGCTCGTCGTCGCCGCGCCGGTGGGCGAGCGCGAGCGCTGGGTGTCGGCGGCGGGCAGCGTCACCCTCGAACCGGACGGCGCCCACGACCTCGCGTCCCGGCTGGCGGCCCGCTACTGGGATCTCGAGGACCCGGCGCGCGCGAAGGACCTCGCCGAAATCCTCGCGACGGACCAGCTCCGGCTGGTCATCCACCCGGAGCGGGTCCGCCGCTACACGTACTAGACCTTCGCGACCGCGGCCAGCGCCTCGGGCAGCGTGAACGCTCCGGCGTACAACGCCTTCCCGACGATCGAGCCCTCGACACCGTCCGAGGCCAGGCCGGCCAGGGCGACCAGGTCGGCCACGCTGGACACCCCGCCGGAGGCGATCACCGGGGAGTCGGTGCGGGCGACGACCTCGCGCAGCAGGTCGAGGTTCGGGCCCTGCAGGGTGCCGTCCTTGCTCACGTCGGTGACGACGAACCGGGACGCGCCGTCGCGGTCCAGGCGCTCCAGGACCTCCCAGAGGTCACCGCCGTCGGAGGTCCAGCCGCGGGCCGAAAGGCGGTGGCCGGCCTCGGTGATCCGCACGTCGAGGCCGATCGCGACGCGGTCGCCGTACTCGCCGATCACCCGCGCCGTCCACTCCGGGTCCTCGAGGGCGGCGGTGCCGAGGTTGACGCGGCGGGCGCCGGTGGCCAGCGCGGCCGTCAGCGACGCGTCGTCGCGGATGCCCCCGGAGAGCTCGACCTGGACGTCGAGCTTGCCGACGACCTCGGCGAGCAGCTCGCGGTTGCTGCCCTTGCCGAACGCGGCGTCGAGGTCGACCAGGTGGATCCACTCGGCGCCGTCGCGCTGCCAGGCGAGCGCCGCGTCGAGCGGGCTGCCGTAGGAGGTCTCGGTGCCGGCCTCGCCCTGGACGAGTCGCACGGCCTGGCCATCGGCCACATCAACAGCGGGAAGCAGCGTGAAAGTCACGTGGTAACTGTAAGGCGGAGACGCCCGTCACCCGGTCAGAGGGTCGCGAGCCAGTTGCGCAGCAGCTGTGCGCCGGCGTCGCCGGACTTCTCCGGGTGGAACTGGGTGGCCCACAGCGGCCCGTTCTCGACCGCGGCGACGAAGTCCTCACCGTGGTTCGCCCAGGTCACCTTCGGCTCCTGACCGGCCAGGCCCGACTCCAGCTCCCACGTGCGGGCGGCGTAGGAGTGCACGAAGTAGAAGCGCTCTTCGGCGTTGAGACCCGCGAAGAGCTGCGAGTCCGCCGGCGCGCGCACGGTGTTCCAGCCCATGTGCGGCAGCACGTCGGCCTTCAGCCGGTCGACGGTGCCGGGCCACTCCGCCGTGCCTTCGGTCTCTTCGCCGTGCTCGACACCGCGGGAGAAGAGGATCTGCATGCCGACGCAGATGCCGAGCACCGGACGGCCGCCGGCGAGGCGCTTGCCGATGATCCGGTCGCCCTTCACCGCCAGCAGCCCCGCCATGCAGGCGGAGTAGGCGCCGACCCCGGGCACGACCAGGCCGTCGGCCTCGACCGCCGCATGCGGGTCGGCGGTGACCTCGACTTCGGCCCCGGCGCGCGCCACGGCGCGTTCGGCGGAGCGGAGGTTGCCGGAACCGTAGTCGAGGATCACCACACGAGACACGCACCCAGCGTAGCCGTCGCCCTCAGCGGCGTTCGAACGAATAGACGTCCGTCACGGTGTTGCACGGCGCGGGCGGCACGACCTCGACGCGCAGCACGCCGGCGTCGTAGTCGACGCCTTCCGGCGTGAAGGTGCCGGTGCAGGTGCTGACCAGCGGGACCTGGCTGATTTCGTGCACCTTGGCGGTGACGTCCCGGCCGTTCAGGGGCCGCGCGAGGTCGACCTGCAGCAGCTGCAGGTTCGTCGGGTAGAGGTCGTTGTTCGGGTCGGACGTCGCGCAGACCAAGCGGGTCGCGCTGACGAAGTCGCAGCCCTGGGCGCTGCGGATGTGGTGGTCGAGGTGGATCCGGGCGGCGACGGGGAGGTCACCCGCGGTCTTCGGGCCGCGCGGGTTGAGGAACGGCGTCGCGGAGACGAAGAAGCGGTCGGTCTCGCCGAGCGGGCCGGAGACCAGCCACTGGCCGTCGGGGGTGGCCGCGACCTGGGCGTTCGCGTTGGCGGCGGGCTCGTCGGCCTGCAGCGGGTGGACGAACTCCGTCGTGGTGCCGTCCGGCTTCGTGACCAGGTACATCTTCTTGGTCGGCGTCGGGGTGACGGTGTCCTGGTAGACGTCGAAGACGTACCCGCGCAGGGAGTCGGGGTCGCCGACGTGGCCCCAGCCCTCGTCCTTGAGCGGCTGCGGGATGGTCGCGCCGTTGCGGTAGACGATCTCGGGCGGCTGCCCGGGCAGCCGGAGCGTGGTGATGCCCTCGCCGCTGACCCGGTTTTCGGCGGTGGTGTGCCCGGCCTGGCGCCAGCGGGCGTCGTGGGCGGACGCGACACCGGTGGCGGTGAGCAGGGCGGCGGTGGTGAGAGCGAGCAGACTGGCCGCGCGCATGTGCGCTCCTCGGAAGTAGAGGCCATGGCGGCGGCGACGCGATTCTGCCATGGGTGGGTGACGGCGCGGAAGAATCTTGAAGAGACACGTTTCGCCGTCCCGGCAGCTGGGTATCCAGTCACTCGATCGTGTGAGGTCAGCCTCCACGACCGGACGCCAGGGAGGCGTACATGGCTGAGGACGACGTACTGTCCCAGATGTTCCACGCCTGGCGCGAAGACATCGAGAGCGTGCCGTTCCCGCAGTTCAGCGAGCTGCTGATCCCGCGCCAGCAGACCCGGCCGCGGCATTCGGCGACGGCGTCTGTCGTTCGCGTGACGAACGCCACGCGGGGAACAGACGCCTGACTGTGGTTTCCTGCGAGGGCCGCACCGACGCGTCCCCTTGGAGCCCTCATGAGCCGCACTCCGGACCCGCACGACTTCCTGGACCTCGACGCGGGGCTCGCCGAGGAGGAACGCGCCATCCGCGACGCCGTGCGCGCGTACGCGAAGGACAACCTGCTGGACGCCGTCGCCGACTGGTACGAGACGGGCGTGCTCCCGGCCGCCGAGCTCGCGAAGGGCTTCGGCTCGCTGGGGCTGCTGGGCATGCACCTGGAGGGCTACGGCTGCGCCGGCACCAGCGCGGTCGCGTACGGCATCGCGTGCCGTGAGCTCGAAGCCGTCGACTCGGGGCTGCGGAGCTTCGTCTCGGTGCAGGGTTCGCTGGCGATGTACGCGATCCACAAGTGGGGCAGCGAAGAGCAGCGCAAGGAGTGGCTGCCACGCATGGCCACCGGCGACGCGCTCGGCTGCTTCGGGCTGACCGAGCCGGACGCGGGCAGCGACCCGGGCTCGATGCGCACGCGCGCGGTGCGCGACGGGTCCGACTGGGTGCTGTCGGGCACGAAGATGTGGATCACCAACGGAACGGTCGCCGAGGTCGCGGTCGTCTGGGCCCAGACCGACGACGGCATCCGCGGGTTCGTCGTCCCGACGTCGACGCCGGGTTTCACGGCGAACGAGGTCAAGCACAAGCTGTCCCTGCGAGCTTCGCTGACGGCGGAACTGGTCCTCGACGGCGTCCGGCTGCCTGCTTCGGCGGCGTTCCCCGAGGTCAGGGGGTTGCGCGGGCCGCTGTCGTGCTTGAACGAGGCTCGCTACGGAATCCTGTTCGGCGTCGTCGGCGCGGCGCGGGCGTGTTACGAATCGGCGTTGGAGTACACGCTGGCGCGCTCGCAGTTCGGCAAGCCGCTGGCCGGGTTCCAGCTGACCCAGCGCAAGCTCGCCGACCTGCTGGTCGAGGTCAACCGCGCCGACCTGGTGGCGCTGCAGATCGGCCGGCTGAAGGACGCGGGCTCGTTGCACCACAACCACGTGAGCTTCGGGAAGCTGGCGAACGTGCGCTCGGCGCTGGAGGTCGCCCGGACCGCGCGGACCATGCTCGGCGCGAACGGGATCTCGCTGGAGTACCCGGTGATGCGGCACATGGCGAACCTCGAGACTGTGTTGACGTACGAAGGCACCGAGGAGATGCACGCGCTGTCGCTCGGCCAGGCGGTGACGGGGCTGGCAGCGTTCCGCTGATCGGTTTTTTGTCGGTGGTGGCCGGTAGCTTGCGGTCCGTGGACTTTTCTTCATTCGAGACGGTGCTGGAGCTGCGCCGCTACACCCTGCACCCAGGGCGGCGCGACGAGCTGATCGAGCTGTTCGAGCGGGAGTTCGTCGAACCGCAGGAGGAGGCGGGAGCGCACCTGTTCGGGCTGTTCCGGTCGCCGGCGTCCCCGGACCAGTTCGTGTGGCTGCGGGGTTTTTCCTCGCTCGCTGCCCGGAAGTCGGCGCTGGAGGCGTTCTACACCGGCCCGGTGTGGCGTCGTCACCGAGACGCGGCGAACGCGACGATGGTGGACTCGGACGACGTGCTGCTGCTCCGTCCGGTCCGGCGTGGTCTTGCTTCGCCGCCGCCGGGTTCCGGTCTGTGTTTGACGGTCGGTGCTGCGGCTCCGTCGGCGTTCGCGGTGTTCGAGACGGAGCCGTCGCCGAACAACTTCCCGCAGCTGCCGGTGCGGGAGGACGGGCCGTTCACGGTGTCGTTCAGCCGGTCGGGTCCGGGGGAAGCCTTGGAGCCGACGACGCGGTCACTGCTCCGGTGAGAGCAGTTCGGTGAGCCCGTCGGGAAAGAGGAGCTTGCTGCCGTCGCGGAAGTCCTCGGCGTCGACCCACCGAGCGGTGGCGGGGTCGTCGAGGATCTTCATTTCGTCTTTGGCGTAGAAGCCGGGATCGGTGAACTCGGCGTCGTAGAGGAAGGCGATCTCGTGGCCGGGCCTGCCGCGCCAGGTGAAGACGTTCTCGAGGACGCCGAGCCGTCCGTGGACTTCGATCCCGGCGTCGAGCTCCTCTCGGAACTCACGTTTGAGAGCTTCCTCGCCCCGCTCACCGAACTCGATGCCCCCACCGAGCGGCCGGTAGAAGGTCCGGCCGTCATCGTGGCCTTCGAAGACGAGCAAGGCGTCTCCCCGCCGAATGATCCCGAGCGCGATCGGCCGGATGCTGGACCCCATGGGGGCAACGCTATCGGCTCGCCGCTCCCGAAGCACGACCCAAACCAGCCACCCACCCCCCGAGACGGCAAGGCCCCCGACGGCCACCCAGGCCCCACCACCGCCCCCGAACCCCCCGGCAACCGCGACCACGACGATGCCCACAGCAGGCACCACCCAGGGCGAGAAGCCCATCCCCACCTCGTCCCACGTTGTCGACTGCACCTGAATGCTGGCCTAACATGGTCGAATCCTGGAGGGCGGGGTGAGGCCGATGCGCAGACTGCGGCTGACCCTCGGTCTGGTGATGCTCGGCACCAACAGGCCCTACGACGGGTTGCCCGGGTACGGCGAAGACGAGGGCGCCGGTCGCTGCCCGTACCACCCCGTCGTCTACCTCGTGGAGGAAGACGACGGACTCTACTGCGAAGAGTGTGACGACTACATCGACGAAGAAGACCGCCTTCCGTCATGACGGCGCCGTCGATCGCCGATGCCGCCCTGGGGGCCGGAGCGCGGATCGGCCGCTACTTCAGCCTCGTCAGCGTGCTCCCAGCGCTGTTCCTGACCGGCTGGACGGTCGTTCTCATCAGCAGCGGCGCCTGGTCGGGAACGCCGAACCCGACGCAGGTCGGCACGAAGCTCAGCGGTATCACTTTCGGTGGCTACGCCTGGATCCTGCTGGCGACCGTGATCGTCGCGCTCTTCCTTCACCCGCTTCAGCTGGGTATGACGCGGGTGCTCGAGGGGTACTGGGGCAGTTCGCGGCTCGCCACGATCCTGCTCCGCCTGCGCATCACCCATTACCGCAAGAAAAGATCACGGCTGAACCGGCGGCGAACCCGGCTCGACCGCCGACGTCGAAGAGTGCTCGCGAAGGCCATCGCCAACAGGTACCTGGCCGATCTGGGAACGGAACGGGAAAAACCGAACCCGTTCGGGCTTCCCGACGCTGAATTGACGAATGCGCTTCTCAAGCTCATTCCCAGCCCGAAGGCGCACGCGGCGAGCGGTGTCCACGCCGCGCTGGCCCTCGTCCCGCACCAGATGCAGCGCTACCCGGTCACGCACCGCATGATGCCGACCCGGCTGGGCAACGCGCTCCGGTCGGCCGAAGACCGGATCGGCACGCAATACGGTCTGGACGCCATCCGCGCCGCGCCGTACATCGCACTCGTCGCTCCGGACAAACACGTGGAGTCCCTGCACGATGCCCGGCAGCAGATGGACACCTCGATCCGGCTGTGTGTCGTCGCTCTGGTCGCCACGCTGGAGACGGTGGCGGCGATGCTGACCGACCACTGGTGGCTGCTCACCGCGCTGGTGCCGTACGTGTTCGCCTGGATCGCCTACCGCGCGGCGGTCGCCGGCGCGGACGAATACATGGGCACGGTGCGCACCGTCGTCGACCTCAACCGGTTCCGGTTGTACGAAGAACTTCACGTGAAGCACCCCGACAGCAGCGACGAAGAACGCGCGACCAACATCGCGCTGATGAAACTGCTCGGCGGCGCGAAGACTTCCTTCCCTTACGAAAAGCCCGCCGCCGGTACCCCCAGCACCGGCGGCACTGCCCCTACTCCTCCAGGAACTCCCTGATCGACAAAGCCAACGACCCGGCATCCAGCCCATGCGCCAGATCGTGGTCCGCAACATCCCCGTAAGTCCGCACCTCCGCATCCCGCCGCACCCCCAGCGACCGCAGCCGGTGCGGCACGTCCGCCAACGCCTCCGCCGCCCAATGCGCCGACGTCCCCGCCAGATAAGGCTCCACCAGCACCACGGAAGCAGCAGAATCCACGGCCGCACGCAAACCCGCCCCGTCGAACGGCCGGATCGTCGACGCGTACAGCACCGTCACATCAAGACCCGCCGTCGCCCGCAGCACCCGATCAAGCATCGGACCCACCGCCACCACGACCCCACGCGAACCGGACCGCAACCGCGTGAAACCCACTCCCAGGTGCGGCGAAGTGTTCTCCTGCGCCGACAGCCGCAGGTAGACGCGGCCGTCGCCGGGGATGGACTCCAGGAGGAGGCGGCGGGCCTCGTCCGGGTGGCCCGGCACGTGGACCGTCCAGCCCGGCAACGAGTCGATCAGCGCCACATCTCCCGGCGACTGGTGCGTGCGCCCCGCCGTCGGCATGTCGTACGACGCGCCGTACGACACCAGGACGCCGCCGACGTCCTGGTGGGAAAAATCCAGCTTGATCTGCTCGAACCCGCGCTCCACCAGGAACGACGGGAACGTGTGCACAATCGGCCGCAGCCCCGCCAGCGCCAGCCCGGCGCCCGCGCTGACCAGCAGCTGCTCGCGGATCCCGACGTTGATCACCCGGTCCGGGTGCCGCCGCGCGGCGCCGGCCAGCTGCGCGGCGGAGATGTCGGCGAGCACGATCGCGACGTCCGGGTCGGCGTCGAGGATCTGCTCGGTGGTGGCCAGGAAGGTGTCCCGCATCGAAAGCATGTCAGCCCTTCGGTTCGACGACGGCGACCACGGCGAGCGGCCGGCCGGGGTGGGCGGTGGTGAAGGCGTCGTAGAGCGCGTCGTGGTCGCGGCCGGACACCGTGCGGGTCTCCCAGCCCTCGACCTCGAAGCGGCGGGCGATGCCGCCCGGCCAGCCGCGCGTCGAGGACTGGTTGTCGACCACCACGGTGGTCAGGTTCTCCAGCCCGAACCGCGCGGCGACGACGATCGCCTCGTGGTTGGAGCCCTCGTCGAGCTCGGCGTCGCCGACCAGGGTCACGACCTTCGACGTCAGCCCGCGGGCGCGCAGGCCCAGCGCCGAGCCGAGCGCGATCGGCAGCCCGTGGCCGAGTGAGCCGCTGGAGATCTCGACGCCGGGGATCCGCCGCCGGTCGGGGTGGTGGCCGAGCCGCGACACCGGGTCGGACCACGTTTCCAGCTCGGCTTCGTCGATGAAGCCCTTCGCGGTCAGCACGGCGTAGTAAGCCATCGGACCGTGCCCTTTGGACAGCAGGAACCGGTCGCGGTCGGGCTCGCGGAAATTTTCGGGCGTGATGTCGAGCACGCGGTCGTAGAGCACCCACAGGACGTCCACAGTGGACTCGGCGGCGGCGAGGTGCTTGTCGTCGCCGGTCATCAGGGAGATCAGGCGGGGCAGCTCCGCGTGGCCCGGTTCGGTCGCAGTGGTCATGCCTCCGACGATGCAACCTCGACTAAACTCGAAGTCAAGGCTAGCCTGAGCTGGTGACGAGGCTCGCTGAACATCTCAGCATCGGACAGGTGGCGGACCGCAGCGGGGTTCCGCACACGGCACTGCGGTTCTACGAGGAGAAAGGCCTGATCAGCTCGGAGCGTTCGGCGGGCAACCAGCGCCGCTATTCGCGCTCGGTGCTGCGGCGGATCGCGTTCATCCGCGCCGCGCAACGGGTCGGGCTCTCCCTGGAGGACATCAGCTCCGCGCTGGCGACGCTACCCGCCGACCACGCCCCGACGAAAGCCGACTGGGCGCGCCTGTCCCGCGATTGGCAGCACGAACTCGACGCGCGCATCGACGCTCTCCAACGCCTTCGTGACCGGCTCACCGGCTGCGTCGGCTGCGGGTGCCTGTCGCTGCGCAGCTGCTCGCTCTACAACAACGACGACGAGCTGGCGCGCTTCGGCCCGGGGGCCGGCAAACTGCGGCCTGCCGTCGAGGGTGGCATCTAAATCGGTTGCCCCGGGCGGGATCCTGGGGAGGAAATGAACGAGAAAGAAATGATCCGCATCTCGAAGCGGCTGGCGCTGCACCTGCGTCACGATCCCGCCGCGATCGGGCTCACCCTCACCCCGGACGGCTGGGCGCCGGTCGACGCGCTGCTGCGCGCGCTGAGGATCACCCGCGAGCAGCTCGACGAAGTCGTCGAGACGAACAACAAGCGCCGCTTCGCCTTCGACGAGACCGGCACGCTGATCCGCGCGAGCCAGGGCCACAGCGTCGCCGTCGAGCTCGGCCTGCCGGACGCGCCGCCGCCGGACGTGCTCTACCACGGCACGGTGGCGAAGTTCCTCGCCCCGATCCTGCGCGAGGGCCTGCGCCCGATGAAGCGCCACGCGGTCCACCTGTCGGCAACGATCGACACGGCGCGTGTTGTCGCGGCCCGGCGCGGAAAGCCGGTGATCCTGCGGGTGGACGCGGCCGACATGGCCGCCGCGGGCCACGCGTTCCAGGTGAGCGCCAACGGAGTCTGGCTGACGGCCACAGTCCCCCCGACCTACCTCCACCCACTCACCTAACCCGCACCCATCCGGACGACACGTCGTGTCGACCCCACAGTCACGCGTGTCGACCGCCTGATCACGCGTGTCGACCCGCCAGTCACACGAGTTCCGCCCCCAGTCACACGGGTTCCGCCTCCAGTCACGCGAGTTCCGCCCCGAATCACACGAGATCCGGCTCGGGTCACGTGTGTCGTCCGGCCGAGGACGCGTGTCGTCCAGTCAGGTAAGCGTGTCGTCCGCCGGGGTCCGCGGAACCCGCGTGACTGGGCCCGGGACTGGCGTGCTCAGAGACGGAACTCGCGTGATTGGGTGCGGAACTCGCGTGCTTGAGCCCGAAACTCGCGTGATTGGGTGCGGGACACGCGTGATTGGGCGGGCATCTCGCGTGATTGAGCGGGCATCTCGCGTGATCGGAAGGGTATCTCGTGATTGAGCGGGCATCACGCGTGATTGGAGGGGCATCGCGCGTGGCTGGGGTCGAGACGGGCGGGAGGGGCGAAGGGGGGTTAGGGGGTTGAGAGGGGGGTTAGGGTTCGGCGGCGGGGGCGGCCCAGGAGGCGGCGGCCCACGTCGAGCAGTTCCGTGCGGAGCTCTTCGTCGCCGAGACGGGCCAGGTCGGGGGAACCGCCGGCCATCGCGATGCCCGTCAGGGTCACCATCGCGTTGACGCGGGCCGCCGCGTCCGGGTCCGGGCCCGCCAGGATGCCGAGCAGCGCCTGGCCGAACCCCTCCATCCCACCGTGCGCGGACTTCTCGATCGCGCGGATCAGCCCCGGGTCGCTCGAAAACAGCGCCACCAGCGCCCGGTGGCGGATCACCAGGTCGATGAACCCCTCCAGCAGCAGGTCCACCTGCGCACCCCGGCGCTTCTGCGCGGCCGCGCGCAGCACCAGCTCGTCCAGGTCGCGGACACCGGGCTCGGCCACCGCCTCGGTGATCTCCGCCTTCGTCTTGAAGTGGTAGTACACCGCCGCCTTCGTGATCCCCAGCGCGTCGGCGATCATCTGCAGCGACGTGCCCTCGACCCCGTGTTCGGTGAACAGCCGCAGCGCGGTGTGCAGCAGTCGGGTCCGGGTGTCCTCGGCCGGGCCGGCGGTCATTCTTCCTCCTCAGCGAGCGGTCGGAGCGTACGTCACTCCCTGTCGATCGGCAAACCGCTTACTTGCCGATCGGCTGGGATAAACCTTGCTGTTCGGCAAGTCACATACTTGCCGATCGGCTTGGACGTCTCCTTGCCGATCGGCTAGCGTGGGTTGCAACCAGATGGAGTGAACCGACCCCTTTCGGGGGAAACGGAGCTGACGCGTGGCGACCTTCCTGTACCGGCTCGGCCGGTTGTCCTTCCGACGGCGAGCGCTGGTCGCCGCCGTCTGGGCGGCCGTCCTCGTGGCGCTCGGGCTGGGCGCCCTCACGCTTTCGGGCCAGCTGTCGAACTCGGTGACGATCCCCGGCACCGAGTCGCAGCGGGCCATCGACCAGCTGACCGAGAAGTTCCCGCAGGCCAACGCCGGGGGCGCGACCGCGCGCGTCGTGATCGAGGCCCCGGCCGGCACCTCGGTGACCGACACGAAGGGCAAGGCAGCCGTCGAGGCCCTGGTCGGGCAGCTGAAGACCGCGCCCAAGGTCGCCGGCGTCGTCGACCCGTTCCAGGCGCAGTCGATCTCCCCCGACAAGCGCGTCGCGCTCGCCCAGGTCAGCTACGGCGCGAAGGCCTTCGAGCTCACCGACGGTGACCGCGAAGCCCTCCTGAACACCGCCAACGCGGCCCGCGACGCCGGGTTCACCGTCGAGTTCGGCGGTGACGCCGTGCAGGGCGTCCCGGCCACCGGCGCCACCGAAGGCCTCGGGGTCGCGGTCGCCGCCATCGTGCTGATCATCACCTTCGGCTCGCTGATCGCGGCCGGGATCCCGCTGCTCACGGCCCTCGTCGGCGTCGGCATCGGGATGGCGGGCATCCTGCTCGCCTCCGGCGTCACCGAGCTGAACTCGAACACGCCGATCCTGGCGCTGATGATCGGCCTGGCCGTCGGCATCGACTACGCGCTGTTCATCGTCTCGCGCTACCGGCACGAGCTCAGCATCGGCCGCGAACCCGAGGAGGCCGCCGGACGCGCCGCGGGCACCGCCGGCTCGGCCGTCGTCTTCGCCGGGCTCACGGTCATCATCGCGCTGGCCGGGCTCACCATCATCGGCATCCCGTTCCTCGGCCAGATGGGCGTCGCGGCCGCGGTCACCGTCGCGATCGCCGTGCTCATCGCGTTGACGCTGCTGCCCGCGATCCTCGGTTTCGCCGGCGCAAAGGTCGCCGGGAACCGCATCCGGCTGCGCCGCAAGCCGGTCGAACCGACGCACGGCGAGCGTTGGGCGCGGTTCGTCGCGCGCCACCGGATCCCGGTGCTGCTCGTCGCGCTGGCCGGGATGGCCGTGGTCGCGCTGCCCGCGCTCGGCATGCAGCTCGGCCTGCCCAACGACAGCACCGCCGCGCCGGAGTCCACGCAGCACAAGGCGTACGAGATCGCGAGCGGCAGCTTCGGCGAGGGCTCGAACGGGCCGCTGCTGGTCGTCGTCGACGTCGGCTCGAGCACGAACCGCCAGGCCGCGCTCGGCCAGGCCGCGGCCGACATCCAGAAGCTGCCCGACGTCGCCGCCGTCACCCCGCCGAAGGTCAACCAGACCGGTGACACGGCGTTGCTCACGGTGATCCCGAAGAGCGGCCCGAGCAGCACCCAGACCGAGGACCTGGTCGCGGCGATCCGCACCGAGTCGGGCACGCTGGAGAACGCGACGGGCGCGAAGCTGGCCGTCACCGGGCAGACCGCGGCGAACATCGACGTCTCCGCGAAGCTCTCGGACGCGATGCTGCCGTACCTCGCGCTGATCGTCGGGCTGGCGTTCGTGCTGCTGATGCTGGTGTTCCGCTCGGTCGTCGTCCCGCTGAAGGCGACGATCGGGTTCCTCGGCTCGGTCGCGGCGACGTTCGGCGCGGTGGTCGCGGTGTTCCAGTGGGGCTGGCTGACCGACCTGCTCGGTGTCGAGTCGACCGGGCCGATCATGAGCATGCTGCCGATCCTGCTGATCGGTGTCCTCTTCGGACTCGCGATGGACTACCAGGTGTTCCTGGTGACGCGGATGCGCGAGGAGCACGTCCACGGCGCGGAGCCGCAGGAGGCGATGGTCACCGGCTTCCGCCACGGCGCGCGGGTGGTCGTCGCGGCGGCGCTGATCATGATCAGCGTGTTCGCCGGGTTCGTGCTGGCGGAGTCGTCGCTGATCCAGTCGATCGGCTTCGCGCTGGCGTTCGGGGTGCTGGTGGACGCGTTCGTGGTCCGCATGACGCTGGTGCCGGCGGTGATGTCCCTGCTCGGCCGCGGCGCCTGGTGGCTGCCGAAGTGGCTCGACCGCATCCTGCCGGACGTCGACGTCGAGGGCGAGAAGCTCACGAAGCAGCTCGACGCCGCTCCGGACGACGACGAGCGCGAACTGGTGGGCGCGAACCGCTAGCCGAAGAAGGCCCCTCCTCACCCGGAGGGGCCTTCTTCGGTTGCCGGCCGGGGGAATTCCGCGAGGATGACGTAGATGACGGGTCACCGCCTCCTCGATCTCCTTCGCGAGCTCCGGGCCACCGGCGCCGGACCGAGATGGCAGCTCGCCGGACGGACGTGGCGGGCCACCGTGGTCGTCGACCCGCAACGCTGGCTGGGGTTGGAGTTCGAGGCGTGGGACCCGGTGTCCGGCCGGCGCACCACGTACGACATCGACACGGACCTCTACGACATCACGCGGGCCGATCAGCGCGAGTTCGCGGCGGAGATCGAGCGCGACATCGTCGAGTTCCTCGACAACCTGCGGAAGGGGCTCGTGCTGCGGGGAAACGGCGGGCGGAAGTTCGTGCTCGTCTTCCCGCTCGACGGGTCCTTCGTCCGGGTCGTCCAGGGCCGCTTCCTGACCAGCGCGTCGACGCACCCCGATCTCGCCACGGCTCGGGCCGGGGGCGACTACGTCCCGCTGGAGTGACCGGCCGGGGCGGGGACGCCGTCGAGGATGATCACCGGGAACACTCGGTCGGTGTTCTGTTCGTAGGGCGATGTGCCGTCGGAAACCGTGCCGTACAGGCGGTCTCGCTCCTCCCCCGTGGTCACGACGGCCTGCGCCTCGTACGTCCGGTCGCCGAGCTCGACCGTCACCGATGGGTGGGCGCGGAGGTTGTGGAACCAAGCCGGGTGCCGGGGCGCGCCCGCCTTGGACGCGACCGCAAAAAAGCGGCCGTCGTCGACCGCGAAGCCCAGCGGCACCGTCGTGCGACGGCCGGTGCGGGCGCCGGTCGTGGTCAGCAGCAGGATCGGGAACGGTGGTGGCTGAGTCTGGTTGTCCACAGCCGGGCCGGGCTGTGGACAACCAGACTCAGGCAGCGGGTTTTGTCAGCCGCCACCGGTAGACTGGACGTGGGACGCCCCCCGGGGAGGGTGGGGGCTGTTCGAGGCGGCCCGCTAGCTGGCAAACCAGAAGATCGCGCCGCCGATGGCCAGGAGGGCCGCGATGCCCAGGACCACCGCCATGAACTTGGCCGTCTTCCACGCCGAGTAGACCCCGCCCACCAGGAAACCACCCAGGGCCAGCAGCAGGACGCCGACGACTTCCTTGCTCACAGAACGCCCTTCGTGGAAGGAATGCCGCCCGCGCGCGGGTCTGGCTCCGTCGCGGCCCGCAACGCCCGGGCCACCGCCTTGTACTCCGCCTCCGCGATGTGGTGCGGGTCGCGGCCGTGGATCACCCGGACGTGCAGCGCGATCTGGGCGTGGAACGCCAGCGAGTCGAACACGTGCCGCGTCAGGACGAACGGGTAGTTGTTACCGATCGTGAACGTGTTGAACTGCTCCGGCTCCCCCACGTGCACGCAGTACGGCCGCCCGGAGACGTCGATTGCCGCGTGGGCCAGGGTTTCGTCCATCGGGATCCACGCGTCGCCGAAACGGCGGATGCCGCTCTTGTCGCCCAGGGCCTGGCGGATCGCCTGGCCGAGCACGATCGCCGTGTCCTCCACCGTGTGGTGCGCGTCGATGTGGACGTCGCCGGTGGCCTCGACCTTGAGGTCCAGCGAGCCGTGCACGCCGAACGCCGTCAGCATGTGGTCGTAGAACGGCACGCCGGTCGAGATGTCGACCTCGCCCGTGCCGTCGAGGTCCAGCTGCACGAAGATCGAGGACTCCTTGGTGGTCCGTTCGACCTTGCCGATGCGGCTCATCGGGCCACTTCCTTACTCGCCTCGAGAAAGGCGTCGTTCTCTTCCGGGGTGCCGATGCTCACGCGCAGATGTCCGGGAACACCCGGGTCGCGGATCAGCACGCCCTTGTCCAAATAGGATTTCCACGCCGTCGAGGGCGACGCGAACCGTCCGAAGAGGACGAAGTTCGAGTCGCTCGGCACCGGGTCGAACCCCAGGCCCGCCAACGCCTCCACGACGCGGTCGCGTTCGGCGGCCAGCTTGTGCACACTGTCCAAAGTGGCGTCCGCATGCCGCAGCGCCGCCCGCGCCGCGGCCTGCGTCAGCCGCGAGAGGTGGTACGGCAGGCGCACCAGCTGCAGCGCGTCGACGACCGCCGGGGCCGCCGCCAGGTAGCCCAGCCGGCCGCCCGCGAAGGCGAACGCCTTGCTCATCGTGCGCGACACGATCAACGAAGCCGGGTAGTCGGCCAGCAGCTCGACCGCGCTCGGCTGCGACGAAAACTCCGCGTACGCCTCGTCGACGACCACGATCCCGGTGGCCGCGTCCAAGATCGCGCGAAGCTCGGAAAGCGGGATCGAGCCGCCGGTCGGGTTGTTCGGGCTGGTGACGAACACGATGTCCGGACGCCGCTGGGAGATGACCGCCGCCGCCGCGGCCGTGTCCAGCGTGAAGTCGTCACGGCGCGGCGCCGGGACCCACTCGGTACGCGTGCCCGACGCGATGATCGGGTGCATCGAGTACGACGGCTCGAAACCGAGCGCGCTGCGCCCGGGACCGCCGAACGCCTGCAGGATCTGCTGCAGCACCTCGTTGGACCCGTTGGCGGCCCAGACGTTCCGCTCGGTCAGCACCACACGCGTCGACACGCTGAGGTAGTCGGCCAGGTCGTGCCGCAGGGCGAGCGCGTCGCGGTCCGGGTAGCGGTGCAGCTCGGCGGCCTCCGCGCGGACCGCCTCCGCGACGTCCGCCACCAGCGAAGGCGGCGGCGGGTACGGGTTTTCGTTGGTGTTGAGCCGGACCGGGACGTCCAGCTGCGGCGCGCCGTAGGGCGACTTGCCGCGCAGGTCGTCCCGCAGCGGCAGCTCGTCCAGGGTGACCTCTTCGCCGATGGTCATCAGACGGAACCTCCGAAACGCGCCGTCACGGCCTCGCCGTGCGCGGGCAGGTCCTCGGCGTCGGCCAGCGCGACCACGCGGCCGGCGACCTCGCGCAGCGCGTCCTCGCTGTAGTCCACGACGTGGATGCCCTTGAGGAAGCTCTGCACGGACAGGCCCGAGGAGTGGCGGGCGAACCCGCCGGTGGGCAGGACGTGGTTGGAGCCGGCGCAGTAGTCGCCCAGCGACACCGGGGCGTACGCGCCGACGAAGATCGCGCCCGCGTTGCGGACCCGGGCGGCGACCTCGCGCGCGTCCGCCGTCTGGATCTCCAGGTGCTCGGCGGCGTAGGCGTCCACCACCCGCAAGCCGTCGTCCACTGTGGACACCAGGATGACGCCGGACTGCTTGCCGCCCAGCGCTTCGGTGACGCGCTCGGTGTGCTTGGTCGCCGAGACGCGCCCGACCAGCTCCTTGTCGACGGCGTCGGCCAGCTCGACGGACGTCGTCACCAGGACGCTCGCGGCGAGCGGGTCGTGCTCGGCCTGGCTGATCAGGTCGGCGGCGACGTGCACCGGGTCGGCCGTCTCGTCGGCGAGGATGGCGATCTCGGTCGGGCCGGCCTCGGAGTCGATGCCGATCAGGCCGCGCAGCAGCCGCTTCGCCGCGGTCAGGTAGATGTTGCCCGGCCCGGTGACGACGTCGACCGGGGTGAGCTCGGTGCCGTCGGTGTCCGTGCCGCCGTACGCCAGCAGCGCGACGGCCTGCGCGCCGCCGACCGCCCACACCTCGTCGACGCCGAGCAGCTCGGCCGCGGCGAGGATCGTCGGGTGCGGCAGCCCGGCGAACCCGGCCTGCGGCGGCGAGCAGACGACCAGCGAGCCGACCCCGGCGAGCTGCGCCGGGACGACGTTCATCACCACGGTCGAGGGGTACACCGCGAGCCCGCCCGGCGCGTACAGCCCGACACGCTCGACCGGCACCCACTTCTCGGTGACCGTGCCGCCGTCGACGACCGTCGTGGTCACGTCGGTGCGGCGCTGCTCCGCGTGCACCTTGCGCGCGCGGGTGATCGACTCCTCCAGCGCGGCGCGCACGGCCGGGTCGAGCTGCGCGAGGGCCTGCGTGAGCCGCTCCCGCGGCACGCGCACGCTCATCGGGCGGACCTTGTCGAACTTCTCCGTGTACTCGAGGACGGCTTCGACACCGCGGTCACGGACCGCCTCGACCACCGGGCGCACGTGATGCAGCGCCGCGTCCACGTCGTATTCGGCACGCGGCAGCGTGGCGCGCAGTTCGGCGGCGGTCGGGACCTGCCCGCGCAGGTCGGTGCGGTTCAACATGCCCCCAGGGTACGAGGTCACGCCGAGCGGGTTTTCAGCGATACTCCCGGGTGACGGCGGATCCCAGCATGCAGGAGGCAGCGGTGGCGCGAATCGCGTTGTGCCAGGTCAACTCGGGTGACGAACCGGAGGCGAACCTGAAGCTGGTTCGCTCCGGGGTCGAGGCGGCCGCGGCCGAGGGCGCGCGGATCGTCGTCTTCCCCGAAGCGACCATGGCCCGCTTCGGCCGTCCGCTGGAGCCGGTCGCGGAGCCCCTCGACGGGCCGTGGGCGTCCGCGGTCGCCGCGGTGGCCGCCGAGCACGACGTCGTGGTCGTCGCCGGGATGTTCACCCCGGCCGACGCCGGGCGTGTGCACAACACGCTGCTGGTCACCGGCGGCGGGCACCACCGCGGCTACGACAAGATCCACCTCTACGACGCGTTCGGCTTCGCCGAGTCCGACACGGTGGCGCCCGGCTCCTCGGCCGTCACGTTCGAGCTGGACGACGTCGTCTACGGCGTCGCGACCTGCTACGACGTCCGGTTCCCGGAGCTGTTCCGCGCACTGGCCGACGACGGCGCCGACGTCGTGCTGCTCCCGACGTCGTGGGGTGCCGGCGAGGGCAAGCGCGAGCAGTGGGAGGTGCTGGTGCGGGCGCGGGCCCTGGACTCCGGCTGCTGGGTGCTGGGCTGCGGCCAGGCCGACCCGGCGGCGACAGGCGTCACGGTGAACCCGAAGGCGCCGACGGGCATCGGCCACTCGCTGGCCGCGGACGGCTTCGGCCGGGTGCACGCCGCCGCGGGCGCGGCCCCGGAGATGCTGCTGGTGGACGTCGACCAGGCTCTCGCTGCCCGAGCCCGCACCGCGACGGGCGCCCTGGCCAACCGCCGACTTTGAACCGCAAAGCCGCACTTTCACGTGAAAGTGATCCGGAGTGCGCACTCCGGGTCACTTTCACGTGAAAGTGCGGCTCGGGCTAGCGGAGCAGGCCTTCGCGGATCGCGACCCGGACGAAGCCCGCCCGGCGCCGCTCGCCCGTCTTGTCGCGGATGCGGTCCAGGTAGGACCGCACCGTGCGGACGCTGATGTTGAGGATCTCCGCGACGTCGACGTCCCGCTCGCCCGCCGCCACCAGCCGGAGCACCTGCTTCTCCCGCTCCGACAACACGATCTTCGGCCCCGCGTGCCGCTCTTCGCTGTCCTGGATGATCATCCCGGCCAGCGTCGGCGAGACGTACGCGTTGTCGTCGGCGATCGTGCGGATCGCGCGCAGCAGCTCGTCGCCGTCGACGTCCTTCGACAGGAACCCCTTCGCGCCCGCCTGCATCGCGCCGAGGACCTCCGGCTGCTCCGCGTGCGCGGACACCACCAGCACCTTGTGCCCCATGTGCCCCACCTCCAGGACCGCGGCCGCGTCCTGGACCCCGCGGAGCTTGAGGTCGAGCACGACCACGCTGCCCGCCGGCTGGTCCTGGACCGCGAACCGGGCCACCGAGTCGGCGACCGCGCCGAGCTCGATGTCCGGGGCCTCGGTCAGCACGCGGGTGAGCGCGTACCGGTAGAGCGGGTGGTCCTCGATCACGCCGACGCGGATCGACCGCGGCTGGCTCATTTGCGGCCGCCGCGCCGGGGACCCGAGCCGCCGATGAGGCCGCGCCGGATGGCCTCCTTGACCAGGCCCGGACGCCGCCGCTCGCCCGTCTTGTCGCGGATGCGGTCGAGGTAGCCGCGCACCGTGCGGACGCCGATGCCGAGGATCAGCGCGATGTCGACGTCGCGCTCCCCCGCCGCCACCAGCCGCAGCACCTGTTCCTCGCGCGGCGAGAGCTCGACCTCGGCCGACGGCGCCGGCCGGTCGGCGTTGTCCTTCATGATCATCCCGGCGACCACCGCCGAGACGTACGCGCCGCCGCCGGCGACCGTCTTGATCGCGATCAGCAGCTCGTCGGCGTCGACGTCCTTCGACAGGAAACCGCGCGCGCCGGCGGCGATCGCGCCGAGCACGACCTCCGGCTCGGCCTGCGCGGACACCACGAGCACGTGGTGGCCGAGCTCGCAGACCTCCAGCACCGCCGCCGCGCCCGCCACCCCGGGCAGGCCCAGGTCGAGCAGGACCACGCTGCCCGGCGGCTGCCGGTGCACGTGGAACCGGGCGACCGAGTCGACCACCGCGCCGAGCTCGACGAAGTCGGCTTCGGCCAGCACGCGCTCCACCGAAACGCGGTACAGCGGGTGGTCTTCGATGACGGCGACCCGGACGCGCCCCTGGCCCAGGTCGTCTTCGGTCGAACGCTCTTCTGTCATGTGCACGACTTTCACCCCGTTCCACCCGACGGAGCCGGCTGCCCGGCCGTGGCCGGGTCCAGCGCGGGGCCCGTCGGCACCAATGCCAGCAAACTACCTGTGACCGGTGACTTGGCCACGCTTCCGTAGCCGAGCGACGCCAACGCCTGGGCGTTCACCACCGGGTACTTCCGGCCTGAGTCGGTCACCAGGTAAGTGGTGGCCGAGCCGGACTCGACGACGACGGCGCCCCCCGACGGGGGCACGAACACCTCGTCCGCCACCCGTGCTTCGGTTCGCGTCGGGACCTGGATTGCCTTGGCGCCGGCGGGAAGCGGGAATTCGGCCGAAACGAGCAACCGGTTGCCCTGGATGCACAAAACCACCGAGTTCCCGGTGATCGGCGCCTTCCCGGGGATGCGGTCGGGGAAGGCCGCCGGGTCGGCGCCGCCCGCGCGAGGAGCTCCGGCCTTCGGCGCGGCGGCGACGTCGGCGGCGCGCACCTCGACCGGCGCCGGCGGACCCGGGTAAGCGGCGGCGTTGGCTTCGGTCGTCACCAGCAGGCTCGCCTCGGTCTGGCCGACCGGCTCGAGGCCGTCGCGGCGGACGACGTAGTACGAAGCCGCGGCGCCGGGCGCGGCCATGGCGTCCACGACGGCGAGCACCTGGCCGACGCGGGAGTCGTGGCCGCCGATCGACGGGCCGCGGTCGCCGGCGCCGTCGACCGGCAGCGCGGTGAGGTCACGCCCGGCCGGGACGGTGTCGATCCAGCGCGCGGACACCGCGATCGTCGGGTAGCTGTCGAACTGCAACGCCGTCGCGGCTTCGTCGGACAGCTTGTACCGGCGGCCGCCGTCGAGCAGGAACCGGTCGCCCTTCGGCAGCCGGACGATCACGCCCTGGTCCCGCGGCAGCTCGACCCCGGACGCGGGCGCGGCGAGCAGCACGGCGGTGCGCGGCTCGGCCGACGCGGGCGCGTCCTGCGTGGTGCGGCTGCAGCTCGTCCACGGCGTGGTGACCAGCGCGGCCGCCACCGGCACCGAGTCGGGCGCGCCCGGGATGCCGATCTGGGCGCCGCGGCCGGCCTTGCCGAGGTTCTCCGACGAGACGGACACGGTCGCGTCGCCGGCGCCGCCGGCCAGCAGCCGTGCGGAGGCGTAGTTGAGGACCGGGTGCAGCACGCCGTCGGCGCCGAGCACGAACCGCGCGCCGGTGCCCTCCTCGACGATCACCTTGCCGCCTTCCAGCCAGTCCTTGCCGCCGGAGGGGTTCAGCAGGCCGATGATGCCGAAGACGGCGGTGACCAGCAGCGCGGCCACGAGCCCCAGCACGGTGCCGAGCACGAGCCGGCGGCTGGGCGAGACGGGGTGGTTGGCGTCGGCGGCGACGAGCGCCGAAACGAGCCTGCGGCGGAGGAACTGGTACGCCTGGATCTGGTCCCGCTGCGTCCACACGCTGCTTAGCCCCCGGCTGTGTGCGTCGTCCCTGCTCGGCCCTCAGAGGCCTCGATGCTAGGCACCCGGTTGGCCGAAGGGGAGGGTAATTTTTACGCCCACGCGACATCTGGGGAGGCAGTAGCGTCGGAGACCCGGGGAAAGGGGAGCCCGTGTCCGTCCAAACCGCCGGCGCCGTCCGCCCGGCCCCGGCCCGGCCCGCGTCGGCGCCGCTGCCCTGGCTGCTGCCGGTCCGGCCGCTGCAGGCCGCGCTGTGGGAGATCGCCGCGATCGCCGTCCTGCTCGTGTGGACGGTCGGCGCCGCCGGCCAGCCGGTGCGGATCGGCGTGAGCGTCGCCGCCGGGCTGCTGGTGCTGCTGACGTCGGTGCGCTTCGCCGGGCGGCACCCGGCCGGCTGGGCGCTGACCTGGACCGCGTACCGGCTCCGGCGCCACGACACACGCCGCGAGAGCCCGGACCCGCTGATGTGCGTGGCCGGGCCGGTGAAGGTGCGCCAGCACGTCGACCGCGCGGGCAACCGCTTCGGCGTCGCGGAGGTCGATGGCGGCTGGAGCGCGCTGGTGCGCCTGACCCCCGGCACGGGCACGCCGACGGCGCTGGTGGACATCCTGCGCGAGGCGTACCGCCGCACGGACGTCCCGCTGGCGTCGGCCCAGCTGCTGACGTGGGCGATCCCGCGCGGCGAGCAGGTGCTGCGGGTCCGCTGGCTGGCCGTCCGCTACCGCCCGGACCAGGCCCCGATAGCGGCCCTCGCCCGCGGCGGCGGCGACCTGGGCGCGCTGCGGAGCACGGCGTCGGCGGCGTTGAGCTTGATGGGCTCGCTGGCCGAGGCGGGGTACCAGAGCACGGTGCTCGAAGCCGGCGAGCTGGCGCAGGAGCTGCGGGTGGCGCTCGGTGTCCAGGGCGCGGCTTCGGGTGCGCCGGACCGGTGGAAGTCGTGGACGTGGGGAGAAGCGGCGCAGATGTGCTTCACGCCGCGGTCGTCGCGGGTGCTGGACGCGTCGGTGGCGGGGGCCGCTTTCACGGCGACGTCTTACACGCTGACGCGGACTCCGGGCGGGCGGGAAAAGGCCGAAGTGACGATCCGGGTGGGGGGCCGGCCGGGGGCCGCGGTGCCGGTGCCGGGTGCGGCGGTTCCGCTGCACGGGCGGCATGGGGCCGCGGTGCGGAAGACGTTGCCGCTGGCGCTGGACTCCTGACGCACTCTTCCCGTTCGCCGATTCCGCCGCCGTCCGGCGTAACGCACGCGAACCGGGCCACGACTGGGGTGGCATGATTGCCGAGATATTGACGGCGACGGTGCCGACGCTGGTCACGCGCCTCACGGACGAATTCTTCGCCAAACGCCGTAACAGCATCGGCGTCCGCGAGCTGCAGGAAAAAGTCGCCCAGGTCGTGGCGGAAAACACCGCGATGAGCGCCGACCTCGAAGAAATCCGGCACGTCGTCCTGGTGCTGGCCCGCTACCTGGCGCTGACCCGCCAGGACGTCTTCGCACTCGGCCGGGACCACCTCGTGCTGACCGAACAATTCCGCGGCGACCGGGAACGCGTCGTCGCCCCCATCTTCACCGATTTCGGCACCCGCGTCGAACAAAGCGTGGAACGACGCCAGAACTTGGCGATCGCGGCATTCCGGCGCCGAGAGCTCGACGGCCCGCCGAATCCCGGCGAGCCACCGGTGCCGACGGAAAACGGGTCGCGCAAACCGGTGTTCACCGGCGACTTCCTGGACAGTTTCGCCGAAGAAGTCCTCGACATGCGGCTCGGCCGGGGAGGACACCGGTGACGGAGAACGTCTTCCTGTTGCCCCGCTTCTTCCAGCACGTCCGGCTGCACCTGTGGGCCAACTACCTGAACCTGCCGATCCAGGCCCCCATCCTCGGTTTCTTCGGCAGGCCCGGCGACGGCAAGTCGGCCCAGCTGGCGGCGGCACTGGAAAGGTGCCACGTGGAGGTGATGCGGCTGAACGCCTCCGATCTCGAGAGCAGCCTGGCCGGGGAGCCGGGGAAGCTGGTCGCCAGGACCTACTCCGCCGCGTCGCACGCCGTCCGCCAGCAGGTGCCCACCGCGCTGCTCGTCGACGACATCGACACGACGGTCGGCGAGTGGGAACGCAACACGGGCACGGTCAACCACCAGCAGATCCTCGCCGAACTCATGCACATCGCCGACAAGCCGGTCGACCCCGCCCGCAGCCGGCCTCACCGCGTCCCGATCTTCGTCACCGGGAACAACCTCCAGCGGCTCTACCCGCCCCTGCGGCGGCACGGCCGGATGACGGCCATCGACTGGCTGCCGACGCCCGGTGAAGTGCGAGACGTCGTGCGCTGGCTGTTCGGCACCATGGTCGACGAGAGCGCGGTCGAAGAACTCCTCGCCGAATTCCCGGCCGAGCCCCTCGCGTACTTCGCCGAAGTCCGCAACGCGCTGCTCCGGGCACATCTCGTCGGTCACCTGGAACAGGCGCCGGCCGATATGCGGACGATCCTCCGGGAGCGGGTGGCCCGCGGCAACGAGGTGACCGGCACGCCCCGCGTCTTCGGCGGGGGCGCGCTGCTGGACACCGCGCGTTCTGTCCACAAGCTACGGTCGGCCGCGCTACAGGACTTCCTGTACGAGCCGGTGGAGGAGATCGCGTGACCGGCACCTACACCCACACCTGGACCCAGACCCGGCTCGAGTCCATCCAGGACCAGTTCCGCTACCTGCTGATGTACGCGGAGATCGACGACTCCTACATCGACGAGGTCGTCGAGGCGATCGGCGAGAAGGCGATCAAGGCTGTCAAGATCTACGCCTGCGACGCGTCCGAGCTCAAGGTGATCGAAGTCGAGCTCCGGGTGGACTGGGCGGATCACCACCGGCTGACCGTGGAGATCCCGGTCATCATGGGCGACCTGCCCGGCTGGAAGGACAAGGAAGCGCCGGAGATGCGGGTGGCCGGGCGCCGGTTCGCGGACACCGCGAAGGCGCGCGACCTCACCATCGGCTGGTCGATCACCCTGGCCACGCGGATCACGAACGACGAGCGCCGGAGGGAGTACTGGAACCGGCGGCTGAGCATCAGCGGCAGTTCACCGGCGTGGAAGAGCGGCGGATTCGCCGAGCGCGGCGATCAGCTGCTCGACCTCGGCGAATCCCACGTCTACCTGCGCAAGAACCGCGACTGAACCCGGGCGTCAGCCGCGGACGGCCTCGTAAACCCCCGCGATCATCCCCACAAAAGGCACCAGCGACAGCAGCACCAAGAACTCCGAGACGTCCAAAAGCCGCGACCAGTACGGCGAACGCAGCCCGCGCGCCACCCGCGTCGCGTACACCAAACACACCGCCGCGGCCAAAACCACCGCGCAGCCGGCCGCGAAGATCGCCGTGCGCTGGCCCGAAGCCACCAGCCACACTCCCGCGGTCACCAGGCCGACGATCCCGAAACCGATGAGCACCAGCCGTTGCGCTCGGCGCGCGTACGAGCGGGACCGCAGGATCCACGCCACACCCAGCAGCGCCGCCAGGCCCGCTTCCCAAGGCCCACCCGTGGAAAGCACCACCGACGCCGCCAGGACGACCAGGCCCAGGCCCACCAGCAACCCCGTCAGGACGCCCTGCGCGTGCGACGTCCGGCCGAACATCTCCGTGCCGAGGGACGGCTGCTCGTCCGCGCGGAACGCCTCCATGTCGTCCGGGACGCGGGGCAGCGGCAAGCGGGCCAGGCGCAGGGCCAGCATCGGGGCCACCGCCGCCAGCGCCGTGGCCAGCACCGCCACCACCGACGCCGCCGCCGCCGGGCGGACGCCCGACAGGAGCACCACGCCCGTGGTCACCGCGCCGAAGCCCGCCGCGACCGTGATCGCAACGAACCACGGGAGCCGGTCGGCCACCGAGACCGCCGCCAGGACGCCGTACACCGTCACCGCCGCGAGCCCCGCCGCCAGCGGGCCCGCCGACAGCGAGAACAGCGGGTGCGGCGGCAGGATCGACATTCCCGCCAGCAGCGCCACGCCCACCCCGGCCAGCGACCCGGCCGCGCCCGCTTCGGCGTCGCCGTACGCGCGGCTCAGCGCGCCGCCGCCCAGGAGCAGCACCAGCGCCAGCAATCCCGTCCCCACCGGGGCCAGCACACTGCCGGACGCCGCCGACTGCACCAGCAGCCCGCCCGCCAGCAGCAGGACCACCGCCGCCACCAGGCCGGAACGCCGTGCCACCGAAGGACTCCAGCCCCCGGACGAATCGGCGACGCTGGCGATCGAGTCGACGACGTCGTCGAACAGCAGCGGACCCCGCGGGCGTTCCCGCGGGGTCAGGTGGAGGACTTCGCCGTCGCGGATCTGGGCCGCGGCGACGCTCAGGCCGAGCGCCAGTGGCGCGCCGCCGAGGCGGGACAGCACCCAGCCCGGATGCTCGGCCGACGCCTGCCCGGCGGCGCCGGCCAGCCGGACCAGCTGCGGCACCAGCTCGGCGAACGTCGACTGCTGGGGCAGCGCGACGTCGACGCGGGCCCGGGGCGTGACCACCGTGACCCGGCGCGTCGTCCCCGTGAGAGACGCGGTGGTCATCAGACGTTCTTCGCGGCCGAGATCACCGGAGCGAACTTCGCGTTCGAGGCTTCGGCAAGCTTCGAGAGCCCGGCGTTCACCGCCTCCAGCACGATCTCCGAGAGGTTGCGGGCGTCGTACTCGCGGATCGCGCGGGGGTCGATGTCGATGGCGGTGAACCGCCCGTCGCCGCGGAGGGTCACGGTGACCTCGTTCTGCCGCGAGTGCGCCTTGATCTCCATCGCCTCGACCGTGCGCTGGATGCGCTGGACCTCTTCGGTCTGCTTGCGCACCTGCGCCAGCAGTTCGTCCATGTCCGGCACCGCGTACGGATCGGTCATCGCGTCTTCCCTTCGTGCTGGCGGACGTGGACGCTGCCCACGAACCGCTGGAAACCGGGTGAGAGCGCCCGCGCGGTCGCGGGCGCGGCCGTGCAGGCGAGCTCGAGCACCAGCCGCTCTTCCGGCGTCGCGCCGGGGACCGTCAGGTGCACCTGGGTCTGGATCAGCTCGTCGCCTTCGCCGGTGCGCAGGTGCAGCAGCTGCATGACCCCGGGAGCGGCCGGGGCGCCGACGTCACGGCGGCTCAGCACGTCGAGCCCGGCCGTCGTGCGCGAAAGGCGTTCGACGGCTTCGGCGGCGATGGCGTCGATCGAGGCGTCGTCCGGCCGCTGCTGCACGCTCACCGTGATGTTCGGGACGAACTCGCCCGGCGAAGCGTCGTGCACGGCGACAAAAACCGCGCCGGAGTCACCCGGGTCGACGGCCGTCCAGCCGTCCGGGATGACGAAGTCGAGGGGAAGGGTCATCAAAGCCCCACGGAGGAAACGGCGTCGTCCCAAGCGGATCCGACGGCGTTCGCCGCGTCGGAAGCCGCGGTCCCGACGTAGTCGACGGCCGCGCCGCCGTACTCGCCGATGGTGTGGCCGAGCTTCGGCAGGTCGATGTCGATCTTCGCGCCGACCCCCGCGCCGAGACCGAGCGCCGCGCCCGCCTTGAAGTTCACCTTCAGGTGCCCGGCGTCGTAGACGGCCTGGGCGTCGAGCTGCGCGCCCACGCCGTACTGCAGCGTGCCGTTCGCGCCGACGCCGATGCCCGCGACGTCCGCCGCGACCTCGCCTTCGACCTTCCCGCCGACGAAGACGTTCGCGTGCGCGCCGACCCCGTGCGCGCCGACCGTGCCGGACGCGCTCGCCTCGCCGCCGGCGAAGACCGTGCCCTTGGCGTGCGCCGACGAGACACCCCAGTCGCCCTTGAGCTCGGCCTCTTCCTTCACCGCGGCCAGCTCGGTGTGCCCGGACGCGCCGACGTCCCAGCCCTTCGACGTGATCTTGCCGTCGTACTCCGGGGTGAGCCCGTCCTGCTCGTGCTTGAACTTGTAGTAGGTGATCTCGGTGTTGTTGCCCAGCTTGTCCTTGACGCTCTCCGGCTTCGGCTGCCCGAACGGCGTGTCCGCCTTCTTCGGCGCGCGCGTGCCTTCGAGGCCGTCCCAGGTGAGCTTCTTCCAGCCCGAGTTCTTGAACCACGACGGCGCGTCGCGCGGCCGCTTGCGCCCGTCGAGCGGGCTGCCGTTGAGCCAGCCCAGCGGGCCGCCGGTCTTCTTGCCCAGCTTGTGCTCCAGCCGCTGGGTGCCCTCGGGCGGGAACAGCTCGGCGAGCGCCTCGGAGAACTCGTCGACGACCTGGCGAGCGGCCTGCACGCTCTGTTCGCCGAGCTGGCGCGCGGCCTGGATGAACGCGCCGACCGAGCCCGAGTTCACCGCGCGGGCCTGCGCGGTCAGCTGCTGGGCGTACTGGTCGAACTGCGCGAGGACGGAGTCGACCGCGGCCTTCGCGGACTGCACCAGCTGGGACGCCGTCGCGAGCCGCTTCGCCTGGTCGTCGAGCTTCGTGGCGGCGTCGGTGAGCTCCTCGCCGAGCTTTTGGGCCGCTGTCGCGAACGCGGTGTAGGCGTCGCCGTCCCAGTCCGCGTGCAGGGTCTTCGCGGAGTCGCCGATTTCGCGGGCCTTGGCCGAGACCGTCGACGCCTGGGTGCCGACGCGCTGCGAGGCCGCGCTCAGGGCGCCGGGGTCACCGGTCACCCGTCTCTGGCATTCGACGAGCACCTGCCGGTACCCGGACAGCACCGAGCTGACCACCCCGGACGCGTCGACGACCCCCGAGCCCCACACGGGTCAGTTCCCGGCCGCGTCGTAGCCGACGTGCTGGCTGAAGTGCTTCCCGTTGTAGTCCAAGGCGATGTCGAGGTCGAAGTCCTGGCCGCCCGGAGCCTCCACAGTGGACTCACCGGTGGTCAGGTTCGTGTGGATGGTGACCTCGTTCGCGCCGCCGCCGACCGGAGCGGGCTGGGTGACCGGCTGCGTGACCGGCGCCGGCTGGGTCGGCACGGTGGCGCCGTGCTGCGCCGGGTCCACGGCGATCCAGCTGTTCGACGGGTCGAGCGGGGTGCCGTTGGCCGTCACCGGCGTGGTCGCGCCGCCGCTGGAACCGCCGCCGGTGGCGAGCGCGGGCGGGGTGTAGTCGGTGAATGAGGGCTGCTGCGGGATCCCCCCGCCGCTCCCGCCCGCCACCGCCTGCTGCCCGGCCGGGCTTGCCACCGACGGCGGGGCCTGGGGCGCCGTGACCGGGGTGTTCCCGATCGACGGCGTCGTCGCGCCCGCGCTGCCGGAGTCGTGGTGGAACAGCTTCTCGATCGCGCCGATCACCTGCGCCAGCTGGGTGACCTGCTGGGCGAGGTCGACCGCGCCGAGGGCCTTGAGCAGCGCGCCGATCGCGGTGATGAACGCCCGCAGTGACGCGCTCGTCGCGGTCGACAAAGCGACCGCCGCGCCGTAGGTCCACGGGTTCGACATCAGCGACGCGACCGTCGGGTTCACCGCGGCCACGACCGAGCGGTAGGCCTGCTGCGCCGTCTTGATCAGCGTGCCGGACACCCCGAGCAGCTCGGCGCCCTTCTGCACGACGGTGATGATCGTCTCGAGCTGCTTCAAGGAGTCGGAGATCTTCTTCAGCGCCGACTCGCTCGCCGCGCCCGACCAGATCTTGCCGAGCTGGTCGGCGGCCTTGGTGAGCTCGGTGTACATGCTCAGGAACTGCTCGGCCTTCTTCACCAGGTCGAGCACGTGCTGCGCGATCTGCTCCGGCTGGCCGGTGACGATCTGCGGCAGGATGGTGATCGGCCCGCCCGAGGACGCGGTCGCGTCCATCGCGCTGGAGTTCGGGAAAGTCAGCATCGGACCTCGCAAGTTCTCAAGGAGCGGACGATCAGACGACGGACGCGGGCCGGTAGACGCTGACCTTCGCCAGCCCGCTGATGCGGGCGTCGAGGAGCCCGTGGTTGTAGAGGCGGCCGCCGTCCCCGGCGACCCCGATGACCGGCTGGCGGTCGGAGAACAGCAGCGGCTCCACGACCACGACGTCACCGCTGTGCACGCCGCCGGGGACGTCGGAGAACGCGCGCGCGGTGCCGGCGTAGACCTCGATCAGCCCGACCCGCGCCTGGTTGCCGGCGTCCCCGGCGAGCCAGTCGTTGAAGTCGGCGACCCCGTGGAAACGGGCGTCGGTGATCGGGTGGTCGCCGAGCCTGCCGAAGCTCGCGTCGCCGAGGTAGCGCAGCACGTTGCCGACCGAGGACGGCTCGCCGTGGGCGCCCGCGCTGTCGTTGATGGCCACGGTGGCCAGCTCGGACGCGTGCGAGCTCCCCCAGATCGACGACGCGGGGGGCGTCGACCCGCTCCCCGTGCCCCCGCCGTACCCGGCGGCGGCGTCCTGGTCGGCCGCCTGGTAGGCGTCGGCACTGGCCTTGACGAGCCCGTTGACCTGCTGCAGCAGCTGCAGCAGCGTGCGGACGGCGGTCACCTGGCTGGAGTGCAGCGCGGCGTTGGCGGCCGCGACCGCCGTGCCGAAGCCGGCGAACGACGTCGGCTGCACGATGAGCCGTTCGAGGTCGGCCACGGCGTTGATGCCGTGGGCGATGATGCCGCCGACGTTGCCCACGGCGGAGCGCATCGCCTCGGGCTCAGCCCGGTACTCGCCGGCCATGGCTCTCCTTCCGCGGGTGGCTGCTCGGCAGAGCGTAAGTTCGCGCCAGGAAGCGGGCGGACGGCAAAAGTACCCACCGCGAGCGGGCGGTGAGTGGCCAAAATACCGGTCAGAGCATCCCCGAGTCCGGAGCATGTCCCGATGAGCCTGTCGCCCGAACGACCGAGCGAGATCGTGCTGCAGTCCCCGCCGATGCTCCCGAAGAGCTCGTCCGGCGGGATGATGCAGCTGATGATGTTCCTGCCGATGATGCTCGGCATGGGCGCGATGTCGTTCGTCTACATCGGACGCGACGGCGGCGTGATGACCTACATCTTCGGCGCGCTGTTCATCTGCGCCATGGGCGGCATGGTCGTGATGTCGCTGGGCCGCGGCGGCATGGCGAAGAAGGCGCAGATCAACGACGAGCGCCGCGACTACCAGCGGTACCTTTCCGGGCTGCGGGCCCAGGTCCGGGACATCGCCGACGGCCAGCGCGCGGCCATGGTCGCCGTCCAGCCCGACCCCGCGGACCTGTGGGCCTACGTCGAAACCGGGAAGCTGTGGGACCGCCGGCGCACCGACGCGCAGTTCGCGCAGGTGCGCGCGGGGTCCGGGCCGCAGCGGCTGGCGACCCCGCTGAAGGCGCCGCAGACCGTGCCCCTGGAGGACCTGGACCCGGTGTCCTCCACCAGCCTCAAGCACTTCATCCGCACCTACTCGACGGTCGACGGCCTGCCGGTGGCGTTGTCGCTGCGCTCGTTCGCCGCGGTCACCGTGGCCGGCCGGCGCCCGGCCGTGCTCGGCCTGGTGCGGGCGCTGGTGTGCCAGCTCGTCACGTTCCACTCCCCCGGCGACCTGCGTGTCGCGCTGTGCGTGCCGCCCGACCGGCAGCACGACTGGGAGTGGGCGAAGTGGCTGCCGCACGCGACCGCGGCCGGCGCCACGGACGCCGTCGGCTCGCGGCGGCTGGCGGCCGACTCGGCGGCGGGGCTGGCCGAGCTGCTCGGCCCGGACCTCGGCGAACGCCCCGCGTTCAGCCGCCGCGCCGCGGCCGAGCTGGACCTCCCGCACCTGGTGGTCGTCGTCGACGGCGGCAACGCGCACGGCGAACCGCGGCTGATCGGCGAGGACGGGCGGCTCGGCGTCACGGTGATCGAGATCGGGCAGGAGCACCCGCGGACGTACTCGACCGAGCGGCTGCTGAGCCTGCAGACGTCGGCCGACTCCCTCGGGATGGTCGTCGGCGACGCCAGTGAGCAGCGCCTCGGGTTCCTCGGCCGCCCGGACGTGCTCGACCGCGGCGCCGCCGAAGCGCTGGCCCGGATGCTGACGCCGTTGCACACGCCGGCCGCGATCGTCGGCGAGAAGCCGATGTCGGCGACCTTCGGCCTGTCCGGGCTGCTCGGCATCGGCGACCCGCGCGACACCGACACGACCGTGACGTGGGCGCCGCGCGCGGCCCGCGACCGGCTGCGGATCCCGCTCGGCATCAACCCGGAGGGCCGGCCGGTGGAGCTGGACCTCAAGGAGTCGGCCGAAGGCGGGATGGGCCCGCACGGCCTGGTCATCGGCGCGACCGGGTCCGGCAAGTCCGAGCTGCTGCGGACGCTGGTGACCGCGCTGGCCGTGATGCACTCGTCGGAGACGCTGAACCTGGCGCTGATCGACTTCAAGGGCGGCGCGACCTTCGCCGGCATGACGGACCTGCCGCACACCTGCGCCGTGATCACGAACCTGTCCGACGACCTCGCGCTCGTCGACCGCATGGCGGACGCGCTCAACGGCGAGCTGCTGCGGCGGCAGGAGCTGCTGCACGCGGCCGGGAACTACGCGTCGGTGCGGGACTACGAGAAGGCGCGCGCGGACGGCGTCGCGCTCGAGCCGCTGCCCTCGCTGCTGGTGATCATCGACGAGTTCAGCGAGCTGCTGTCGGCGCGGCCGGAGTTCATCGACCTGTTCGTCGCGATCGGCCGGCTGGGACGCTCGCTCGGCATCCACCTCCTCCTGGCGTCGCAACGGCTCGAGGAAGGACGGCTGCGCGGGCTGGACTCCCACCTGTCGTACCGGATCGGCCTACGGACGTTCTCCGCGTCGGAAAGCCGGACCGTGCTGGGGGTCGCCGACGCCTACCACCTGCCGCCGGTGCCGGGGTCGGCGTACCTGAAGTCCGACACCGACACGCTGATCCGCCTCAAGGCCGCCTACGTCTCGGGTGAGCTGCCGCCGCGCAGCACGGTCGTGCGCGAGGACGGGCAGGAGCTCGGTGTGCTGCCGTTCTCCCTGGCCCCGGTGGAGATCCCGGTGACGACCGAGATCTCGGACGCCCCTGTCGCGCCCGACGGCACCGGCGAGACGATCATCCACGCGATGCTGTCCCGGCTGGAGGGCCGCGGGCCGTCCGCGCACCAGATCTGGCTGCCGCCGCTGAACGAGCCGCCGACCCTGGACCAGCTCCTGCCGCCGCTGGGCGAGGACGCCGCACGCGGCCTGTGCCCGCTCGGCTGGGGCGGCAACGGCAAGCTGACCGTGCCGGTCGCCCTGGTGGACAAGCCGTTCGAGCAGCGCCGCGACATGCTGTGGGCCGACTTCTCCGGCGCGGGCGGGCACGCGCTGATCGTCGGCGCCCCGCAGACCGGCAAGTCGACGCTGATGAAGGACATCGCGGGCATGCTCGCGCTGACCCACACCCCGGCCGAGGTGCAGTTCTTCGTGCTGGACATGGGTGGTGGCGCGCTGGCGCCGATCGCCGGCCTGCCGCACACGTCCGGCTACGCGACCCGCCGTGACGCGCAGCGCTGCCGCCGGGTCGTCGCCGAGCTGACGACGTTGCTCGAACAGCGTGAGGAGTTCTTCTCCGCCAACGGGATCGAGTCGGTGACGACGTTCCGCCAGCGCCGCGCGGAGTTCACCGAGAGCACCGACGGCCGCGAGTTCGGCGACGTCTTCCTGTTCGTGGACAACTGGACCACGATCCGGCAGGAGTACGAGCAGCTGGAGGAGCAGATCACCGGGCTGGCCGCGCGCGGGCTCGGGTTCGGCATCCACGTGATCGTCTCGCTCAACCAGTGGATCGGCGTCCGCGCGCAGCTGCGTGACGCCATCGGCACGCGCTTCGAGCTGCGGCTCGGCGACCCGATGGACTCCTCCATCGACCGCAAGGTCGCGGTGAACGTCCCGGCCGACCGGCCCGGGCGCGGCATCACCGCGGAGAAGCTCCACTTCCTGGCGGCGCTGCCGCGCATCGACGGTGACCAGCGCCCCGAGACGATCGGCGCCGGCGGTGTCGACCTGACGCGCCGGATCTCCGACGCGTGGAAGGGCCCGCGCGCGCCGAAGGTGCGGCTGCTGCCGCCGGAGGTCCCGCTGGACACGCTGCCCGCGGCCCCGTCCCGGCAGGTCACCCTGGGCATCGCGGAGTCGACGTTGCGCCCGGTGTGCCTGGACTTCGCGGCGGACCCGCACTTCGTGGCCTTCGGCGACGTCGAGTCGGGGAAGTCTTCGCTGCTGCGGGCGATCGCTCGCGGCATCACCTCGGCGTACACGCCGGAGGAGGCGGCGATCATCGTCGCGGACTACCGCCGCGGCCTGCTCGGCGCGGTCTCCGAAGACCACCTGCTGGGCTACGCGGGCGCGGAAGGCAAGCTGACCGACCTGATCACCGAGTGCGCCACGGCGATGCGCAACCGCCTGCCGGGCCCGTCGGTGACGCCGGAGCAGCTGCGCAACCGCTCGTGGTGGCGCGGCCCGGAGCTGTTCGTGCTGGTGGACGACTACGAGCTGGTGGCCACGGTCGGGCGCAACCCGCTGCAGCCGCTGCTGGAGTTCCTGCCGCAGGCGCGTGACATCGGCCTGCACGTGATCATCGTCCGCGGTTCCGGCGGCGCGGGGCGCGCGCTGTTCGAGCCGGTGCTGCAGCGGCTGCGGGAGCTGGGTTCGCCGGGGTTGATCATGTCGGGCACGAAGGACGAGGGGGCGTTGCTGGCGGACGTCAAGCCGTCCCCGCAGCCGCCGGGCCGCGGAACGCTGGTGTCGCGGCGGCACGGGACCGGGCTGGTCCAGGTGGCGTGGACCAAACCGGCGGAGTCCTGAGGGGTCAGCCCCGCACGAGGTCCCTCAGCCTGGCGACGAACCCCTGCGCGGCGGCGCTGTCCGGGAACGCGGCCGCCACGGTCGGCAGCAGCGGGCCGAGGATCAGGTCGAGCACTTCCTGCCGCCGATCGGGCGCGAGGGCGCCGAGGTCGAACGTGCGGAAGCCGTGCACCGAAACGGCACGCAGCTCCTCGGCCAGCTCCCGGTCGGTGACCGCGGCCGCGAGGTAGTCGACGACCCAGTAGTAGACGCCGCTGGAGGCGGACCACAGCCGTCCGTCCGGCAGCACGAGGTTCCCGGACACGGCTCAGCGCACGGGCGCGGTCAGCTCGGCCGCGAAGTGGTAGTAGCAGACCGCGCGGTGCTTGCCCTCGGCCCACCACTGCGATGTCGGCGTCACGACCTGGACGCGGACCTCGGGGACCGGCCGGGCGTCGGCCTGGCAGCGGGCCAGCGTGCGCTGGTAGACCTCGACGATGTCGGGCATCGGGCCGTCGCCGAGCGGGAGCACCTCGAACGCCTCCGCGGTGTGCCGCTCGGTGCAGGAGGCCCGCAGCACGTCGACGCCGCCCGAAGCCGCCGGGGACCAGAAGCAGTCGCCGGCCGCGAGGTCGCTGCCGTGGGCCATGCCCTCGGGCAGCCGCTCACCGGACGCCTGCGCGGCGCGTTGCTGCCACCACGTCGTCCCGGTCGAGATCTGGTAGGTGAGCACACCCATCCACCCGGCGAAGGCGACCAGCCCGCAGATCACCAGGGCGCGCCCGCGCTGCCGGTGCTTGCGGATCCGCACGAGCGCGACGACACCGAAGACCGGCGCGAGCAGCCCGCCGAGCAGCCCCGACACGAGCGTCGCGACGGCGTAACGGCTGATCGGCTGACGGCGCAGCTCGGTGCGCATCAGCTCGTCGAAGAGCACAGGGTCGTGCTCGGGTGCGGCCATGGTTCCCCCGGGATGAAGTCAGCGGGCAGCGTATACCCGCCGCGGTGCTTCGGGCTCAAGCGCGAGCCTGAACGTCGACATCGTGGCCGAGCTCACTGTCGTAGTACGTGACTCGCCAGCCGGGGCCGACTTGCGCGTGCACCTCTTCCGCCAGGTGGCGGCCCCGGGCCACGAAGTCCCGCTCCTCTGCTTCGGACGGAAAACCGGAGGCTGCCGGGTCGTCACGGTTCAAGGTCGCGGTGTACTCGTCCGCCCAGCGGTTCAGCTCTCCCACCAGGGCCGGGCTCAGCCCCAGCTCGGGATCCGCGGGATCGAGGTTCTCCATTCTCGGCGGAGCGAACGCCCACAACGCCCAGCAGTCGTAGTCCGCCAGCACCCTGAGTGTCTTCTCCACTGTCACCACCCCATCCTCGCCGAAGGCTTCGCGGAGGTGCCGCATGTCCGCGAGGTCGTGCGGCCGCGGTTCATACCCCTGATGGAAGAAGACCTGCTGCGCCACGGACACGCACGGCACCTCAGCGCCGTCGATCCGCCCGGTGACAAAACAGTCCGCGGGATAGGGGAAAGTCGCGCCGTTGGCGTCGGCTTTCTGCGTGGCGGAACCGTCGTGCTCAAAGACGAGCGGGTGCAGGTCCAGCTCGGTGCCGCCGTCGGAGAGGACGAACCGGACCGGGCGCAGGTCGAGGGTTTCGCGGTAGCCCAGCGCGCCGAGCCGTGCCAGCACGTCGGGCTCTTCCTCGAGGCGGTGCAGCAGGTCAGGTCGCGGTGTTCGCGCGTCTGACGGCCCAGCAGGGCGTCGACACCCCAGCCGCCGGCCAGCCACACCCGGGCCGGGGCCAGTGCCGCGAGCACCCGCCGGACCGTGCGGGCGTCCATCACTTCCCGGCGCGCAGGTCCGTGATCACCTTGGCGACCCGGCGCTGCCGCGTCTCCTCGGTCTTCGCCTGGCCGATCGGCAGCACGAACCGCTGTTTCCCGCTGTAGGACAGGCTTTCGAACCGGGCCTGGGCGGCCGGGTCGGCGGCCAGCGCGACCGCCAGGTCCGGCGGGATCTCCAGCTCGCGCGGCGCGGTGTCGAGGACGATCGCCACGTCGACGTCGTCACCCGCGGAGACCCCGGCCTTCTCGCGGTTCTCCGCGCTCAAGGGGACGAGGTACTGCCCGCCGCGGCTCGCGACCGTCGTGCGGTAGCTGTGGCCGCCGAGCGTCACCGTGACGGCGGGCTTCTTGCCGGCCCCGAGCGCCTCGACGACGTCGTCGGGCACCGGCAGGCCGGTCGCCGTCTTGCCGCCGAGCAGGACCGTCGTGCGGAACTCCATGGGGCGAGTATGCCCCGTGCCGGCCTCCCGGGCGGTGAGGCCGGCACGGGACGCGCGTCAGACGCCCGCGGTCGTGCGGATCCAGCTGCGGCTCGACGCGACACTCGCGTAGTTCTGCGTGCCCTGCGGGTTCGAACCGGAGTTGCTGCCGGTCGAGCAGACGCCGACCTGGACGCCGCCCGAGAGCTGCGGGCCGCCCGAGTCGCCGTGCCACGCCGAGCCGTTGACACCCTGGCTGGCGATGGCCGTGCCGCCGAACGCGTCCGTGCTGGTGCCGGTGACGCGGACGTCGGCGGTCTTGAGGGTGCTCGACGGCGGGCTGGTGCCCTGCGTGCGGCCCCAGCCGTAGATCTGGTTGGTGGACCCGGCCGGCGGGTTGCCGGTGCCGAGCTTCATGTAGGTCGTGTTCACCGCCGTGGTCAGGTGCAGCAGCGCGATGTCGCCGTTGGGCGAGGCCTTCTGCTGGTCGACGGCGGCGTTCGTACCCTGCTGGAGGGCCACGTTGCCGACCTTGACGTGCATGCCCGGCGAGTTCAGGCAGTGCTGGGCGGTGAGCACCCACTGCGGGGCGATGATCGTCCCGGAGCACTCGAACCCGCCGTAGGTGGTGACGTTGTTCCAGTAGATCTGGGCGCCCCACGGAGCGGAGGAGACGGTGCTCCCGCCGATGATGTCCTCCTGGGCGTCCGCAACCCCCACCGAGACCATGCTCAGTACCGCGGCGGCGGCGCCGACCGCGGTGACAGCCCTCGACATTCGCATGAAAATGCCCTTCGGCCAGGTGATCCGGATGTCCGTCCCGAATTCGGGCGACGAGCCCAAAGTAGGTTCGTGAGAGGTTTGTCGGAACCTACCGAAGTCGGTAACTTGCCGACCGTCACCGGCGGTACCTCTAGTCCGGCAGGGACGCCCGCAGCGCCGCCTTGTCCGGCTTCCCCGACGGCGCGACCGGAACCGACGCCACCACGGCGAACCGCGCGGGCACCGCGGCCTCCCCCAGCTCGGCCGCCACGCCCTTGCGGACCTCGTCGAGGTCCGGCGAGCGCCCCGGCGCCGGGACGACGAACGCGACCGCGGCCTCGCCGGTCCGCGCGTCCGGCACCGCCACGACGTAGGCCTGGTCGACGTCCGGGTGCGCCGCGATCGCCCGCTCGATCGGGCCGGTGTAGTGGATGATCGCGTTGACGATCACCACGTCCCGCGCCCGTCCGGACAGGTGCAGGTACCCCGCGTCGTCGAGGTGCCCGAGATCCTGGGTGCGCACCCAGCCGCCGTCGAGCACCTCGGCCGTCGTCACCTCGTCGCGCCAGTAGCCCGCGAAGGCCGACGGCGTCCGCACCCAGATCTCGCCTTCGGCCCCCGCCGGCAGCGGCGAGCCCGAATCGTCGCGAACCTCGATCTCGACCGTGTCGCAGGCCTTCCCGACGGAACCGGGCCCCTCGGCCGCGCCGGAGATCGTCAGCATCCCGGTCTCGGTCTGGCCGTAGGCGTGGTGCATCGCCGGCCCGACCAGCTCGGCCGCCTCGGCCAGCTTGTGCGGCGGCACCGGCGAGCCGGCCACGATCAGCGTCCGCAGGTCGCTCAGGTCGACGTCCTCGGCGCGCAGCACGTCCAGGACCTGGTGCAGCCGCGGGACGGTCATCAGCGCCGCGCTCACCCGCAGCCGCGGCAGCACCCACGGGAAGTCCGGCAGCTCTTCGGGGATCACCGCGGTGCCGCCGGCGAACAGGCACAGGGCCAGCTGTTCGAGCATCACCGCGCTGGTGAGCGTGCCGAACAGCAGGAACCGGCCGAACCCCGCGCCGAGCCGCTCGTGCGCCGAGCCGGGCACCGGGGCCTGCCAGACGCGGCCTTCGGTCAGGGCGCGGTAGCTGAAGGCGACGCCCTTGGGGACGCCGGTGCTGCCGCTGGTGAACACGACCGTCGCGGTGTCGTCCGGCCGCCCGCACGGCTCCGGTTCTTCGTACGCCGCGAGCAGCTCCGGCCCGATCCGCAGGATCACCGCCCCGGCGACGGTGCCGAGCAGCTCCGGCGACTCGGAAGCCTCGTCGACGACCAGCGCCCGGACGTCCCCGACGACGTGCCGCAGCTGCGGCACCGGCAGGCCCGGCCGCACCCCGACGACCCGGCAGCCGAGCACCTGCGCGGCGATGATCGCGGCGAACCCCTCGGCGGTGACGGCGGTGGCGATCCCGACGCCGTCCCCCGGCGACAGCCCGGCCGCCCGCAGGCCCGCGGTGAACCGGCCGACCAGCTCCCGCAGCTCGCGGCGCGACGTGACGCGCGAGCCGTGTTCGAACGCGGGAGCGTCGGGGGCGCGCCCCAGCTCGTCCAGCAGAGCCTGCGGGTGGACCATCTCGACCGCCTTTCGCCCGGGGCTCCCGGTCTACCGGGCGGATCTCAGAATTTCGGCAGAGGTGTGTCGGCCGGGGTGCGATCATCAACCGGCAGCGACCCGGCGGCGCGACCTGGCCGGTGCGTGAACAGCGGCTTTCCGTTGTCCGCCAGGGCATGCCCCGGGCCGGAACCGCGACCGCGGACACTGCCGCGCGCCCCCGTCCGGCGGCCTGGTGTCCTCTGTGGGTATAAAAGCCGTCACCGCGACCGGCAGTTGTGCCGTTTGACCACACCGTCCTTCTTTCTAGCGTGACTTTCACACCGCGCGGACCACCGCGCCAGGGGAACTCGCTTGAGGAAGGGAGGTGGCCCGTCGATGTCCAGTCCGGGATTCCAGGCAGATTCCGCTGCCATGACGCGCGCCGTCCAGGGTTTCGAGGAAACCGCGACGAACGCCAAGTCCACGATGGCCAGCTTGGAGTCCGAGCTGACCGAGGCGCTCCGCAACTACAAGGGTGACCAGGCCGTCGCGTTCTGGGACCTGCAGCGCCGGCTCCAGGAGAAGATGACGGTCGCGGTGAAGGAGCTCGACACCATGTCGCAGCTCGTCCACACCAGCCACCAGAACTACGGCCGCGGCGACGCCGACGTCCACCAGAGCTTCCAGGGGGTCGGCAACACCCTCGAGGGCTCGGGCGTGATCCCCCGCCTCAACCCCTGACCCGAGAGGACGCCCACCATGGCCGACGTCGTCGAAATCAACTTCGCCGCGCTGCAGCACAGCTCGGCTTCCCTGGCCGCCAAGGCCAAGGCGCTCACCTCGCAGCTGGAGCAGCTGCACCAGAACCTCCAGCCCATCACCGCGACCTGGTACGCCTCCGGCAGCTCCGCCGGTGACGCCGCTCGCCAGTCGGAGACCCGGCTGCGCCAGGCCACCGCGGACATCGTCGCCATCATCGCGCAGTTCGGCGGCAAGGTCGGCGAGGCCCACGACCTCCAGCAGAGCCTGGAGAACCGCAACCAGGGGCTGTTCGCGGGCTGATCCGCGCCCAGACGTCGGTCGGCCGGTGCGGGAAACCCCCCGCTCGCACCGGCCGACCGGCTTGCCTTCTTCACGTGCGACGAGAGAGCCGGGACCCGATGCACGACCAGTCGTACTACGTCCACCTGGAATCGCTGAAGGACTTCGTGCGGGAGCTGGAGACCCAGATCCACGCGATGGCCAAACCGAACGACTTCCTGCTCACGCTCGGCGAAGAGCCGCTGCTGTTCGGCGAGTTCGGCGAGGCCGGGTCGCTGGCCGACGCCCACCGCGCCGCCGTCGCGGAGATGCAGGGCCTGCTCGACCAGGTCCGCAGCGCGATCGGGTTCGCCCAGGACGTCACCACCACGGTCGCCGACGGATACCAGAACGCCGACCAGACGGTGGCCGGGGACCTGCACAGCTCGGGTGCGGTCACCGGGCTGCTCGACCCCGTGCTCGGCCTGCTGGGCCTCGGTGACTCGAACGGGAGCCGCAAGGGATGACGAACACCGCGCACACCAACTTCGCCGCGTACAGCCACCAGCAGCTCTACGCGATGCTGCAGGCGGGCGACCCGAACAGCGCGCGGCACGCCGCCGACAAGTGGAAGTCCGCCGCGCTGCACCTGCACGAGCAGGCCCACAACCTCAACTCCGAGCTCACCGAGTTCAAGGGCGAGTGGACCGGCGGCGCGGCCGACCAGTACCAGCACATGATCGTCGACCTGGCGAACGGCATCTCCAAGGTGGCGCAGACCGCCGAGGCGATGAACGTGATGCTCGACGACGCCGCCGACGCACTGGTCAAGGCCAAGAAGGAGATGCCGCCGCCGGTTTCGGTGCCGGACGTCTCCCCCGCCGACGTCGCGCTCGCGGTGAACCCGCCGCTGCTGCCGCCGGACGCCTCGCCCGCCGTCGTCCAGGCCGCCGCGCAGCAGCGGCAGCAGGCCATCTCGAACGTCGAGGCGCAGCAGTCCGCGGCCAACGCCGCCGGGTCCGCGCACGGCAAGGCGATCGTCGTGATGACCCAGCTGGCCGGCGACTACACCACCGCCGAGGACTCGATCCCGGCGTCCCCCAACGCCGTGCAGACGCCGACCGGCCCGCCCGCCGGCGGTGGCGCCGGCACCGTGGGCTCGCCCGGCCTGGTCGGCAACGGCGTCACCGATCCCGGCGTCGTCGTCACCCCGGCCGACGGGCACCCGCTGCCCGGCGGCGGTACGACGCAGCAGCCGGGGACGACCGTGCCGACGTCCAACCCGCTCTTCGGCGACATGTTCACCGCCGGGCTCGCCGCGGCCTCGGCCGCCGCGTTCGGGCGGTTCGGCTCGATCATGCCGAAGGTGCCGTCGTGGGCCAGCGGCAAGGATCCCAAGGACGGCAAGGAAGAAGCCCCCGGCACGAAGCTCGGTGGCGGCGCGGGTGTCGAAGGCGGCGCCGGCGGCGGCATCCCGATCGGCGGGGGTGACGCGCCGTCGATCGGCGGCGGCGTTCCCGGCGGGACCGGGATCGGCGGGGGCGGCGACGGCCCCGCGGCGCACTCCGGCCTGGCCGGCGACGGCGGCGCGGGCAACGCGCTGTCCGGGCTCGCCGGCGGCGCGGCGGGGGCCGTGGGCGCGGCGGCCGCCAAGGGCGCGATGCCGATGATGCCCATGATGCCGATGGGCATGGGCGGCGGCGGGGACATGGGGTCCGGGCGCCGGATCCCGGCCTGGCTGGTGGAGACGGAGAACGTCTGGGGCCAGTCGGCCCCGGTCGCGCCGCCGGTGATCGGCGAAGAGCCGGAAGCGTACTGAGCAACTTCTGACCATGGAGGCGGGCCGTGACGGCTGCTGGATACCGCGTCGCCCCGGCCCGCCTCGACACCGTGGCGGGCGAGTTCGGCACGAGAGCGGACGCACTCGCTTCGGCGCAGTCGGCGGTGGCGGGTGAGAAGGTGCCGGCGGCCGCGTTCGGCAAGGTCGACGCGTCGGCCGCCGCCGCGAAGACGTTCGAGAAGACCATGACGGAGCTGGGATCGAAGCTCTCTTCCGAGGTCTCCCGGCTGCGGACGCTCCAAAGTGGACTGACGTCGTCCGCCGCCGGGTACCGCCGGGCCGATGCCCAGGTGGCGGCGATGTACCGCTCGCTGCTCCCCGAGGATCCGTTGCCGCCGGCCGGAAACCCCGCGGGGATCGGCGGCGCGGCCGACACCGGCGCGTGGGGCCAGGCGATCGCGGCCAACCGCACGAAGGTCTCCGACGCGCTGACGGCCGAGCGTTCCCGGCTGGCTTCGTTGACCGACGCCGACGAGATCAAACGCTCCCAGGCGCGGATTTCGCTGTACGAAGACATTCTCGCGAACAACCGGCAGATCCTGAAGTTCGACCCGGCGGGCAACGGCCGGATCGCCGAGCTCGTCGGGCACGTCGAACCGGGGACGCGCAACGTCGGCCTGTTCGTCCCCGGCGTCAACACGCAGATGTCCAACTTCGACTCCTACGCCGGCCTCGGGCGCAGCCTGGTGGCCGCGGACCCGACCGGGCGCACCGCGATGGTCGTCTGGGCCGACGGGGTGTTCCCGCAGAACCCGGTGGTGCAGGGGCCGTCCGCGAGCTACGCGGAGGCGATGGCGCCCGACCTCAAGCACTTCACCGACGACCTGCGCGGCGAGATCGGGAGCCACGCCGGCTCCGACGTCACGCTGACCGCGATCGGGCACAGCTACGGCGGCGCGACGGTCGGGCTGGCCGAGACGCAGGGCCTCGACGTCGACCGAGTCCTGCACGTCGAGTCGGCGGGCATGGGCCACGGCGTGTGGTCGCCGGCGGACCTGCCGGCGAGCCAGGCGGGCGTCCAGCGGTTCTCGATGACGGCGCCGCTCGACCCGATCGAGATCGCGCAGGGCAACGCGTGGGGTCTCGAGTGGACCGGCATCGGCCACGGCGCGGACCCGGACACCTTCCCCGGCGTCACCGAGCTGGAGACGGGCCGCTCCGCGTCCGGGGACCAGCTGTGGGGGCTCTCGTCGCACAGTGACGTGCTCAAGCCGGGTTCGGAGTCCTGGACGAACATGTACCGCGTCATCACCTCCGGGCCGACCACGCCCAACGGCTCCTTCCAGCCGGATGGCATCCTGGAGCACGGCGTCGAGTTCCTCAACGACGGAGGCGTGCTGCGGTGACTTCTTCGGACCTGGACCGCTTGGCGGCCGAGCTGACGGACGTGATCAACAGCGTCGCGGCGGTGTTCGGCCCTTCGGCGGACCCCACGGTGAACGGCGAGCTGGACTGCGACCCCACTCAGCCCGGCAACCTGCTCTGCTGGCAGTACGGCGTCCGGCTCGACCACCCCGGCGAGCCGGAACGCCGTCTCACCGAGGTCGTCCTCCCGACGTTGGAGCAGCGCGGCTGGCAGGCCCACGACCGCAGCACCCCACGTGAGCTGATCGCCCGGTTCAGCCGGGAAGGCGCGGACTTCACGGTGCACGTCGCCCGGGCGAGCCACGCGGTGGCGATCATCGGCTCCACCCGCCCCGTCCCCGCCTGACCCCTCCCTCCCGCGAGATACCCCTCCAGTCACGCGTGATGCCCCTCCAATCACGCGAGATCGCTCCCCAATCACGCGAGTTCCGCGCCCAATCACGCGAGTTCCGCCTCCAGTCACGCGAATCCCGCGTCTGATCACGCGTGTCGTCCGGTCCGGTACTCCGAACTCGCGTGATCAGAGACGTAACTCGCGTGATTGGGCGCGTATCTCGCGTGATTGAGCGCGTATCTCGCGTGATTGGAGGGGCATCACTCGTGATTGAAGGGACGACACGGGGTCAGGGGGTGAAGCGGGAGGGGCGCCAGTTGCGGCGGCGGGCTCGGCGGACCGCGGCGACCGTCAGGCCGGCGGCGGCCGCGAGAGCCACGCCGGCCAGCGCGATCGTGCCCGCCGCGATGTCTGACGGCGCGGGGGCCGGGGCTGCGGCCGGGACCACCGCGGGTCCCGCCGCCGGCGCGACGACCGAGCCCGGCGGGGCCGCGTCGGCCGGCAGGGTCGAGGACACCGCCGCGTAGGCGTCCAGGACTCCCCAGCCCAGACGCGGGTCGTGGCCGCCCGAAGCCGGGCGGTGCGCGGTGAGCGTGAGGCGCGTGAGGACCTGGTCGCCGGTGAGGTCCGGGTGGTACGCGCGGACCAGCGCCGCGACGCCGGCGACGTACGCCGCCGCCAGTCCCGGGTCGGTCACCGGGAAGCGGTGCGCGACCGCGCCGCCCGCGCCCGCCGACGTGCTGACCAGCTCCGCGCCCGGCGCGGCGATCCCGACGTGGTCCCCGGCTTCGGTCTGCACCGGCTCGCCCGCGGGGTTCACCGACCCGACGGCCAGCACTCCGGGCGTCGCCGTCGGGTACGTCCGAGCGCCCTGCTGCGTCGCCGACGCCGCCGAGACGACCACCGCGCCTGCCGACCGCGCCCGCGCGACCGCCCCGGACAGCGCCGGGTTGTCGAACGCCGCGGGCACCGCCACGAGGATGACGCCCGCCCGCCGGTCGAGCGCCGTGTCGATCGCGCCGGCCAGCGCGCCCGGGTCTCCGCCGTCCTTCGCCGAGCTGTCGGTGTACCGGATCGGCAGGAGACGCGCGCCCGGCGCGACACCGGCGAACGTCGTCGACGGATCCGGTTGCGCCGCGACGATCCCGGCCGCGATCGTGCCGCGGCCGTCGCAGTCGGAGGATTCCGTGCCGGCGCCGCCTTCGAGCTGCCCGGGCGCGAACTGGCCGTTGAGCCCGTCGACGCCGGTGCCGATGACGGCGACCAGCTGGCCGTCACCCCGGGTCAGCGGCCAGAGCCGCGCCGGGTCGACCAGGCGCTGCCCCCAGGGGACCGCGCCGGTGTAGGTGCCGGACGGGTTCGCGCACTGCGCTTCGGGCGCCGCGTCGGCCACTGCGGGCAAAGCGGCGAGCACGAGGCCCGCGACCGCCAGCGCTGCCGGAAACCGCACCCGATCCCTCCCGAAAGACGGTGGCGGGAAAGAACTTCCCACCACCGCCAGTCTAGCTCGGAAAGCCCGTTCAGCGAAGGTCCATGCCCAGATCCAACGCCGGCGAAGAATGCGTCAACCCGCCCACCGACAGATAGTCCACACCGGACTCCGCGTAGGCCCTACCACGGTCGAGGGTGAGCCCACCAGAGGATTCCAGCCGCGTCTTCGGGGAGACGTCGTCGCGGCGCGCCACCGCCTGCCGGCACTGCTCGGGCGTGAAGTTGTCCAGCAGCACCTCGTCGGCGGCCGCGGCCAGCGCCTCCTCCAGCTGGGAAAGCGTGTCGACCTCCACCTCGCACGGCAGCTCCGGCGCGTGCGCCCGGGCCGCGGCCAGCGCGGCCGTCACCGACCCCGCCGCGACGACGTGGTTGTCCTTGATCAGCACCGCGTCACCCAGCCCCAGCCGGTGGTTCACCCCGCCGCCGCAGCGGACGGCGTACTTCTGCAGCAGCCGCAGCCCCGGCAACGTCTTGCGGGAGTCCCGGATCGCGCAGCCGGTTCCGTCCACTTCGGACACCCAGGCGGCGGTCGCGGTGGCGACGCCGGAGAGGTGGCACAGCAGGTTCAGCGCCGTGCGCTCGGCGGTGAGCAGGCCGCGGACCGGCCCGCGCAGCACCAGCGCGGGCTCGCCCGCCACCAGCCGCTCGCCGTCCTCGCGCCCGGCCAGCACCTCGACGGAAGAGCCGAGGACCATGTCGAACACGGCCAGCGCGACCGGCAGCCCGGCCACCACCCCGTCGACGCGCGGGGTCAGCTCGGCCACCGCGGACGCGGAAGCGGGCACCGTCGACGCGGTGGTCGCGTCCGGCCCGTACCGCAGGTCTTCGCCCAGCGCCGTGGTGACCACGCGCCGCACGTCTTCGACGTCGAGACCGGACGCCGCGACCAGGCGCAGGACCGGTTCGGAGATCGGGAACGTCATGCCACGCCCTCCAAGGGGATCGGGTCGGCCAGCACCGGCTGGCCGGACGGGCTGAGCCGGATGAGCTGGCTGCGCCGCCAGGTCTCCGACGGCGCCGGGAAGTCGGTGCGCACGTGGCAGCCGCGCGACTCGGTGCGCCGGACGGCCGCGGCGAGCAACGCCTGCGCCACCACGGTCAGCGCCGCGTCCTCCACCGCCGCGTGCGTCCACAAGGGACTGTCCTGGACGGACAGGTCGAGCACGGAACCGGCGGCCGCCAAGCCATCGGCGTCCCGGCCGATCGCCGCGTACCGGCTCATCACCCGCTGCAGCGAGTCGCGGTCGGCGGCCGGCGCGCTCGTCCACGAAGGCAGCCGCCCCCGCGACGGGTCCGCCAGCAGCCCGGCGGCGAGGTCCGCCGCGACAGCCTCGGCGACGCGCTGCCCGACGACCAGGCCTTCGAGCAAACTGTTGGACGCCAGCCGGTTCGCGCCGTGCAGGCCGGTCCGCGCGACCTCGCCGGCCGCGTAGAGCCCGGGCACCGACGAGCGTCCGTCCACAGTGGTCACCACGCCGCCGCACGAGAAGTGCGCCGCCGGGGTCACCGGGATCGGGTCGCGGGCCGGGTCCAGCCCCAGCACCCCGCAGGCCGCGAAGACCGTCGGGAACCGCTGGGCGAACCCGGCGATCGACGTCGCGTCGAGGAAGACGTGGTCGTCGACACCACCCGGCGCCGTCCCCATCCGGCGGGTGATCGCCGCGGAGACGACGTCGCGCGGCGCGAGGTCGCCGAGCGGGTGCACCCCCGCCATGACCGAAGCGCCGGCGCCGTCGACGAGGGTCGCCCCCTCGCCGCGCACCGCCTCGGTGACCAGCGGGCAGCGGCCGCGCGCGCCCGGGGTGTAGAGCACGGTCGGGTGGAACTGGACGAACTCGACGTCCGCCACCGTCGCCCCGGCCCGCAGCGCGAGCGCGAGCCCGTCGCCGGTGGCGATCTCCGGGTTCGACGTCGCCTGGTAGAGCTGCCCGATCCCGCCGCTGGCCAGCAGCACGGCCGAAGCGCGGACGACGCCGAGAACGCCGCCCGGGTCGAGCACGGTGACCCCCGCGACCCGCCCGCCCGGGGTGCGCAGCGCGTCGACGGCGATGTGGTGCTCCAGCACCGGCACCCGCGCCTGCCCGGCCTGCGCGACCAGGGCGCGTTCGACCTCGGCGCCGGTGGCGTCGCCGCCCGCGTGGATGACGCGGAACGCGCTGTGCCCGCCCTCGCGGGCCCGGGCCAGCAGGCCGTCTCCGGCCGAGTCGAACCGCGCGCCGTCCGCGCGGAGCTGGGCGATCGCGGCCGGGCCGCCCTCGAGGATCGACCGGGCGGCCGCCTCGTCGACCAGCCCGGCGCCCGCGGTGAAGGTGTCCTCCGCGTGCTTGGCGACCGAGTCGTCGAGGTCGTGCTGGTCTTCCAGGACCACGGCGACGCCGCCCTGGGCCCAGCGGGTGTTGCCGTCCGCGACCGTCGCCTTGGTGACCACCAGGACGTGCAGCCCGAGGGCCTGCGCGCGCAGTGCCGCCGTCAGCCCGGCGACGCCACTGCCGACCACGACCAGGTCCGCACGGGCTTCCCAAACCGGGGTTTTCGCCCGTAAGTCATTAACCGAGGTGGTCATTCTCCGCCGCCCGGCTGCCCGATTTCGATCATCCGCTGCACCGACGCCTTCGCGCGGGCGGCGGTTTCGAGGTCGACGTGGACCTCGTCGAGGCCCTCGCGCAGGCACCGCAGCAGCGCCGCCGGCGTGATCATCTTCATGTACCGGCAGGACGCGCGGTCGTTCACCGCGCGGAAGTCGATGCCCGGCGCGGCCTTGCGCAGCTGGTGGATCATGCCGATCTCGGTGGCCACCAGGACGGTCTTGGCCTTCGTGTCGCGGGCCTCGTGGACCATGTCTCCGGTCGAGAGGATCTTGACCCGCTCCGGCGCCACGGCACCCTCGCCGGCCAGGTAGAGCGCCGACGTCGCGCACCCGCACTCGGGGTGGATGAACAGGTCCGCGTCCGGGTTCGAAGCCGCGCGTTCGGCGAGCTCGGCGCCGTTGATCCCGGCGTGGACGTGGCACTCCCCGGCCCAGATGTGCATGTTCTCCCGGCCGGTGACGCGCTTGACGTGCGCGCCCAGGAACTGGTCCGGCAGGAAGAGAACCTCCTGGTCAGCAGGAATGGAGGCGACGACGTCGACCGCGTTGGACGAGGTGCAGCAGATGTCGGTCTCGGCCTTCACCTCGGCCGTGGTGTTGACGTAGGAGACGACGACGGCGCCCGGGTGCTCGGCCTTCCAGGCCCGCAGCTCGGCGCCGGTGATCGAGTCGGCGAGCGAGCAGCCGGCCCGCGCGTCCGGGATCAGGACGGTCTTCTCCGGGGCCAGGATCTTCGCAGTCTCGGCCATGAAGTGCACACCGCAGAAGACGATGGTGGACGCGTCACTGCTCGCCGCGATGCGGCTGAGCGCGAGCGAGTCGCCGGTGTGGTCGGCGATGTCCTGGATCTCCGGGACCTGGTAGTTGTGCGCGAGCAGGACCGCGTCGCGCTCCTTCGCCAGGCGCCGCACCTCCTCCGCCCAGGCCGCGTTCGCCTCGACCCCGCCGAACGGGGTGAGACCTTCCGGAACCAACGTGGTGGTCATGTGGCCCTCCTGGACCGTTCGCGGGTTTTCGCCTTATAATCGAAAACCGTGCGAAGTCATCTTAACACCCAGACCCCCTTGGCCCACGAGGTTTTGGGAGCGGTCCTTCAAGTGCACTCGGACACACTCCGGGTGCTCCTGTGGCGCCGCGCGCTCGACCCGCACCTCGGCCGCTGGTCGCTGCCGGGCGGCCGGCTGCGGCCCGACGAGGACGTCGAGACGTCGATCCGCCGCCAGCTCGCCGAGAAGGTCGACGTCGGGCGGCTCAAGCACGTCGAGCAGCTCGCGGTCTTCAGCGACCCGCACCGCGTCCCCGGCCCGCGGGTGGTCGCGACGGCGTTCCTCGCCCTGGTCCCCTCCGACGTCGACCCGGAGGTGCCCGAGGACACCGAATGGCACGACGTCGCGAAGCTGCCTCGCACGGCGTTCGACCACGAGGCGATCGTGCTGCGAGCGCGCGACCGGCTGCGCGCGAAGCTCTCCTACACCAACGTCGGGTTCGCCCTGGCCCCCGACGAGTTCACGATTTCCGCGTTGCGCGGGCTTTATTCGGCGGCACTGGGCTACCGCGTCTCGGCGACCAACCTGCAGCGGGTGCTTTCCCGGCGCGGGCTGCTGGTTCCCACTGGTCACACGGCCGCGCCGGGCCGCGCGGGCGGGCGTCCGGCGGCCCTGTTCTCCTTCGCCGGCAAGGGCATGCAGATCACCGATCCGTTCGCGGTGTTCAAGCCGCCGAACCGGTGACCATCCTGCGCCGAACCGGTTCTCCCCTTACGGTTGACCCGTGACCGAGCCGGAACCGGAAAGCAGCGCGACGACGACGATCCTGCCGTTGTTCCCGTTGCAGACGGTGCTGCTCCCGGGCACCCGGCTCCCGCTGCACATCTTCGAACCGCGGTACCGGCAGCTGACGGCGGACCTCGTCAGCGGCACGGTGCCGGGCCGCGAGTTCGGCGTGGTCGCGCTGCGGTCGTCCCTCACGCGGGAGGTCCGTGGTCTGGACCAGCTGTACGACATCGGCTGCAGCACGATCCTGCGCGAGGCCCAACGCCTGCCGGACGGCCGTTTCGACGTCGTGACGCAGGCCCAGCGCCGCTTCCGGCTGACCGACCTCGACTGCGTCTCGGCGCCGTACCTGATCGCGTCGGTGGAGTGGGTCGACGACGACCCGGTGGCCCCGGCCGGCGACATGGCCGAGCGCCTGGCGACGGTCGCGCGCGGAGCGCACGAGCGCTACTGCGAAACGGCGTGGCGCAGCGACGACTGGACCGCCCCGGCGGCCGACACCGAGCTGGCGGAGCTGGCCTACCAGCTGGCCGCGGACTGCCTGCTGCCCCTGGAGGACCGCCAGCGCCTGCTCGAGGAGCGCCACCCGTTACGCCGGCTGCGCATCGCCTGCCGCCTGCTGACGCGCGAGGCGGGGTTCCTGAACACGCTCGGCGCGGTGCCGCTGCCGCCGAGCGAGCTCACGGACATGAGCCGCCCGGCCAGCCTGAACTGACCCCGCGGTCAGGCGCCCTCCCCCGAGCCGAACTTGTTCCACACCTTGCCCGCCGCGCCGGAAACCGCCTCGCCGACGTCGCTGAACACCTTCGTCAGCGGGTCGGCCGAGCTGTTCCACGAGTCCTTGTACGACTTGGCCGCCGACTTCAGGTCGTCCTTCCAGTCCGACGACGGGGTGTCGTCGTCGCGGCGCGGGTAGTCGCCCGCGAGGATCGCGCGGTACTCCTCCGACGCCGCCCAGCGCTGCAGCTGCGCCGCGCGGACCACCGCGAACGGGTGGGTCTCGGTCTCGACGAACTTGAGCTTGAGGAAGCTGTCGCGGATGTCCTCGACCGACTCGTACTCGGTCGCCTGCTGCAGGAACGACGGGATGTCGATGCGGGACGGGTCGACGCCGCCGGCGATCTGGATCTGCGCGCGCAGGGCCGCCGTCGGGTCCTGGCCGCAGAGCAGCCCGGCGCGGTCGCACGACAGCTCGGCCTTGCGGTACCACTCGCGCAGCGCCGCGATGACCGCGCGGATGCCGAGCGCGCTCACCGGCGTCCACGACATCGACAGCTGCAGGCCGATCAGGCGCACCATGATCGTGCGGTAGACCGTGTGCCCGGACAGCACGTGCCCCATCTCGTGCCCGATCGCGAACCGCAGCGACTCGTGGCTCATCAGCTCGACGAGCCCGGTGCTGACCCGGATGAACGGCTCGTCCATGCCGACCGCCGACGCCTGGATCCGCGGGTCCTGGTAGACGAACAGGTTCGGCACGGCGGGCAGGTCGAGCGTCTCGGCGCACTCGTGGCGCAGCCGGTCGAGCTCCGGGTACTGCTTCGGCCCGACGCGGATCGACGACGCGAGCGCCATCAGCCGCTCGCCCCGCTCGTTGTAGAAGCCCGAGACGGCCTTGACGACCTGGGCGAACCCGGGCACCGCCCGCAGCGTGGCGAGCGCGCCGCGGTCCACCGGGTGCTCGTAGGCGCGCGGGCTGATGCCCGGGAAACGGACGGCGTTGTGCCGCGAAGCCTCGATGTCTTCAGTCACTGAACCCCCTGTGTCGAGGGCACCCAGAGTAGGGGAAAACGCTCAGCCGAGGCGGCGGCCCAGGTCGTCACGCCCGTTCCAGGTGGTCAGCATGGTGTAGGTGACCGACACGCCGAGCGGTCCCGTGAGCAGCACCCACCACGACTCCAGCCGCGGCGCCAGCTCGATCACCGAGCCGAGCGCGGGCGCGCTGTCGATGGCGTAGTGGGCGTTCGCCCAGCCGACGCCGAGCAGCATGGCCAGCGCGCTCGCGAGCGCGACCCCGAGCACCGCGCCGAGGAACACGACCGGCCCGCGGCGCTCGCGCAGCAGCCACACGACCACCCCGACCACGATCCCGACGCCCAGCGTCAGGAAGCCGAAGACGGCGAGGTCGTCGAAACGGTGCCAGCTCTCCAGCTCCAGGGGGCCCTGGGTGCCGTCGGTGGCGATGATCCGGACGCGCTCGGGCGGCGCGATCCGCGACCAGACGAACGCGAGGGGGAAGCTGAGCAGGCTCAGCACGCCGAACACGCTCACGGCGGGCAGGATGTCGCCCTTGACGACGACCCGGGGCCACCGCTCCCGGACCAGCACGGGCACCGACCACGGGCCGGCCACGGCCGACGGCCGGTGCGCGGGCCCCGACGACTCACTCACCCGGACTCCCTCCTGCGCCGCGCTCCTGCGACACGGTGCGACCGAGGGTAACCGGTCGGTGCGTGACGAGCGTCAGCCGCTCGCCGTGTCGCCGTGCCTGCTGCACTTGGCCGTCCACCCGAGCGGGCTCACCTGGACGACGAGCCGCCGCGCGCAGAACGTGCAGTACCGCGGTGGCTCCAGCGCCGTCCTCGGGTTGTGGCACGCCGGGTGGTCCGCCCCGCCGGCCGACTGCTGTCCACAGTGGACACAGAACGCGGGTGCGTCAGAGGCTGTCACTGAGGGCCTTGATGGGCATCTTGAGCTCGTCGAGCATCTCGAGGTCCGCCGAAGCCGGGCGGCCCAGGTTGGTCAGGTAGTTGCCGACGATGATCGCGTTGATCCCGCCGAGCATGCCCTGCTCCGCGCCGAGGTCACCGAGGGTCAGCTCCCGGCCGCCGGCGAAGCGCAGCATCGTGCGCGGCATCGCGAGCCGGAACGCGGCGACCGTGCGCAGCGCGTCCTTGCCCTCGACGATTTCGTAGTGCTCGTACGGCGTGCCCGGCTGCGGGATGAGGAAGTTCATCGGCACCTCGTGCGGGCTCAGCTCGGCCAGCTGCACGGCGAACTCCGCACGCTGCTCGACCGTCTCCCCCATGCCGATGATGCCGCCGCAGCAGACCTCCATGCCCGCGTCGGCGACCATCCGCAGCGTGTCCCAGCGCTCTTCCCACGTGTGGGTGGTGACGACCGCCGGGAAGTGCGAACGCGCCGTCTCGAGGTTGTGGTTGTAGCGGTGCACGCCCATCTCGACGAGCTCGTCGACCTGCTCCTGGGTGAGCATGCCGAGCGAGCAGGCGATCTGGATGTCGTTGCCGTCCTCGCGGATGGCCTTCACGCCCTCGCGGACCTGCGAAAGCAGCCGCTGGTCCGGCCCGCGGACGGCGGCGACGATGCAGAACTCCGTCGCTCCGGTCTCGGCGGTCTGCCGGGCGGCCTTGACCAGGTTCGGGATGTCGAGCCACGCCGAGCGCACCGGCGTCGGGAAGCGGCCGGACTGCGAGCAGAAGTGGCAGTCCTCCGGGCACCCGCCGGTCTTGAGGCTGATGATGCCCTCGACCTCGACCTCGGGGCCGCACCAGCGCATCCGCACCTCGTGGGCGAGCGCGAGCAGGTCGGGCAGCCGGTCGTCGGGCAGCCGCAGCACCTCGAGGACCCCGGCTTCGCCCAGGCCGACGCCGTTTTCGAGGACCTGCTCGCGCGCGTAGGCGAGGACATCGGTGTCCGGGACTGCGGTCACGGCGGTCTCCTTGATCGTGGGGGCAGCGTCCCTCATCGTGCACGAAGGCGCAGCGAGGGGACAGCGACGCAGGTCACTTCTCGGCGGAAGCGCACCCTGCGAACAGTTCGGGGTCGAACTCGCCGCCGAACCACGGCGAGAGCCCGGCCCGCGCGGCGGCCAGGAAGTCCGCCGGGGAGGCGGCGCCGAGGCCCGCGGGCAGCACGCCCAGCAGCGGCGCCCCGGCCGCGACCGGCAGGTCTTCGAGGTTGGACAGCGCGGCGAGGTCCGGCTCGGCCGGCCAGGAGCCGATGATCACCCCGGCGACGGTCAGGCCGCGCTTGGTGGCGACCTCGGCGGTGAGGGCGGTGGCGTTGAGCGTCCCGAGCCCGGCCTCGGCCACGACGATCACCAGCGACCCGAGCGACCAGGCGACGTCGGCGAGGCTGGAGCCGGTCTCGTCGAAGCGCACGAGCAGGCCACCGGCGCCTTCGATGAGGGTGAGGTCGTGCGCGGTGTCGAGCTCGGACGCGGCTTGCGCGATCTCCCCGGGGTGCAGGGAGGGAAGCCCGCTCCGCCGCGCGGCGGCCTCCGGCGACAGCGGGTCGGGGTAGCGCCGCAGCTCGCGGGTGGTGACGTCGCCGCCGGCGAGGCGGAGGACGTCCTGCAGGTCACCGGCCTCATCGGGGCGAACGCCGGTCTGGGCGGGTTTCAGCACGGCGACCCGCTGCCCCCCGGCCACCGCGAGCGCCGCGATGGCCGCCGTGGTGATCGTCTTGCCGACCCCGGTCCCGGTCCCCGTCATCACCAGCATGGTCACGGACCATGAACATAGTGACTGGGTGCACGGCTCCGCACCGCGGGCACCGGGTGACCAGGTCGGCGGCGGATTCGAGCCGACCGGCGGTAGTGGATGGTTGACGACGGGACCGCGTGGGGCGCCGGAACGCCCGCGGTCCTCGCCGCCGGTTCGGCGCAGCGGCCACCCGGCGGCACTAGGCGCGCCGGGGCCGACCGGCGGGACCATGAACCGGCACCACCACCGCAGGCCCGACCCACCCACGCCGGACAACAGCGCACGGGCCGACCGGCGGGACCGCGCCGCCACCGCTTCGGCCCGGCCGCGAGGCCCGCCGCGGCCACGCTGGACAACAGCGCACGGGCCGACCGGCGGGGACCGCGAACCGCACGCCCGTCACCACCGCGGACCGGGCCCAACCACGCCGGGCAGCAGCGCCCAGGCCGACCGGCGAGACCGCGCGGGCCACCAAAGCACCCGCGCGGCCCCCGACGTCAAGCCCCCGGAGCCACCGCCGCGGCCCCAGCGGGCCGGAAGGTGCGCTCCGCCGCGTCGAACAGGTACACCTGCGCCGTCCCGACCGCGAAGTACATTCCGGTCAGCTGCAACCTTCCTTCCCCCTCGGCCGCCGCCACCGAGGGGTAGTCGCGCAGGTGCTCCAGCTGCTGGAGCACGTTGTGCAGCGCAAGACGGTCGCCTTCGCGATCCGGGACCTTCCCGTCCAGCGTGGCCGAGCCGAGGCGGTGGGCGCTCGGCTCCGCGTGGCGCAGCCACACCGACAGCGGGCCCGGGGGCGGCCCGTCGGCGAGCGCCGCCATCGCGCCGCAGCCGGAGTGGCCGCACACCACGATCTCCTCCACCCCGAGGACCCCGACCGCGTACTCCACCGACGCGTTCATCGACGGGTCCGCCTGGCCGGCCGGCACCAGGTTGCCGATGTTGCGGATCGTGAACAGGTCACCCGGCCCGCTCGTGGTGATCAGGTTCGGCACGATGCGGGAGTCGCCGCAGGTGATGAACAGCGTGCGCGGGCGCTGGCCGTCGGCGAGGCCGGACAGCGTGTCGCGCAGCAGGGGCGCCGCGCGACGGTGGAACTCCGTCGCGCCGCGGCGGGTCTGCTGGGCGGGAATCCCTTCCACCGCCTGCCATTCCGACCACGGCGCGAGCCAGCGCGGCACGGCCCGGCTCGCCGCCAGCCGGGACCGCGTCGGGCGGCCCGCCTTGCCTTCGCCGAACCACGGGTGGCCGACCTCGTCGACGTCCACCGTGCCGCCGGCGCGTTCGTGCGCCTGCTGCCACGTCGTGAGGCTTTCGAACGCGGCGTGGTCGAGGTAGTCGACGACCAGCTCCAGCCGCACCGGCACCCCCGCGGGGATGGCGCCGAGGACCTTCGACAGCCGTGGCACCGACAGGAACGTCAGGACGCCTTCGACGACAACGCGCCAGTTGCCGCCTTCGGTCTCGACGTGGATGCCCGACCACAACGTGCGGCGCAACATCAGCACCAGCGCCAGCCCGATGCCCGCGAGCACGCCGGTGAGCAGGTCGAACACCACGACACCGGCGAGCGTGAGCAGGTAGACGGGCAGGTCGCCGTGGGCGAGCACCTGCTTCATGTGCCCGGGGTTGACCAGCTTCGCGCCGACGTGCACCAGCAGCCCGGCCAGCGCGGCCAGCGGGATATCCTGGATCACCCCGGCGAGCAGGACGACGAACACCAGCACCCAGACGCCGTGCAGCACCGCTGAAAGCCGGGTCTGGGCCCCGGCCGCGACGTTCGTGGAGCTGCGGACGATGACGCCGGTGACCGGCAGCCCGCCCAGGGCGCCGGAGACCATGTTGGCCGCGCCCTGGCCGACCAGCTCGCGGTCGAGGTTGGCGCGCGGGCCGGTGTGCATCTTGTCGACGGCGACCGCCGAGAGCAGGCTTTCGACGCTGGCGATCAGGGCGATGGTGACGACGGCGAGCGCGAACCCGCCCCAGCCGCCGTCGGGCAGCTGCGGGACCAGGTGGACGTTCAGCAGGTCACCGGGCAGTTCCACGCGCGGCAGCGTCATCCCGAACACCAGCGACACGACCGTGGCCAGCGCGATCGCGGCCAGCGGGCCCGGCACCTTGCGGACCGCCGCCGGCAGCCTCGGCCAGACCAGCAGGATCACGATGGTGAGCAGGCCGATGACGGTGGCGGAGTCGTGGTGGGCGACGATCTGGCCGGGCAGCTCGGCGACGTTCTCCACCGCCGAGCTCTGGGCCTTGCCGCCGAGGATGACGTGCAGCTGGCCGAGCACGATCGTGACGCCGATGCCGGCGAGCATGCCGTGCACGATCGCCGGCGAGATGGCCAGCGCGGCGCGCGCGATGCGGCTCAGGCCGAGCAGGATCTGGCAGGCGCCGGCGGCGACGGTGATCGCGCAGGTGACGACCCAGCCGAACGTCTGGATGGTTTCGGCCATGACGACGGTCAGGCCGGCGGCGGGCCCGCTCACCTGGAGCGCGGAGCCGCCGAGCGCGCCGGCGACGACACCGCCGACGACGGCGGCCACCAGGCCGGCGGCGACCGGCGCGCCCGAGGCGAGGGCGATGCCGAGGGACAGGGGGACAGCTACGAGGAAGACGACCAGTGAGGCCGGCAGGTCGTGGCGGAGCACGGCGAGGGGTCTCATGATCACCATGCAACCGGAAATCGTGTGAAATGTCCGCTATGCACCACCCGATCGAGTGAACAACTGGCCATATTTAGCACTAATGCCACAAATCGGACGGGTTGTTAACGTCCCGTTCACAAGATCAAGTACCTGTCACGCGATAGTTGAATCCCGTACCACCAAAGGGGTTCACTCACCGAGGCAAGCGCCCCAATGTGGCCTTGGGTGCGTTGAACGCACCCAATGTGGCCTTCGGTGCGTCTGACGCACCGAAGGCCACATTGGGGCGCTCCGGTCAGTGCTCCAGCGCGCCGGCCGGGACGAACCCGCGGCCCGCATCGTCCAAAAGGGACACTTGCGCGGCGCCGACGTCGAAGTACATCCCGGTGAGCCGGAGGCCGCCGCGCGCCAGGGCCGCGGCGACCACCGGGTAGCCGCGCAGGGTTTCCAGCTGCTGCACCACGTTCTGCAGCGCGAGCTGGTCGGCCTCCGCGGCCGGCCGGTCACCGCCGAGCAGCAACGGCGCTTCGCGGGCCCGGCGCCGCACCGTCGCCTCACCGTGCCGCAGCCAGCTGCCGAGCTGCTCCAGCCCGTCCGGCGCCCGGCCGAGCAGCGCCTTCATCGCACCGCAGCCGGAATGCCCGCACACCACGATCTCGGCGACCCCGAGCACCCCGACGGCGTACTCGATCGCCGCGCCGACCGACGAGTCGTCGCCGTCGGCCGGCGGCACGAGGTTGCCGATGTTCCGCACCGTGAACAGGTCCCCCGGCCCGCTGGTGGTGATCAGGTTGGGCACGATCCGCGCGTCGCCGCAGGTGATGAACAGCGTGTGCGGCTGCTGCCCGTGCGCCAGCCCGCTCCACGTGTCCCGCAGCAGCGGCGCGGTGCGGCGCTGGAACTCCGAAGCGCCGCGGCACAGCAGCGAGCTAGCCGTGCGCTGGGCGGGCAGCACCACGTGCTCGGCCTGCCACTGCGACCACGGCGCGAGCCACCGCGGCACCACCCGCGCGGCCACGCTGCGGCGGACGGTCGGCGCGCTCGAGCCGCCGCGCTCGTACCAGGGGGTGCCCGATCTCGTCGACCGTCACCGGCCCGGCGTGTGCCTGCTGCCAGCCGCGCAGGCAGTCGAACGCGGCGTGGTCGAGGTAGTCGACGAGCAGCTCGAGCCGGACGTCGGCGTGCGGGGGCACGTCGGCGAGCACACGGGTCAGCCGCGGCACGGACAGGAACGTCAGCGCGCCTTCGATGACGACGCGGTGGCGGTCGCCGTCTCGTTCGATGTGAATCCCGGAGAAGATCATCCGCCGCAGCATCAGCGCGAGCGCCAGCAGGATCCCCGCGGCGACACCGGTGAGCAGGTTGACGGCGACCGCGCCGGCCAGCGTGACGACGTACACGGGCAGGTCACCGTGGCGGCGGACCTCCTTGAGCCCGTGGAGGTTCACGAGCTTCGCCCCGACGTACACCAGCAACGCGGCCAGCGCGGCGAGCGGGATCAGCCGCAGCACGCCGGTGAGCAGCAGGCACGCGACGAGGATCCAGACGCAGTGCAGGATCGCCGACATCCGGGTGCGCGCGCCCGCCTCGTAGTTGGTCATGCTGCGCACGATGACGCCGGTGACCGGGAACCCGCCGAGCGCGCCGGCGGCGACGTTCGCCGCGCCCTGGCCGATCAGCTCGCGGTCGAGGTCGGTGCGCGGGCCGCCGCGGAGCTTGTCCACCGAGACCGCCGAAAGCAGGCTCTCCAGGCCGGCGATCAGCGCGATGGTGAGCGCGGCGGCGGCGAACCCGGCCCAGCCGCCGTCCGGCAGCCGCGGGACGACGTGCAGGGCCGGCAGCCCGGCGGGGAGGTCGACCCGCGGCAGGGTCAGGCCGGCCGCGACGGCCAGGCCGGTGCCGAGCGCGACCGCGGCCAGCGGCGCGGGCACCCGGCGGACGACACGCGGAAGCCGTGGCCACACCAGCAGCACCGCGAGGGTCACGACGCCGACGAGCACCGCCTGGTCGTGGTGCGCGGCGATCTGCCGGGGCAGTGCGAGGACGTTGGCCAGCGCGGAGCCCTGCGCCGACCCGCCGAGCACGACGTGGAGCTGGCCGAGCACCAGCGTCACGCCGATGCCCGCGAGCAGGCCGTGCACGATCGCGGGGGACACCGCGAGCGCGGCGCGGGCGAGGCGGGTGAGCCCGAAGAGGATCTGGAGCAGGCCGGCGGCGACCGTGATCGCGCAGGTGACCGGCCAGCCGTGGGTGGCGATCGTGTCGGCCAGCACCACGGTGAGGGCGGCGGACGGCCCGCTGACCTGCAGCGGCGATCCGCCGAAGAGACTCGCGACCAGCCCGCCGACGACGGCGGAGATCAGGCCCGAGAGCAACGGCGCCCCGGCGGCGAAGGCCACGCCGAGGGACAGGGGGACGGCGACGAGGAAGACGACCACGGAGGCCGGGAGGTCGTGCTTGAGGTTCTCCAGGAGGTTCGAGGGCTTCGGCGGTCCGGTGTCGTGTTCACCACGAACGATCTCGATCATGGGGGCAGGATCGCCGAAACGCCGCAAAAAGTCCGCTACGCAAGCATTTCTCGCGTTTGCCGCGGTACGGATCGGTGGGGACCGGCGGGCATTTCAGGTGAAAGCCGCGCGACGCGGCTCCGCCTATCGCGTGGTGTGGATCTTGCTCCGGCACGGACAGCGACGATGAGGGACCTTCGGGTCTCGCTGTGCCCGTGGTCACACCCGATGTGCTGAATTCACGCCTTTTCCGCCACGGCAAGCATCGCGCGGGTGATCACCACGAGGTCGTCGTCGGTCGCGACGTACGGCGGCATCGTGTAGACGAGGTCGCGGAACGGGCGCAGCCACGCGCCGTGCTCCGTGACGACCTCCGTCGCCACCGCCATGTCCACCGGGTGGTCGAGCTGCAGGACGCCGATCCCGCCGAGCACCCGGACGTCGGCCACCGGACCCAGGTCGCGCGCCGGCGCGAGGCCGTCCAGCAGGGCCTTCTCGATGCGCGTGACGTCGTGTTGCCAGCTGCCGTCGGCGAGCAGGCCCAGCGACGCGTTGGCGATCGCCGAGGCGAGCGGGTTGCCCATGAACGTCGGGCCGTGCGCGAGCACCGGCAGCTCCCCGCGGGAGATCCCGGCCGCGACCTCCGGGGTGCACAGCGTCGCGGCCATGCTCAGGTAGCCGCCGGTGAGGGCCTTGCCGAGGCAGAGCACGTCCGGCGTGACGCCCGCGTGCTCCGCGGCGAACAGCGCGCCGGTGCGGCCGAACCCGGTGGCGATCTCGTCGAAGATCAGCAGCACGCCGTGCGCCTCGGTCAGCTCCCGCAGCGCGCGCAGGTACGCCGGGTGGTGGAAGCGCATGCCGCCGGCGCCCTGCACGACCGGCTCGACGATCACCGCGGCCAGCTCCCCGGCGTGCCGGGCGATCGCCTCGGCGAGAGTGTCCACATAGGACGGATCCGGCGGCGTGTCGAAGCCGGCCGGCGGCATCGGCACGAAAACCTGCTCCGGCAGCACACCGCGCCACAGCGAGTGCATGCCGCCCTCGGGGTCGCACACGCTCATCGGCGTGAACGTGTCGCCGTGGTAACCGCCGCGCCAGGTCAGCAGCCGACGCTTCTCCGGCAGCCCGCGGGAACGCTGGTACTGCAGGCACATCTTCGCGGCGACCTCGACCGACACCGAGCCGGAGTCGCAGAGGAACACGTGCTCCAGCCCGTCCGGGGTCAGGTCGACGAGCGTCTTCGCCAGCGTGATCGCCGGTTCGTGGGTCAGGCCACCGAACATGACGTGGCTCATCCGGCCGGCCTGGGCGGTGAGCGCGGCGTCGAGGACCGGGTGCCGGTACCCGTGGATCGCCGACCACCACGACGACATCCCGTCGACCAGCTCCCGGCCGTCGGCGAGCTTCAGCCGCACCCCGCTCGCCTCGGTCACCAGCAGCGAAGGCACCTTCGCCGGCATCGGCGCGTAGGGGTGCCACACGTGCTGGGCGTCGAGCGCGAGGAGGTCGGCGGAGTCCATCCGCCGACCCTAACCCGCTCAGACCGGCTGTCTCGTGAACACCCAGCCGTTCTGGTTCATGGCCTCCGAAGCCACGTACACCTTCCGGTCCCCCACCAGCACCCACGGGCCGGCCACCGACAGCCGGTAGCGGCCGGTGGGCCCGGCGATCGTGAGGGTCCCGCCGGCGCCGGTCGTCGCGGTGAGCGCCCGGCCGGTGTCGATGTCGGTGGCCGTCACGGGCTCCCCGGCCAGGCCTTCGCCGGTCTCGGTGACGATCCGGCCGGAGCTGGTGCCGTCCAGGCCGGGGATCTTCGCGGTGTCCCGCGCGGTGGGCGTGCCGTCGAGGTAGGCCTCGTCGCGGGTGAAGTCGCAGATCTGCTCGAGGACGCCCCCGGCCACGTAGGCGGTCTCGCCGGCGTTCGTGACCGCGTACTCGACGGTGACCCGGTCCCCGGCAGGAACTGCCCGCCTTCGACGACGGCGGTGCCCCGGAAGTCGTAGCCGGCCGCCGTCGCCGGGACCGCGATGCCCACGACCGCCAGGAGCACAGCGGCCAGGACCGGTCAACGGAGCCTCCCGGCCGCTACCGGGTGAGGCACGTCACAGCCGGACGGGCAGCGCCTCCAGTCCGTGCACCAGCGAGCTCTTCCGGTAGACCAGCTCGTCCGGTTTCGCGTCCAGCGCCAGGCCCGGGAACCGGGCCAGCAGCCCGCCCAGCGCGATCTCCGCCTCCAGCCGGGCCAGCGGCGCGCCGACGCAGTAGTGGATGCCGTGCCCGAAGGCCAGGTGCCCGCCCGCCGCGCGCGTGATGTCCAGGCGATCCGGCTCCGGGTAGCGCTCGGCGTCCCGGTTCGCGCCCAGCAGCGAGACGAGCACGAACTCGCCTTCCGGGATCGTCAGGCCGCCGACCTCGACCGGCTCGGCCGTGAACCGCAGCGTGGCCAGGTGGATCGGGCCGTCGAAGCGGAGGAGCTCCTCGACGGCGTTGGGCAGCAGCGCCGGCTCGGCGCGCAGCCGGGCCAGCTGCTCCGGCTCGCGCAGCAGCGCGAGCACGCCGTTGGCGATCAGGTTGACCGTGGTCTCGTGGCCGGCGACCAGCAGCAGGAACGCCATCGAGACCAGCTCCGGCTCGGACAGCGAGTCACCGTCGTCGGTCGCGTGCACCAGGTCCGACAGCAGGTCGCCGGCCGGCTCGGCGCGCTTCTGCGCGATGAGGTCCGTGAGGTAGGCGAACATGCTCTGCGCCGCGTGCTGCGCGTCCTGTGGCGTGGACGAGCTCAGAAGCGTCTTCGACCAGGCCGAGAAGTCGTTCCGGTCCTCCGCGCGCACGCCCAGCAGTTCGCAGATCACCGTGATCGGCAACGGCGCGGCGAACGAGGGCAGCAGGTCGGCCCGCTCCCGCCCGGCCAGCCCGTCGAGCAGCTGCGCGGTGATCTCTTCGACCCGCGGCCGCAGCCGGGCGACGGTGCGCGCCGTGAACGCCTTGTTCACCAGCTTGCGCAGCCGCGTGTGGTCCGGCGGGTCGGAGTTGAGCATGTGGGCGCTGAGGTCCGACGCCAGCCCGCCCTGCTCCAGCTCGCCGGGCGGCAGCTTGGCCAAGAACAGCTCGCGGGCCCGCGCGCTGTTCTTCTGCAGCCGGGGATCCGCGAGCAGGGCCCGCGCCTGCGCGAAGTCCGTGACGATGAAGCAGTCCAGGCCGCGGGGCATCCGGGCCCGGCGCACCGGGCCGCCCGCGCGCAGCAGCTCCGCGAACAAGTGCGCGTCCTGTGCGAAGTCCTCCGCGATTTCGAAGCTCGTCATCCCGCCCCCATGAAGTCCGCCTCAGCGCTCGGCGAGTGCCGCCACCACGCGCTCGGTCACGTCCTGCCAGTATGCCCGTTGTTCCTCGCGCTCTTCCGCGTCCGCAAGCCATTCCTGGTGGAAGACGAGCTTGGTCTTGACGCCCGACGCGCTCAGCCGCACCTGCACGGTCGAGTCGTGGTCCCAGTCGCTCGGCCGCCAGGTGAGCCGCACCCGGTCACCCTCGACGAAGCTGCGGATCTCGCCGACCGTGCCGTTCGCCGTCTCGTACTCCGCGCCCTTCTCCCGCGGCAGCTCGACCCCGGGACCGAGCCAGATCGCGACCCCCTCGCGGCTGACCAGGAAGTCCCAGACGTCCGCGCCCGGGTACGGCACGGTGCGTGAAACGCCTATCTCCCAACCGACATCGGCCGTCTTCCCCACTGAAGAAGTCATGCCGCCATCCTCCCACCGGGGTACGACGGAAACCGTCCCCGGTCCGGGTGCAGGATCGGGAACCGTGCGCTACCGCCCGATCTCCCCCGCCGTCCTGGCCGAAGAACTGACCGAACGCGTCGACGCGCTCACCGGGCGGCGCCGGATCGCGGTCGCCGTCGACGGCGCGGCGGGTGCGACGGAAACCACAGAGCTCGCGAACGCCCTGGTCGACCCGCTGCGCCTGCGCGGCCACGCGACCCTGCGGGTCTCCGCCGGCGACTTCCTGCGCCCCGCGTCCCTGCGTTTCGAGCACGGCCGCACCAACCCCGACGCCCGCTACACCGACTGGCTCGACCTCGGCGCCCTCCGCCGCGAAGTGCTCGAACCGCTGGCCGACGGCGGTTCCGGCGAGGTCCTGCCCTCGCTGTGGGACGCCGGGCGCGACCGCGCGACCCGGGCCGAGCGCGTGCCGGTCCCCGAAGGCGGCGTCGTGCTCCTCGACGGTGAGCTGCTGCTGGGCGCCGGCCTGGCCTTCGACCTGGCCGTGCACCTGTGGCTCTCCCCCGCCGCCCTGCGCCGCCGCGTGCCGGACGCCTGGGCGCTCCCGGCGTACGAGCGCTACGAGGAGGAGGTGGACCCGAGCTCGCTCGCCGACGTCGTCGTCCGCGTCGACGATCCGCGGCACCCGGCGCTGTACACGCCTTAGCGGACGACGGCCACCGGGTCGCCGTCCAGCAGCCCGGACAGCCGCCCGGCCATGACGTCCCACCGCCAGTTCGCGGTCACCCACTCCCGGCCCGCCGCGCCCATCCGGCGCGCGCGCACCGGGTCCGCGAGCAGGCTCGCGACGGTTTCGCCGAGCTGGCCGACGTCCCGGCCCTCGACCACGTGCCCGGTGACCTCGTCGAGCACCGCCTCGGGCGCGCCGCCGGAGTTGCCCGCCACCACCGGCAGGCCGGTCGCCGAGGCCTCCAGGTAGACGATGCCGAGCCCCTCGACGTCGAGGCCCTTGCCACGGGTGCGGGCCGGCATCGCGAAGACGTCCCCCGCGGCGTAGTGCGCCGGCAGCTCGGCCCACGGGACCGATCCGGTGAGCACGACGTCGCGCTCCAGGCCCAGCTCGGTGACCAGCCCGGCGAGCGTCTTGCGGTACGGGCCGCCGCCGACGATGAGCAGCGCCGCGTCCGGGACCCGGCGGCGGATGGCCGGCAGCGCCCGGATCAGCTGGTCCTGACCCTTGCGCGGGACCAGCCGGGACACGCACACGACGGTCGGGCGGTCCCCGAGGCCGTGGCGGGCGCGGATCTCCGCGCGGCCGGCGGGGTCCGGTTTGTACATCTCGGGGTCCACTCCGGACGGCAGCAGCTCCAGGCCCGCCATCGGGCCGAACGCGGCGGCGAACCGGCCGCGGGTGTAGCGGCTGACGTAGGTGACCACGTCCACGGTGTCGCCGATGCGCCGCAAGGCCTGGCGCGAGCCCGGGAGCATCGACCAGCCGACTTCGTGGCCGTGCGTGGACGCCACGACGCGGCGCGCGCCCGCCTGGCGCAAGGAGTGCCCCAGCAGCGCCAGCGGCGCGGCAGCGCCGAACCAGACGGCTTCGCAGTCCCGCGCGCGCATGATCTGCTTCGCCCGGCGAAGCACGTCCGGCGTCGGCAGCATCAGCGACGTCGGGTGCCGGACGACCTCGAACGGCGCCTCGGCGTCGAACTCCTCGTGCGACCCCGTCCGCGACTCCCACGACGGCGCGTAGACGACCAGGTCGTCCGCCGGCAGCCGGGTGGCGAGGGAGTTCAGGTAGTTCTGGATCCCCCCGGGCCGCGGCGGGAAGTCGTTGGTCACGAGGAGGGTCTTGAGCACGCCCCAGAGGCTAGCTGCCCCCACCAACGCCGCAGGGGCGGCACCGCGTGTGCGGTGCCGCCCCTGCGAAACGCTGCGAGGGTCACGAAGTCGGGCGACGTGCTCCCGCGTACTGGCTCTGCAGCGGCGAAATCTTCACGACGTCACCGGTGTCGGGCGCGTGCACCATCTTGCCGTTGCCGACGTACATGCCGACGTGCGAAACGGGCGAGTAGTAGAACACGAGGTCGCCCGGCTGCAGCTGGTCCCGCGGCACCGCGGCGCCGAAGGTGGACTGCTCGCGGCTCGACCGCGGCAGGGTGAGCCCGGCCTGCTTGTAGGCCCACAGCATCAGGCCCGAGCAGTCGAACGAGCTGGGCCCGGTGTCGCCCCAGCCGTACGGGCTGCCGAGCTTGCTCAGCGCCGCGTCGAGGGCCTTCTGGGCGGCCGCGGTGGGAGCCGCGAGCCCGGGAGGAGCCGAGCCGGTGTCGCGCTGCGACGCCTTGTCGAGGGCGCTCAGGCTCTTGTTGGCCGCCTTGAGCTGGTCGATCTGGTCGTTGAGCGTCTTCTGCTTGGCCTTGATGTCTTCGGTCAGCTTCGCCGCCGCGTCACGGGCGTCGGTCGCCCGCTTCGCCGCGTCGGTGGCCTTGTTCGTGGCATCGGTGGCCTGGCGGACGGCGCCGGTGAGGTTGCCCATCGCGCCGTTCTTCTCGGTCGCGATGACCTCGAGCGCCGAAGAGCGGTCCAGGAAGTCCTGCGTGGACGTGCCGGCCAGCAGGGCCGAGAGCTTGTTCAGCTGGACGCCGCTGGTGAACGACGCGCCGGCGAACTTGTCGACCTCGGTCTGGTACTTCTTCTGGTTCTCACTCGCCTGGGTGGCCAGGCCCTTCGCCGCGTTGACGTCGTTGGTGGCCTTGTCGAGCTCACCCTGCTTGGCCTTCAGGTCGTCCTGGGCCTTGAGCAGGTCTTCGTTGAGCTTCTCGGCCTGCGCCGCGAGGTCGCGGTACTGGGCAAGGGCGTCCGAGCCGGTGGGCGGGGCCTGGAGGACGGGGACTGGGGCGGCGGTGGCCGTCGGCTGGGCGAGGGTGACGAGGGTGATCACCGAAGCCGCCGCGAGGGCACCTGACACCACGCGCCTGACTGGATGCGACTGCACGGTCGCGCGGGTCTCCTTTGCGTCTCGGCCGCCGTCGGGGACCGGGGCTCGAAGAGGTCGGGGGTTCCTCTTCGCCGCTTGTCCCGCCGACCGCACGCGTTCTCCCGCAACAGGTGAAGCGCGCGATGGGTGGTTCCGGTTCCCAGCTTCCCGACAAAGCTGAGTCCGGCGGCGATCTCGCGTCGCCGCCTGGTTCGACGGCCGGGGGCCACGAGATCTCGGACAGGTTACGAAAAGACCGCCACCGCGTCCACCACCCCCCGGCCAAAAACTCTGCGTAGCGCCCCGAAACACCATCGGACCAGCGAGGGAGAAATGCTGTGACGGGCGTTACACGCTGGGGTTTCTCCGGAGGCCGTTTCGACTACCTACCGTTCACCCGATCCGATCGACCATTCGGCGCGCCGACACGAAACGGGCGTGTCAGGCGGTCCAGCCGACCGGTCCCTCGACCAGGCGCAGCCGCGGCACCATCCCCGCCTCGGCCAGCGCGTCCACGGCGCGGCGCTCGTCGGCGTCCCACACGACGGCGGGCGGCGCGCCGAGCAGCACGCTCACGACGCAGTCGTGGCAGGAGATGCCGCGCACGACGCAGCGGTCGCAGTCGACCACGACGTTCTCGATGTCGGAAACCGAAATGTGCGAGACGTCCACTTCGGACAGCTCGGGGGTGTCGGCCATGTGGTCCTCCTCACGTCGGAACTGCGTCGGGGAGGACGGTAGGCGCCACCACCGACAGTTTCCGGCGGTCAGACCCGGCTGAGGCGGTTGACCAGCACCGCGGACGGCGTCGGGTGGGCCCCGCCGCCGCGGACCGAGTCCGCCACGGCACGGTCCGAAGTGGCCACCACCATGGGCCGGCCGGCGGGCTCGGCCGCGACGAGGTTGCGGATCACGTCGTCGGCGAGGACCCCGCGGTCGGAGAACAGCACCCGCACGCCGCGGGGCACCGAAGCCGGGACCGAAAGCACACCCGCGCCGTCGAAGACCACCGTCACCTCGGCCGAGGTGCGGGCGGCCAGCGCGGACAGCTGGTGGATCAGCCGGTCGCGCTGGTCGGCCAGCGCGAGCTCGGGGTAGCCGGTCTTCGTGACGTTGTAGCCGTCGACGATCAGGTGCACGTTGGGCAGCGCGAGGTAACGGTCCAGGGTGGACACGTCGGCGATCTTGCCGCCCTGGCCGGTGCCGGCGCTGGCGCCGCGGACCATGTCCGCCGGCCGGGCTCCACGGGCGCCGAGCGCGAGCTCGCGGCGAAGGCCGGTGACCGCGCCGTCGATCGTGTCGACCAGCAGGGCGAGGCGGACTTCGTCGGCTTCGCGGGCTTCGCGGGCGGACTGCCGGGCGATCTCGGCGTCGGCGACGGCGCGTTCGGCGCGGGCGCGTTCGTTCGCGACACGCTGGCGTTCGCGGCCGAGCTGCGCGGTGAGGGCCGCGATTTCCTCGACGTGGGCGGCGCTGCCGCGGTCGGCCTCGGTGGCGGCCGCCTGGGCCGCGTCCTTGGCCTGGCGGAGCTGGACGCCCTGTTCGCGGAGTCGCTTCAAAAGTTTATCGACTTCACCTTCGCGCTCGCCCCGCGCGCTCTCGGCGACCTGCTTGGCCTCGGTGAGCTCGGCGCGGACCTGGGCGAGCTCGGCTTCGAGGCGCTGGGTGCGGGCGAGCGCGGCGTCACGCTCGGCGCGCAGCGCGTTCTCCTCGGCGTTCTTCGCGACCAGCCGGACGCGCCCGGCGGCGCCGGACTCCCCGAGCAGGACTGCGGCGGCCGCGGCGGCGACGGAGTCACCGGCGTTCGGGTCGAGGGCGTCCGTGCGGTGCTCGCGCAGCCACTCGATCACGGCGGTCCGGAACTGCGAAGACTCGCCGAGCGAGGTGAGCAGGGCGCCGCCGCCGAGCTTGGCCCGCTTGGCCGGGGCGAACTTGGCGACCGGCCGCAGCTGGCGCGGGACGTCGGTGGCGGGCAGCTTCGCGACGGCGGCCGCGGCCAGCTCGGCGATGCGGTCGCGGACGGGTTCGGGCAGGGCCGGCCAGGTGGCGGGCTCGGGGTGCCCGCCCTCGCCGTCGAGGACCGGGCCCTCGGCCGGCTCCGGGCGCGGCGCGACACCCGAGGGACCCACGGGGTCCCCGGGCGGCTCCGGCACGAGCGGCTGCGGGTGCATTGGTCCAGGGTAGGCCCCGCCCCCGCATCCCGCCCCGCGCGCCACTCGTAGCGCGTGCCCGGCCCGAAACTGTCGGTGGTCGCCTCTACTGTCTCGCACATGCGTTCGGTCCAGGCACAGCTCGCGTTCGACGAGCTCGGAACTCCCTTGCGGGACACCACTTTCGTCGTGTTCGACCTGGAGACGACCGGGGCCCCGCCCGGGCCGAGCGGCATCACGGAGATCGGCGCGGTGAAGGTCCGCGGCGGTGAGGTGCTGGGCGAGTTCGCGACCCTGGTGAACCCGGGGATGCCGATCCCGCCGCAGATCGTGTCGCTGACGGGCATCACCCAGCTGATGGTCTACGACGCGCCGCCGATCGAGGAGGTGCTGCCGGCGTTCCTCGAGTTCATCGGCGGTGCGGTGCTGGTGGCGCACAACTCGGGGTTCGACACGTCCCACATGCGGGCGGCGTGCGAAGGACACGGTTACGCCTGGCCGAAGGCGACGGTGGTGTGCACGGTCCGGCTGGCCCGGCGGGTCGTCCCGCGCGACGAGGTGGGCCGCTACAACCTGACGGCGCTGGCGATGCTGTTCGGCGCGCGGACCCGCCCGACCCACCGGGCCCTCGACGACGCGCGCGCGACCGTCGACGTGCTCCACGGCCTGTTGGAGCGCGTCGGCAACCTCGGGGTGCATTCGCTCGAGGAGCTGATGAGCTACCTGCCGGAGGTGACGGTCGCCCAGCGGGCGAAGCGGCACCTGGCGGCGGACCTGCCGTCGGCCCCGGGCGTCTACCTGTTCAAGGGGCCGAAGGAGGAGGTCCTGTACGTCGGCACGGCGAAGGACCTCCGGCGGCGCGTGCGCACGTACTTCACCGGCTCGGAGGGGCGCAGCCGGATCCGGGAGATGGTCGCGCTGGCCGAGCGCGTCGACCACGTGGAGTGCGCACATTCGCTGGAGGCGGAGGTCCGCGAGCTGCGGCTGATCGCGGCGCACCGGCCCGCGTACAACCGCCGGTCGAAGAACCGGCACCAGGGCTGGTGGATCGGGCTGACGGAGGAGGCGTTCCCCCGCCTGTCGGTGGTCCGGCTGCCGCGGCCGGGGGTGCTGGGCCCGTTCCGCAACCAGGCCGACGCCCGCGCGACCGCCGACACGCTGGCGGGCGCGTCGGGGCTGCGGACGTGCACCCAGCGGATCTCCCCCCGCACGGCGAACGGGACCCCGTGCGTACTGGCGGAGCTGGGGCGCTGTGGAGCGCCGTGCGCGGGGCGGCAGAGCGTGGAGGCGTACGTCCCGGCGGTGGAGTCGGTGTCAGGGCTCATCGCGGGCTCGGACGGCCGTCCGCTGCACACGGCGGCCGCGCTGGTGGAGCGTCTGGCGGAGGGCCGCCACTTCGAGCAGGCGGCCCGGCACCGGGACGAGCTGGCGGGGTTGATCCGCGCGTTGGGGAGGGCGCACCGGCAGGGGTCGCTGGCATCGATCGGCGAGCTGATCGCGGCGAGCCCGGACGGCGGGGGTGGCTGGGAGCTGGCGGTGATCCGGTACGGGCGGCTGGCTTCGGCGGGGGTGGCGCGTCGCGGGGTGCCGCCGATGCCGGTGGTGGAGGCGTTGGTGGCTTCGGCGGAGACGGTGCTGCCGGAGCCGGGGCCGCTGCACGGGGCGCCCCCGGAGGAGGTGGGGGTGCTGCTGCGCTGGCTGGCTCGGCCGGGGGTGCGGCTGGTGCGCACCACACGGCCGTGGGCGGAGCCGACCGCGGTGGCCGGGTGGCGGGGGTGGCTGGACCTGGTGGCCCAGGCGCATTCCCTGGAACACGTGAGTTGAGAAGGCGATGGTGCCGCGCGCTCATTGGGGCATGCCGAGGTCGGCCGGCGCGGAGGTGCGCGGATCCGGGCGCGCTCGCCGAAGCACACGAGGGGCGGCCCGCGCGATCGACACCGCGGGTGGCGGAGTTCCCCAGCCGATCCCCGGAACGCGGGATGCGAGAAGTTCAATCCGGCCGAGGCGCGGTCACCGCGGGAGAGTCCGCCGATGCGCGCGGGCCATTCGCGACGCGGGGGCGACAACAGGCCCTCGGGCGGCCCTCCTCCCGCAAGCGTCGAACTCCCGCTCACGAAGCGGTCACCGCGGGTGGCGAGCGCGGGGCCGCGACCGGCGAACCTCAGCTCACCGAGCGGTCCAAGGCATCCAGCAACCAGGTATGCGTAACCCCCATCGGAGCCGCCTCCCCGGTGACCTCACCCGCCAAACTCCAATACCGCCGCAACCGCGGCGTCCGATCCGCCGCGGTCCGGCGGTTCAGCGCCCGCCGGAACTCCACCGAGTCCCCCGCCCCCAGCGAAGCCGCGTGAGCCGCCACAAAGCGGTCCAAAGCCACCCCCGGTGACGGCCTCACCCCCGCCGCCACCAGGGGGAACGCCAGCTCGCACGCCGCTGCGACCTCCGCATGGAGCTCGGCCAGGTCCGGGATCCGGTCGCCGTCCACCAGGGTGCTGGCCCGCAGGCCCGTCGCCAGCCCGTCGTCCGCCGCCGACAACACCAGCTCCGCGTACGCCACCACCTGCGCCGTTGTCGGCCGCTCGGGCGGCAGGGGCGCGCTGATGTCCAGGAACATCCGGACCGTCTCGGCCGGGACGCCGCCGGCCGCCATCGGGTGCCACAGGCGGACGAGCGTCTCGTGCGCGGAAAACCCGTCCTCCACCGCCGACAACAGCTCGAGCCGGGCCGCGCGGTCGGCCGGCGCCGCCTCTTCGACCGCGCGAAGCACCGAGCGTCGCCAGGCCAGCGTCGCCACTTCGCGGTCCAACGCCGCCCGCTCGAGGGCCACCGCGTCGGCCAAGGACCGGGCGCCCGTGAGGACCTCCGTGATCGAGCGGAGGCCCAACCCCAGGCCACGCAGACGCCGGACCAACGTGAGCCGGTCGATCGCCGTGGGCTCGAAGCGGCGGTGGCCGCCCACGCTGCGGGCCGGCTCCAGCAACCCCTCGTCGCAGTAGAACCGGATCGTGCGGACGGGCACGCCCGTGCGCCGCGCCAGGTCGCCGATGCCGAGTGTGTCTCCGGTCACCTTCGGTCGAACCTCCAGCCGGGTGGAGTTCCTACGGTACGGCCATGAACAGCGCACGACTCGCCGAGGCACTGCTCGGCCGCACCGCCGCGTTCGCGGACACCGTCACCGGCGCCGACCCGGACGCCCGCGTCCCCACCTGCCCGGACTGGCCGCTGCGGGTGCTCGTCGGCCACATCGGCCAGGCCCACCGCTGGGCCGCGAGCATCGTCCGCTCCGGCCCGTCGCCCGTCCCCGACCCGTTCGACGCCGACCCCGGCACCCCGGACGCCTGGGCCGGCTGGCTCCGCCACGGCGCCGGCGACCTCGCCGAAGCGGCCCTGACCGCCGGGGACACCCCGGTCTGGACGTTCTTCGGCGAGCAGCCGGCGAGGTTCTGGCTGCGCCGGATGCTCCACGACACCACGATCCACCACGCCGACGCGGCGCTCACCACCGGAACCGCCGTCGAAGTGGCCCCGGACCTGGCGGCCGACGCGATCAGCGAGTGGCTGGAGGTGCTGTCCGACCCGGTCACCGCCGGCCTCCGGCCGGGCTTCACCGAGCTGCACGGCGACGGCCAGACCCTCCAGCTCGCCCCGGAGCACGGCACCGGCTGGCTGATCACCCGCGAACCCGGCGGGGTCCGGTGGACGCACGAGACGAGCCCCGCCGACGTCACCGTGACCGGGCCCGTCCAGGACCTGCTGCTGGTCCTCACCCGCCGGCTACCGGCGGAGCGCGTCACGATCACCGGTGACCGCGCCCTGGCTGACCACTGGCTGGCGAACACCGCCGCCTAGGATCGCCTGCGACACCCGCAGACGAGTCTTGGAGGACCCAGGTGATCACCGCGATCGTGTTGATCCAGGTAGAGGCGGAGTCGATCCCGGACGCGGCGCAGGCGATCGCCGACATCGACGGGGTCGGCGAGGTCTACTCGTGCGCCGGGGACGTCGACCTCATCGCCACGGTGAAGGTGTCCGCGCACGAGGACCTCGCCGACCTGATCCCCGGCCGGATCGGGAAGGTGCCGGGGGTGCTCGACACCGTCACGCACATCGCGTTCCGGTCGTACTCGAGCGCCGACACCGAGCAGGCCTTCGCGATCGGCGCCGAAGACTGACCGAGGCCCTCAGGTGCCCCCAGACGGCCGGGACACGCCGATGGGGCCGCCGGGGCCGACGCCAGGTCGTCGCACGCGCAGCGGCCGAACCGGACCACGACGAAGGCCACCCCCGGAGACTTCCGGAGGTGGCCTTCGTCGTGTGCGGGAACTAGTGGTCCGAGCCCTTGGCGGTCTCGACGCTCTCGATCTCGCCGTGCTGCCCGTTGCCGTTCGAGTGGCCGTTGCCGTGCCCGTTGCCGTGGGCCCGCTGCAGCGCGGCGGTCTCCTCGGCCGGGTCCGGCGACCAGAACGTGCCCGGGACGGCCTGACCGGCCGAGCCCAGCTTGTTCATCTTCTTCGGCACGGACGCGCCCTGGTACTCGAGCGGGATCGCGTGGCCGTGGCTGTCGACGCCGGCGAGCGGCTGGTGGATCTCGATGAACTCACCGTGCGGCAGCCGCTTGATGATGCCCGTCTCGACGCCGTGCTCCAGCACCTCGCGGTCGGCCCGCTGCAGGCCCAGGCAGAGCCGGTAGGTGAGGTAGTAGGCGATCGGCGGCACGAGCAGGACGCCGATGCGGCCCGCCCACGTCGTCGCGTTCAGCGAGATGTCGAACTGGTCGGCGATGATGTCGTTGAAGCCCGACAGTTCGATGACCATGAAGAAGCCCAGCGCCATCGCGCCCAGCGCCGTGCGGACCGGGACGTCCCGGGGCCGCTGGAGCAGGTTGTGGTGCGCGGTGTCCTTGGACAGCTTCCGCTCGAGGAACGGGTAGGTCAGGAACAGGCCGAACAGGATCGGCATGCCGACCGCGCCGGGGAAGAACACCGCCGGGATCGTGTAGTTCCCGAGGTAGACCTCCCACGCCGGCCAGATCCGGAGCATCCCGTCCGCCCAGGCCATGTACCAGTCGGGCTGGGAGCCCGCCGAAACCTGCGCCGGGTTGTACGGGCCGAAGTTCCACACCGGGTTGATCTGGAACAGGCCCGACATCAGCGCCAGCACGCCGATCACCAGGGTGAAGAACGCCCCGCCCTTGAGCGCGAAGTACGGCATGATCCGCACGCCGACGACGTTGGTCTCCTTGCGGCGCACCCCCGGGAACTGGGTGTGCTTCTGGTACCACACCAGCGCCAGGTGCGCCCCGACCAGCGCGAGCATGATGCCCGGCAGCAGCAGGATGTGCAGGGTGTACAACCGCGGGATGATCTGGTCGCCCGGGAACTCCCCACCGAACAGCGCCCAGTGGATCCAGGTGCCGGCCACCGGCACCGACAGCACGATGCCCGACAGCGTCGCCCGGATACCGGTGCCCGAGAGCAGGTCGTCCGGCAGCGAATAACCGAAGAAGCCCTCGAAGCAGCCGAGGATCAGCAGCAGGCCACCGATCACCCAGTTGGCCTCACGCGGGCGCCGGAACGCGCCGGTGAAGAAGATGCGCAGCATGTGCACGGCCATCGAAGCGACGAAGATCAGCGCCGCCCAGTGGTGCAGCTGACGCATGAACAGGCCGCCGCGGACGTCGAAGGAGATGTCCAGCGTCGTGCGGAACGCCTGGGACATCTCCAGGCCCTGCATGTTCTTGAAGCTGCCGTGGTAGACGACCTCCTGCATGGAGGGGTCGAAGAACAGCGTCAGGTACACCCCGGTGAGCAGCAGGATGATGAAGCTGTAGAGCGCGATCTCGCCGAGCAGGAACGACCAGTGCGTCGGGAAGACCTTGTTCATCTGGTGCCGCAGGCCCTTGGCCGCGTGGTAGCGCTGGTCCGCGTCGTTCGCGGCGGTGCCCAGCGCCTTCTCGACCGGGCTCGACCCCTTGGTCGGCGTGGTGAGTGAACTCATGACTTACGCTCCCAAAAGGCCGGACCGATGGCCTCGTTGAAATCGCCTCGCGCGATCAAGTATCCCTCTTCGTCAACCGTGATCGGTAGTTGCGCCAGCGGACGGGTCGCCGGGCCGAAGATCGGCTTGGCGTAGTGGAGCGCGTCGAACTGCGACTGGTGGCACGGGCAGAGGATGCGGTTGGTCCGCTGCTCGTACAGGGAGGTCGGGCAACCGACGTGGCTGCAGATCTTCGTGTACGCGTAGTAGTCGCCGAAGTTGTAGTCCTCCTGGCCGGACCGCTTGACGACCTTGGCGGCGTCGGTCGGGCGGAGGCGGATCAGCATGACCGGGTTGTCGACCCTGGTCAGCGCCGCGGCGAGCAGCTCCGGCTTGTCCTTCTCGGAGTCGCGGTACGGGAACACCGTCTCCATCGCGCCGGCGTCGAGGTCCTCGGCCTTGACCAGGCTGACCTTCTCGCCCTCTTCCAGCGGCTTGCCGGTGTTGCGGCGCAGGTAGACCTTCTCGCCCGGGAAGTTCGGCTGCCAGCCCGTGTGCCAGAGCGAATCGCGGCCCTCGGTGTCCTTCCACGGGTTCTTGATGAAGGACGCCAGCGGCAAAGCGGCGGCCGCGAGGCCCAGCGTGCCGGCCCCGGCGATCGCCGAGCGCTTGATCAGCGACCGGCGGGCGATGGTGCTGCGGTTGCCGGCGTCGGCCAGGTGCGCGATGAACGTCTGGCGGTCGACCTCGGCCGACCCCTTGCCTTCGCCGTCACCGCGCTGCTGCACGGCGACCTCTGCGGGCACGAACTTCTTCGTGTACAGGATCACGCCGATGCCCAGGCCGAGGATGGCCAGGCCGAGCGTGATGCCGAGCATCGGGGTGTAGAGGCTGTACCAGAAGTGGCCGCTCTCGTTGTCCGGCGCCTCGTACTGCCACGGCCACCAGATGAGCGAGACGACGAAGCCGAGCCCGGCCAGCGCGGACAGGCCGAACCAGAACGCCACCAGGCGCTCGGCGCGCTTCTCCGCGCGGGTGCCCTCCACGGGCCACGGCGTCGGGTACTCGACGATCTCGACACCGTCGAGCGCGCCGCCCAGCTTGACCAGCTGGTCCCGGTCCATCTCAGCCAGCTCCGCCTCGGACGGCGGCTTAGGCCCCTCGGCACTCATGCCTTCGATCCAATCCACAACGTCACGCCGATCAGCGCGGCGATCCCGACGATAAAGGCGATGACGCCCTCCGAAGCGGGGCCGACCCCGCCGAGGCCGTTACCACCCGGGTCATTGTTGCCGTCGGACACCGACTTCACGTAGGCGACGATGTCCTTCTTCTCCTCCGGCGACAGCTGCCGGTCGGAGAACTTCGGCATGTTCTGGGGGCCGGTGAGCATGGCCGTGTAGATCTGCTCTTCGCTGGCCGGGTCCAGGTTCGGCGCGTACTTGCCCGCCGACAGCGCGCCGCCGCGGCCGGTGAAGTTGTGGCACGACGCGCAGTTGAGGCGGAACAGCTCGCCACCGCGGGCCGGGTCGGACCCGCGCAGGGCCTCACCCTTCTCCGCGGGACGCTGCACGCCGCCGCCGTGCGCCTGGATGTAGGCGCCGACCGCGTCGATCTGGGCCTCGGTCAGCTTCGGCGGCTTCCGCTCGACCTGCGCCTCCTGGCGCGCGGCGGGCATGCGGCCCGAAGAGGTCTGGAAGTACACCGCGGCGTCGCCGATGCCGATCAGGCTCGGGCCGCGGTCCTGCACGCCTTCGAGGTTCGCGCCGTGGCACGCGATGCAGGTGTTGTTGTAGGTCTGCTCGCCGAGGCGCAGCTGCGCCGGCGTGCCCTGGGCCTGCGCGGTCTGCGGCTCGGGGGCGAACACGGCGTACAGGGCGCCGGCGCCCACCAGCGCGATACCGAGCGCGAGCAGGCCGGCGAACCGCCTCCGCAGCTTCGACCGCGCGCGGTAGCGGCGCTCCGAGGACTTGGTGCTGGTGGTCATCTTGCGGCAACCCTTGCTGTCAGTTCAGGCCGATGGTGAAGGTGGTGGCGGCTGGGCGGACCTACGGAAGGAGGTAGATCACACCGAAGAGGCCGACCCACACGATGTCGACGAAGTGCCAGTAGTAGGACACGACGATCGCCGACGTGGCCTGGGCGGGCGTGAACTTGCTCAGTTTCGTGCGGATGAGCAGGTACACGAAGGCGATGAGCCCGCCGATGACGTGCAGGCCGTGGAACCCGGTGGCGAGGTAGAAGACCGTGCCGAACGGGCCGGACGGGATCGTCAACCCCTCTTCGACCAGGTTGTGGTACTCGTTGGCCTGGCCGCCGACGAAGATGGCGCCCATGATCAACGTGATGATGTACCAGCGGCGCAGGCCGTAGACGTCGCCGCGTTCGGCGGCGAACACCCCGAACTGGCAGGTCAGCGAGGACAGCACGAGGATCACCGTGAACGGGATCGCGTACGCCACGTTGAGGTGGAACTCTTCGCCGTGCAGACGCGGCGGCCAAGTCTCGCCGACGGCGTTCTGCGCTTTGACGGTGAAGAACATCGCGAACAGTCCGGCGAAGAACATCAGCTCGCTGGACAGCCACACGATGGTGCCGACACTGACCATGTTCGGCCGGTTCAGCGAGTGGACCCGCTGACTGATGGTGGGAGCTGCCGTTGTCACGCGTCGCATTATGTCCTCCCGCACCGCCGTCCCGCCGGGTGGGTCCACGGCAAGTCGCGTGCGGAGCCGATCACACTCCCCGAAACCGGCACCGCGGAAAGGTGAGAGCTACTCATGGGTTTACTCGACCGGCTGCGTGACCTGGTCAAGAAGGGCGAAACCGCCGGTCTGACGCCTGGAACGCCCGGGTTGAAGATCGTCGCCGAAGCCTTTGACCCGGTGGTCGCGGACTCCGCGGTGCTCGCCGGTTCACCTGACTGGGTCAGCTCGGCGCCGGCCGTCCTGCGGCACCACCTGCTGCTCCCGCCGGGCCGGCTGGCCGAGGCGGTGTCGATCCTCGCCCAGGACGGCTACGAGCTGCGAGAAGAGTCACCCGACGGGGAGCTGACGCGGGTGCTCGCGGTGCGCGTCCAGGTGCTCGACGCGCTCCACTGCGCCCAGGAACGGTCCCGGATGGCCGGCCTCGCGCAGCGGCTGGGCGGCGACGCGCTCGGCTGGGACGCGCTCCAACCGGAGCCGACCGCGTGATGTCGGTCTCGGCCGATACGATCGAGCCGGCAAGCTGGTGACGAAGACGGAGGCGCGCTCAATGGCCGAGCAGTCGATGCGGGTTCTGGTGTTCAGCCACAAGGCGGAGGTCCGCGAGGCGATCGTGAACGCGGTCGGCCGGCGGCCCGCCGCCGATCTCGGCCGAGTGACCTACATCGAGGCGGCCGGGATCGCCGACGTGCTGTCCGAGGTGGACGCGGGCAACGTCGACCTCGCGATCTTCGACGGCGAAGCGCAGCCGACCGGCGGGATCGGCCTCTGCCGGCAGCTGAAGGCCGAGATCGCCGAATGTCCCCCGATCGTGGTTTCCGTGCGGCGGAAGGACGACCGGTGGCTGGCCACCTGGTCGCAGGCGGACGCCGTGCTGGTGCACCCGCTCGACCCGCTGACCGCCGCGGAGACCGTCGCCGACGTGCTGCGACGGGTCCCCGTCGTGAACGGCTGAGCCCGGTGGCCACCCCGGTCCCCCGCACCTGGCCGCCGCTGCTCAAGCAGCTCATCGCCCGCGTCGACCTGTCCGAGGACGACACGGCGTGGGCGATGGACCAGATCATGGGTGGCGCGGCGAGCCCGGCCCGGATCGCCGGGTTCGCGGTCGCGCTGCGCGCCAAGGGCGAGACGCCCGCGGAGATCGCCGGCATGGCCGCGACGATGCTGGCGCACGCGCGCCGCGTCGAACTGGACCGCCCGGCCGTCGACATCGTCGGCACCGGCGGCGACGGCTCGAACTCGGTCAACATCTCGACCATGGCGACGATCGTCACGGCCGCGGCGGGCGCGCCGGTGGCCAAGCACGGCAACCGCAGCGCGTCGTCGAAGTCCGGCGCGGCCGACGTGCTGGAGACGCTCGGGGTGCAGATCTCGCTGCCGCCGGAAGACGTCCAGCGCAGCCTCACCGAGGTCGGCGTCGGGTTCTTCCTGGCCTCGGCGTTCCACCCGGCACTGCGCCACGCCGGCCCGGTGCGCAGCGAGCTCGGCGTGCCGACGACGTTCAACCTGCTCGGCCCGCTGACCAACCCGGCCCAGCCGGGAAGCGCGCTGATCGGCTGCGCGTACCCGGACAAGACCCGCGTGCTGGCCGAGGTGTTCGCCCGGCGCGGCACGACGGCCCTGGTCGTGCGCGGCGACGACGGCCTCGACGAGATCACCACGACCACCACGACGTCGGTCTGGCAGGTCTCGGGCGGCACGGTCACCGAGCGCACCTTCGACCCCGCCGACGTGGGCGTCCCCCGGGCGACGGCCGACGACCTGCGCGGCGGCGACGCGGTGGCGAACGCCGAGGTCGTCCGCGCGCTGGTGGCCGGCAAGGCGGGCCCGGTCCGCGACGCCGTGCTGATCAACGCGGCGGCGGCGCTGGCGGCGTTCACGGGCTTCTCGGGGTCCCTGGAGGACGATCTGCGCGCGGGCCTCACCCGGGCCGCGGAGGCGATCGACTCGGGCGCCGCGGCGGCGCTGCTGGACCGCTGGATCGCCTTCCGCTGATCAACCCTGGCGAACCGGCGCCGGCTCGGCCACGGGTGCCGGCCGCCGCTGGGGCGCCAGGGCGGCGGCCAGCACCGCGAGCATGCCCAGCGCCTCCGGCCAGGTGGGGCGGTGGCCGTAGAACGCGATGTCCACGAGCACCGCGACCACCGGGTAGACGTAGGACAGCAAGGCCACGGTCGTGGTGGGCAGCTTGCCGATGCTGGCGTAGATGAGCACGTACATCAGGGCCGTGTGCACGGTGCCGAGCAGGACCAGCCACAGCAGCCCCGACGTCGTCGACGGCAGCGGCGTCACCAGCAGCACCGGCGCGAGCAGGACCGCGCCGACCGTCGTCTGGACGGCCGCGAGCAGGTGCGGGCGGATGTGCTTCAGCTGCTTCGCGACGAAGGACGCTCCGGCGTAGAGCAGCGCCGCGCCGAGGGCCAGGCCGATCCCGGCGAGCTGCACGGGCTTGCCGTCCTCGCCGTGCGCCGACAGCGAGATCAAGGCGACCCCGCCGAACGCGATCCCGGCCCGGACCAGGTGGCTCTTGGCGAACTTCTCGCCGAGGAACGCGGCCGCCAGGCCGACCAGGATCAGCGGCTGCGTGTGGTAGACGACCGTGCTGACCGAGATCGATGAGAGCGCGTAGGACGCGAACAGCAGCACCCAGTTGCCGACGAGGAACAGCCCGCCCAGCACCGCCAGCCCGAGGTCGCGGCGCGACGGCCGCCAGGCCTGCAGCCAGCCGCGGGAGAGGCACCAGAGCACCAGCAGCGTCCCGCCGACGAAGCAGCGCGCGAACGCGACGGCCGGGGCGGCCGCGCCGCTCTCGAGGACAACCGCGCCGATCGTGCCGGACATCGCCATCGCCGCCGACCACTGCAGCAGCGGGCGGGTTTCGGAGTTCATCATGCCGACCAGGTTCGTCCGGCCCGCCGATGTCGACCAGTGTCAGAGATGACAATGACCGCAAAACTTGTGACATGCTGGCGGCCATGGACGTCAACCGGGTCGCGGTGGTGCTCGCCGACCGCGTTTCGCCGTTCGAGCTGGGGGTCGCGTGCGAGGTGTTCGGCACCGACCGCGCCGCCGACGGCATCGAGGGCTGGGACTTCGGCGTCTGCTCACCGGACGGCTCCGCGGTGAGCAGCTGGTCGGGGTTCGGGCTGTCCGGGCTGCGGAGCCTCGACTTCGCGGCTTCGGCCGACCTGCTGATCGTGCCGACGTGCGCGCCCAGGACGGCGCCCCCGCCCGAGCCGGTGCTGGACGTCCTGCGGGACGCGGCGGGCCGCGGGGCGTGGGTCGCGGGGTTCTGCGCGGGGGTGTTCACCCTCGGCTACGCCGGGCTGCTCGACGGCCGGCGCTGCACGGTCCACTGGGTCTACGAGGCGGAGTTCCGCGCCCGCTTCCCGGCCGCTTCGGTCGATCCGCAGGCGTTGTACGCCGACGACGGCGGCATCCTGACCAGCGCGGGCACGGTGGCGGCGGTCGACCTGTGCCTGCACCTCGTGCGCCGGCTGCGCGGGGTCGCGGCGGCCACGACGCTCGCCCGGCGGATGGTCGCGGCCCCGCACCGGGCCGGCGGTCAGGCCCAGTTCGTCCAGGCCCCGGTCCCGGCCACGGCGGCGGCCGACGACGCGATCGTGGCGGAGGCCCTGGAGTGGGTCGAACGACGGCTGGACCAGCCGTTCACGGTGGCGGAGCTGGCCCGCCGCAGCGGGCTGGGCGAGCGGACGTTCCTCCGCCGGTTCTCGGCGGCGACGGGCACGACCCCGCACCGCTGGCTGACCGAGCGACGGCTGGACCGCGCCCAGTCGCTGCTGGAGGAGGGCAGGCTGTCGGTGGAGGACATCGCGACGGCGTGCGGGTACGCGTCGGCGGCGGCGCTGCGGCACCAGTTCACCCGGCTTCGCGGAACGAGCCCGTCGTCCTACCGGACGGCGTTCCGGGGCTGAACGCGGAACCGGCCGCCACGCGTGCGCGCGGCGGCCGGTCCGGTCTGCGGATCAGTCCTGGTGCGACGGTCCGGTGTGGTACTCGAACACCAGGCCGCCGATCGTGATCAGCAGCGCGACCAGCGCGATGACCAGCAGCCAGATGTGGAAGAACGCCAGCGCCAGGGCAGCGAGCGCGGCGGTGGCCGCCATGCTGACCGGCCAGTAGCTGCCCGGGCTGAAGAAGCCGACCTCACCGGCGCCGTCGCTGATCTCGGCGTCCTCGTGGTCTTCCGGGCGCGGTTCGATGCGCCGGGAGACGAACTGCATGTAGCTGCCGGCGAGGAACGCCAGACCGCCGGTCAGGATCAGCGCGACGATGCCGACCGGCTCCGGCCTGCCGCCGAAGTCCTTGTCCCACACGGCCCACACCCAGTACACGCCCGCCATGAGCACGGCGAAGACCGCCACGATGAAGAAGATGCGCGCTTCGACCTTCATGGGTCTTTCCTACTCCCTGTCATGCTCTTCGGGGGGTCCGGGTGGCGGAGCCCCCGGCTCGGGGCGCAGCTCCGATTGTCACAGTTGCGTGTCAGTTGGACGCGGTCCGCGCCGTGCGGTCGGTGTTGAACGGCTGGGTGGTGACCGCGTGCGGGGTGCACAGCTCGCCGCAGTTCATCTTCGTGAGGGCTTCGGACGCGGTGAACGTCTGGCCGGTGGCCGGGTTCACCTGCTTGCGCAGCGCGATGTACGCGTCGTACTTGTCCGGGGACAGCGCGCGGACCTCGAAGTTCATCACCGAGTGGTAGGTGCCGCACAGTTCCGCGCACCGGCCGACGAAGGAGCCCTCGCGGTCGATCTTGTTCTGGAAGGAACTGTTCTGGTTGTTCTTGTCCGGGTTCGGGAAGACGTCCCGCTTGAAGTGGAACTCGGGCACCCAGAAGGAGTGGATGACGTCGGTCGAGAGCAGGTCGTACTGGATCGTCTTGCCGACCGGCAGCACCAGCAGCGGGATCTCGCCGGACGAGCCGACCGTGCTGACCTGGCCGCTGCCGTCGGGCTTCGCGGCGCTGGGGTCCTCGTACTTGAACTCCCAGTTCCACTGGAACGCCACGACCTGGACCTTGACGTCCGGGTTCGCGACCTTCGCCAGGACCTTGTTCTCCGTCATCGAGGTGAAGACGAACAGGACGCAGACCATGATCGTCGGGACGACGACCGTGAAGATCTCCAGCGGGATGTTGTACTGGAACTGCCGGGGCAGCTCCTCCGGCTCGCCGTCGGCCGTCTTCTTCTTGCGGTGGAACGTCGCGGTCCAGAAGATCAGCGCCCAGACGATGACGCCGACGACCAGCGCCGCGACCACGGTCCAGGTCCACAGGTTGCGCATGTCGTTCGCCTGCTCGGTGACACCGACCGGCCAGCCGAACCGCAGGATCTCGTCGCCGGAGCAGCCCGTCGCGGTCAACGCGACCAGCACGGCCAGTGCGGCTACGCGCAGAGTCCGCTTCCCCAGGGTGCGCTCGGGTTTTCCCACTGCGCCTCGCCCTTTCACCCAGAGCCTCCTACGACAGATCTTTGTGACAGGCCGGAGCCTAGCCGAGTTGGCGGAGTCCGCTGACCAAGGGGTAACCGTCGACGCGCGTGGTCCTCGCCACGGCCCGCCCGGCATACTGGGCGCTCCCCAGCCCCGCGAAGACCCGTGAAGGTGTGTGAGTACCCGTGTGCGGCCTGCTTGGACTGATCTGCGCGACCGAGACCGGTGCGGCGAACGCGCGTGACGCCGTCGGCGCGGCCATGCGCTGCCAGCGCCACCGCGGCCCCGACGAGCAGGACACCTGGGCCGACGCCGAGGTCGTCTACGGCTTCAACCGGCTCGCCTTCATCGACGTCGAGCACGCGCACCAGCCGCTGGTGTGGGGCCCGCCGGAGGCGCCGGGCCGGTACACGATGAACTTCAACGGCGAGATCTACAACTACCTGGAGCTGCGCGCCGAGCTCGCGGAGAAGCACGGCGCGAAGTTCGAGACCGAGGGTGACGGCGAAGCGATCGTCGCCGGCTTCCACTACCTGGGCGCCGACTGGGTCAAGCGGCTGCGCGGCATGTTCGCCTTCATGATCTGGGACTCCCAGGAGAAGCGGGTTTTCGGCGCCCGCGACCCGTTCGGGATCAAGCCGCTGTTCTACTCGGCCGGCCCCGGCGGGGTGGCGTTCTCCAGCGAGAAGAAGAGCCTGCTGGAGCTGTCGGACACCCTCGGCGTCGCGCAGGAGCTGGACCGCAAGGCCCTGCAGCACTACCTGGTCCTGCAGTACGTGCCCGAGCCGGAGTCGCTGCACACCGCGATCCGCCGCGTCGAGTCCGGGACGTCGTTCGAGGTCGTCCCGGCCGGTGAGGTGAAGTTCACCCGCTACTTCCACCCGGAGTTCGCGACGAAGCCGGTCAACGGGCCGGCCGAGGCCGAGGCGCTGTACGAGCGCATCGCCGATGTGATGCGCGACTCGGTCGGCAAGCACATGATCTCGGACCCGGACGTCACCGTCGGCGCCTTCCTCTCCGGCGGCATCGACTCCACGGCCACCGCCACGCTGGCCAAGGAGCACAACCCGAACCTCATCGCGTTCACCACCGGGTTCGAGCGCGAGGGCTACTCCGAGGTCGACGTCGCCGCCGAGTCGGCCGCCGCGATCGGCGTGAAGCACGTGGTCCGCACGGTGTCGGCGGACGAGATGATGGAGGTCCTGCCGCTCATCGTCTGGTACCTCGACGACCCGGTCGCCGACCCGGCGCTCGTGCCGCTGTGGTTCATCGCGCGCGAGGCCCGCAAGCACGTCAAGGCGGTGCTGTCCGGCGAGGGCGCGGACGAGCTTTTCGGCGGCTACACGATCTACAACGAGCCGATCTCGCTGGCGCCGTTCGAGAAGATCCCGGGCGGGATGCGGAAGCTGATCGGCAAGGTGTCGACCAAGATCCCCGAGGGCACCCGCGGCAAGGACCTGCTGCGCCGCGGCGCGCTGCCGCTGGAGGACCGCTACTACGGCAACGCCCGCAACTTCCGCGACGACCAGCTGCGGAACGTGCTGAAGACGTACCAGGAAGGCATCGGCTTCAAGGACGTCACGGCGCCCTGGTACGACGTCTCGCGCGGCTGGGACCCGGTGGCCCGCATGCAGCACGTCGACCTCTACACGTGGCTGCGCGGCGACATCCTGGTCAAGGCCGACAAGGTGACGATGGCGAACTCGCTGGAGCTGCGGGTGCCGTTCCTGGACGCCGAGGTGTTCAAGGTCGCGGCGTCGATCCCGCTGGACCAGAAGCTCGCGCACGGCACCACGAAGTACGCGCTGCGCCAGGCCCTGGCCAAGATCATCCCGGCGCACGTGCTGAACCGCCGCAAGCTCGGCTTCCCGGTGCCGATCCGGCTGTGGCTGCGCAACGAGATGTACGACTGGGCGCGCGGGATCATCAGTGACTCGCGCACCGAGGAGCTGCTGGACAAGAAGGCGATCCTGGCGCTGCTGGAAGAGCACAAGGCGGGCCAGCTGGACCGCAGCCGCCAGCTGTGGGCGCTGATCGTGTTCATGCTGTGGCACGGCATCTTCGTCGAGCACCGGATCAAGCCGGAGATCCCCGAGCCGGTGTACCCGGTCAAGCTCTGAGCCCTGCCGCAGCCGGTCGTGAGTGGTAATTAGGGTTCTAACCCGAATTACCACTCACGACGGCGGCGGTCAGGCGGGCAGGACCGCCGAGATCTCGGTGGCCGCCTCCGGGCCGAAGGCCTCGCCGATGCGGGCCAGGGCGTCGGCGCGGTCGAGCGTCCACTCCTGCGTGCCGATTGTCTCCAGCACCAGCACCGCGATCAGCGAACCGAGCTGGGCGGCGCGTTCGACGTTCAGGCCGCCGTCGAGCCCGGCCAGGAAGCCCGCGCGGAAGCCGTCGCCGACGCCGGTCGGGTCGGCCTTGGCGCGCTCGGGGACCGCGCCGATCTGCAGGGCGACGCCGTCCTTGCCGACGATCTCGACGCCCTTCTCCCCCAGCGTCGTGATCCGCACGCCGACCTGGTCGAGGACGTCGGCCTCGGTCCAGCCGGTCTTCTGGAGCAGCAGCTCCCACTCGTAGTCGTTGCTGAACAGGTACTTCGCGCCGGCGACGAAGTCACGCGCCTGCTCACCGCTCATCCGGGCCAGCTGCTGCGACGGGTCGACGGCGAAGGAGTACCCGCGCTGGCGGCACTCCTCGGCGTGGCGGACCATGCCCTCCGGGTCGTCCGGGCTGATCAGCACGAGGCTCAGCTCGCCGGCGCGCTCGGCGATCGGCTGCAGCTCGATGTTGCGGGACTCCGCCATCGCGCCCGCGTAGAACGTCGCGATCTGGCAGAGGTCCTCGTCGGTGGTGCACACGAAGCGCGCGGTGTGCGCCACCTCGGACACGTGGACCCCGGACGTGTCGACGCCGTGCCGCTCCAGCCAGGAGCGGTAGTCGGCGAAGTCCGCGCCGACGGCGCCCACGAGGACCGGCCGCACGCCGAGCACCCCGAGACCGAACGCGATGTTCGCGCCGATGCCGCCGCGCCGGACCACGAGGTCGTCGGCGAGGAAGCTCAGCGACACCCGGTGCAGCTGCTCCGCGACCAGCTGCTCCGCGAACCTGCCCGGGAAATGCATGAGGTGGTCGGTTGCGATACTGCCGGACACCGCGATCCTGGCCCTGTCTGCCACCGGCTGCTCCTTTGTGGTTGACCTCACGGCAAAAGGCGCGAAGTTACCCCCGGGTCATGACCCATCCGGGTAGTTCGCGCACGCCCACCCGACACTACCGGCTGGTACCGCTTCTCCAGTCGCGGACGGATCAATAGCGTTACGAATCGTGAACGCCGTCACCGAACCCGAGACCCTGTCCGAGCTGATCGCCGACTGCGCGCTGATCCCGGCCACGCTGCAGGCCAGGAGCCTGCCGCTGCCCCGCGTCACGGCCGAGCCGTGGGAAGTCGACGAGGCGTGCCACGCGCAGGTCGCGGAGCTCGACGCCTACGTGTGAGACCCCCGGAACGAAGAAGGCCCCGCCCTCCGAACGGAGGCGGGGCCTTCTCTCGTCGTGCTGCCGATCAGCGGAGACTCAGTGGAACGAGTCGCCGCAGGCGCAGGAGCCGGTGGCGTTCGGGTTGTCGATCGTGAAGCCCTGCTTCTCGATCGTGTCCACGAAGTCGATGACGGCTTCCGACACGTACGGCGAGCTCATCCGGTCGACGGCGACCTTGAGGCCGTCGAAGTCGCGGAACAGGTCACCGTCGAGCGTGCGCTCGTCGAAGAACAGCTGGTAGCGCAGGCCCGCGCAGCCACCGGGCTGGACGGCGATGCGCAGGTGCATGTCGTCGCGGCCCTCCTGCTCGAGCAGGGCCTTCGCCTTGGCGGCCGCGGCGTCGGTCAACGTGACGCCGTGGGTCTCCTCGGCGGTCTCGGCCTGCGTCGCGCCGGCGTGCTCAGCGGTCGTCATGGCACTCCCTCTAAGTTCGAACTCACTGCGGATACTCCTCGTGCTCAACCTTCAACACCCGGAGCGTCCGTTCTGTTCCCCCACCATGGTCGCACATCGATCGACCTGGTGAACGGCGGCGTGACGCCTGCAATACCCTGGTGAGGTGAGGTTCCTGCGCCGAAGCACCACAGACACCGCCGCCGACGAGCCGGAGGCGGGCGAAGCCGTCGACGTCGGCGGCAAGTCGTTCACGCCCGGTAAGGGCAAGGCTACGCCGAAGCGCCGTGACGCGGAGGCGAAGCGGCGCGGCCCGGTGGCGCCGCCGCCGACCACCATGCGCGAGGCGATGAAGCGCAACAAGGAACTGCGCAAGGCCAACCCCGAGAGCAAGGAAGACCGCCGCGCGGCGGCCAAGGTCCGCCGCGACCGCATGATGGCGGGCGACGACAAGTACCTGCTCCCGCGCGACCGCGGGCCGGTCAAGGCGTACGTCCGCGACCTGGTCGACACCCGGCGCAACCTGCTCGGCCTGTTCATGCCGCTCGCGATCCTGGTCTTCCTGGCGCTGCTGGTGCCGCTGCCCCAGGTGCAGTCGTACATCACGCTGCTGTGCACGGCGCTGCTGCTGGTGATGGCGATCGAGGGGTTCGTGAACGGCCGCAAGATCGCGAAGCTGGCCCGGGAGAAGTTCCCGAAGGAGGCGATCAGCGGGCGGTCGATCGGGTGGTACGCGTTCGTCCGGGCGTCCCAGATCCGGAAGCTGCGGGTGCCGAAGCCGCGGCTGAAGCCGGGCGAGCCGATCCCGAACTGAGCTGGTTTCGAGAAGCCGGGTGGGCCGAGTGGCCTACCCGGCTTCTTGCTGTCCGGGCTCAGCACCCGCCGCTCGCTCGCCCACAGCCCGCCTGCTCGCCCGACGCTCGCCCACTGCCGCCGCTCGCCAGCCCGCCGCCCGCTCGTCGCCCGCCGCTCGTCCGGACGTCGGACAAGGCTGGAGTCACTCCAGGGTCGTTAGCAAAGCAAACGATTACCGCCTACGCTGACCCCATGGAGTTTCGTCGTCTCGGCCGTAGCGGCCTCAACGTCAGTGAGATCTCGTACGGGAACTGGCTCACCCACGGTTCCCAGGTCGAGGAAGACCAGGCGCACGCCTGCATCAAAGCCGCCCTCGACGCCGGCATCACCACCTTCGACACCGCCGACGTCTACGCCAACACCGCCGCCGAATCCGTGCTCGGGCGGGGCCTCAAGGGGCAGCGGCGGGAGAGCCTGGAGATCTTCACCAAGGTCTTCTGGCCCACCGGTCCCAAGGGCCCCAACGACAAGGGCCTCTCGCGCAAGCACATCATGGAGTCGGCGAACGCCAGCCTCACCCGGCTCGGCACGGACTACCTCGACCTCTACCAGGCGCACCGGTTCGACCGGAGCGTCCCGCTCGAAGAGACCATGCTCGCCTTCGCCGACCTCGTGCGCCAAGGCAAGGTGCTCTACGTCGGCGTCTCGGAGTGGACCGCCGAGCAGATCAGCCGCGGCGCCGCCCTCGCGCGCGAGCTGAAGATCCCCTTCGTCTCCAACCAGCCGCAGTACAACATGCTCTGGCGGGTCATCGAAGACCAGGTCATCCCGGCTTCCGAGCGCGAGGGCCTCAGCCAGATCGTCTGGTCGCCGATCGCGCAGGGCGTGCTCACCGGCAAGTACAAGCCCGGCCAGGACTACCCCGCCGGTTCGCGGGCCACCGACGAGAAGGGCGGCGCCAACATGGTCGCCCGCTTCCTCGGCGACGACGTCCTCAAGCGCGTTGCCGAGCTCGAGCCGCTGGCCAAGCAGGCCGACCTGAGCCTCGCCCAGCTGGCCGTCGCGTGGGTGCTGCAGAACCCGAACGTCGCCTCGGCGATCATCGGGGCCTCGCGGCCGGAGCAGGTGCACGAGAACGTCAAGGCCGCCGGCAAGAAGCTCGACGCCGACCTGCTCCAGGCCATCGACGACGCTCTGGGTGACGTCGTCGAGCGCGACGCGAGCCTGACCAAGAGCCCCTGACCCGAAGCCGTGGATGTCGCCGCGCGGCGACATCCACGGTGGTCAGGACCGCGTCCAGGTCTTCCCGGTGATCCGCTCGTACACCTCGGTGTAGCGCTGCCGGGTCTGCTCGACGACGTCGGCCGGGATCTCGGGGCCGGGCGGGGTCTTGTCCCAGCCGGTCGTGAGCGACCAGTCGCGGACGTACTGCTTGTCGAACGCGTGCTGCGGACGGCCCGGCTCCCACTGGTCGGCGGGCCAGAACCGCGACGAGTCGGACGTCAGGACCTCGTCGCCCAGGGTCAGCGTGCCGTCGGCGTCGAAGCCGAACTCCAGCTTGGTGTCCGCGATGATGACCCCTTGGGCGGCCGCGTGTTCGGCGCCCTTCGTGTAGATCTCCAGGGTCAGCTCGCGAAGCCGCTTCGCGGTGTCCTCGCCGATCTCGTTCATCACCTCGTCGAAGGTCATGAACTCGTCGTGGCCGGTGTCGGAGATCTTCGTGGTCGGCGTGAAGATCGGCTCCGGCAGCTTGTCGCCCTCCAGCAGCCCCGGCGGCAGCGCGACGCCCGAAATCTTGCCGTCACGCTGGTACTCGCGCAGGCCCAGGCCCGCGAGGTGGCCCCGCGCGATGCACTCGACCTGGATCATCTTCAGCGGCTTGCAGCGCATCGCCCGGCCGGCGAACTCCGCGGGCACGTCGGTGGTCGACACGACGTGGTTCGGGACGACGTCGGCCATCCGGTCGAACCACCACGCGGACAGCTGGTTGAGCAGCGCGCCCTTGTCCGGGACCGGCGTCGGCAGCGACACGTCGTAGACCGAGACGCGGTCGGACGCGACGAGCAGGATGTCCCCGCCGTCGAGCTCGTACAGGTCACGGACCTTGCCCGCGTGGATGTGCTTCATTCGCCGTCCTCAGTCGTGTACTCGTAGAAAACCCAGTGGTCGGGCAAGGCGGCGGACTCACCGTACTCGACGACCGTGCCGTCGGCCCCCAGGAAGGTGCTCCGGCCGAGCAGCACCGGCGACCCGGGTGGCAGCTCGAGCTCCGCGGCCTCCGCCTCGCTCGCCCGGCCCGCCGCGTGCCGTTCCTGCGTGGTCACGATCGTCGTGCCCAGCCGGGCGGCCGCGTGGGCCGGCGTGCCTTCGACGATCCGCTCCGCCACCAGCAGCGACGGCGCCTTGGCCGACAGCGCGCCGTCGAACCACGAGATCGACGTCGACAGCGGGCGGGAGTCCGGGCCGTAGGTGGTACGGCGGCGGCGGATCGCCGGGGCGCCTTCCTCCAGGCCCAGCGCGGCCGCGGCACGCTCGGACGCCGGCTCCAGCCCGGCCGAGCGGATCACGGCGTAGTGACCGGGCGGGTAGATCCGGCCGGTCCGCGCGGAAGCGGCGCTGCGGTCGCGGGCCGTGCGGTGCAGGCCACCGCGGTCGACGACCGTGCCGACCCCGCGCACCGGCCGGACCAGCCCCTGCGAACGCAGCGTGGCCAGCACCTTGGTCGCCGTCGCCATGGCGACGGCCCACGTGCGCGCGATCTCGCGGGCCGACGGCACCGCGTCGCCCTCCTGCAGCCGGCCGGACAGGATGTCGTCACGGATCCGGCCCGCGATCTGCAGGTACGGCGGCTCAGGACGGTCGAGGGTGGGCAAGGCGGCTCCTCACGGGGACGTGTCGCACGCACAAGTGTTCTAGCACGCCGGAGTGTCTCCCACAAAGCCCTGTTCAGAACCACCCAGGTGTACTAGTGCACACTCTGGACCGCGCACTAGTGCGCGAGTTAACCTCGAAAGTGTGTCCCCGCCCACACCGCACATCGGTTCGAGCGGCCCGGGCCTCGACGAACTGCTCGAGGAGCTCCGGCGCCGCAAATGGGTGCTGCACCTGTTCGGCGGCCGGGAGGCGCCGGAGCTCTACGCGGCGGTGCACCGGTGGCCGACCTGCGCGGACGTCATCGTCCTGCGGGACGAGCACCGGGCCAGCGCCTACCGGGTCCCGACGTTCCCGGGCACCGACGTGTTCAGCCCGCGGGTGGTCACCTGGCAGTACCACGCCACCCCGGTCTGGACGCTGCGGGCGGTGCTCACCCTGGCGGAGCCCGGCACCCCGGGCGCGCCGCTGCAGGCGCTCCGGCCACAGCCGGAGTGCCACATCCCGCTCGAGCTGCGGCGGGAAGTGACCATCCGGCCGACCGGCACGGGCCTCGACATCGACCTCACGGAAACCGACGACGACGGCGGCCCGCCGGCGTGCGCCTGAAGGCCGTCACGCCCGGCGGGCGAGCAACCGCTCCGCGACCACCAGGTCGTGGGGGTAGGTGATCTTCAGGTTCTCGGGAGCCCCCGGGACCCAGCGGATCGGCAGGGAGGAGAACCGCTCCATGCAGGACGAGGTGTCCGTTCCCAGAAAGCCTTCTCGCTCGGCCTTCTCGTAGGCCTCGAGCAGCGGTCCCGCCCGGAAGCCCTGAGGCGTCTGGACGCGGATCGCGCCGGGCACCTGGGCGACCAGGTGCCCGGCATCCACCCCGACGACGTCGTCCGCGGCCAGGCCCGGCACAGCCCCCCCGTCCTCGCGTGTCCGGGCCAGCACCGCGCCGACCAGATCGGAGTGGACCAGCGGCCGGGCCGCGTCGTGCAGCAGCACGGCGTCGACCCGGCCGCCGGCAATTCTGGGAGCGAGGTGGCGCAGCGCGTTGAGCTCGGACGCCTGGCGCGTGTCCCCGCCGGGCACGATCTCGACGTCCCCGTCGGCCACCTCTTCGGCGAGCTCGCGGTCCTGCGGCCGGATCACCAGCACCAGCACCCCGATCCCGGGCACGCGCTTGAAGGCGTCGAGCGACCACGCCACGACCCGCCGCCCGGCCAGGGGCAGGTAGACCTTGTTCAGCTTCGCGCCGACGCGGGTGCCCGCGCCGCTGGCCAGCACCACCGCGGCCGCCGTCGTCTCCACGAGCCGCGAGACTACCCGGACCGCCCGCCCGGTAGGTTGGCCACAGCGCTGCCGTGCAAGAGAAAGGGCCTGGTGTGGAGCCGGAAGACATCGAGTTCCCCGAGATCACCCCGCCCGACGACCACGCCCGGTCCGCGGCGATCGCCCTGCACGACAAGCTGGTGAAGCCGGCCGGGTCGCTGGGCCGGCTCGAGGAGCTGGGCGTCTGGATCGCGGCCTGCCAGGGCCAGTCGCCGCCGCGGCCGTTCACCCGGCCGCGCGTGATCGTGTTCGCCGGGGACCACGGCATCGCCGCGAAGGGCGTTTCCGCCTATCCCGCCGAGGTGACCGGGCAGCTGCTGGGCACGATGCTCACCGGCGGCGCCGCGATCAACGTGCTGGCCGCGGCCGCGGGCGCGAGTGTCCGCGTGGTCGACATGGCCGTGGACACCGAGGCGCCGGCGACCCGTTCGATCGGCGAGTTCAAGGTCCGCCGCGGCTCCGGCTCGATCGACGTCGAGGACGCGCTGAGCGACGCCGAGGTGCAGGCCGCGGTCCGCGCCGGGATCACGATCGCCGACGCCGAGGTCGACGGCGGCGCGGACCTGCTCATCCCGGGTGACCTGGGGATCGGCAACAGCACGCCGGCGTCGGTGCTCGTCGCGGCCCTGACCGGCAGCGAGCCGGTGGCCGTGGTCGGGCGCGGCTCCGGCATCAACGACGACGCCTGGATGCGCAAGGCCACCGCGGTGCGCGACGCCCTGCGCCGGGCCCGCGGGGTGCTGGCCGACCCGCTCGACCTGCTGCGCACCACGGCGGGCGCGGACATCGCGGCGATGGCGGGCTTCCTCGCCCAGGCCGCGGTCCGGCGGACGCCGGTGGTGCTCGACGGGCTCGTCGCGTGCGCCGCGGCGCTCGTCGCCGAAGACCTCGCCCCGGGCGCGCGCCGCTGGTGGGTGGCCGGGCAGCGCACGGCCGAGCCGGCGCACGCACTGGCGCTGGAACACCTGGACCTGGGCCCGCTGCTGGAGCTGGACGTCCGGCTCGGCGAAGGCACCGGCGCGGTGACGGCGTTGCCGCTGCTGATGATGGCCGCGCGTGTGCTCGCCGAAACGGCGACGCACGAGCAGGCCGGGGTCGCCGGCCCGCTCATCCCGGCCACCGCCACCTGACCCCGGACGCGGTGAAGGCCACCTCGATGTCCTCGAGGTGGCCTTCACGCTTTTCAGGCGAGCGGGACCATCCAGTGGTCGGTGTCGGGGCGGGTGCCCTCCTGGATGCCGGTCAGCTCTTCGCGCAGCTTCATCGTCAGCGCGCCCGGCTGCCCGTCGGCGATGGTGAACTCGCCACCGGCGTGCTTGACGTGCCCGACCGGCGTGATCACCGCCGCGGTGCCGCAGGCGAACGTCTCGGTCAGCTCCCCGGAGGCCGACGCCTTCTCCCACTCCTCGGTGGAGATCCGGCGCTCCTCGACCTTGTGCCCGAGCCGCTGCGCGAGCTGCAGCAGCGACTTGCGGGTGACGCCGGGCAGCAGCGAGCCGGACAGCTCGGGCGTGACGACCCGGGCGTTCTCGCCGGAGCCGAAGACGAAGAACAGGTTCATCCCGCCCATCTCCTCGACCCAGCGCCGCTCCACCGCGTCGAGCCAGACCACCTGGTCACAGCCCTTTTCGACGGCCTGCGCCTGCGCCACGAACGACGCCGCGTAGTTGCCGGCGCACTTCGCGGCCCCGGTCCCGCCCGGCGCCGCGCGCACGTACTCGGTCGACAGCCAGACGCTCACCGGCTTCACACCACCGGCGAAGTACGACCCGGCGGGCGAGGCGATGACCGTGTACACGTAGTCGGCGGCCGGGCTGTTGACCCCGAGCCCGGTCGACGTCGAGATCATGAACGGCCGCAGGTAGAGGGAATCACCCTGCCGGGTGGGCACCCACCGGCTGTCGACGGCGACGAGCTCGCGCAGCGACTCGATGAACACGTCCTCGGGCAGCTGCGGCATGGCGAGCCGCTCGGCCGACTGCCGGAACCGCCGCGCGTTGGCGTCCGGGCGGAACGACGCGATCGAGCCGTCCGGCTGGCGGTAGGCCTTCAGACCCTCGAAGATGGCCTGGCCGTAGTGCAGCACCGAGGTCGCGGGGTCGAGCGTGAACGGGGCGTACGGGCCGACCTGGGCTTCGTGCCAGCCCTCGGCCTTCGACCACTTCACGGTGACCATGTGGTCGGTGAAGTACGTGCCGAAACCAGGAGCGCCGAGTACCTCCGCGACACGGTCCGCGCTCGCAGGACTCGGGTGCGGGACGTGGGCGAACTGCGTCGTGGTCGTCATGGCTAGACGATACCGCTTGGTCGGAGGCGCGTTAGTCGGATGTCCCACTGTTCCGGGTGCCCCGCGCCCGCGGCGTGCTGACCCTAAGATGAAGGCGTGACCTACTCCACGGAGCCGGTGCCCCGGCCCAAGACCGGCGGGACCGACGTCAAGACGTTCGTCACCGCGGTGCTGCTGACCTTCGGCGTCGGCCTGCTCGGCATGGTCGGCTGGGCCGTGCTCAGCAGCGGCTTCGGCGGCTTCCTCGGCCTCGTCGCGGGTGTCTTCGGCATCGTGTGGTGGCGCAGCATCCACGACAAGACCGTGTTCCCGAAGGTGATCCCGACGAAGTCGGTGGTCATCCTCGCGGTGGTCAACGCCGTGCTGGCGCTGATCCTGCTGCTCACCGCGGGCTGAGCTCGGCCAGCAGTCCCGCGGGCAGCTCCGGCGCCGGCCAGCCCGGGTCCGGGCGGAAGTCGGTGTCGGTGCCGTCGAACGGGTAGGCGCCGCGCTCGGCCAGCGCGCCGATCCGCTCGCCTTCCGCGCGCAGCCGGTCCAGCTGGTCCCGCGTCAGGCGGCCGACTTCCAGAGCGGCCTCGGCTTCGTCTTCGTCGTCCCAGCGCCAGGCGCCGTCCCGTTCGACGACGACGTCGAGCACCCCGTCGATCCGGTCGAGGGCGCCCGGCGAGCGGCCGAGCGGGATCTCGAGGTTGACGTACCAGTTCTTGAACCGGCCTTCGAGGTCGAAGAACCACCAGACCGACGACCACTCGTCGTCGGCGATCCGCCGCAGGGTCGACGTGCCGTGCCAGGAGTCCGCGACCGCCACCCGCGGGATGCGGAACCGCTGGTCCAGCGGGGCGTCGCGCATCAGGCGGCCGTCGGCGAGCCGGCTGCCGACGATCGGGGTGCCCGCCGGGATCCAGCCCCGCAGGACACGGCCGTCGTCGTCGAGCACCCGCAGCGGGTGCACCTGGCCGATCGAGCCGTCCGGGCGGTGGAAGCGTTCGAGCACGGTCTCCCCCGGCCGCCCGCGTCGATCACTCACGCGACTCACTGTACCGGCGCGCGCGCACGCCCAGTAGCAGCTCGATCACGGTCACCAGCCCCGCGAGCACCAGAACGGGCAGCGCGGGCAGGAAGTACGCGGCCACCGCGGCGACAACAAGCCCGACGAGCCCGACGAGCCCCGGCGTCCCGGCCCGCTCGCGGACCTCGGCGCCGGCGGCGAGCGCGGGCACCACGGTCGCGACCACGGCCACGACGGTGAGCAGCGGCTGCAGCGCGTCCGCGTCGGCGGCCGAGAGCAGGTCACGCAACGACGTCAGCGACAACCCGAGCCGGACGGCGCCGAGCTGGTAGAGGGCGGCGAAGGCGGTCAGCACGGCGACCGCGCCGAGCAGCAGCACACGCAGGCCGGCGTTCTCGCGTTTCGCCGGCCGCAGGAACGGCAGCGCCAGCACGGCGGCGACGAGCACCCCCGCGAAGTCCGGCGGCTGGAGTCCGCCCCCGGCCGTCGCCACCGGCGGCACCACGACGCACAAAGCGACCAGCACGAGCCCCGCCGCGAGCAGCACCCCGGCCGCGACGCGCCCGACGATCGTCGGGATCTTCAGCCCGGCGAACCCCGCGCCGGCGACCACGACGACGAACCCCGCGGCGGCGAGCTCACGGTGCGCGGGGAAGACGTAGGCGCCGAACGCGATGGCGTAGACCGTCACCTCCGCCAGCCGCGCGACGGCCACCACGACCCGGTCGACCAGGGCGTCCCCCGGTTCCGGCACCCGCGCCGACACCCCGGCGGCGACCGCCGCGAGCACCAGCCCGGCGAGCAGGAACCAGCCCGCGCCCGCCGCCCCGGCGGCCAGCGCCACCAGCAGCCCACCGCCCAGCCGCACGCGGCCCTCCCTCTCCCTGTGTTCACCCGTGGTCCGGTCGTCATTAGCATGGCTCACGATCCTGTCCGGGCCGGCGCCCGGTACCACCGAGAACGCGCGAGGAGCCAGAAGTGACCGTGCCTAAGCTCGCCCTGTCCGACAACACCGGGGAGGCACTGGCCAAGACGCGCGCCGACGTGGTCGTCATCGGCACCCTGCAGGGCGACGACGGCCCGGTGCTCGCGGCCGGCGCCGCCGCCGTGGACGCCGCCTTCGACGGCCGCCTCGCCGGCCTGCTCGCCACCCTCGGCGCCAGTGGCAAGGCCGAAGAGGTCGTCAAGATCCCGACGCTGGGCAAGCTCCCGGCGGGGGTCGTGCTCGCCGTCGGCCTCGGCAAGGAGGGTGACGGCGTCACCCCCGAGCAGGTCCGCCGCGCCGCCGGCGCCGCCGGCCGCGCGCTCGCCGGCACCGACCGCGCGTTCGTGACGCTGTCGGGGATCGACCTGCAGGCTGCGGTCGAGGGCTCGGTCCTCGGCTCGTACGTCTTCACCGCGTACCGCTCGGAGAAGGGCGACGCCCCGGTCGCGAAGCTCGACTTCGCGAGCCCGTCGGACGGCACCGCGCGGGAGCACAAGGCGACGCTGAAGGCGGCGACCGCGATCGCCGAGGCCGTCCTCACCGCCCGCGACCTGATCAACACCCCGCCGAACGACCTCTTCCCGGCCTCCTTCGCCGACCGCGCGAAGAAGCTGGCCGAGGACAACGGCCTCGAGTTCGAGGTCCTCGACGAGAAGGCCCTCAAGCGCAAGGGCTTCGGCGGCATCCTCGGGGTCGGCGGCGGCTCGGCCCGCCAGCCCCGCCTGGTGCGTCTCGCCTACAAGCCGGCCAAGGCCGCCAAGAAGGTCGCGCTGGTCGGCAAGGGCATCACGTTCGACTCGGGCGGCATCTCGCTCAAGCCCGCCGCCAACATGGACCACATGACCTCGGACATGTCCGGCGCCGCCGGCGTGCTCGCGTCGGTCGTGCTGGCCGCGAAGCTGAAGTACCCGCTGGAGGTCGTCGCGCACATCCCGCTGGCTGAGAACCTGCCGTCCGGGACGTCGTACCGCCCGGGTGACGTCCTCACCATGTACGGCGGCAAGACCGTCGAGGTCCTCAACACCGACGCCGAAGGCCGGCTCGTCCTGGTCGACGCGATGGTGCGCGCGGCCGAGGAGAACCCGGACTACCTGATCGAGACCTCGACGCTGACCGGCGCCCAGGTCGTCGCGCTCGGCAACCGCACCGCCGGCGTGATGGGCTCGGAGGACTTCCGCGACCGCGTCGCCGGGATCATGCGGGCCACCGGGGAGAACGGCTGGGCGATGCCGCTGCCGGAGGAGCTGCGCGCCGACCTCGACTCCCGCCTGGCCGACCTGGCCAACGTGACCGGCCACCGCTGGGGCGGCATGCTCGCGGCCGGGATCTTCCTGCGCGAGTTCGTCGCCGACGGCCTCGACTGGGTCCACATCGACATCGCGGGCCCGTCGTTCAACACCGGCTCGCCGTGGGGCTACACCGGCAAGGGCGGCACCGGCGTCCCGGTCCGCACGATCGCCGCGGTGCTCGCGGACATCGCCGCGAACGGCTGACCCGACAGCGCCCCAATGTGGCCTTGGTTGCGTTCAACGCACCCAATGTGGCCTTCGGTGCGTTGAACGCACCGAAGGCCACATTGGGGCGCTTGCCGGTTTCGAGGTAATCCGCGGCACCGCATCGTGGCCGGCCCCGGGTTAAGCGCTCTGCTGGAGCAGCCGCAGGTGCTGCTCCAGCACCGCCCGGAACGATTCGTGCACGGACGTCCCGAGCACCGGGTCGACCTCCACGACGTGGCCGCCGGCGAACAGCAGCACCGCGGGGTCCGACAGCACGACCACACCGTCGACCGCGCGCAGCTCGGCGGTGCCCAGCAGCCGCGGGAAGACGACGTCCGCGGGCAGGCCGTCGCAGGTCAGCAGGAACTCGCGGTGCGGCAGCCGGGTGCCGAGGCGCGCCTCGACGGCGTCGACCGCCCGGGGTGACGCCGGCGGCGGCGCCGAGCGGCTCCCCCGCAGCCGCAGGATTTCGCCGACCAGGTCGGACCACGACCCCGTCTCGGGCGGGTACCGCTCGTAGAGCGCGGCCACCAGCGCGTCCGCGCACACGCCGGTCCACTCGCCCAGGCCGAGCGGGTCGGCGCCGGCGGCCAGCTGTCGCGCCAGAGGCCGTGACGCGGCGAGCGCGGCGACATCCGGACGCGCCTGGTCCGCCGCGAGCGACGCCCATTCGCCCAGGTCACCGGCGGCGATCGCGGCCCGCAGCCGGTGCGGCCGCGACGGCGAGAGGTGTGTGACGACCGGCGCCAGCGGTGTCCCGTCGAGGAGGTCGGCGGCCGGCCGGGCGAGGTGGGTCTCGTGGGCGCGCTCCTCGGCGTCGAGGTCGAGGGGCGGCAGCGCCGCGGCCCACTCCGGCCGCGCGCCGCGGGCTTCGAAGAGCATCTCCCAGGCCCGGGCCACCACCGCGGACGGCACGAGCGCGGTCACCGGCCGTTCGGCGCGAGCGGCCCACTGGGTGACCAGGTGGTCGGCGTCGCCGAACGCCCCGGCCGAAGCGAGCAGCAGGGCGGCGTGCCCGACCCGGTCGTCGACGTCGCCGACCAGGACGTCACGGACCGCGGCTTCCAGGTACCGATCCGGGCAAAAGCAGGCCGACGCTGGAGCAGCAGGTGACCGTTCACACGAAGTCATTCGGCCGTGACTGTGGCCGGATCGGTGGCCGTCGGCACAGTAGGCGTCGCGGTCCACCTAGACCTGACCGCGCTTCTTCCGCTCGGTGTACTCGCGCATCCGCTTCGGGTAGCCGACGCGCGCGACCTCGTAGACCGGGATCGACCGGCGGTGGCCGAACTGCTGCGCGGACTCCAGGCTGCCGATGCGGCGGCGGGTCCACTCACCGTCGTGGGCGATCAACACCACAGTGGTCTCGGTGACGTTCGTCCTGGGCTCGACGAACGCCTCGACCCCCCGGCGCGTGGCCGCCCACTCCTCGAGGTGCCGGGTGTCCTCGGAACTGGCTTTCCGCAGCGTGCCGGCCTTCTGCCCGCCCTTGGCGCGCCTGCGCAGCGAGTCGAACAGCCCCACCGCGACCACCTTCCCTCCCGAGACTTCTGCCCCTCATTATCCCGATGTCCACGTGTGGTCGGTGTCGCACACCCGGCTAGGTCGCAGCCCCGTCCGGCGTAGTGACAAGATGGCGGGTGTCGCGCGCGCGGTTATACCGGGCACAGGCGACGACAGAGCACCACCCCACTGCTTGCCGAGGAGTTATTGAAGTGACCGACACCTCCGCCGACCTCGTGATCCTGGGAGGCGGATCGGGCGGCTACGCCGCGGCGTTCCGCGCGGCCGAGCTGGGCCTTTCCGTCACGTTGATCGAGAAGGACAAGCTCGGCGGGACGTGCCTCCACCGGGGCTGCATCCCGACCAAGGCCCTGCTGCACGCAGCCGAGGTCGCCGACGAAACCCGCGAAGCCGAGGCGGTCGGCGTCAAGGCCGTCTTCGAGGGCATCGACATCGCCGGGGTCAACAAGTACAAGGACGGGATCGTCTCCCGGCTGTACAAGGGCCTGCAGGGCCTGGCCAAGGCGCACAAGGTGAACCTCGTCGAGGGCAGCGGCACGTTCGTCGGCGGCACGACCGTCGAGGTGGACGGCACCCGCTACACCGGCAAGAACGTCATCCTCGCGACCGGCTCGTACTCGCGCACGCTGCCCGGGCTTGAGCTCGGCGGCCGCGTCATCGCCAGCGAGCAGGCCCTCGCCCTCGACTACGTCCCCAAGAAGGTCGTCGTCCTCGGTGGTGGCGTGATCGGCGTCGAGTTCGCCAGCGTCTGGGCCTCCTTCGGCGTGGACGTCACCATCGTCGAGGCGCTGCCCCGGCTGGTCCCGAACGAGGACGAGTTCGCCTCCAAGCAGCTCGAGCGCGCCTTCCGCCGCCGCAAGATCGCCTTCAAGACCGGTGTGCGGTTCACCGGCGCGAAGCAGGACGACAACGGCGTGAGCGTTTCGCTGGAGTCCGGCGAGACCCTCGAAGCCGACCTGCTGCTGGTCGCCGTGGGCCGCGGGCCGAACTCGGCCGGCCACGGTTACGAGGAGGCCGGCGTCAAGATCGACCGCGGGTTCGTCCTCACCGACGAGCGGCTGCGCACCAACCTGCCGAACGTCTACGCCGTCGGCGACATCGTCCCCGGCCTGCAGCTCGCGCACCGCGGCTTCCAGCAGGGCATCTTCGTCGCCGAGGAGATCGCCGGGCTCGCCCCGCGCGAGATCGACGAGAGCGGCATCCCGCGGGTGACCTACTCGCACCCGGAGGTCGCGTCGGTCGGGCTGACCGAGTCGCAGGCCAAGGAGAAGTACGGCGCCGACGTCACGACGTTCACCTACGACCTCGGCGGCAACGGCAAGAGCCAGATCCTCAAGACCTCCGGCGGGGTCAAGCTCGTCAAGGCTCCGGACGGGCCCGTCGTGGGTGTACACATGGTGGGCGACCGCGTCGGCGAGCTGATCGGCGAAGCGCAGCTCATCTACAGCTGGGAGGCCTTCCCCGAGGACGTCGCCCCGCTCATCCACGCGCACCCCACCCAGACCGAGGCCCTCGGTGAAGCGTTCCTTGCCCTGGCCGGCAAGCCGCTGCACGTGCACAGCTGACGTCTCACCAGCAGAATCCAGACCACGCAGAATCTTGAAAGAGGAGTCAGCGAACGATGGCCTACTCCGTCACACTGCCGGAGCTCGGGGAGAGCGTCACCGAAGGCACCGTCACCCGGTGGCTTAAGCAGGAGGGCGACACCGTCGAGGTCGACGAGCCGTTGCTCGAGATCTCGACCGACAAGGTCGACACCGAGGTTCCGTCCCCGGTGGCGGGCACGGTCGTGAAGATCAGCGCCGCCGAGGACGAGACCGTCGAGGTCGGCGCCGAGCTCGCCGTCATTGACGACGGTTCGGGCGGCGCGCCCGAGTCGTCCGCCCCGGCGCAGGAAGAGCCCGCGCAGGAGGAGTCCGCGCCCGAGCCGTCGTCCGAGCCCGAGCCGCAGGCCCAGGACAGCGCCCCGGAGAGCGCGCCGAGCAAGCCGGACACCGCGCCGGCCGCCGGGGGTGAAGGCACCGAGGTGAAGCTGCCCGAGCTGGGCGAGAGCGTCACCGAGGGCACCGTCACCCGGTGGCTGAAGCAGGTCGGCGACTCGGTCGAGGTCGACGAGCCGCTGCTCGAGATCTCCACCGACAAGGTCGACACCGAGGTGCCGTCGCCGGTCGCCGGCACGGTGCTGGAGATCCGCGCGGGCGAGGACGAGACCGTCGAGGTCGGCGGGGTCCTGGCCGTGATCGGGGACGCGAACGCGGCGCCGAAGGCCGAGTCGAAGCCGGAGCCGGTCCAGGAGGCCAAGCCCGAGCCGAAGCCGGAACCCAAGCCGGAGCCGAAGCCCGAGCCGGTCCAGGAGGCCAAGCCGGAACCGAAGCCCGAGCCCAAGGCCGAGCCGGCCGCGGCGAAGGAGAGCTCGGCGGACGGCCCGTACGTCACGCCGCTGGTCCGCAAGCTGGCCACCGAGCACGGCATCGACCTCGCGTCGCTGACCGGCAGCGGTGTCGGCGGCCGGATCCGCAAGCAGGACGTCCTGGCCGCGGCCGAAGAGAAGCAGAAGGCGGCCGCCCCGGCCCCGGCTGCCGCTGCTCCGGCGGCGCCGGCTCCCGCGGCCGCGGCCCCGGCGGCCCCGCGCCCGACGGCCACCGCGGTCTCCCCGGAGGTCCAGGCCCTGCGCGGCACCGTGCAGAAGGCCAGCCGGATCCGCCAGATCACGGCCACCAAGACCCGCGAGTCGCTGCAGATCGCCGCGCAGCTCACGCAGGTCCAGGAAGTGGACGTGACCAAGATCGCCAAGCTGCGCCAGCGGGCGAAGGCGGCCTTCAAGGAGCGCGAGGGCGTCAACCTGACGTTCCTGCCGTTCTTCGCGAAGGCCACGGTCGAGGCGCTGAAGCAGCACGCGAACGTCAACGCGTCCTACAACGAGGACACGAAGGAGATCACCTACCACGGCGCCGTGCACCTGGGCATCGCGGTGGACACCGAGCGCGGCCTGCTCTCGGTCGTGATCCACGACGCCGGCGAGCTGAGCCTGGCCGGTCTCGCGCACCGCATCGCCGACCTGGCGGGCCGCGCGCGGGCCAACCAGATCAAGCCCGACGAGCTGTCCGGCGGCACGTTCTCCATCACCAACATCGGCAGTGTCGGCGCCCTGTTCGACACGCCGATCATCGTGCAGCCGCAGTCCGGCATCCTCGGCACGGGCGCGGTCGTCAAGCGCCCGATCGTCGCGACGGACGCCGACGGCAACGACACCATCGCCATCCGGTCGATGGCGTACCTCCCGCTGACCTACGACCACCGCCTGGTGGACGGGGCCGACGCGGGCCGCTTCCTGATGACGATCAAGCAGCGGCTGGAAGAGGGCAACTTCGAGGACGAGCTCGGTCTCTGACTCACCCCGGTGATGGCCGCCACGGGAACTCCCGTGGCGGCCATCGCCGTTCCCGGACCCGGAGTGCGTGTCGGACTCCGATGGGCCACGATCGACTCATGCGAGTACTGATCGCCGGAGCGAGCGGCTTGATCGGGTCGGCGCTGGGCGAACGCCTGCGGCGCGACGGCCACGAGGTGCGCGCGCTGGTGCGCCGCGAGCCGCGTGGTGGTGAGTTCCGCTGGGACCCGCCGTCGGGCACCATCTCCAGCGGCGCCTTCGAAGGGGTCGACGCCGTCGTGAACCTCGGTGGCAAGCCGCTGTTCCCCGGCCGGTGGAGCGCGATGCGCAAGCAGGAGCTCATCGACAGCCGGGTCGAGCCGACCGAGGTGCTCGCCGAAGCCGTCGCCGAACACGGGGTCGGCGTCCTGCTCAACGCCTCCGCCGTGGGCTACTACGGCAACCCCGGACCGTCCACTGTGGACGAGAACTCCCCGCGCGGGCAAGGGTTCCTGGCCGAGCTCTGCGAAAGCTGGGAAGCGGCGACGGCGGCGGCCCGCGACGCGCGCGTGGTGAACATCCGGACCGGGCTGGTCCTGTCGTCGAAGGGCGGCCTGTACGGCTTGCTGCGCCCGCTCTTCCAGTTCTGCCTGGGCGCACGGCTCGGCGACGGCCGCCAGTACATGCCGTGGATCGCCCTCGAGGACGAAGTCGGCGCGATCGTCCACGCCCTGACGCACGACGACCTGTCCGGCCCGGTGAACCTGACCGGGCCCGCGCCGGTGACCAACGCCGAGTTCACCCGCGTGGTCGGCCGAGCGGTGCACCGGCCCGCGCCGTGGTTCGTGCCCGGGTTCGCGCTCAAGGCGGTGCTCGGCCAGGCGGGTGAGGAGATGGCGCTGTTCGGGCAGCGGGCCGTCCCGGCCGCGCTGGACCGCTCCGGGTACCGGTTCCGGCACCCGACGCTGGACAGCGCGCTCGCGGCCGCATGACCGTTCCGCGGGTGCGCTGGCTGGTCGTCGGCGGGGTGCTCGCCGCCGCGTTCGTCCTGCTCGGGCTGAGTGTCGCGCGGCAGCCGCTGACCCTCGACGTCGAAGTCGCGAACGCGCTGCACGGCGTCTACGCGCGGCCGCTCGGCCGGGTCGCGCAGGCGGTGAGCGACGTCCTCGGCCCGGTCCTCCCCTTCGTCCTCGGCGCGGCCCTGCTCGCGCTGGCGCTGCGCCGGCGCGAGCACCTCGGGCTGTGCGTGCGGCTGGCCGTCGTGCTCGTGCTGTGCCGGCTGACCAGCCTGGTGTTCAAGCCGGTCTTCCTGCGCGAACGCCCGCGCGACTACCCGGACCTGAGCTATCCGAGCGGGCACGTCGTGTCGGTGGCGAGCACCGGGTTCGTCGTGCTGCTGCTGTGCGCGTGGCTGTGGCCGCGGCTGGTCCGCCGGGTGGCGGTGGTGGTCGTCGTGGCGGTCGTGCTGATCGCCGTCTGCCGCGTGGTGCTGGGGGTGCACTGGGTCACCGACACGATCGGCGCGGTGCTGGCCGTGACCGGTGTCGGGCTGCTCTCAGCCGGTGCCTTGCGCCTGCTTCCGGCGGGTGACGGGCGTAGCCTCGACGGGTGAGTTCTTCCCGCACCACCTGCCGCGCCAGCACCGAGCCCGTCGACGTCCGGGAGCTCGGCACGATCGACTACACCGAGGCCTGGGAGCTCCAGCGGAGCAGTCTCACCGCCCGCGCCGACGGCACTTCGCCGGACACGATGCTCCTGCTGCAGCACCCGTCGGTGTACACCGCGGGCAAGCGCACCGAGCCGGCCGACCGCCCGACCGACGGCACGCCGGTGATCGACGTCGACCGCGGCGGCAAGATCACCTGGCACGGGCCCGGCCAGCTGGTCGGCTACCCGATCGTGAAGCTCGCCGACCCGATCGACGTCGTGCACTACGTGCGGCGGCTGGAAGAGGCGCTGATCCACGTGTGCGACCAGCTCGGGGTGCACAGCGGCCGCGTCGAGGGCCGCAGCGGCGTGTGGATCCCCGCCGACGACCGCGGCATCGAGCGCAAGATCGCCGCGATCGGCATCCGCGTCCAGCGCGGGGTGACGATGCACGGCTTCGAGCTCAACTGCAACGCCGACCTGGCCGCGTTCGACAGCATCGTCCCGTGCGGCATCCGCGACGCGGGCGTGACGTCGCTGTCCTACGAGCTGCAGCGGGACGTCAGTGTGGAAGCGGTGCTGCCGCTGGCCCGCGACGCCGTCCTCGCGGCCCTCGAAGGCGAGCTCCCGGTGAGCGAGGACCGCTGGCTCCCGCGGCCGGAAGCGCCGCAGGCCCCCGGCGTCACCTTCGCGCTGCAGAACTGAGCGGATTCACCACGGGACAACACCTTCGTCGTCGAAGAAGCCGCCGCGCGGGCCGTCGTCCGGGAGGGTGGCGAGCCGCAGCACGACCGCGGCTCCCTGCTCGGGCGTCCGGGGTGCGTTGAAGCCGGTGAAGTCGGTCGCGACGAACCCGGGGCAGGCGGCGTTCACGATGACCTTCGTGTCGGCGAGCCGCCGGGCGTACTGCGTCGTGACGCTGTTGAGCATCGCTTTCGAAGGCGCGTAGGCGGCCAGGACCGGGCCGGGCTGCAGCGCGAGCGAACCCATGCTGCTCGAGAGGTTCACCACGCGGGGCGCGTCGGCGCGCAGGAGCAGCGGCAGCAGCGCGTTCGTCACGCGGACAACGCCGAACACGTTGGTGTCGAGGACGGTCCGGACGACGTCGAGGTCGAGCGTGGCCGGGTCCTGGGCGCCGTCGTCGATACGGCCGGCGATCCCGGCGTTGTTGACCAGGACGTCGAGCCGTCCCGCCCGCTCTTCGACGGCCGCCGCGGCCGCGGTGACGCTCTCCTCGGAAGTGACGTCGAGGGCGACGCCGAACGCGTCGACGCCGGTGGCCTGGAGCTTCTCGACGGCTTCGTCGCGGCGGCCGGCGTCCCGCGCGCCGACCGCGACGGTGAAGCCGAGCGTGCCGAGGCCCTGCGCGATGGCAAAGCCGATTCCCTTGTTCGCGCCGGTGACCAGCGCGGTCTTCGTGGTGTTCACGTCGTCCATCGTCGGCGCGACGGCGGACGGCGTCCAAGATCGCTTCAGTACGTTGTGATACTTGCCGGGTATCAGTGATGGGTACGCTGGAACTCGTGCGAGACCTGGAGACGCGTGAGCTTCGGTATTTCATCGCCGTCGCCGAGGAGCTCCATTTCGGCCGCGCCGCCGACCGGCTCGGGATCGCCCAGCCGCCGCTCTCCCGCGCGATCCGGCTCCTCGAGCAGCGGCTCGACGTCCGGCTCTTCGACCGCGACCGCCGCGGGGTGACGCTGACCGACGCCGGCAGCGTGCTGCTGCGCGAGGCCGGCGTCGCCCTCGACGCGGTCACCGCCGCCGCGCGCCGCACGCGCCGGGCCGCGGACCCGAAGCGGCCGCTGGTGCTCGCGACGAAGGCCGGCGCGTCCCACGAACTCCTGCAGCGGCTGCTCGACACGGTCGCGGGAGATCCCGGCGCGCCGCCGGTGGAAGTCCTGCTGTGCGAGGTCAGCGAGCAGGCCGGGCTGCTGCGCGACGGGCAGGCCGACGTGGCGCTGATGCACCGCCCGTACGACGACCTCGCCGGGTTCGACACCGAGGACCTGCAGGTCGAGGGCCAGGTCGCGATCCTGCCCGCGAAGCACTCGCTCGCGGCCCGCGAGCACCTCACGCTCGCGGACGTCCAGAACGTGCCGGACCTGCCGATCGCGCGGTGGCCCCGGCTCGACGGCTCCTACCCCGACGGGCCCGGGCCCGAAGTGCGCACCCAGTCGAAGCTCGCCCAGCTGGTGGCCCTGGGCCAGACGCTGCTCGTCATCCCCGCGTCCAGCCGGGCCTGGCAGTGGCCGGAGCACGTCGCGGTGCCGGTCGTCGACGCCCCCGACGTCACCACGGTGCTGGCGTGGCCGGCGAGCACCCGCTCGCCGGCCGTCGCGGCGCTGGTGCGCGCGGCGGCCGGCGCCGGGCGTCAGTCCAGCTGAGGCGCGACTTCGGCCGCGATGAGCTCGAGCTGGTCGAGGTCCGAGAGGTCCAGCAGCTGCAGGTAGACGCGGGTGACCCCGGTCTTCTCCCGCCACTGCCCGAGCCGGTCGACGACCTCGGCGGGCGACCCGGCCAGGCCGCCGGCCCGCAGCTCGGTGACGTCCCGCCCGATCGCGGCCGCCCGCCGCTCGACCTCGGCGTCGTCCCGGCCGACCCCGGCGACCAGCGCCACCGAGCGCAGGATCTCCTTCGGGTCGCGGCCGATCTCGCGGGCCGCCGCCTCGACACGGGCGAACTGCGCGGTCGCGACGTCCTGGTCGGCGAACGGGAGGTTGAACTCGTCGGCGAAGCGCGCGGCCAGCGCCGGGGTGCGCTTCTTGCCCCCGCCGCCGATGATCACCGGCGGCGCCGGGTGCTGCGCGGGCTTCGGCAGCGCCGGCGAGTCGCTCAGCGTGTAGTAGTCACCCTTGAACGAGTACGTCTCGCCCGCCGGCGTCTTCCACAGGCCGGTGACGATCTCGAGCTGCTCGGCGTAGCGGTCGAAGCGCTCCTTCAGCGGCGGCAGTGTCAGGCCGTACGCCTCGTGTTCGGCGTCGTACCAGCCGGCGCCGAGGCCGAACTCGACCCGGCCGCCGGACATCCGGTCGACCTGCGCGACCGAGATCGCGAGCGGGCCGGGGTGCCGGAACGTCGCCGCGGTGACGAGCGTGCCGAGCCGGATCCGGCTGGTCTCGCGGGCCAGGCCGGCCAGGGTGATCCAGGCGTCGGTCGGGCCGGGCAGGCCGTCGGCCGAGCCCATCTTCAGGTAGTGGTCGCTGCGGAAGAAAGCGTCGTACCCGGCGTCTTCGGTCGCCTTGGCCACGCGCAGCAGGTCGTCGTAGCTGGCCCCTTGCTGGGGCTCGGTGAAGATCCTCAAGTCCACGGCGTCAGCCTATAGAGACGTCGGGCTCCGTGCGGCGCAGGCGGACCAGCATGCGGACGATCACGTCTTCGATCTCGGCGCCGACCTTCTTCGGGTCCGGCGAGCTGGCGATCTCGGTGGCCGCGCTCGACAGCGCGCCGAACAGCAGCCGCGCGGTGACCTCCACCGGCACCGGCTCGACCTCACCGGCGTCGATCAGCGACTGCAGGCCCGAGCGCACGAGCCCGAAGCTGCAGCGCTCCTCGGCTTCGCGCCAGCGCTCCCAGCCCATGACGACCGGGGCCTCGTGGATGGCGATCCGCTGGTAGGCGGGGTCGAGACAGGCGCGGATGAACGCGTTGAGGCCGCCGAGGGCCCGCTCCCAGGGGGAGCCGTCCCCGGACATGATCTTCTCGAGGCGGTCGTAGACGAGGCTTTCGACCTGGTCGAACGCGGCCTCGAACAGCGCCTGCTTGCCGCTGAAGTGGTGGTACAGCGCACCTTTGGTGACCCGCGCGCGTTTGGCGATCTCGTCGAGCGAGGTACCCGCGTAACCCCGTTTGGTGAACAGTTCCACCGCGCTGTCGACCAGCGCCGACCGCGTCGACTCCGAATAGTCGAGCCGTCTGGACCTCATTGTCGCCACCTTCACAACATTACGCCCGGAAGATCTCTCCATACCCATGGTATGTTCACCGGGTCAGGTCCGTACCGGGAGTATGCCGCAGACCCGCGGTATGACGCCCGCCACGGAAGGGGAGCCCCACGATGAGCTGGACCGACTTCTACCGACGTCAGGAAATCCTCGACGCGATCGTCCGCCTCGCCGCCCGGAACCCGGGCGCGCCGCTGCCGCTCGACGAGGTCCCGGGCGCCGAAGAGCACTTCGGCACCGAGGAAAACGTCCTGGCCGCCCTGCAGTACAAGTGGACGCAGGTGCTGAGCGGACGGCTGCGCGCCGAGGTCACCGACCCGGACGACGCCGACGGCCTCGGTGACCACGTCGACGCCGTCACGCGCGCCTGGCGTGCCACCGTCGAAGAGCACGAGACGCTGCGCGCGGTGCTCGACGGCGCTTTCGAGCGGCACGTGTCGCTGCGGCGGATGCACGAAGGCGAGCTGCGGATGCTCGCCGTCACGGCCGGGCTGGCCGACGCGCGTGAGCCGGGCGACGAGATCGTCCGGGTGGGTCACGCGCTCGAGGCGCTGCTGCGCACGAGCCACGACGAGCCCGTCCGCCGCCGTCCCGTCATGGGACACCTGCGGCGCCTGCTCGCGCCCAGTGCGTAACAGGAGTAAATAGAGCGCATGACGGAGCGCTGGACCGACGCCGACATCCCCGACCAGACCGGCCGGACCGCCCTGGTCACCGGGGCGAATTCGGGGCTCGGGCTGCGCACCGCCGAGGTGCTCGCGGGCAAGGGGGCCCGTGTGCTCCTCGCCTGCCGCTCCGCCGAACGCGGGGCGAAGGCACTGGACCTCGTCAAGGCGGCCGCCGCGGGCACCGAGCCCGAGCTCGTCCCACTGGACCTGAGCGAGCTCGCCTCGGTGCGCGCGGCCGCCGCGTCGGCCCGGGAGCTGACCGGCGACCGGCTGGACATCCTGGTGAACAACGCGGGCGTGATGGCGACCGCCCGCGGTCGCACCGCCGACGGCTTCGAGCTGCAGTTCGGCACCAACTACCTCGGCCACGCGGCGCTGACCTGGCTGCTGATGCCCGCCCTGCGCGGCGGTCGGCACGCCCGCGTCGTCACGCTGTCAAGCCTTGCCGCCACCGGCGCCCGCATCCACCTCGACGACCCGAACGGCGACCACCGGCGTTACAACCCGGCCACCGCGTACGGCCAGTCGAAGCTCGCCGACCAGGTGTTCGCGGTCGAGCTGGACCGGCGCCTGCGCGCGTCGGGCTCGGACATCCTGAGCGTCGCCGCGCACCCCGGGTACACCGCGACCGGGCTCGGCAGCGGCATGGCGCGCTCGTACTCGAACCCGGTGGTCCGGTCGGTGATCGCCGGCGGGCACCGCCTCGGCGAGGTCCTGTTCGCCCAGGGCCCCCGTCTCGGCGCCCTCCCCCAGCTGTACGCGGCCACCGCGGACGGCGTCGAAGGCGGTTCGTACTTCGCCCCGCGTGGTCTCGGAAACCTCCGCGGTTACCCGGTCCGCGTGCCGACGCTGGCCACCGCGCGCATCGAGCCGCTGGGGTCCGCGTTGTGGGAGCTCACGGCGAAGTTGACCGACGTCACCCCCGATCCCGCGTAGCCCGGACGGGCGTACGGTTGAGGGCGTGAGTGCTGCACCTGAAGGCCGGAAGCTGCTGCGCCTGGAAGTCCGCAACAGCGAGACGCCGATCGAGAAGAAGCCGCCGTGGATCAAGACGCGGGTGCGGATGGGGCCGGAGTTCACCGAACTCAAGGGCCTGGTGCGCCGCGAAGGTCTCCACACCGTGTGCGAAGAGGCCGGTTGTCCCAACATCTACGAATGCTGGGAAGACCGTGAAGCCACGTTCCTGATCGGTGGGGATCAATGCACGCGCCGGTGTGACTTCTGCCAGATCGACACCGGGAAACCCGCTGAGCTGGACCGGACTGAGCCGCGGAAGGTCGCGGAGTCGGTGCAGGCCATGGGTCTGCGGTACTCGACGGTGACCGGCGTGGCCCGTGATGACCTTTCTGACGGTGGGGCGTGGCTGTACGCGGAGACCGTGCGTCAGATTCACGACTTGAACCCGGGTACCGGTGTCGAGCTGTTGATTCCGGACTTCAACGCCGACCCCGCGCAGCTGGCCGAGGTGTTTGGTTCGCGGCCGGAGGTGTTGGCGCACAACGTGGAGACGGTGCCGCGGATCTTCAAGCGGATCCGTCCCGGTTTCCGCTACGCGCGGTCGCTTGAGGTCATCACCGCTGCGCGTGAAGCCGGTTTGGTGACGAAGTCGAACCTGATCCTCGGCATGGGCGAGACCCCGGACGAGGTTGCGCCGGCGATGCAGGATCTGGTCGACGCGGGCTGCGAGATCCTGACGATCACGCAGTACCTGCGTCCGTCGCCGCGGCACCACCCGGTGGACCGCTGGGTCAAGCCGGAGGAGTTCGTCGAGCACTCTCGCGCGGCGGAAGCGATGGGTTTCGCCGGTGTGATGGCCGGTCCGCTCGTGCGGTCGTCGTACCGCGCGGGACGGCTCTACGCCCAGACCAAGGCCCACCGCGGTGAGGTCCTGCCGGAGAACCTCCAGCACCTCGCCGTCGAAGGACCCGCAGCTCAGGAGGCCGCGTCACTCCTGGCGCGGTGACGCACGTCACCCCCCCATCCTTAAAGGATCGGTAAAGTGGGTGGCATGGCCCTGGTTTCGGACCTCCTCAGCTGGTTGCAAGGACTCCCGGAACCGTGGCTCGTCGCGGCCACCGGCGGCCTGGTGTTCGCCGAATGCACGATCGGGCTGGGTTTCCTGGCCCCGGGCGAGTCCGGGCTGCTCATCGCGGCGACGACGGCGAACACCGTCGCGCGGTTCGTGGTCCTGTGGCTGGTGGTGACGGTCTGCGCCACAGCGGGCGACGCGCTCGGCTACCTGATCGGCCGCCGGTTCGGGCCGCGGCTGCGTGAGACGAAGCTGATCCGCAAGTACGGCCTGGAAGCGTGGGACAAGGCGACCGGGGTCCTGGAGCGCCGAGGAGCGTGGGCGGTGTTCTTCGCCCGCTTCCTGCCGGTGATCCGGACGCTCACCCCGGCCGCGGCGGGCACTTCCGGCCTGCCGTTCCGCAAGTTCCTCCCGGCCGCCGCGGCGGGCGCGTTCTGCTGGTCGCTGGTGCACATCAGCATCGGCGCAGCCCTGGGTGAAGCGGCGAAGCGGATCGAGGGGGCGCTCAACACCGGCGGGCTGATCGTGGTCGGTGTGCTCGTGGCCGTGGCGGTGTTCTTCTTGCTGCGCCTGAAGAAGCGGAAGGCTCTCGCGACGCCGGAACGCGAGCCGGAAAAGGTCCCCTGACCGCGCGCCCCCCGGCCCACCCTCCAGCGCCCCAAGGCGGCCTTGGTTGCGTTCAACGCACCGAAGGCCGCCTTGGTTGCGTTCAACGCACCGAAGGCCACATTGGGGCGCAGGCGAAGCCGAGCAGAACCGGCGCGCACGAAGCCCACGAGGGTGCGACCCGGGCGTGCCCGAGCCGCACCCTCCCGGCGTCAGCGGCGGGCGCGCGCCGCCTTGCCGGTGGCCCAGCCGATCAAACCGAGCGCCAACAGCGCCCCACCGGCGACGAACGGCCAGGAACCCGGGCCCGAGCTCGGCGAGAGCGCGGGAGCCGGCGTCGCGGCGAGGTCGTACCCGCCGAACTTCCCCTGCGCCCGGTACGCCGAGCCGGGCAGCTTGTCGCCGTACAACCGGTGCACCAGCTGCTGGTACGCCGGCAGCGTGACGCCGTCGCCGACCCGCTGCCGGGCCGGGTCGTTCAGCGGCAGCACCCGGCCGTCGCGCAGCCGGTACCACGCGTTGACCTGCGGCTCGGTGAAAACGAGGTCCGCGCCGGCCTGCGCCGGGTACGTCACCTCTTCGGTGCCCGTCGTGAAGTTGGTCGCGGTCCAGCCGGCCGCTTCCCGGGTCACCCACACGGTGGCCTGCCGGCCCGTCGACGCCGAAGCGCGCACCGCGAAGTACGCGAAGGCCGCCGGCTTCGCACCGGGCGTCCCGGCGACGAACGCCGGGTCCAGCGAGTAGACGCTCAGCGGCTCACCGGTCACTTCGGGCGTCTGCGCCACGTCGGCGCGGGCGACCCCGGCACGGGCGTCGAGCTGCCCGAAGAACGCCGAGAGCTGCGTGCTCGCCGAAGCGACCGCCTGCTTGGCCGCGTCGACGTCGGAAGAAGAAGCCGAAGCCGTGCCACCGAACCCGACCACCAGGGCCGCACCCGCGAGCAGGACACCGAATCCACGGAAGAGTTTCATCTCACGCCCCGATCCGGTAGAGGGACTGCGCCCACTGGAACTGTCCATTGCGGACGTAGCTCGAGTGCGCCATCGCGCTGTAGCGCTGGCTGCTCGGCCACGGGTCGCCGTAGTACACCAGCCCGCTCGCGTCGTAGCCGTAGATCACCTGCGCGTGCCCGCCGCCGGCCGTCCAGTAGATGCCGGTCTCGATCGGGCGCCGCGCGGTGATCTCGCTCTGCACCGACGCGAAGCTGAGCGCGTTGGTGACCGTGCCGGGCCGCAGCCCGAGCGCCTGGTAACCGCGCTGGACGTAGGTCAGCTCGCCGGCCTGGTTGGGGCACTGCGAACCGGCCGGGTAACCGCGGGAGTAGTCGCAGAAGGTGTTCTGGCTGACGCTCGCGCCGTAGCCGAGGAACCGGGCGATGGTCAGGCCGCTCGCGGCCCAGCACCACTGGTCCTGCTCCTGGACCAGCTGGCTGATGGGCAGCGTCGTGGCGGCCCGGGGTGCGGCGGACGCGGGCGGCGAGAGCAGGCCGAGGACGGCCGCGCACAGCACACCGAGCGCCATTGCTCGTCTGAAGTGCATTCGTTGCTCCTTGTCGGCAACAGGTGGGGACTTCGTGAGCTTCTCCCGTTGCCGCGCCGGGCAGTAATCCCAGCGGGGATAACACCGGCGTTATGCCGCCTATCGGGCAGGCAACAGCCCGCACCAGCGCGCGAAGTGCGGATTCCGTTGCCGCGACGCCGCATACGCGACTTCCGCGCACCGGAACACCTCGTCGGTGGCCGGTGTGCGCGCGTCGTCCTCACGCGTCGCGAACAACAGCGTCGTCCAGAGCGGGTCACCCGCGAGCGGCAGCGCGACGAGACCCGGCGGCGGCGCCGAAGCCGCCTGCGCGAGACAGACGGCGCCCTGCGCGATCAGCGTCCCCGCGGTGCCCGCCTCGGACGTGAAGTGCCGCACCCGCGGCGTGAACCCGGCCGCCGCACACGCCTGCAGGAACCGCACGCGCACGCAGTTTTCGTGCGGTGGCGGGAGAATCCAGTCGCAGCCGGCCAGGTCGGCCAGGTCGACAACACCATCGCGGATCGCCGGATGCCCTTCGGCGATGCCGACGAAGATCGGTTCGGTGGCCAGCGTCCGCACGGTCAGGCCGGCGAAGTGCAGCGACTCGGTGCCGTCGAAGCGTTCGAGCAACGCGACGTCGACCCGTCCGGTCGACAGCAGCTTGAGCAAGGTCAGCGACGCCGGTTCGGCGTACGTCTGGACTTCGAGGTCTCCCAGCTCTTCGATGAACCGGCCGATGATGAGCAGCGGCACGTACCCGATCTTGAGCGTCTCGGCGACGCCTTCCCCGTGCTGCCGGGCGGAGGCGACCAGCGCCTGCATGTCGGACAGCAGCGCGTCGGCGCGGGACAGCACGAACCGGCCGAGCTCGGTCGGGCGCACCCCGCTCGGGCCGCGGACGAACAGGTCACCGCCGAGGATCCGTTCGATCCGCTTGAGCTGCGCGGTGAGCGCGGGCTGGCTGACGCCGAGCACCGTGGCGGCGCGGCTGACACTGCCACCGTCCGCGACGGCGCGGACAGCCCTGAGATGCCGCAGCTCCAGCTCGGCCACGCCCAGCAGGTTAACGCCGTCTTCACGGCCGGCACGACCTGCGAAAGTCGGGCTTACTACATTCGGCGGTATGAGTCTCGCGGATCTTCCCCGGCCGATCGGGTTCGTCCTCGGTGGCGGCGGCAGCCTCGGCGCGATGCAGGTCGGCATGCTGCGCGCCCTGACCGAGGACGGGGTCGCGCCGGACCTCGTCGCGGGCACGTCGGTGGGCTCGCTCAACGCGGCCGTGCTGGCCCGCACCGGCGGCGACGCCCTGGAGCGCCTGCGTGGCATCTGGGCGCACATGACGCGGGCCGAGGCGTTCCCGGGCGGCGTGCTGAGCCGCGTCCGGACGCTGACGCAGAGCAAGACGCACCTGTTCCCCAATAGCGGCCTGACGGCGATCATCGCCGACCACCTCGGCGCCGACACCCGCTTCGAGGACCTGGCGCTGCCGCTCGGCGTCGTCACGACGCAGGTCGACACGGCGGAGCCGCTGCTGATCCGGTCCGGGCGGCTGCTCGAGCCGTTGCTGGCGAGCTGCGCGATCCCGGGGATCTTCCCGCCGGTGGAGCACGAGGGCCGGCTGCTGTACGACGGCGGGCTCGTCGCGAACGTGCCGATGCGGCAGGCGCTGGCCATGGGCGCGCAGTCGCTGGTGGTGCTCGACTGCGCGTTCCCGGGGAAGCTGCCGGAGGCGCCGCGGACGTTCGCCGAGGTGATGATGTTCACCGCGATGATCTCCATGCGGAACCAGGCGGTGCTGGAAGCGCCGGTGGCGGCCGCGCAGGTGCCCGTCGTGTACCTGCCCGGGCCGGCGCCGGCACGGGTGAACCCGCTCGACTTCGGGCACACGGAAGCACTGGCGGAAGAGGCGTACGCGGCGGCGCGGGAGTTCCTGGACGCGATCACCGTGAGCGGGCCGGGACTTTACGGGGCGCCGGGCCTCGTCGTCACGTGATCCGCGTCACGCCGATGCACCGATCCGCTGCGAAGAACGTCATCGCTATCGCGTAGTTTTGATGACGAATGCCCGCCGATCCCGATTTCCCAAAAAAGAGACAATATGCTCCCCAAGAAGATTTTACTTTCGGTGGCCGGAATCCTCGCCGGAGCACTGCTGCTTTCCGCCTGTTCGTCCGGTGACGACGGCGGCACGCCCGCCGGCGGCGCCTCCGCGTCCGATTCGGCGTCGCCGTCCGCAACGCCGGTCGCGGTGACGTTCGAGCCGGCCGGCGGCGCGGCGGTGAACCCGGCGACGCCGGTCGTCGTGAAGGCGGCCAACGGGAAGCTCGTCGACGTCACCGTGACCAACACGGCCAAGGGAAAGACGGTCGCCGGCAAGCTCGCCACGGACGGCCTCCGCTGGACCTCGACCGAGCCCCTCGGCTACGGCGCGACGTACAAGATCGTCGCGCACGCCCAGGGCGCCGACGGGAAGCCGATCGAGCAGGACAACCAGATCAGCACGATCGCGCCCAAGAAACAGGCCAACGCCAACCTGATCCCGGCGCCGTCCGCGGTGGCGAGCACGGGTGTCGGTGTCGGCCAGCCGATCGTCTTCAGCTTCGGCAAGATCGCCGTCAAGAACAAGGCGGAGGTCGAGAAGGCGCTGTCGGTGGAGTCGACGCCCAAGCAGGAGGGCGGCTGGTACTGGATCGACGACTCGAACGTCCACTACCGGCCGAAGGAGTACTGGAAGGCCGGCACGACGCTGAAGGTGACGGCGAAGATCTACGGCGTCGATTTCGGCAACGGCGTCTTCGGCGCGGAGGATCGCACGGAGACGTACAAGGTGCACGATTCCTGGATCGCGAAGGCGGACGGGAACACCGAGCAGATGCAGATCTTCCACAACGGCGCGATGGTGAAGTCCATGCCGATCTCGATGGGCAAGGACGCCACCCCGACCCATTTGGGCGCGCACGTCATTTCGGACAAGCAGGCGAACTACACGATGGACTCGTGCACGTACGGCGTCTGCCCGCCTGATCCGAAGGCGTACCGGTCGAACGAGAAGTTCTCGGAGCGGATTTCCAACGACGGCGAGTTCGTCCACGAGAACCCGAACAGCGTGGGACAGCAGGGAAGTTCGAACGTCTCCCACGGCTGCATCAACCTGAACGGCGCGAACGCCCAGTGGTTCTTCCAGAACATGGGCCTGGGCGACGTCGTGGAGGTGACCAACTCGGGCGGTCCGCAGCTCCCGGTGTGGGACCTGTACGGCGACTGGTCCAAGTCCTGGGCCGACTGGCAGGCCGGCTCCGCCGTCAAGTAACCCCACACCTCCCTTCGATCCCCTTCGTCACTTCGTCACTTCGGTCCCCAGGGGGCCAGGAGCTCCGCTCCTGGCCCCCTGCTCTACCCCCACTCCCGTCCCCACCCCACGAGTCAACCCTCCAATCACACGTGATGCCTCCCCAATCACGCGTGATGCCCCTCCAGTCACGCGAGATGCCTCCCCCGTCACGCGAGATGGCTCTTCAGCCGGGCCTACCGGCCCCGCAATCACGCGAGTTCCGGCTGCAATCACGTCACTTCCGGCTGCAGTCACACCAGTTCCGGCCCGGATCACGTGAGATCCGGCTCTGATCACGCGAGATTCCCTCGATCACCCCGGCCGCAGCGACCGGTGTGGGCCGGCTCGCGTGCCCAAACCGTCGATTCGCGTACCTGGGGGCCGCCAGTCGGCGTGATCCGGGAGGCATCGGGTGTGCCTGGAGAGGCATCACGCGTGATTGGGCGGGTATCGGGCTGGGCCGCGGGTCGGCGCCGGCGTGATCCGGGCTGTCACTCGCGTGATCCGGGCCGGAACTCGCGTGATTGACCGCGGAACTCGCGTGACTGCAGCGCCGACACCCGCGACTGGGGAGCCGACACGCGTGATCAGAAGGTCAACACGCGGACCTAGAAAGGCCGACACGCGCACCCGGACGGCCGACTCCCATACCTGAGCGGACGACACGGGTTTTGGGCATGCAGAAAGGCCCCGGGAGAACCATCACTGGTCCTCAACCGGGGCCTAACCGTTTTGTTAAGTTCGGCGGTGTCCTACTCTCCCACAACCCTTCGGTTGCAGTACCATCGGCGCTGTCAAGCTTAGCTTCCGGGTTCGGAATGGGACCGGGCGTTTCCCTGACGCTAAAACCACCGAAACACTACGAAACAACACACCCTTCCAGGGTGGTGTTTCAGAACCGTAGAGTGGATGCGCAACATCTTCGTAGACAAGTCCTCGGCCTATTAGTACCAGTCAACTCAACAACACATTACTGTGC
>NZ_JBVJNO010000006.1:0-192270 GCF_055583645.1 Amycolatopsis sp. NPDC104587
GACAGCTCCACTTCACAACCGGAGGCCTTCACCTGTCTGCACGACAGGCCGCCACCAGGTCACCTCAACTCGGGACAACGTCCCTGGACATCACAACTAGAGCAGCGAAGCGAGCTCGGGCAACGTCGAGATCGTGTACGTCGGCGAAGGGGAGCCGGGCAGCGGGCGGACGCCGGGGCGGGCGAGCAACGCCGTCCGCAGCCCGGCCGCCTGCGCGCCCGCGATGTCCCAGTCGTGGGCCGCGATCATCACGGCGTTCCGGGGCTCGACCTGGTAAGCGGCCAGGACCTGCCGGTACGGCTCGGGCGCGGGCTTGAGCCGGCCCGCCTGCTCGGCCGAGAAGATCCGGTCGAACAGCTTCGCCAGGCCCGAGTTCTGCAGCTGCGCCTCGGCCGTGGCGAGCGGTGAGTTGGTGAGCGCGACGACGTCGTGACCGGCTTCGCGCAGCTTGACGAGACCCGGTTCGGCGTCCGGGTGGGCCGGGAGCGAGCGGAGACCCTCGCCGATCTTCGTGAGGTCCAGCTCCCGCCCGTGCCGGGCCGCGATCTCGGTCGCGGCCTCACCCGCGATGCCCGCGAAGTCGCGGTAACCGCCGGTCGCCGTCACGGTCAGCACGGTGTGGATGGCCAGCCCGAACCACTCGCGCCGCAGCTCCGGGCTGCCGATGGTCCCGTCGAGCGCGGCGAGGTCGAGGAGGGTCTCGTTGACGTCGAAGACGCAGAGCATGCGGCTCTCCGGAGGTTCGAAGGTGTTCGTACCTGCCCGAAGGTACGACAGCTGCCGTACCATGTCCAGCATGCCCGGTGAACTGCCGATCCCGGCGATGGCCGACGTCGACCTCGGCGCGGTGCTGTCCGCGCTCGCCGACCCGCACCGCCGCGCGGTAGTGCTCGAGCTCGTCGAGGGTGACGGCGCCGAGCGCGCCTGCTCGTCGTTCCCGCTGCCGATCGCGAAGTCGACGCGCACGCACCACTGGCGCGTGCTGCGCGAAGCCGGCCTGGTCCGGCAGCGCGACGCGGGCAACGGCACGTTCGTCCGCCTGCGCCGCGACGAGTTCGACGTGCGCTTCCCCGGCCTGCTCGACGTCGTCGCCGGGATCAGTACTGCTGGGTCAGCGCCCGCTCGTTGAGGTCCGCGTCCAGCTCCTCGGCCGAGATCGGCAGCGCCATGTGGTCACGCAGGATCGTGCCGAACGTCGGCAGCTCCGTGCGCTCCGGCCACGTCTCCGGCTGCCACAGCGACGACCGCAGGAACGCCTTCGCGCAGTGCATGTAGAGCTCTTCGACCTCGATGACCACGGCCAGCTTCGGCCGTTTCCCCTGCACCACCAGGTCGTCGAAGAACGGCGCGTCCGACACGAGCCGGGCGCCGCCGTTCACCCGGAGCGTCTCGTTCATGCCCGGCACCAGGAACAGCAGCCCCGCGTGGGGGTTGTCGATGATGTTGCGGAAGCTGTCGACGAGCTTGTTGCCCGGCCGGTCGGCGAGCACCAGCGTCCGGTCGTCGAGCACCAGCACCGAACCCGCCGGGTCGCCCCGGGGTGAGACGTCGCAGCTGCCGTCCGGCGCCGACGTCGCCAGCAGCACGAACGGCGAGTGGGCGATCAGCGTGCGCGCGTGCTCGTCGATCCGGCTGATGATCTTCCGCTGGGTCGTTTCCTTCGGCAGGCCGATCAGTTCGCGCAGCGCCTCGTGTGAGTCGATGGTCCCCATGACCCCAAGCTAACGCGCACCACCGGCAGTCCGGCCCCGGATCGCGATCCGGGCCGCCTCGGTGGACTTCGCCACGACCTGGTCGACCGAGTAGCCGTGCTTCACGAACACGCCGTCGAGCTGGAACGTGCCGTAGCCGTGGGCCTGGGTGAACAGCTGCTCCATCAGCTCCAGCCCGGTCGCCGGGTCGGGCGCCACGGCGAGGCTGCGCAGCAGGAACTCGTCGGTCATGCGGCGGGTCTGCTCGTGCAGGCCGACGTACTCGGGACCGTGCAGGCCCGCGGCGTAGATCACGTCCATCCCGGCCCGGCGCTCGATCAGGTAGCGCGTGTACGCGCCCGCGGCCGCCGCCAGCGCGTCCGCCGGGTCTTCGTGCTCGGCCGCCGCCGCGGCGACGCGGTCCGTGAGCTGGCAGGCGACGTTGCAGGCGACCTCGGCCAGGAGGGCCTCGCGAGTCGCGAAGTGCCGGTAGGGCGCGCCGGGGCTGACGTTCGCCAGCTTGGCGACCTTCGCGACGGAGAAGCCGCCGAGGCCCTGCTCGGCGATGAGGTCGAGCGAAATGCGCACGAGCTCGCCCCGGAGATCACCGCGGTGGTACTTCGTGCCCATGACCTGGATCACATCTCCCGCTCGAAATATGTAAGACCCCTCTTACGTAGAGATGTAAGAGACCTCTTACGAGGACCAACGGTACTTGAACCTGGAGGGTTCCATGAGCACCACCACGAACGCCATCGCCGCACCGGCGCCGGGTGCGCCGCTCGCACCGACCACGATCGAGCGCCGCGACCTGCGCGCCGACGACGTCCTCATCGACATCGCCTACGCCGGCATCTGCCACAGCGACCTCCACCAGGCCAAGGAGGACTGGGGCCAGGCGATCTTCCCGATGGTCCCGGGCCACGAGATCGCCGGTGTGGTCGCCGCGGTCGGCGCGAACGTCACGAAGTACCAGGTCGGCGACCGCGTCGGCGTCGGCTGCATGGTCGACTCCTGCGGCGAGTGCGAGTACTGCCGGGCCGGCACCGAGCAGTTCTGCGTCAAGGGCAACGTCCAGACGTACAACGGCGTCGGCTTCGACGGCGAGAACACCTACGGCGGCTACAGCAACCAGATCGTCGTGAAGGACGCCTTCGTCTGCCGCATCCCCGAAGGCATCAGCCTCGACATCGCCGCGCCGCTGCTGTGCGCGGGCATCACCACCTACTCCCCGTTGAACCACTGGGGTGCCGGCCCCGGCAAGAAGGTCGCCGTGATCGGCCTCGGCGGGCTCGGGCACATGGGCGTCAAGATCGCCGCCGCCATGGGCGCCGAGGTGACCGTGCTCAGCCAGAGCCTCAAGAAGCAGGAAGACGGCCTCAAGCTCGGCGCGCAGCACTACTACGCGACCAATGACGAGGCGACGTTCGACGTCCTCAAGGGCACCTTCGACGTCATCCTCAACACCGTGTCGGCCAAGCTGCCGATCGACGCCTACCTGAGCCTGCTCAAGGTCGGCGGCGCGATGGTCAACGTCGGCGCGCCCGGCGAACCGCTGTCGTACAACGCTTTCTCGCTGCTCGGCGGCAACAAGACGCTCGCCGGGTCGATGATCGGCGGCATCGCCGAGACCCAGGAGATGCTGGACTTCTGCGCGAAGCACGGCATCGGCGCGGAGATCGAGACGATTTCCGCCGACAAGGTCAACGAGGCCTACGAGCGCGTCGAGAACTCCGACGTGCGCTACCGCTTCGTCATCGACGCCAAGACGATCGGCGCCTGACAAAAGCGCGGCAACCGGTCAGAACACCACTGTCCGGTTGCCGTGCACCAGCACCCGGTTCTCCAGGTGCCAGCGCAGACCGCGGGCGAGGGTGACCTTCTCGATGTCGCGGCCCTTGCGGACCATGTCCTCGACCGAGTCGCCGTGGTCCACGCGGATGACGTCCTGGTCGATGATCGGGCCCGCGTCGAGGTCCGCCGTCACGTAGTGGCAGGTCGCGCCAACCAGCTTCACCCCGCGGGTGTGCGCCTGGTGGTACGGCTTCGCGCCGATGAACGACGGCAGGAAGCTGTGGTGGATGTTGATCGCGCGGCCCGCCCAGTCGCGGCAGAGGTCCGCGGGCAGGATCTGCATGAACCGGGCCAGCACCACCGCGTGCGGCTCGTGCTCGTCGACCAGCTTGCGCACCTGCTCGAACGCGGCTTCCTTGCCACCGGCCGGGAACCGCACGTGGTGGAACGGGATGCCGTGCGCGCGGGTGATGTCGGCGAGCGACTCGTGGTTGCCGATCACCGCAGCGACATCGACGTCCAGCTCCCCGGACGCGACACGGCCGAGCAGGTCGTACAGGCAGTGCCCGGCCTTCGACACCAGCACGACCGCGCGGCGCCGCTCACCGGTGTCGCTGACCTGCCAGCTCGAGTCCGCCGAGAGGTCCGCGGCCACCTCGGCGAACCGGGCGCGCAGCCCGGCGGCGTCGAACGGCAGCGAGTCCGCGCGGACGACCTGGCGGGTGAAGAACCAGCCGGTGTCCGGGTCGGTGTGGTAGGCCGCCTCGACGATCCAGCCGCCGTGCTCGGCGAGAAACCCGGAGATCCGGGCGATGATGCCGGTGCGGTCGGGGCAGCCGAAGGTGATCACGTAGCGGCGTTCGGGAGCGGTCACGCGGGGTATTGTCCCCTGCCGGGTTTCAGGGTGCCGCCAGTGGTGCGAGGTCACCCGTGACGGACGCCGCGTGCGGACGCCCCCACAACGCGCGGTAGACATCGCCGGCCGCACCGGAGACCTCGGCGCGCGGCACGCCGAGGGTCCAGTTGTGCTCCGGCGTCGTGACGCGCACGTCGGCCCTCCGGCCCAGGCGGGCCACAAAGACCGTCAGGAACTCGTCGATGCCGTCGTTCGCGAACCCGGGCGCGAAGCGCGTCGCCGGAGCGTCCACAAGCGCTGATTCGGCGTCGAGGCGGTGGATCGCCGTCTCGTGGGCCATCCGGCGGGCCCAGGAGACGTCCTGGTCGCGCGCCAGCGCTTCGCGCAGTGCCAGGCGCTGGCCGTCCCACCACCCCAGCAAGTCCGTCCAGGCGGCCGGCGGGGCCGGCTCGACGGGCCGGTCCAAAACCGCGCCGACCGTGGTGCAGTACCCGGACGCGAGGTGCGTCACCAGGTCATGAACAGTCCACTTCGGACAGTTCCGCACCCGGGCCGCCGGACCGGCCTTCAGCGCCGCCCGCTTCAGCGCGTCGGCGTGGACGTCGATCGCTTCGAGCATGAGCCGACCGTAGCCGTCGTCCCGCCTCGATGGCGAAAACCAGCCCGAGACCGAGGCTGAAGGACAGTAGAAGGCCCTTCGCCGGCTCGTCGGCGAAGGCGGCTCCGCCGGCCAAGCCGATCAGCACGCTGTAGACCGCCCAGATCGCCGCGCCGGCGGCGTCGAGCGGCACGAACCGGCGCAGCGGATAACCGAGGCTGCCGTTCGCGAGGGCGCTGGCGACCCGGCCGCCCGGCAGGTACCGCGCGGCGATGATCAGCAGCCCGCCGTTGCGCCGCACCTGGTCCTGCGCCCATGCGTAGCGCCGTTGCCCGTCCGCGCCGCGCTGCAGCCAGGCGACCGCGCGCGGCCCGGCGGAGCGGCCGACGGCGTACCCGAGGCAGTCCCCGGCCCACGCGCCGGCCGCGGCGACGGCGGCGAGCAGCGCGAGATTCGCCGGATCGGGTCCGAGCAGGACGGCGACGGTGACGACGGTCGTCTCGCTCGGCATGAACGGCAGCAGCGCGTCCAACCCGGACACGGCGAAGACGAGCACCCACAGCCACGGCGAGCCCAAGGCGTCGCGCAGCAGCTCGGTGACCTGCGCGAGGAGTTCCACGTCCCCATGGTGATCACCGCAGGTCACCTGCGGGTGACGGAGCGGGGGTGGCCCGGTGAACGTTCAGGCGGGGGCGACCGCCGCCCAGGGGACACTCAGCTCGCCGGGTCGCACCCGCGACGGCGGACCCAGCACCGGCCAGCCGCGGGAAACCAGCAGCCGCACCGTTTCCCGCCACCTCGACCGCACGCCGAACGCCTGGTGCGGGGCCGCCGTCGCCCAGCACGCGTCCAAGGCGGCCAGCAGCGCGTGGACCCGCTCGCCCGGGACGTTCCGGTGGATCAGCGCCTTCGGCAGCCGCTCGGCCACCGTCGACGGGCGGTCGAGCCCCGCCAGCCGCATCGACAACGTCAGCGACACCGGACCGGACGCCGACACCAGCACCCACGTCGACAGGCGGCCGATCTCGTCACACGTCCCCTCGACCAGCAACCCCTCCGGGGCCATCGACTCCAGCATCAGCCGCCACGCGCCCGCGACCTCGTCCTCCGCGTACTGGCGCAGCACGTTGAACGCCCGGACCAGCACCGGTCGGGTCCCGGCCAGCTCGAACCCGCCGCGGCGGAACTCCAGCAGCGGCGGGGACGCGGCCGGCTGGGCGGCGGCGACGCGGGCGGCGTCCAGCTCCAGGCCCAGCACCCGGACGTCGGGCCGGACCCGGCGCACCCAGCGCGCCAGCTCGATCGTGGTCACCGGCGAAGCGCCGTACCCGAGGTCGACGACCAGCGGCGACGCGGCCGAGCGCAGCAGCCTGGTCGTCGCGGGCGCGTAGGTGATCCACCGGTCGACCCGGCGGAGGCGGTTCGGGTTGGTCGTGCCGCGGGTCGGCGCGCCGACCGGGCTCAGGCGGCTTCGGCCAGCCACTTCGCGGTGAATTCGGCTTCGCGCTCCAGCAGCTTCGTGACCTGCTCGGCGATGACGCCCTCCAGCTTCCCGCCGAACAGCGGGATCCGGACCGTCACCTCGCCGCTGGTCCGCAGCACCGTCTTGGCGCCGTTGGCCAGCACGGCGGTCCGCGCGACGATCTCGCCCGGCACCCCGCCGACCTCGACCGTGGCGTCACCCTGGTGGCCGGTGCCGTCCTTGCTGACGCGCCAGGTCTGCGTGCGGGTCACCATCAGGTCGCCCTTGTGCAGCGTCCGCACCGCCTGCGGCAGCTTCTCCGCGCTGATGCCCTGGCGCAGCTCGTACCGGAGGTTCGTGCCGGAGACCTCGTACGACAGCAGCGCCGCGCTGTGCCCGCCGAGCTGCTCGAGCCGGGCTCGCAGCGCCTCTTCGCCGGCGACCGCGGCGTAGACGGCCGCGACGTCGGCGGAGAACTCAGCACGGTGCTCGATCCGGGATCCCATGGGCCGGACAGTACCGTCAGACGCGTGAACCCCGCCCGAACTCCCGCACTCCCGAAGCTCTCCGCGTACACCACGCTGCGGCTCGGCGGCCCGGCCCGCCACTTCGTCAGCGCCGTGACCAGCGAAGACCTCGTCACGGCGGTCCGCGACGCCGACGCGGCGGGCGAGCCGGTGCTGCTGCTCGGCGGCGGCTCCAACCTGGTGGTCGGCGACGCGGGGTTCGACGGCACGCTGATCGAGGTCGCGAACACGGGCTGGCGCCGCGACGGTGACGTCGTGGAGGTCGAGGCCGGCCAGAACTGGGACGCCTTCGTCGCCTCGCTCGTCGAGGCCGGGCTGGGCGGGCTCGAATGCCTCTCCGGCATCCCGGGCAGCGTGGGCGCGACGCCGATCCAGAACGTCGGCGCGTACGGCTGCGAAGTCTCGGAATCGATCGTCTCGGTCGAGCTCTACGACCGCCGGACGCGCGAAGTGCGCACGCTCAAGGCCGACGAGCTCGGCTTCGCCTACCGCACCAGTGTGCTCAAGGGCACAGACACCGGCGTTGTCCTGTCGGTCCGCTTCGAAATCCGCGAAGACGGCCTCTCCGCGCCCATCCGCTACGCCGAGCTCGCGCGCACGCTCGGCGTCGAGATCGGCTCACGCGTCCCGGCCGCCGAAGCGCGCGAAGCCGTGCTCAAGCTGCGTCGCGGCAAGGGCATGGTGCTCGACCCGGCCGACCACGACACGTGGAGCGCGGGCTCGTTCTTCACCAACCCGATCGTCCCGTCGGCCGAGGCGGACCCCCCCCCCCCCCCCCCCCCCCACCCCCCCCCCCCCCCCCCGCCGCAGTACCCCGCCGACGGCGGCGTCAAGCTGTCCGCGGCGTGGCTGATCGAGCGCGCCGGCTTCGCCAAGGGGTACCCCGGGCCGGGGAACCGCGTCTCGCTGTCGACCAAGCACACCCTCGCGCTGACCAACCGCGGCGAAGCGACGACGGAAGACCTGCTGGCCCTGGCCCGCGAGGTGCGCGACGGCGTTTTCGAGCGCTTCGGCGTCCGGCTGCACCCCGAACCGCTCCTGATCAACTGCGTCATTTGAGCCGAACCGGGCAACCTGGACGTGGATGGGACGTCTTTGTCGACAAAGGCGTCACCATCTGATCGGTTGGTCTTTACCATTCAGCGGGTAACGTCAGCTGGGTTACCAGCGCTAAGGGCGTGTGTGCCCGCTGGTCGGCGGGGACTACCGCTTCGGGGGGTCCGGGGGGCAGAGCCCCCACGGTTGGGGTGCGGGGGCGAGCCCCCGCATGACACAGGAGGTTTCGGTGATCGAACGGCGCATGGTCTTCAAGGCCGCACTCGCGGCCGGGGCCGCCCTGGTGGCCGCGGCGTGTTCGAGCACCAACGACGGCACCGCGCTGCCCACCGGGGCGGCGGGCGCCGACGGCGAGGGCAACGCCCAGCCCGTGGCGAAGTTCACGGCCGAGCCCGCCGTGGACGCCAAGGACGCTTCCGTCCTCAAGCCGGTCGTCCTCAAGGTCGCCGACGGCAAGCTCACCGAGTGCAAGGTGACCGCCGACGGCGGCAAGGACGTCAAGGGCGAGACCGCGCCGGACGGCCTCAGCTGGACCAGCACCGAGCCGCTCGGCTACGGCAAGACCTACACGTACACGGCGAAGGCCACCGGCAGCGACGGCAAGCCGGCCGGCTTCACGGGCAAGTTCACCACCATCAGCCCGGCGAAGCAGGTCCGCGCCACGCTCAACCCGGCCGACAACGCCCAGGTCGGCGTGGCCATGCCGATCAGCGTCAAGTTCCAGTCGCCGGTCAAGGACCGCAAGGCCGTGGAGAAGGCGCTGTCGGTGAAGACGGACAAGGACGTCGAAGGCGCCTGGGGCTGGCTGTCCGACTCGCAGGTAGACTACCGGCCGAAGGAGTACTGGCCGCAGAACATCACCGTGAGCGTCGAGGCGAAGCTCTACGGCGTCGAGCTGGGCGGCGGCGCGTACGGCAAGGCCGACGTCACCACGAAGTTCAAGATCGGCCGCAACCAGGTCGTCAAGATCAGCACGCCCGAGCACCAGATGCACGTCTACCGCGGCGGCTCGCAGGTCAAGAGCTACCCGTGCGCGAACGGCCTGGACGCCGAGGTCGACCGCAACACCCCCAACGGCACCTACATCGTGATGAGCAAGGAGCCGTCGGCGATCTTCGACAACGCCCGCTACGGCTACACGAACGTCAACAAGAAGTGGGCCTGCCGGTTCTCCAACCACGGTGAGTTCATCCACGAGAACCAGGACAACGCGGCCAACATCGGGAAGGCCAACAACTCCCACGGCTGCGTCAACCTGCTCGAAGCCGACGCCAAGGACTACTTCGACTCCGCGCTCGTCGGCGACCCGGTCGAGATCACCGGGTCCAAGCTGGGCGCGCCGATGAACTCCGACGTCAAGGACTGGAACTTCTCCTGGTCGGCCTGGCAGGCGCTGGGCGCGAAGTAACCGTGCGGACCGAGGTCGTCGGACACGGCGGGGCGCGGCTCGGCCTGCGGGTCGAGGGCGCGGAGAACAGCAGGCCGATCGTCTTCGTGCACGGCTGGGCGCAGTCGTCCGGGTGCTGGGCGGCGCAGCTCGCCGACCCCGCGCTGACCGAGCGGTTCCGGCTCGTCGCGATGGACCTGCGCGGCCACGGCGCCTCCGACGTCCCCGCCACCGGGTACGACGACCCGGTCGTCTGGGCCGACGACCTCGCCGCCGTGCTCGACTTCGCCGGGCCGGACGCGATCGTCGTCGCCTGGTCCTACGGCGGCCTGGTGCTCGCCGACCACATCCGCGTGCACGGCACCGCACGGCTGCGCGGCATCGTGCTCGTCGGCGCGATCACCGAGATCGGCCGCGAGCGGCCGGGTGGCCGCGTCGGTCCGCTGATGCGCGAGCACATGCGGGACATGCTTTCGGACGATCCGGACATCGCGGTCCCGGCGCTCACGGCGTTCTGCCGCGAGATGGCCGCGCGGCCGGTGCCCGGCGCGCAGGTCCAGGCCCTGCTCGGGGCCGGTTTGAGCGTGCCGCCGGCGGTCCGGGCGGCCCTGTTCCGCCGCGACGTCGGCAGCGACCAGGTCCTGGCCGCGATCGACAAGCCGGCCCTGGTCGTGCACGGTTCGGCGGACCGCGTCATCGATCCTTCGGCGGCCGAACACGCACTCGGGAAGATTCCGGGTGCCGTCGGGCGTTGGTTTGCTGAGGGGGGCCATGTGCCCTTCGCCGAGTCCGCGGACGAGTTCGACGCGGTGCTCCGGCAATTCGCCGAAGAATGCTGACGTATTCGGGAGACGTGACCAGGTGACCAGCTCCATCCGGGGGTTCCGTGCTGCGCCGCGAAGGATCGCGGTGCTGTCCGTGCACACTTCACCGCTCGAGCAGCCCGGAACGGGCGACGCCGGCGGGATGAACGTCTACGTGAGCCAGACGGCGACCGAGATGGCCCGCCGCGGGGTCGAGGTCGAGGTGTTCACCCGCGCGACGTCGTCCGACCAGCCGCCGGTCGCCGAGCTGGCGCCGGGCGTGACCGTCCGGCACGTGCAGGCGGGGCCGTTCGAGCCGCTGAGCCGCGACGAGCTGCCCGGCCAGCTGTGCGCGTTCACCTCCGGGGTGCTGCGGACCGAGGCCTTCCACGAGCCCGGGCACTACGACCTCATCCACTCCCACTACTGGCTGTCGGGCCAGGTCGGCTGGCTCGCGCGCGACCGGTGGTCCGTACCACTGGTGCACACCGCGCACACGCTCGCGAAGGTGAAGAACTCCGCGCTCGCCGAGGGGGACAAGCCCGAGTCGCGCATCCGCGTCATCGGCGAGGAGCAGGTGGTCGCCGAGGCCGACCGGCTCGTCGCCAACACCGCCGTCGAGGCGCGCCAGCTCATCGACCTTTACGACGCCGAGCCGCACGCGGTGCACGCCGTGCCGCCGGGGGTCGACCTCGAGCGCTTCACGCCGGGCTCGAAGCACCTCGCCCGCATCGAGCTGGGCCTGCCCGACGACGCCGTGGTGCTCGCGTTCGCCGGCCGGATCCAGCCGCTGAAGGCGCCGGACGTCCTGCTCCACGCCGCCGAGGCGCTGCTGCGACGGCGTCCCGAACTCGCCTCGAAGCTGGTCGTGCTGGTCGTCGGCGGGCCGTCCGGGACCGGGCTGGAGCAGCCGCAGGCGCTGCGCGAGCTCGCCGGGTCCCTCGGCATCGAGGCGCAGGTCCGGTTCCTGCCACCGCAACCGGGCGAGGCGCTCGCCCGGGTGTTCCGCGCCGCCGACGTCGTCGCGGTGCCCAGCTACAACGAGTCGTTCGGGCTGGTCGCCCTGGAGGCGCAGGCCTGCGGGACACCGGTCGTCGCGGCCGAGGTCGGCGGCCTGCCGGTGGCGGTGCCGCACGGCGTCTCCGGCCTGCTGGTGCCGGGGCACGGCGCCGAGGAGTGGGCGGACGCGCTCGCCGCCGTCGCCCTGCGGCCGGACCGCTGCGCCGAGCTCGGCGCCAACGCCGTCGTGCACGCGCGGCGGTTCTCCTGGCGCCGGACCACGGACGCGCTGCTGGACATCTATGCTCAGGCCACCAGCGCCTTCCGGCACGCGCTGGAACGGCGCGCGGAGGTGGCGGTGTGAGCCTGGACGAGCTGATCCAGTCTACTTTGGACTCCGCGGAGCTGAAGTACGACAAACGCGCGCCGGGCAAGTACTTCGTGACGCTCCCGGGCACGAAGAAGCTCCAGACGAACGCGTGGCTCGTCGACGGCGACCACGCGTTCTCCGTGGAAGCCTTCGTCTGCCGCCGTCCCGACGAGTCCCATGAGGACGTTTACCGGTTCCTGTTGCAGCGCAACGCGAAGCTCTACGGCGTGCACTACACGGTGGACAACCTCGGTGACATCTACCTGGTCGGCCGGTTCGGCAAGGACACGATGAGCGCCGACGAGCTCGACAAGGTGCTCGGGCAGGTCCTCGAGGCCGCCGACGGCGACTTCAACACGCTCCTCGAGATCGGCTTCGCGACGTCGATCAAGCGCGAGTGGGACTGGCGCGTCTCCCGCGGCGAGTCGCTGGCCAACCTCCAGGCTTTCAAGCACCTCGTCGCGCCGGAGAAGCCGCACCAACCGGGCTTGACCGAGTCGTGACCGGACCCGTGCAACGGGGCTGAACCGGACATCCGTCTCACCGCCAGTCGAAACTGGAGGGAGACCAGGATGCGGACTCGATGGAGAACGGCGCTGGCGGTCACGGCGGTGGCGTTCGCGCTGGCCGGCTGCTCGGCGGCGGAAAACCCGGCGTCCACGGCGGACAGCGCCGGAACGGCGCGGGTCCCCGCGGCGCCGCAGCAGGGAACCGGCGGCACCGGCAAGACCGAACAGGGCTCGAAGGTGACCCCGCCACAGGCCGGGGCCACCGACCGCAAGCTTTCGCGCAGTGCCCGGCTGGACCTGACCGCCACCAAGGTCACCGACGTCGTCGCGCAGGCCCGCGGGATCGCGCTGGGCGCCGGGGGCTACACCGGCCAGGAGAGCACGGCCGAGGATTCGGCGACCCTCTCGCTGGCGGTGCCCTCGGACAAGCTCGACGGGGTCCTCGACCAGCTGTCACACCTGGGTTCCGCGATGGTCAAGCGGGAGCTGACCACCCAGGACGTCACCGAGCAGGTCGTCGACGTCGACGCGCGGCTGACCACGCAGCGGGCGTCGGTGGAGCGCATCCGCGCACTGCTGTCCCAGGCGTCGTCCGTGTCGGACATCACGTCGATCGAAAGCGAGCTGACGAGCCGCGAGTCGGCGCTCGAATCGCTGGAGCAGCAACGGAACTCGCTGGCGGGCAGTGTCGCGATGGCCACGGTGGCGATGAGCATCCGCGGCGTCGCCGCGCCGCCGCCCGCCGAGGAGCGGAGCACCGGGTTCCTGGGCGGCCTGTCCGGCGGGTGGGACGCGTTCCTGACCTTCGGCGGCGGCCTGCTGACGGTGCTGGGCGCGGTCGCGCCGTTCCTGCTGCTCGTCGGGCCGCTGGCCTGGGGTGGCTGGTGGCTGCACAAGCGCCGCCGGGCCGCGCGACCGGAGCCGGTGCCGGTGCCGACCGAGATGTGAGGGAGAACAGGCGGGACGGCTCGAGGGAGGGGGGAGTCGCGATCTCGAGCCGCCCCGCTGAAGTTCCCGCCGATCAGGACCCGGTGACGAGGGGGGTGCCAACGGGGCCGGGCGGGCCGCGGCTCGGCAGGGGGGAGACGAGCCGCGGTCAAAGCCCGAAACCGGCCGGGGAGTGCGTGGAATCCGGCCGCTCGGGACTAAGCCAACCTGTCAGATCTCGACCTGTAATCACAAGACTACTCACTAGTCCGTTCGAGTGAATTTACCGCTGAGCGATAACGGTGCGCAGTCCGTTGCCCGGAATTTGCGCGTTGTTGGCACTCGGACTTGTCGAAGAGTGAGGTGTTACTCCGAAGTAACACACTCTGGGTAGGACAACTGGGGAAACCGCGGACCCTGGGGAGTCACCGGTGGGCGTGGTGGTCCGCTCTGGCAGGCTTGGCGGCATGGCTGAACTCGGGACCTTGGTGCTGCTGCGACACGGGCAGAGCACGTGGAACGCGGAAAACCTGTTTACCGGCTGGGTGGACGTGCCGCTGTCGGAGCAGGGCGAGGCCGAAGCCCGCCAGGGCGGCCAGTTGCTGGCGGACGCCGGCCTGCTGCCCGACGTGCTGCACACCTCGCTGCTGCGGCGCGCGATCGCCACCGCGAACATCGCGCTGGACGCCGCCGACCGGCACTGGATCCCGGTCAAGCGCGACTGGCGCCTCAACGAGCGGCACTACGGCGCGCTGCAGGGCAAGAACAAGAAGCAGACCCTCGACGAGTTCGGCGAGGAGCAGTTCATGCTCTGGCGCCGTTCCTACGACACCCCGCCGCCGGCGATCGACCCGAAGGACGAGTGGAGCCAGGCCGGTGACGCCCGGTACGCGAACCTCGGCGACAGCGCGCCGCTGACCGAGTGCCTCAAGGACGTCGTCGAGCGGCTGCTGCCGTACTGGGAGTCCGAGATCGTGCCGGACCTGCGCGCGGGCAAGACCGTGCTGGTCGCCGCGCACGGCAACTCGCTGCGCGCGCTGGTGAAGCACCTCGACGGCATCTCCGACGCCGACATCGCCGGCCTCAACATCCCGACCGGCATCCCGCTGCGCTACGACCTCACCGACGACCTCAAGCCCGTGAAGCCGGGCGGGGAGTACCTCGACCCCGAGGCCGCCAAGGAAGCCGCCGCCGCGGTGGCGAACCAGGGCCGCTGAGCTAGGGCGAGACGACCGGCCGCACGCCGGTCGCCCGCCAGCTCGCCCCTTCGCGGACGACGTCGAGTTCGGCCGTGAAGGGGCGGCTGGTCACCTTCCCGCCCGCGTCGGTGACCTGCAGTGTCGTGAAGAACAGCACGACCGCCCGCCCGCCGGTGAGCGCGAGGACCCCGGCCACCGGGTTCGGGCCGAGCGCGACCTTCGTGCCCGCCTTGCGGATCGACTCGACGTACGCCGCCTTCTTCGCGCGGTAGTCGCTCAGCAGCGGATCGGCGAGGACGGCTTCGGCCCGTGCGTAGCTGCCCTCGGGATCGCCGCTGTCGGTCGTGAAGAGCCCGCCCGCCACCGCCCGGGCGCCGGCCAGCGCCGAGTCGCGCACCCCGCCGGGGCTGCCGTCGTCCGGCTGCGGCGCCGGCGGCGGCTGCGCGGGGTTCACCGCGATGTCGGAGAGCCGCCAGCGCCCGCCTTGCCGGGTCCCGGTGACCGCGACCGTGGCCAGGCCCTGCGTGGCGCCGCTGTCCTGCCGGAGCACGGCCAGTTCGCGGATCCGGTCGCCGGTGAACTCCACCGCGGCCGCCTCCCGCACCCTCGTGACCAGGCGGACCGGCTGCGGGCTCTTCCGCACCGCGTCGAACAACGTCGTGAGCTGGTCCTTCGCCGCGCCGGTGACGTTCGCCGCGACGGCCTGGTCGAAGCCCGCCGGGTTCGCGGAGTCGTAGCTGAACACCGCCTCCACAGCCGTCTTCACCGCGTCGAGAGCCGCGCCCGTGCCCGAGGCGTAGACCAGCGCGAGGTTTCCCGCGCCCGGGATCGGGACGGCCGTGCCGGGGATCGCCGACGAGCACGCCGACGTCGTCAGGACGAGCGCCAGGAGCAATCGCTTCACAGCAGCCCGGCCTCGCGGGCCCGCGCGCCGGCCTGGAACCGCGAAGACGCGCCGAGGAGCTCCATCAGCTCCGCCACCCGCCGCCGGTAGGTCCGCAGGCCGACCCCGAGGACGCGGGCCGCCGTCTCGTCCTTGCAGCCGGACGCCAGCTGCTCGAGGATCTCCCGCGCGCCCAGCTCGGTGAACCGCGCCTGGTAGGACGCCAGGTCCGTGGCGCCGGCCCAGGCCGCCTCGAACAGCGACTGGATGCCCTGGACCAGCTCCGGGCTGCTGACGACGGTGTAGCTGCGCACGCCGCCGACGTTGTCGCCCGCGACGATCGCGATCCGGCGGTCGAGCAGGATCGTCTCGTTGACCTCGCGCTCGGTGATCCGGATGCGCGCGCCGTGCGTGGCCATGAACCGCAGGTGTTCGGCCAGCGCCGGGTCGAACAGGACGCCGGGCAGGTACATCTTGCGCACGGACGTGGTGCGCACCGCCTGCTCCCGCTCCGGCATCGTCGGGTGCGCCACCGACCAGGTGTGCAGGTCGCGGGCCGCGCACGAGACCTCCGCCGCGGCCGCGAACAGGTGGGCCGTCCGCTCGAAGAGCTCGGCTTCACCCCGCACCACCACCACGTCACTGACTCTCTCCACGCATTCCAGTGTGGCAGCAAATTGCCAAAACCGGTGGTCGCGAGTCCGCACCGGAAAGCTGGAGCCATGACCACGAACACCCTTCCCGCCGCCGCGGCGGGCACCTGGAAGCTCGGCTCCTTCGAAGTCAACCGCGTCGGTTTCGGCGCCATGCGCCTGATGTCCACTTCGGACGGTGGCATCCGCGACCGCGAGACGTCGATCGCCGTGCTGCGGCGCGCCGTCGAGCTCGGCGTCAACCACGTCGACACCGCGGTCTTCTACTTCGCCGGTCCGCGGTCGGCGAACGAGCTCATCAACAGCGCGCTGTCGCCGTACGACGACCTGACGATCACCACCAAGGTCGGCCCGGGCCGCGACTTCACCGGCGCGTTCTACACCGCCCGGCCCGAGCAGCTGCGGGCCCAGGTCGAGGAGAACCTCCGCGAACTGGGTCTGGACCACCTCGACATCGCGAACTACCGGATCGGCGAAGGCCTCGACCGCGGCGAGGGCTCCCTCGCCGACGGTTTCGGCGCGCTCGCCGAACTGCGCGAAGCCGGGATGATCCGCGAGCTGGGCATTTCGAACGTCGCTCCCGGGCACCTGACCGAGGCGCTGGAAATCGCGCCGGTCGTCTGCGTCCAGAACCAGTACGGCCTCACCGCGCGGCGCGAAGACGACGAAATCGTCCGGATGTGCGCCGAACGGGGGATCGCGTTCGTGCCGTTCTTCGCCGTCGCGAGCGGGACCGGGGAGGACGCGCGGGTCGCGGAAGTCGCGCGCCGCCACGACGTCACCCCGGCGCAGGTGCGGCTCGCCTGGACGCTCCACCAGGGCCCGCACGTGCTCGCCATTCCCGGCACGGGCGACGTCGCGCACCTGGAACAGAACGTCGCGGCGGCCGCGCTGGAGCTCACCGAAGACGATTTGAAAACCCTCGGGTGATTCACCCGGAATGTCTCGCCGGGGAATCGATCGGGTGAACGCCGGTTGAAGCACCGGCGAACATGTCCTCCCCAGATGTCGCGGTGCTCACGACAAGGCGGACAACGCTAGGCCGAAGGACCACATCACAGCTTACGATCGGGCTGTGACCACGCCTGTTTCACTCGCACTGGCCATCGGAGCCCTGGTGGCCGGTGCGGTGGTCGGTTTCCTCCTCGCGCGGGCACGAACCCGGCGCGAAGAGGCCCGGCCACCGGGGCCGACCGTCGCGGAGCTCCTCGAACGGCTGATCCGGTCTTCCAACAACGGCGTTGTCGTGCTCAACAAGTTCGGCGACATGGTGCTGCACAACCCGCGCGCCTACGAGCTGGGCCTGGTGAAGGTCAACCAGGCCGACCCGCGGGCCCGCAAGGCCGCCGAGCAGGTCGTCGAGACCGACGAGCCGATGGAGATCGACCTTTCGCCGCTCGAAGCGCGCGGCCGCCAGCCGGAAGCGGTGCTCGGCCAGGTCCGGCCGCTCGGGGACGGCTTCACCGTCGTCGAGGCCGTCGACCACTCCGAGGCCATCCGGCTCGAAGCCGTGCGCCGCGACTTCGTCGCGAACGTCAGCCACGAGCTCAAGACCCCGGTGGGCGCGATCGCGCTGCTCACCGAGGCCGTCCTCGACGCCGCCGAGGACGTCGAGGAGGTCCGCCGCTTCGGCGGCAAGATCCTCCGGGAGTCCACCCGGCTCGGCCAGCTCGTCACCGAGCTGATCGCGCTGTCGCGGCTGCAGGGCGCCGAACGGCTGCCGGACCTCAACGTCGTCGAGGTCGACGCCGTCGTCCGCGAGTCGCTCGGCCGGACGACGCTGTCGGCCGAGTCGGCCGACATCCGGATCACCACCGACACCCCCAGCGGCCTGCTCATCGAGGGCGACCGGACGCTGCTGGTCACCGCGCTGTCGAACCTGCTGGAGAACGCCGTCGCGTACTCGTCGGCGGGCAGCCCGGTGTCGATCTCCCGGCGGCTCGCCGACGGCATGGTCGAGATCGCCGTCACCGACCGCGGCATCGGCATCCCCGAGGACGAGCAGACCCGGGTGTTCGAGCGCTTCTACCGCGCCGACAAGGCCCGCTCGCGGGCCACCGGCGGCACCGGGCTCGGCCTGGCGATCGTCAAGCACGTCGCGGCCAACCACGGCGGCTCGGTCGGGCTGTGGAGCCGGCCCGGCACCGGCTCGACGTTCACCCTCCGCATCCCCGCGCACGTCCGGCCGGAGCCGGCCCCCGAGCCGGCCAAGCCCGGCAAGCAGACCTCGCCGGCACCACGGCAGGAGAAGACCCCCGAGCGCACCCCGAGGCTCGTGGTTACCGGGCAGGACAGCCCAGATCATGGAGGAAACCTGTGACCAGGGTTCTCATCGTCGAGGACGAGGAGTCGTTCGCCGACCCCCTCGCCTTCCTGCTGCGCAAGGAAGGGTTCACCGCGGCCGTCGCCGGCACCGGCCAGGCCGCGCTCGAAGAGTTCGACCGCAACGGCGCCGACATCGTGCTGCTCGACCTGATGCTGCCGGGGATGAGCGGCACCGACGTCTGCAAGCAGCTGCGTCAGCGCTCCGCCGTGCCGGTGATCATGGTGACCGCGCGGGACAGCGAGATCGACAAGGTCGTGGGGCTGGAGCTCGGTGCGGACGACTACGTCACCAAGCCGTACTCGGCTCGGGAGCTGATCGCGCGGGTCCGGGCTGTGCTGCGGCGGGGTGGTGAGCCGGGCGCCGAGGGGGAGCTGGCGCCGCTCGTGCTGTCCGCCGGGCCGGTTCGGATGGATGTCGAGCGGCATGTCGTGACGGTGGACGGGGCTGAGGTTTCGCTGCCGTTGAAGGAGTTCGACCTGCTGGAGTATCTGCTTCGGAACGTGGGGCGGGTGCTGACCCGGGGGCAGCTGATCGATCGGGTTTGGGGCGCGGACTACGTCGGGGACACCAAGACTCTGGATGTCCATGTGAAGCGGTTGCGGTCGAAGATCGAGCCGGATCCCGGGTCGCCTCGGCATCTCGTGACTGTTCGGGGGTTGGGGTACAAGTTCGAGACGTAGGCCCTGGGGCGTCGCGTTTGTGGGCTGCCGCCTGCTAAGGACTGTCCTCGCCGGACGGGCAGGCTCTGGGATGACCCCTGGGTTGTGCCTTCGTCTCACTTTTGTGTGGTGGCCGCGGTTGGTCATCCCGTCGCCTGACTGAGGCCTATCACTTTGAGCCGGGCCCGCAAGCTTGGGCTCTTCGCCCTCTTTGCGCTTGGGGTTGCGGGCCCGGCTCAAAGTGATTTTTTCGGCCTCAGGCGACGGGATGACCAGCCGCTCCTTTGTCTGGGCTGCTTGCCCTTGGCGTCCTTTTTGGGCGGTTTTGGTGGGTGGGAGGCGCGCCGGGGTGGGGTTGTACCGAGTGTTTTCGGTTACAAGTTCGAGACCTGGGGCTGGGGCCGGTACCCTGGACCCCCGTGCGCCTAGGGGTACTCGACGTCGGTTCCAACACCGTCCACCTGCTCGTGGTCGACGCCCACCGGGGCGCCCACCCGACGCCGATGCATTCCGAAAAGTCGGTGCTGCGGCTGGCCGAGCGGATCACCCGAACCGGGGACCTCAGCCGCGCCGGTGCCGACGAGCTCGTGACCGCCGTCGAATCCGCCAAGGAAGCCGCAGCCCGGCTCGGCTGTGAAGAGCTGATGGCCTTCGCCACCTCCGCCGTCCGCGAGGCGAAGAACTCCGCCAAGGTGCTGGCCCGCGTGGCCGAAGAAACCGGCGTTGAGCTGCAGGTTCTCTCCGGGGTCGACGAGGCGCGGCTCACCTTCCTCGCCGTGCGGCGGTGGTACGGGTGGTCGGCCGGGAAGCTGCTGGTGCTCGACATCGGCGGGGGCTCGCTGGAGATCGCCATGGGTCGGGACGAGGAGCCCGTGCTGGCCGAATCGCTCGCGCTGGGCGCGGGCCGGACCACGCGCACCCGCTTCAAGCACGATCCGCCGACGCGCTCGGAGCTCGTCGCCACCTCGGCGTGGCTCGACGACCAGCTCACCGAGCTGGCGCGGAAGGTCACCAAATGGGGTGAACCCGATCGGGTCGTCGCGACGTCGAAGACGTTTCGGTCGCTCGCGCGGCTGACCGGCGCCGCCCCCTCGGCGGCGGGCCCGCGCGTGCGACGTACGCTCACCGACACCGCATTGCGGCAGCTCCTGGCCTTCATCTCGCGGATGCCCTCGGCCGATCTGGCCCAGCTCGAGGGGGTCAGTTCGAGCCGGTCGCACCAGCTGGTGGCGGGTGCGCTCGTCGCGCAGGCCACGATGCGGGTGCTCGGATTGCCGGAACTCGAGATTTGCCCGTGGGCTCTGCGAGAAGGTGTCATCCTGCGGCGGCTGGACCATTCCAACGGCGCGGATGAGACTGGAGCCGCCCTCGTGGCGCGCTTCGGCGCACAGGAGGACCGGTGAAAGCAGTCGGCTGGACTTCGCACGAGGAAGACGGGCACGGTGGAGGGGTGACGGACATGCAGAGGACAACGCACAGCGCGCGCTGCGCCGCCGGCGTGCCGTCGGGAACCCGTTCGCGAAGTGCCGAAGAACCGGAGCGCGCAGGGGATTACCAGGTATGACGGACCAGACCGGAGGCGACCAGCCGCAGAAGACCGTGGCTGAGCTGCTCGCCCAGCACGGCGCCCAGGTCGACGGCGGACGCCGTCGCCGCCGGCGCGCGGCCGAGGACGACGACGAACCCGGCACCCCCGAAGCCCCGCCCGGCGCGACCGGCTCGCACCGGCGGCCCGGCGTGAGCGACACCGGCCCGCAGGCGATCATCGACCGCGTGGCCGGCGAAGGCCCGCCCCCGGCGGCGCCGCCCGCGGCGCCGCCCGCGCGGCCGTCCGGACGGCGTCGCGCCGAACCGCCGCCCGCGCCCCGCGCGGTCCCGCAGGACTCGCAGCCGCTGCCGCGGCCGGTCCCGCCACCGCCGCCCCCGGCCCGGCCCGCCCCCGGTGGCGCCGAGTCCGGCCAGTACGCGCGCCCGCCGCAGCAGTCGGGCCAGTTCGCGCGGCCGCCGCAGGAGTCCGGGCAGTTCGCGAGCCCGCCGGAGCCGCCGCGCGCGCCCCGGCGTCAGCCGCCGCCTCCGCCTCAGGCGTCCCAGCAGCTGCCGACCCCGCCGCCGCCCGCGGCCGAGGAGACCCGCGAGGCCGTTCCGCCGGTCCGCCGCCGCCCGGGCCCGCCGCAGCCGTCGCAGCAGTTGCCGACCCCGCCGCCGCAGCCGTCCCAGCAGCTGCCGACGCCGCCGCCGTCCGGTCCGCTGTCGGCCCGGCTCGACGGCCTCAACGGCACTCCGGACGCCGACGTCGACGGGCCGCCGCCCCCGATGGCCGGCGGCACGTTCTCGACGCCGCCGGCCGCGCCCGGCCGCCCGCGCCGGGGCCCGGCGCGCCGCCCGCAGCCGCAGCAGGAGGCCTACACCGAGCAGTTCTCGGCGGTCCCCGACGACGAGCCGGCGCCGCCCGTCCCGCCCAAGGGGCCGAAGGGCAAGAAGCCGGACGAGCCGCCGTCGTCGCCCGCGGGCCTGGCGAACTGGCGCAAGCGCCGGCAGAAGGAACAGATGGAGGACACCGAGATCGGCGTCATGCCGGTGGTGCCCACCGATGCTCCGGACGACGGTTACCCCGAGGACGACTTCGAGCCCGACGGGTTCGCGCCGGAGAGCAGCGGCTACCAGGCCGCCTACGACGCGGGCCCGCCGACCGGCACGTACCCGCCGCCGATGCCGTTCGCGCCCGGCGAGCGTGCCTCGCGCGCGCCGATCCCGGACGACCTCGAGCCGTACGAGCGCGAGTTCGCCGACGGGTACCCGGCGGACGGCCCGGACTTCGAGCAGGACGACTACGGCTACGAGCAGGGCGAAGGCTACGAAGATGACGAGTACGAGGACGCGCCCGGCCCGGTCGCGGAGCCGGAGCCCGCGGCTTCGCCCGGCAAGGCGTGGCTGGCGCTGGCCGGTCAGCTGGCGCTGGGTGTGGTCGGCGGCGCCGCCGTCTGGCTCGGCTTCAACTGGCTGTGGGTGAACATCCCGGCCGCCGCCCTCGTCGCCGCGCTGCTCGTGGTCGTCGCGCTGGTCTGGATCGTGCGGAAGATCCGCCGCGCCGAAGACCTGCAGACCACGGTGCTGGCCGTGCTGGTCGGCCTGGTGGTGACGGTGTCGCCTGCCGCGCTGCTGCTTGTCGGACGCTGACCTCGAAGGGACGCGGTGACGCGCGTCCCCTTCGAGGCACGCCCCTGCCTCCCGCCCTGCGTGACGAGGCAGGATGGCGCGCGTGACAGACGAGAAGCCGGTGCCGGTCGGCCTCAGCACGGCGTCCGTGTGGCCCCTCAAGGCCGGGTCGGCGTTCGAGCTGGCCGCCGAGCTGGGCTACGACGGGGTCGAGGTGATGGTCTGGGCCGACGCCGTCAGCCAGGACGTCGCCGCCCTGCGCCGCTGGTCGCGCCGCACCGGGATGCCCGTGCTGTCGATCCACTCGCCGTCACTGCTGATCACCCAGCGGATCTGGTCACCCGATCCGGTGGTCCGGCTGCGGATGTCGGTCGACGCCGCCGTTGAGCTCGGGGCGCGCACGGTTGTCGTGCACCCGCCATTCCGCTGGCAGCGCCGCTACGGTGACGCATTCGGTGATCTCGTCGACGAGCTGGAGGAGTCGAGCGGGATCGAAATCGCCGTCGAGAACATGTTCAAGGTCCGCCCGCCCGGCGGTTCGAAGAATGCGCGCGTGTCGGCGTTCCGGCCGTCGATCGATCCGACGGACGTCGGTTTCCGGCACTACACGCTCGACCTGTCCCACACGGCGGCGGCCCGGATGGACGCGCTGGCGCTCGCCGAGCGGATGGGGGAAGGCCTGACACACCTCCATCTGGCGGACGGCACCGGCGTCCCGAAGGACGAACACCTGGTGCCCGGACGGGGTGGGCAGCCCTGCGCCGCGCTCCTGGAGAAGCTGGTCAGCAGCGGTTTTGCCGGGCAGATCGTGCTCGAGGTCAACACGCGGCACGCCGTCACCGCGACCGAGCGCGTGCGTGATCTGGCGGAGGCATTGCTGTTCGCGCGATTCCACCTCGGCTTATAACTGAGCACGTTCCGACAGGACACCACTACTCCCGAGTGCATTTCCGCCGGTCGAACACGTAAAGTTCCGACTGTGAAACCGTCGCGCGCGTTGCTTGTCACCTTCCCGGATTCCCGCACCGGCACGGCGCGTTCGTGAGCGGAATGGACGCCACCGCCGTGTCCTTCGACACGGCGAGTGCGGCGCGGTCGCTGGGGGACGGCACCTTCACCGCGGTGCTGCGTGCGGAATGGGCCATCGGCTCGCACCCGCACGGGGGCTTCCTCCTGGCCCTGCTGGCCAAGGCGGCGATCGCCGCGCTCCACGAACGCGGGGAGCCGCACGCCGAGCCGCTCGTCGTCAGCGCGGAGTTCCTGCACGCGCCGGCGCTCGGCCCGGTGCTGCTGCGCACGGACGTCCGCAAGGTGGGGCGCCGCGCGACGGTCGTCGAGGTCCGCCTGGAGCAGCGCGGCCGCAGCTGCGTCGAGGCGCGCGTGACGACCGGCCGGCTGCCGATGCGGCGCCCGGAGTGGACGGACGTGCCGTCGATGCCCGCCGAGCCGCCGCCCGGCGCGCTGACGATGCCCGAGAGCCCGGAGGGGCCGTTCAACCTGGCCAAGGGCTGCGAGGTCCGCCTCGACCCGGCGACCGCGGGTTACCTGGCCGGGCGTACGGGCGAGCCACCCCGGATGCGGCTGTGGGTCCGGCCGCGCCACAGCCTGGTCGACCCGTACTTCACGCTCTTGGCCTCCGACGTCAACCCGCCGGTGGTGATGAACCTGGGCCGCATCGGCTGGGCCCCGACGGTCCAGCTGACGGCGCTGCTGCGCACCCGCCCGGCCCCGGGCTGGCTGCGGGTGGTGGTGGAGTCGAGGTCGGTCCACGAGTCGTGGTTCGACTCGGACGCCACGGTGGTGGACGCCCAGGGGCGGCTGGTCTGCCAGGCGCGGCAGCTGGGCCTCGCCCCGGCCCCGGGCGGCTGAGCGGCGTTTGGCACGCTTTACGCCATGACGGTCATCGCGGTGCTGGGTGCGGGGAAGATCGGCGAGGCGTTGCTCTCGGGGCTGCTGCACGGCGGCCACGAGCCGGACGGCCTCCTCTTCACCGAGCGCTACCCGGCGCGCGTCCAGGAGCTGACCGAGCGCTACGGCATCCGTGGCGTCGAGGTCGAGGAAGCCGCCAAGCGGGCCGATGTCCTCGTCGTGGCCGTGAAGCCGCAGGACATCGACCCCGTGCTCGCCGAGCTCGCGCCCTTCCTCGGGCCGTCGTCGCTGGTCGTGTCGCTGTGCGCGGGCCTGCCGACCTCGCTGTACGAGCGGCGGCTGGCCGAGGGCGTTCCCGTGGTGCGGGTCATGCCGAACACGCCGATGCTGGTCGGCGAGGCCATGAGCGCCATGTCGGCCGGGCGGCACGCCACCGCCGAGCACCTCGCGGTCGTGCGTGAGCTGCTTTCGCACGTCGGCCAGGTCGTCGAGGTGCCCGAGGCCCAGCAGGACGCCGTCACGGCGCTGTCGGGCTCCGGGCCCGCCTACTTCTTCTTCCTGGTCGAGGCCATGATCGACGCCGGCATCCTGCTCGGCCTGCCGCGGGCGCTGGCCGGGCAGCTGATCATCCAGTCGGCCGTCGGCGCGGCGAAGATGCTCGCCGAGTCGGAGGAGCACCCGGTGCTGCTGCGCGAGGCCGTGACGTCCCCGGCCGGGACGACCATCAACGCCATCCGTGAGCTGGAGAAACACGGCGTCCGCGCCGCGCTGCTCGCGGCGATCGAGGCGGCGAGGGACCGGTCCGTGGAGCTGGGCAAGGCCCACGAGGACTAGGCCCTCGGCCGCCAGTCGTTCGCCCACGTGTCGAGCCGCACCAGCGCCTCGAACAGCGATTTTCCCTGGTCGGTGAGCGTGTAGCCCTCGGCGTGGCCGACCAGGTCCGCTTCGCCGAGCTCGCGCAGCCGGGTGGCCAGCACGCTCGACGAGACGCCGTCGCAGCGTCGCTGGAGCTCGCGGAACGTCGGGTTCGCGTCGTCGCGCAGCTCCCAGAGGATCCGCAGCGCCCAGCGCCGGCCGAGCAGGTCGAGCAGCGCCATCACCGGGCGGCCGGTGGCCGATCCGCGGACCGGGCGGCCGGGCAGGGGAGTCGTCAAAGTGCTTTCCTTTCCGAAGCGGCCGATGTTAGCGTGCCGGTCATGCCTCTGAAATCGAAGCAGCCTCGGATCGCACCCCTCGAGCCGCCGTACGACGCCGCCGCGGCGGCCGCGATCGAGCAGCTCGGCCCGCCCTTGCAGCTGTTCCGCGTGTGGGCGCGGCGCCCCGACCTGGTCGACGCCATCGCGAACTGGGGGCGGTACTACTTCTCGCGACGCTCGGCGCTGAGCGTCCGGCAGCGTGAGCTCGTCATCACCCGCACGACCGCCCGGTGCGGCGCCGGCTACGAGTGGGGCGTGCACGTCGCGACCTTCGCCGCGAAGGCCGGCTTCGACGACGCGCAGCTCCGCTCGCTCGCGGACGGCGATCCGGCCGACGGCTGCTGGGACGCCGGCGACCGCGCGGTCCTCGTGGCCGTCGACGAGCTGCACACGACGTCGGACCTCTCCGACGAGGCGTGGGCCGCCCTGGTCGACGTCGTCGGCGAAGACGGCGCGCTCGACCTGCTGCTCGTCTGCGGCTGGTACCACGCCATCTCGTTCACCGTCCGCGCCCTGCGGCTGCCGCCCGAACCGGGGACCGAGCGCCCGGTTTCGCCGTAATGGGCGATTCCTGCGGTCTTGCACGAGCGGGTGCCCGTGCGTTAGCGCTGGTAGGAGCCCATCTCGGTGACAGGCGTCGCATTAGTCCCACCAGTCCCGCTACTCTCGATAGAGCACGTGCGTGTCGATACCACAGGTGGGGAAGCCTCGTGGCGCGACACGTGTCGAAGGACGCGGTAAACATGTCGCCGAACAAGAAGGAGGATCTGCCGGCAGTCGGGCAGGTCCAGTTCCTGACGGTCGCCGAGGTGGCCACGCTGATGCGGGTCTCCAAGATGACCGTCTACCGTCTCGTGCACTCGGGTGAGCTGCCCGCCGTAAGGGTCGGGAAGTCCTTCCGGGTGCCGGAGAAAGCAGTGCACGAGTACCTCCAGGGCGCCTACTACGACGTGGGTTGATCCGGTCGCCGGGCACGCCGTGGCCAGCGGCGCGCAGCGCTACAACGTGCCCGCCGACCGGCCCGCGAAGGGTCACGGGTAACCTGGAAGACCGCTCGTGCCTGTGCGCTCCACCCGTTGGACGCTGCGCCGGGCAGCGTTACCGACGACGACCTAAGGAGCGCCCATGGGCTCTGTGATCAAGAAGCGCCGCAAGCGCATGTCGAAGAAGAAGCACCGCAAGCTGCTGCGCCGCACGCGAGTGCAGCGTCGTAAGGCCGGCAAGTAAGCCTGCCAGCCCGAGCGTGACCGTGGCCCGTCCAGTCTCTGGACGGGCCACGTCCATGTGGTGGACCCGTCCCCCCGTTCGAGTGTTGCCTTCGTCGCTTTCCGGGGGCCGGCGGTTAATAGCACGTAAGACAACCCGGTGCTACCACTGATGAGCGGTAACATCTCAAGGGCGTCCGCGCGATGCTTCCAGTGAGTGCAGGTTCGCGCACCTCGGGTGATCGTCCACCCCCCACACGCCCTACGCCGCAGGGAGTCGTATGCCGTCGAACATCGTGCTCGTGACCGGGGTCGCCGGCGAACTGGGCGGGAAACTGCTCGCCCGGCTGGGCAACAACGCCGACTTCGAACGGGTCATCGGTGTCGACACGGTCCCCCCGGACAAGACGGTCCTGCAGCGCATGGGCCACGCGGAGTTCGTCCGCGCGGACATCCGGAACCCCTTGATCGCCAAGGTGATCAGCACGGCCAAAGTGGACACCGTGGTGCACGCGTCCTGCACCGCGCACCCGGCCGGGCCGGGCCGCCGCACGGCCATCAAGGAAGTCAACGTCATCGGCACCATGCGGCTGCTCGCCGCCTGCCAGCGCTCGCCGCTGGTCCGCAAGCTGGTGGTCAAGTCGACGGCGGCCGTCTACGGCGCCGGCGCCCGCTCGCAGGCGGTGTTCACCGAGGACTCCGAGCTCATCCCGACGTCGACCAGCGGATACGCGAAGGACGCCGTCGAGATGGAGGGGTACGTGCGCGGCCTGGTGCGGCGCCGTCCCGACATCACCACGACGTTGTTCCGCTTCGCCAACATCATCGGGCCGTCGACCGACACCGTCCTTTCGCGCTACTTCGCGCTTCCGGTGGTGCCGACCGTTTTCGGTTACGACGCCCGGATCCAGCTGCTGCATTCGTCGGACGCGCTGGCCGTGCTGGAGCGCGCGACCCTGGCCGACAAGCCCGGCGTCTTCAACGTCGGCTCGGAAGGGGTACTCACCCTCTCGCAGGCGATCCGGCGAGCCGGCCGGGTGGAGCTGCCGATGCCGCGGACGGTGGTGCCGTCGGTCGGCAAGGTCCTGCGCGGCGCCCGCGTCGTCGACTTTTCCGCCGACCAGGTGCGGCTGCTGAACTTCGGCCGGGTCGTCGACATCACCAAGCTGAAGCAGGAGTTCGGGTACACCCCGCGGTGGACCACGCGTGAGGCGTTCGACGATTACGTCGTCGGACGCGGGCTCCGGCCGGTGCTCGACGGCGGCAAGCTGGCGGGCCTGGCCGGGAAGGTGCTCGTCGCCGCGGCGACGGGGCAGAGCCGGTGAGCAGGCCACATGAGTTCGAAAGCGAGGCGGAGACAGTGGGCGGTGCCGAGGCGCAGGTCATCCCCCTGCACGGGCCGGGCCGGGAAAAGCCGGAGGCCGACCCGCGCGACCAGAGCGGTGACGCTCCGGTCGTCGCGTTCCCGCGCGCGGACCAGCCGGCCCCCGAGCCGCTTTCGGACGCCGCGCGCTCGGCGCTCGGCTTCCTCCGCGACCGGCTGACCGGCGACTACACCGTCGACGAGTTCGGTTTCGACGCCGAGCTGACCGACGCCGTCTTCCTGCCGCCGCTGCGCGCGCTGTACAAGAAGTGGTTCCGCGTCGACACCCACGGCGTCGAGAACCTCCCGCTCGAGGGCGGCGCGCTGCTGGTGTCCAACCACTCGGGCACGTTGCCGCTGGACTCGCTGATGACGGCGGTGGCGGTCCACGACGAAACGGGCGGCCGCCACCTGCGCGGTCTCGGCGCCGACCTGGTGTTCCAGGTGCCGCTGGTGGGCTCGTTCGCCCGCAAATCCGGCCAGACGCTGGCCTGCAACGCGGACGCGGAGCGCCTGCTGGAGCGGGGCGAGCTGGTCGGCGTGTGGCCGGAGGGCTTCAAGGGCGTCGGAAAGCCGTTTTCGTCCCGCTACAAGCTGCAGCGCTTCGGCCGCGGCGGGTTCGTGTCGGCCGCGCTGCGCGCCGGCGTGCCGATCATCCCGGTGTCGGTCATCGGCGCCGAGGAGATCTACCCGAAGCTCGGCGACATCAAGCTGCTGGCGCGCATGCTGGGCCTCCCGTACTTCCCGGTGACGCCGTTCTTCCCGCTGTTCGGCGCCCTCGGCGCGATCCCGCTCCCGACGAAGTGGAGCATCGAGTTCGGCGAGCCGATCGCAACGGACTCCTACGGCCCGGACGCCGTCGACGACCCGATGCTGGTGTTCCAGCTGACCGACCAGGTGCGGGAGTCGATCCAGCAGACGCTCTACCAGCGGCTTTCACAGCGGAAGTCCGTCTTCCGCGGCTGAGGCGGTGTCGTCGCGACTCGCGTGATTCAAGGGACGACACGGGTGTCCGGGTCAGCGGCGGCGGTAGGCCATTCCCGCCGCCACGGCACCGGCCAGCGCTCCGGCGCCGAGCACCGAAGGCACCCCGATCTTCGCCGCCTTACGCCCCGTCCGGAAGTCGCGGATCTCCCAGCCGCGCGCGCGGGCGACGTCACGCAAGCCGCCGTCCGGGTTCACCGCCACCGCCGTCCCCACCGCGGACAGCATCGGGATGTCGTTCGCCGAGTCCGAATACGCCGTGCAGCGCTTGAGGTTCAACCCCTCCCGGGACGCCAGCGCGCGCACCGCGTGAGCCTTCGCCCGGCCGTGCAGCAGGTCGCCCACCAGGCGGCCCGTGTACACGCCGTCGCGGGTTTCGGCCACCGTGCCCAGTGCCCCCGTCAGGCCGAGACGGCGGGAGATGATCGCCGCCAGCTCGATCGGTGTTGCCGTCACCAGCCAGACCCGCTGGCCCGCGTCGAGGTGCATCTGGGCCAGGGCGCGGGTGCCGGACCAGATCTTGTCGGCCATCAGCTCGTCGTAGATCTCTTCGCTGATCGACGTCAGCTCCGCCACCGTGCGGCCGGCCACAAAGGACAGTGCGCGCTCGCGGTGGGTCTTGATGTCTTCCTTGTTTTCGCGCCCGCCGAGCCGGAACTTGATCTGGCCCCAGACGAACCCGGCCAGGTCGGACGACGTGAAGAACTTGCGCGCCGCCAGGCCGCGGGCGAAGTAGAAGATCGACGCGCCCATCATCATCGTGTTGTCGACGTCGAAGAACGCGGCCGCGGTGAGGTCCGGTGGCGCGGGCGGGGCGGGGGGCTCGGCGGCTTCGGAAACCACTCGGGCGTGGGCGGCCTCGGCCGACGCCTCGCCCGCGAGCGCGGCGAGCCGTTCCAGCTCCTGACTCTTATCCCTGCCACGCCAAGCTGACACGCACACCGCCTCCACGTCTGCCCACGTCCGGCCACGTCCCTGCGCGGGGACGGGTCCTTCGCACAGCGTAGCGAGCCGCCCACCGCGCCGTCGCAGGTGTGGCCCGGACCTCAGCCGATCACGATCGGCGGCAGACCCGGGATGAGCGGCGGGATGGAAACCAGGGGCGGCGGCTTCGAGGTCGACGTCACCGGCAGCCGCGGGGTGGTCGTCGGAACCTCGCCGTACACCGGCGGCGGGGTGACGCCGCCGGTCGGCTGCGGCGAGCCCGGGGTCGCCGTGGTGCCGGACGGCGGCAGCTCGGTGCCGGTCGGCGTCGGCTGGGTGCTCTCGGCCGCCGAGGGCGACGTCGGCGCCGAGGACGGCTCCCCGCCGGACGACGGCGCCGGCCGCTGCGTGCACTCGCCGGTCGCCGGCAGCAGGCCCAGGTCGTCCGACGAGCCGGTGGTGATCTGGTAGCAGCTCATCCGGGCGGCCAGCCCGCTCGTGCGCTCCTGGACCTTGCCGAGCAGGGTGCGGACGTCGCCGAACACCGTCGCCGCGTCCGCCGGGAGGGCCGGCTGCGCCGCGGCCAGCCGCGCCGCCTGGTTGCGCGCCCACAGCCGGACGTCGGCGAGCTCCTGCGCACTTCCGTCGCTGGTCGCGACGGCGGCCGTCTCGGCGACGCCGGCGCGCAGGTCCGCGGCGAAGTCGTCGTACGCGGTCCGGTAGTCGGCCTCGCTCGCGCCTTCGGTCGTCAGCTGCGACAGCTCGGTGATCCGGTTGGTCGCGAACTCGAGGTGCTTCTTGGCCTTGGCCTGGTCGCCGAAGGTCAGGCCCAGCGCCGTCGACTCCCCGGCGCGCTTGACGCCGTAGAGCGGGGAGCCCGGCAGCGCGTTGCGCGAGAGCACGAGCGTCAGCCCGGACAGCACCAGGAAGAGGAAGAGCGCGGCGGCCACCAGGTCGGCGGTCCGCGGCCGCCACCTCCGACGCGGGGTGGCCGCCGCCGTCTCCAGGCGGCCCGCGATCTCCGCGCGGATCCGCTGCCGGGTCTCGAGGTCCGGGGCCCCGGCCGCACCGAGCTCGCGCAGCGCGCCGACGAGGGCCAGCTCGTCGGCGAACTCGCCGTCCCGGCGTACCGGGGACGGCTCCAAAGCACGCGCGAACCGGTCGATCTCGGCTCGCTCACGCGCAAACCTCACTGCGCCAGCTCCATCTCGGGCCCGTGGCCGGTCCTGACACCGGTCTGCGAGGAGTAACGATCCAGAAGCCGTCAGGGTTACCGGATTCGGTCAAGAGCTCGAAAAGTTGCGGGTTTCAGCGCAATCCGGTGGGCAGAAGTTGTGCCAGACGGCGTACCGCGCGGTGCTGCAGCGCCTTGATCGCGCCCTCGTTGCGGTTCATGATCTGGGCCGTCTCGGCCACGGACAGTCCCTGCAGGAACCGGAGGATGATGCATTCCCGCTGGTCGTCGCCCAGTTCCGCGACGCAGCGCAGCAGCTCGGTGCGGGTCGCGCGGCTGATGGCCTCCTGCTCGGGGCCAGCCTGCGCGGTCGCGCCGACCGAAAACGGCGCCGAACCGGGTTCGGTCACCTCGTCGGTGACGACTTCGAGGCGGAACCGGCTCGACTTCACGTGGTCGAGCACGAGGTTGCGGGCGATGGTGACGAACCAGGCGCCGACGTCACGCCCCTGGTAGCTCACGGACGTGATCCGGCGCAGCGCGCGCAGGAACGTCTCGCTGGTGACGTCCTCGGCGAGGTCGCGGTCGCCCAGCCGGAAGAGCACGTAGCGGTAGACGACGTCGACGTAGCGGTCGTAGAGCCTGCCGAAAGCGGACGAATCGCCGTCCTGCGCGGCGCGGACCAGGTCCCAGGCCTCGGCTTTCGCCGCTTCGGCGCGCTCGTCGTCGGACGCCTGCCTGCTCAGCGGCACGGTCGACGACCGCCCGAAGACGCGCTCGGCGAACATGAAGACGGGCCCGCGGCCCACGGTGGTCGGCACGGTCATCGGCGGGCACCTCCGGCGGCGGCTCGGACCCAGTGGGTCACGGTACCCCCGGAACCCGGGCGAGCAGGGGCCTGCCGGCTCGCATGCCCCACGGCCTCGTGGGCAGGCAAGTTCGTCACGGCGACTCCCTCTCTCCGGTCGCAGTGGTGATCAACACCACCCCGCGACGCAGTGCAGCATACGTGTAGTTACCGCGAAGTAGGTAGTGGCTCCGGGGTTGCGAAGAGGGGACACTCGCGGCGTGCGCCCATGACGTCGTTCCCAATGACAGACTTGCAACGGTTTGGCCGGGCGACGAGAGGTGGACCGCGGGTGAGTGCGCCAGAGGAGACGCAGTCGGGGGTCGGCGGGTTGCTCACGCGGGCCGTGGCGACGTGGCCGGACCACCCGGCCGTGCACGAGACCGGCGACGGCCGGAAGCTGACCTACCGTGAGCTCGCGGCGGTCGTGGAGGCCCAGGCCAAGACACTTGTGGGTGCCGGTGTCACACCCGGTGACCGGGTCGCGCTGCGGCTGCCGACGTCGGCCGACTTCGTGGTCGCGTTCTACGGCGCGCTGCGCGCCGGTGCGGTCGTGGTGCCGCTGTCGCCGCAGGCGCCGGGACCCGAGCTCGAAAAGCTGCTCGAGCACAGCGGGGCCAAGGTTGTCGTTCATCGCGACACGGATACGGCGCTGCCGGCCGGAGTGATCGGTCTCACTCCCGAAGCTGACCCGGATGGACCAGTCGAACCCGTCGACGCCGGCCGGGCGGGCGAGGACATCGCCGTCGTGTCGTACACCTCGGGCACCACCGGGCCACCGCGCGGCGTGATGCTCTCGCACCGCGCGCTGCTGGCGAACCTCGAGCAGCTCAGCCACGTCGAAGGCGTCCTGACCCACGACGACCGCGTGCTGGTCACCATCCCGCTCTTCCACGTCTACGGCCTCGGGCCGGGCCTGCTGCAGGCCGTCTCCGTCGGCGCGACCGCGATCCTCTCGGAGCGCTTCGAGGCGCAGCGCACGCTGGCCGACTGCGCCGAGCACGGCGTCACCACGATCACCGGCGTCCCGACGATGTACGGCGAGTTCGCCGCGCTCGGCGCCGAGGAGCTCGGCCGCGGGCTGGCCACCGTCCGGCGGATGACGTCGGGCGCCGCGCCGCTGCACCCGAAGGTGCTCGGCGCGATCCGCGAGGCCACCGGCCTCGACGTCTACGAGGGCTACGGCCTCACCGAGTGCGCGCCGGTCGTCACGTCGACGCTGGTCACCGGATACCCGAAGCCGGGTTCGGTCGGTCGCCCGCTGCCGGGCGTCGAGCTGCGGCTGGTCGACAGCGACGGCACCGACCAGGCCGTGCCGCTCGACCCGGACGACGTCGACGACGTCTTCGAGGCCGAAGGCGAGACCGGGCTCGTGTCGATCCGCGGCGCGAACCTGTTCTCCGGCTACTGGCCCGACGGCGGCCACGGGCCCGACGACGAAGGCTGGTTCCGCACCGGCGACGTCGGCTACCTCGACGTCGACGGCGACCTGCACCTGGTCGACCGGGCCAACGACCTGATCATTGTCAACGGCTTCAACGTCTTCCCGAACGAGGTCGAGTCGGTCATCGCCCAGCTGCCCGAGGTGGCCGAGGCCGCGGTGGTCGGGGTTGTCGACGAGCGCAGCGGCGAGGCCGTGAAGGCGTTCGTGGTGCCGGTCGCCGGGGCGTCGCTGTCGGAGCAGCAGGTCGTCGACCAGTGCGCGGCCCACCTGGCCGGGTACAAGGTGCCGCACGCGGTCGAGTTCGCCGAGTCGCTGCCGCACTCGGCCACCGGCAAGCTGCGCCGCGTGCGGCTGCGGTAATAAGGACGTCATGGCACAGGTAGTGACGGTGATGGGCCGGGCGGGCTGCCACCTCTGCGAGGTGGCGGAGGCGGACGTCGAGCGCATCTGCGGCGAGCTGGGCGTCGCGTGGACGGCCGAGGACGTCGACACGGACCCGGAGTGGCGCGCGGAGTACGGCGACCGCGTGCCGGTGATCCTGGTCGACGGCGCCGAGCACGGCTACTGGCGCGTCGAGGAGGACCGCCTGCGGAAGGCGCTCGCCTGAGCCGTGCTGTGCCGTTCGTTACCAATCCGGCCACAGCCACGGCCGAATGGCTTCGTGGCAACAGTTGCGTGCCGCGGGGCAGGCGGCCTGCTTTTGGCCGGATTGGTAACAAGTCCGTAAGCAGTGCCGGGCCACCCGAACGGCCTACCGCGTCGAAGATGGAGGCGTGAGCACTGTCCAGGACGCCCCCGCCCCGGCCGAGGCGCCGCGGCGGCTCTCGCTGCCCGTTTCGACCCTGATCGGGCTTCTCGCGCTCGCTGCCGCACTCGGTGTCGGGCACTTCGTCGCGGGCTTCGTCGGGTACACGGCTTCGCCGTTCATCGCGGTGGCGAACTACGTCATCGACCACAGCCCGACCGCGATCGTGAAGTGGGCCGAGCGGACGCTGGGCACCTGGGACAAGCCGATCCTCAAGGTCGGGCTCGGCGTGGTGCTGGTCCTGCTCGCGGTGCTGGCCGGTCAGCTCTCGCGCAAGACGCCGCGCGCGGGCCAGGTGCTCGTCTTCCTGCTCGGCGCCGCCGGGGTCGCCGCCGTGTTCGTGCGCACCGACCTCGGGCAGGTCTCCCTGCTCGCCCCGGTCGCCGCGCTGGTCGCCGGGCTGGTCGTGTTCACGATGCTGCACCGGCTCGCCCTGCCGCCCGACGTCGTCCGCTACCGCGGCTTCGACCGCCGGAAGTTCCTGCGGGCCGGCGTCGGCGTCGCGGCGGGTTCGGGGCTCGCGGCGGTGGTCGGCGAGGTCGCCGGGACCAGCTCGAACGCCGAGGACTCGCGGGCCGCCGTCGGGCCGCTCGTGCCCGCGCGCACCGCGCCGCCGCTGCCCGCCGACGCCGACTTCGTGAAGCTCGGCTCACCGCCGTTCATCACGCCCAACGCGGACTTCTACCGCATCGACACCGCGCTGGTCGTGCCGCAGATCCGGACCGAGGACTGGGGCCTGAAGATCCACGGGATGGTCGACAAGGAGGTGACGTTCTCCTACGCCGACATCCGCAACCGCCCGCTGGTCGAGCGGCGCGTGACGCTGACCTGCGTGTCCAACGAGGTCGGCGGGCCGCTGATCTCGAACGCGGCGTTCCTCGGCGTCGACCTCGTCGACCTGCTCGACGAAGCCGGCGTGCAGGCCGGCGCCGAGCAGATGTACGCGACGAGCGTCGACGGCTGGACGTGCGGCACCCCGGCGAACGTCGCGCTCGACCCGGCACGCGGCGCGATGCTGGCGATCGGGATGAACGGCGAGCCGCTCCCGGTCGAGCACGGCTTCCCGGCGCGGATCGTCATCCCCGGCCTGTACGGCTACGTGTCCGCCACCAAGTGGGTCAAGGACCTCGAATTCACCAAGTGGGACGCGCGGCAGTCGTACTGGCTCAACCGCGGCTGGGCCGAGCAGGCGCCGATCAAGACGGAGTCCCGGATCGACACCCCGGCCGGCTTCGCGAACGTCACCGCGGGCAAGGTCCGGCTGGCCGGCACGGCGTGGGCGCAGCACACCGGCATCGCGAAGGTCGAGGTCCGGCTCGACCAGGGCGCCTGGCTGCCGGCGACGCTCTCGGCCGAGGTCAGCAAGGACACCTGGCGCCTGTGGTGGATCGAGCTCGACGTGCCCGCGGGCACGCACCAGGCGTTCGTCCGGGCCACCGACCAGGACGGCTACACCCAGACGGAGAACCGCGCCGACCCGGTGCCCGACGGCGCCACCGGCTGGCACTCGGTGACGCTCGACGCGCACTGACCCAAGCGCCCCAAGGCGGCCTTGGTTGCGTCTGACGCACCGAAGGGCCCCTTGGGTGCGTCTGACGCACCGAAGGCCACATTGGGGCGCTTGAGGCCGGGCGGGCGGAAGTGCCTGGCGGACAAGGATTCTGACGCCGTGTCATGATCGGCGGGCCGTCCCGGTCGCCGGGAACCGCCTCCGACCAGTGACTTTGTGCGCGCGTTCACAAGTGGTCTACCGTAGGACCATCGCCCCTCGGGCGGTCCGGCATCGAACCGGACTCCGCGCCCTGGGTCAAGACACAGTTCGGCACGGCCGTGGCGATGGCCGCCGGGTGCACAGCGGGCAGGAGACGACGGCGTGGTGACACAGCGGGGGAGGCGCGACGCGGCGGACTCCCCGGGCCGGCCATCGCGGCGGTCACGCCGGCCGGACACGCCCGACGCCGACAACGCGCCGACGGCCGAGATGCCCGCCGTACCCGCCGACGGGAACGGCCGCAACGGGGATGCCCCCGAGGCCGTCCGGGCGAAGCAGATCCCCGAAGCCGCCGTCGCGCGCCTGGCCGTCTACCTCCGTGTGCTGTCCGGAATGTCGGAACAGGGCGCGACGACCGTTTCGAGCGAAGAGCTGTCGCAGGCCGCGGGCGTCAATTCCGCGAAATTGCGCAAAGACCTCTCGTACCTCGGCTCCTACGGCACCCGCGGCGTCGGCTACGAAGTCAGCGTCCTGGTCAGCCAGATCGAGCGCATCCTCGGCCTCACCCGGCAGCACAAGGTGGCCGTGGTCGGGATCGGGAACCTGGGTCACGCGCTGGCCAACTACGGCGGCTTCCCGGGGCGCGGCTTCCCGGTGGAAGCGCTGTTCGACCTGGACGCGGACCTGATCGGCGTGCCGGTCGGCGGCCTGCTGGTGTCGCACATGGACGACATCCCGCGGGTCTGCGCCGAGCGCGGCATCTCGATCGGCGTGATCGCCACCCCGCCCACCGCGGCGCAGTCGGTGTGTGACCGCCTGGTCGCGGGCGGTGTCCAGTGCATCCTCAACTTCGCCCCGGTCGTGTTGCAGGTTCCTGCTCACATCGAGGTCCGCAAAGTGGATTTGGCCGTCGAGCTGCAGATACTGTCATTTCACGTGGCCCGCAGGGCGGATGATGCCGCTGGGAACCAGGGCACTTCCGGATTACCCGGCGCGGGCCTGCCGTCCGACAATGGCAAAGGCGGGCGGAACGGGTCGGGTCCGGACGGCGGACGGGAAATGGTGGTGCGCTCATGAGCGAGCTTGCGAGTGAATCATTCAACACAGCGCAACCGCTTAGGCGCTCACCGAGCGCCAGCGAGGTGATCGCATGAGCGTGTTGGCGGTCGGTCTCTCGCATCGCAGTGCGGAGCTGAGCACGCTGGAGCGCGTCGCGGTACCGGCGCCCGAGGTGGCCAAGGTGCTGCACGAGCTGCAGCAGGCCGAGCACATCAGTGAGGTCATGCTCGTCTCGACGTGCAACCGCATCGAGGTGTACGCGGTCGTCGAGACCTTCCACGGCGGCCTCAACGACGTCTCCGAAGTGCTTTCCCGCCAGGCCGGGATGGAACCCGCCGAGCTCTACGACAGCCTGTACGTGCACTACGCCGGCGCGGCCGTCGAGCACCTGTTCTCCGTCACCTCCGGCCTGGACTCCATGGTCGTCGGCGAGACGCAGATCCTCGGGCAGGTCCGCGCCGCCTACGCCACCGCGCGCGAGGTCGGCACCGTCGGCCGCACGCTGCACGAGCTGATCCAGACCACGCTGCGCGTCGGCAAGCGCGTCCACAGCGAAACCGGGCTCGACCAGCTCGGCGCGTCGGTCGTCTCCGAGGCGCTCGCCGCGGCCGGGGACGTCACCGGCAAGCACGCCGTCATCGTCGGCGCCGGCTCGATGGGCGCCTTGAGCGCGTCGCAGCTGCGCAAGGCCGGGATCGGCGAGATCACCGTCGCCAACCGCACCGACGCCCGCGCCCGCCGCCTGGCCGCGAACAGCACCGAACACGGCGTGCCCACCCGCGCGATCCCGCTGTCCCAGGTCGCGGACGCGGTCCGCGAGGCCGACATCGTGATCTGCTGCACCGGCGCGCAGGACGCCGTCTTCGGTCCCGGGCAGGTGCTTCCCCGCGGCGGCCGCCCGCTCGTGGTGTGCGACCTCGGCCTGCCCCGCGACGTCGACCCCGAGGTCGGCGAGCTGGCCGGCGTCCGGGTTGTCGACCTGGCCACCATCCAGCGCCGGATGCGCGAAGCCGGCACCCCGACCACCGAGCGCCAGACGGCCAAGGCGACCGGGATCGTGCTCGACGAGGTGCGCGACTACCTCGCCGGGCAGCGCAGCGCCGAGGTCACCCCGACCGTGACGGCGCTGCGGCGGCGGGCGGCCGAGGTCGTCGACGCCGAGCTGCTGCGCCTGGACCACCGGCTGCCCGACCTCGAACCGGGCGTCCGCGAAGAGGTCGGCCGCACGGTCCGCCGGGTGGTCGACAAGCTGCTGCACGCGCCCACCGTGCGGGTGAAGCAGCTGGCTGCCGAGACGGCCGAAACCGACTACGCGAACGCGTTGCGCGAACTGTTCTGCCTCGACCCGCAGGCGCCCGCCGCGGTGGCGAGCCCGAAGCCCCCACCAGAGAAGAAGTAGCAGTGACCAGAGTCATTCGCATGGGCACCCGCGGCTCGAAGCTCGCGCTCGCCCAGACCGGGACCGTCGCCGACGCCCTGCGCGCCACCGGCGCCGAGGTCGAGATCGTCACCGTGACCACTCCCGGCGACAAGTCCTCCGCGCCGATTCCCACGATCGGGGTCGGCGTCTTCACGTCGGCGCTGCGGGAAGCGTTGCTGCGCAACGAGGTCGACGTCATCGTCCACTCGTACAAGGACCTGCCGACCGCGCCCGAGCCGGGCATTTCGCTGGCCGCCGTGCCGCCGCGCGAGGACCCGCGGGACGCGCTGATCGCGCGCGACGGGCTGACCTTGGGCGAGCTGTCGCCGGGTTCGACGGTGGGCACGGGCTCGCCGCGGCGCACCGCTCAGCTGCGCGCGCTGGGTCTCGGTTTGGAAATCGTGCCGATTCGCGGCAATATCGACACCCGCATGCGCAAGGTGACCGACGGCGAGCTGGATGCCGTGGTGCTCGCGCGTGCCGGACTGGCCAGGGTCGGACTGGCCGAGGTGATCACCGAGACCCTCGACCCGATCCAGATGCTGCCCGCGCCCGCACAGGGCGCGCTGGCGGTGGAGTGCCGGGCCGCCGACGTGGACCTCGAGCACCTGCTCGCGTCCACGTTGGACGACGAGGGTACGCGGGCCGCGGTGACGGCCGAGCGGGCCCTGCTGGCCGCGCTCGAGGCGGGGTGCAGCGCGCCGGTGGGCGCGCTCGCCGAGATCGTCGAAGATCTCGACGCCGAGGGCAAGGTCGTGGAACGGATCTCGCTGCGCGGCACCGCCGCGGCCGACGGCGAGGACGGCGCGGTGGACATGGTCCGGGCCATCGCGCTGGCTGACAAGCACCAGGCCGCCCAGCTGGGCAAGGACCTGGCCGCCGAGCTGCTGGACCTCGGTGCCGGAGCCCTCTCCGGCACCGCCGAGTAGCGCTTTTCACAAAGCGCTTTCCGCAAGACGTAGGAGACCTGCGTCCGTGCCATCCCGCACGGCCGCCGCAAGAGGAGAAACGCACAGATGACCCCCGCGCGAAAGACCACCGGGCGCGTAGCGTTCGTGGGCTCCGGGCCCGGCGACGCCGGCCTGCTCACGGTCCGTGCCCAGGAACTGCTCGCCAAGGCCGAGGTCGTGGTGACCGACCCCGACGTGCCGCAGGCCGTGCTGGCCATGGCGGCCGAGGGCGCCGAGGTCCGGCCCGCCGTCGGCGAGGCCACCGAGGTCGCCAAGGACCTGACGGCCGAGGCCAAGGCCGGCCGGCTGGTGCTGCGGCTGGTCGCGGGCGACCCGCTGACCACCCCGGCCGTGGTGGCCGAGGTCCAGGCGGTCGCGCGCACGAGCGCCGTGTTCGACGTCATCCCGGGCGTTTCCCCGGGCGCGGCCGTCCCGGCGTACGCGGGTGTCGCGCTCGGCGGCACGCACGTCGAGGTCGACGTCCGCGGCGACGTCGACTGGGCGGCGCTGGCGGCGTCCCCGGGCCCGCTGGTGCTGCACGCGACGTCGGCCCACCTGGCCGAAGCGGCGTCGGCGCTGACCGGCAACGGCGTCCCGGCGTCGACCCCGGTCGCGGTCACCGCGAACGGCACCATCAACACCCAGCGCACCCTCGACACCACGCTCGAGAAGGTCGCCAACGACGCGGGTGAGCTCGTCGGGCCGCTGATCGTCACGATCGGCCAGGCCGCCGGGCAGCGCTCGAAGCTGTCGTGGTGGGAGTCGCGCGCGCTGTACGGCTGGAAGGTCCTGGTGCCGCGCACCAAGGAGCAGGCCGGCGAGATGGCCGAGCGCCTGCGCGGCCACGGCGCGACGTCCCACGAGGTGCCCACGATTTCGGTCGAGCCGCCCCGCAGCCCGGCGCAGATGGAGCGTTCGGTCAAGGGCCTGGTCGACGGCCGCTACCAGTGGATCGTCTTCACCTCCACCAACGCGGTCCGCGCGGTGTGGGAGAAGTTCGAGGAGTTCGGGCTCGACGCCCGCGCGTTCTCCGGCGTGAAGATCGCCTGCGTCGGCGCCGCGACCGCGGAGAAGGTGCGCTCGTTCGGCATCATCCCGGAGCTGGTCCCGACCGGCGAGCAGTCGTCGGAAGGCCTGCTGGCCGAGTTCCCGCCGTACGACGACGTGCTCGACCCGGTCGACCGCGTGCTGCTGCCGCGGGCGGACATCGCCACCGAGACCCTGTCGGCCGGCCTGCGCGAGCGCGGCTGGGAGATCGACGACGTGACGGCGTACCGCACGGTGCGCGCCGCGCCGCCGCCCGCCGAGACCCGCGAGATGATCAAGACCGGCGGGTTCGACGCGGTCTGCTTCACCTCGTCCTCGACCGTGCGGAACCTGGTCGGCATCGCCGGCAAGCCGCACACCCGCACGCTGGTCGCGTGCATCGGCCCGAAGACCGCCGAGACCGCGGTGGAGTTCGGGCTCCGGGTGGACGTCCAGCCGGAGAAGGCGGATGTTCCGCACCTGGTGGACGCGCTGGCCGAGCACGCCGCGCGGCTTCGTGCGGAGGGTGCGCTGCCGCCGCCGCGGAAGGCCAAGCGGGCTCGCCGCTCCTGAGTTCGCGGTTCATGAGGGGCACCTTCATGGTCTTGACGGCCATGAAGGTGCCCCTCATGGCTTTCCGGGCCGGGGAGTAAATTGGAGGGGTGTTCCCCGAGCATCGTCCCCGCAGGCTCCGCACCACCCCGGCCATGCGCCGGCTGGTGGGTGAGACGACGCTGCGGCCACGCCAGCTGATCCTCCCCATGTTCGTCGCCGAGGGGCTCGACACGCCCAAGGCGATCTCGAGCATGCCCGGCGTCGTGCAGCACACCCGCGACACGCTGCGGAAAGCCGCCGTCGACGCGGTCAACGCCGGGGTCGGCGGGCTCATGCTCTTCGGCGTCCCCGAGCACCGGGACGCCGAGGGCTCCGGGGCCGTCGACGAGAACGGGATCCTCAACGTCGCCCTGCGCGACCTGCGGCACGAGCTCGGCGACGCCACCGTGCTGATGGCCGACACCTGCCTCGACGAGTTCACCGACCACGGCCACTGCGGTGTCCTGGACGCCGACGGCGCCGTGGACAACGACGCCACCCTGCGGATCTACGCCGAGATGGCCGTCGCGCAGGCCGAAGCCGGGGCGCACGTGCTCGGGCCGTCCGGGATGATGGACGGCCAGATCGGCGTCATCCGCCGGGCGCTCGACGAGGTCGGCCACAGCGACAAGGCCGTCCTCGCCTACGCCGCGAAGTACGCCAGCGCGTTCTACGGCCCCTTCCGCGAGGCCGTCGACTCGCAGCTCAAGGGTGACCGCAAGACCTACCAGCAGGACCCGGGCAACGCCCGCGAGGCGCTGCGCGAGATCGAGCTCGACCTCGCCGAGGGCGCGGACATGGTCATGGTCAAGCCCGCGCTGTCCTATTTGGACGTCGTGAAGGCGGCCGCGGAGATCTCCCCGGTGCCGGTGGCCGCGTACAACATCTCCGGCGAGTACGCGATGGTCGAGGCCGCCGCGGCGAACGGCTGGCTGGAGCGCGAGCGCACGGTCCTCGAGGTCCTGACGTCGATCCGCCGGGCCGGCGCCGACATGATCCTCACCTACTGGGCCGCCGAAGCCGCCGCCTGGCTCGACTGACCGGCTATATTCACCCGCGTGGCGGACAAGAACACCGAAGACCTCAACGGTCTCACCGACGACGAACGGCGCAAGCGGGGCCTTTCGCCGGATCCGCTGATGCCCGGTCAGGCCGCGCCGGCGGTCCGGCCGCCCGGGCCCGTGCAGGCGTCGTTCTGGATCTGGCTGCTCGGCGGGGTGGTGCTGATCGGCGGGCAGGTGCTCACGCTGGCCCTCAAGCAGCAGCTGATCGACGAGCTGATCAAGCAGAACCGCGAGGCCGGGCGGCAGATCGACCCGAACTCGGTGGCGAGCGGCACGAACACCTTCGTCTGGCTGCTCTTCGTCGGGGCGGTGGTGTTCGCCCTGCTGGTCGGGCTGTTCGCCTACAAGGCCCGTGAAGGCACCCGCTCGGCCCGCACCGTGCTCACCTGGCTCGGGGTCGCCTGCGTGCTGTTCCAGTTCGCCCTCTTCAGCAACCTGCCGTCGGTGATGGCCACCCTGCTGTTCGTGATCGCGCTGATCCTGATGTACCTGCCGTCGGTGGCCCCCTACTTCCCGAAGGCCGGCAAGAAGCCGTGAGCGACCGGCTCTACGCCGAATCCGGCGTGAGCTGGGCCGCGATCGCCTGGGGCCCGGTGTTCGCCCTCGTCGGCGCACTGGCCGAGCTCGCCACCGGTGGGCCCGTGCACGTCGTGGGCTGGGTGCTGGTCGCCGCCGGGCTGTGCGCCATCACCGTGCCGTGGGTGTACGCGCGACGCCGGTTCCTGTCGCTGGAGGTCACCACGCGGCAGCTGCGGCAGGGCCGCGAGAAGGTGCCGGCCGAGCAGCTCGCCGAGGTCACCGACGTCGGGGCGCCGGTCGGCGCGCGGGTGCTCGGCGGGGGCTGGGCGGTGCCGCGCAAGTACGACTCGCTGCCGGTCAAGCTCACCGACGGCACGGTCGTGCTGGCGTGGGCGAAGGACGTCGAGGCCCTCCAGGACGCGCTTGACCGGCTCGTCCGGGCGACGCCGCGCGAAGCATGAGAAAATCGGCGCTGTGATCGACCTTCCGCAGCCCACCGGCGCCGAGCTCTGGCCGCCGGAAGAACCCGGCCCCCGCGCGCGGCTGCACAAGCCGTGGCGGACGCTGGTCGCCGTCGTGGAGGTCGTGCTCGCCGTACTGGCCGGCTGGGCCGCCTACGCGTGCTGGCACGGCGGCGTCGCCACTGTCGTCACCCGCACCGACGACGGCGCGGTGCTCGAGTCGCACCGGTACTTCGGCGGGCTGCTCGCCGCGGCCGTCGGGCTCGGCACGCTGGCCGCGATCCTGCTGGTCGACGCGGTGCGTCAGGTGCTGCTCGCGGTCCGTACGCGACACCCCTGATACACAGCCTCCGCACAGGGAACGAACAGCCAATCACTAAGCGGCGGTCCCAGAGTTGCCGCATGACGCGCGTGCGTGCCTCGAAGGCATGGGTGATCAACGGTGCTCTGGTCGTGCTGCTGGCCGGAGCGGGATTCGGGATATACCAGGCGTTCAGCCCCGAACCGAGCACGGCGCAGGCCCAGACGCGCAGCACGCCGGTGCGGCGCGCGACGGTCACGGAGACCATCTCCGCCGCCGGGACCCTCGCCAGCAGCTACACCGGCGCGGCGAACTTCGCGACGGCCGGCAAGGTCACCTCGATCGCCGTGAAGGTCGGTGACGTCGTCAGCGCCGGGCAGAAGCTCGCGACGGTCGACAGCACTCAGGCGGCGAAGCAGCTTCAGGTCGCGAAGGCGAACCTCGCCGTCGCGCAGGACAGCCTCAACAGCGCCGAGGACGCCGAAGACACCCCGGCGACCGGGCAGAACAGCCAGAACAGCGCGCAGACCGCCGCGAACAGCGTCACCTCGGCGCAGGCGAAGCTGGACCAGGCGCAGCTGGACGTCCAGACCGCGCAGGAAGCCCTCGAGAACACCACGCTCTACGCGCCCGGCGCCGGCACGGTCACCGCGGTCAACGGCACGGTGGGGCAGCAGTCCTCCAGCGGCTCGTCGAGCAGCTCGCAGTCCGCGACGTCGTCGAGCGGGAGCGGCCAGGGCAGCGGGCAGGGTTCCTCGAACTCCAGCGCCGCTTCGTCGTCGAGCGCGAGCGGCAGCGGGTTCATCACCATCACGAACATGACCGGCCTGGTCGTCGACACCTCGGTCGCCGAGATCGACGTCAGCAAGGTCAAGACGGGCCAGAAGGCCACGGTGACGCTCAACGCGCTGCCGGACAAGCCGGTGCAGGCGACCGTCTCGAGCATCAACCTGACCCCGACGACCAGCGGCAGCGTGGTGTCCTACGGCGCGCAGCTGGCGCTGACCGACCCGCCGGACGGGCTGCGGCCCGGCCAGTCCGCGAGTGTCGTGATCACCGTCGCGTCGGCCGAGAACGCGCTGAGCGTGCCGGCCGCGGCCGTGACGACCGCCGGCAGCACCAACGTCGTCACCGTGCAGGAGAACGGCCAGAACGTCACGCGCCAGGTGCAGATCGGCATCCGCGGCGAGCCGACGGTCCAGATCACCTCCGGGCTGACCGAGGGCGAGAACGTGGTGCTGACCGCGACGGCCGCGACCGGCGGCACGGGCACCGGCCGGACCGGCGCCGGGACCGGCGGGTTCCCCGGTGGCGGGACCGGCGGGTTCCCCGGCGGCGGCCAGCGCGGCACCGGCACGGGCGCCGGCGGCGGGTTCGGCGGCCGCGGGTGAGCCCGGTCAACCCGGTCATCGCGGTTTCCGAGCTGCGCAAGACCTACGGCGCCGGCGAGACGGCGGTGCACGCGCTGCGCGGGGTCGACCTCACGGTCTGGCCCGGCGAGTACGTCGCGATCATGGGCGCGTCCGGCTCGGGCAAGTCGACGCTGCTGAACATGCTGGGCTGCCTCGACGTCCCGACGTCCGGCCAGTACCTCTTGGACGGCTTCGGGGTCGGCAAGCTCAACGAACGGCAGCTGGCCTTGCTGCGCAACCGGAAGATCGGGTTCATCTTCCAGTCGTTCAACCTCGTGCCGCGCACCTCGGCGTTGTCCAATGTGGAGCTCCCGCTTGTCTACAGTGGACTCCGGCGGGCGGAACGGCGGCGCCGCGCGCTCGCCGCGCTCGAGATGGTCGGGCTGTCCGACCGGGCCAAGCACCTGCCCAGCGAGCTGTCCGGCGGCCAGATCCAGCGGGTCGCGGTGGCGCGGGCGCTGGTCACCGGCCCGGCGATGCTGCTCGCCGACGAGCCGACCGGCAACCTCGACCGCCGCAGCACCGAAGACGTCCTCGGCGTCTTCGACCGGCTCAACCGGCTCGGCCGCACCATCGTCGTCATCACCCACGAGGACGAGGTCGCCGCGCACGCGCACCGCGTGGTCCGGGTCGACGACGGCCTGATCGTGTCGGACGAAGTGACCCGCGCGGTGGGGGCGGTCTCGTGAACTTCTTCGAAGTCCTGCGCTTCGCCGTGCGCGGGCTCACCGCGAACAAGCTGCGCTCCTCGCTCACCACGCTCGGCATCACCATCGGTGTCGCGGCGGTCATCCTGCTCGTCGCGGTCGGCAACGGCGCGTCGGCGGCCATCGCGGCCAGCATCCAGGGCCTCGGCACCAACGTCGTCAACGTCTCCCCGGCGCGCGGCGGCGGGCAGGGCGCTTCGGCGCGGCCGCTGACCGTGCAGGACGCGCACGCGCTCGTCGACCCGGTCGGCGCGCCCGACGTCAAAGCCGCCTCACCGGTGGTGAACACCACGGCGACCGCGACCTACGGGCAGACGTCGTACGACATCTCGACGGTCGCGGGCACCGAGCCGGCGTACTTCACGACCACCAACCGCGAGCTCGCGCAGGGTCAGCTGTTCAGCAGCGAGGACGTGACGGCCGCGCGGAAGGTCGTCGTCCTCGGCCCGACGACCGCGGAGTCGATCTTCGGGAGCACCACCGGCGCGGTCGGCAAGAACGTGCTGCTCAACAGCATCCAGTTCACCGTGGTCGGGGTGCTGCAGGCCAAGGGCAGCACCGGGCTGCAGAACGCCGACGACGTCGCGATCGCGCCGATCTCGGCCGTGCAGAACTCGCTGGCCGGGTACGGCAGCCTCAGCCAGATCGCCGTCCAGGCCACCAGCGCGGACTCCGTCTCGCTGGCCCAGTCCGAGATCACCGCGATCCTCAACGCGCGCCACGGCATCCGGCTCGGCGGCACCGCCGACTACCAGATCCAGAACTCCGAGCAGCTGCTCGCGACCCGGACGTCGGCGACCGAGACGTTCACCGTGCTGCTGGCGGCGGTCGCGGCGATCTCACTGCTGGTCGGCGGGATCGGCGTCACGAACATCATGCTCGTCACGGTGACCGAGCGGATCCGCGAAATCGGCATCCGCAAGGCCATCGGCGCCCCGCGCGCGGCCATCCTCGGCCAGTTCCTCGCCGAAGCGACCATGCTCAGCCTGTTCGGCGGGCTGCTCGGCGTCGCGATCGGGCTGGTCGGCAGCCGGTTCACCATCTCCGGGATCCAGCCGGTCGTGGTGCCCTCGTCGATCCTGCTCGCGTTCGCGGTCTCCGCCCTGATCGGGCTGTTCTTCGGCAGCTTCCCGGCGAACCGGGCCGCCAAGCTGCGGCCCATCGACGCCCTGCGTCACGAATAAGGAGCTTTCGCATGTCTTCGTCCACCACGAACCCGCCGACCGCGGAGGACATCGTCGCCCGCCCGGCGGTCGACGGTGACCTCCACGCCGAGATGTGCCGGGCCGCGAAGCCGTTCTCCCGCACGACGCTCGTGCTGGCCGGGCTCGTCGTGCTCGCGATCGCGTTCGGCGGCGGCGCCTGGACGCACGCGGCCTTCGGCTCGTCGTCCTCCTCGACGCCCACCGGACGCCAAGGTGGCAGCTTCGGCGGTCAGCAGGCCCAGGGCGGCACCGGCCAGACCGGCGGCACCGGCCAGCAGGGCGGTGGCTTCCGCGGGGCGGGCGGCCGCGGCACCACCGGCACGGTCGACCGCGTCGACGGCTCCACGGTGTACGTGAAGACCGCGCAGGGCACCGACGTCAAGGTGTCCACTTCGGACTCGACCACGGTCGGCGTGACCCAGCAGGGCAAGCTCTCGGACCTCAAGCCGGGCTCGACGGTGGTCGTCCAGGGCCAGGCGGGTGCCGACGGCACGGTGGCCGCGCAGGCCATCACCCAGCAGGCCGGGCGCTAGTTCAGCACGACGATGGCGGTGTTGAGCGCGGTCGCGAAGAGGATCCAGGCCAGGTAGGGCACCTGCAGCGCGGCCGCGAGCTTCGACCGGCGGGCGAACAGGACGATCGTCACGACCACGACGACGTCCAGCAGCACGATGTCGAGCAGCGCGAGCACGGCGGCGGCGCCCTCGAAGAACAGCGGGGGCCAGAGCAGGTTGGCCAGCAGCCCGATGCCGTACGCGGCGAACCCGCGGGTCTCGCCGTCGGTGCGCCAGTAGCACCAGCCGGACAGCGCGATCATGACGTACAGCACCGTCCACACCGGACCGAACAGCGACACCGGTGGTGCCCACGACGGCAGCTCGAGGCGCGCGTAGACGTCCTTCGCCGAGGTCGCGGCCAGCGCGCCGACCACGGCCACCACGGCGACCACGCCGACGAAGCCGGCCAGCACGAGCCACGGGTTGCGCTGGGACACACGTTCGGTCACCGGCTGTTCCCCTCCCCGGGCGGCGTCCGGCCATCCTAGGCGGGTTTGCGAGACTGGACCTCGTGAGCACTGGAACCGAGCAGTCCAAGGCATGGTTCGAACGCGCGAAGGCGGCCGTCCCGGGCGGGGTGAACTCGCCGGTCCGGGCGTTCAACTCGGTCGGCGGCACCCCGCGGTTCATGGTCCGCGGCGAGGGCCCGCACCTGTGGGACGCCGACGGGAACCGCTACGTCGACCTGGTCTCGTCCTGGGGGCCGATGATCCTGGGCCACGCGCACCCGCACGTCGTCGAGGCGGCGCGCGCGGCGGCGACGTCCGGGCTGTCGTTCGGCACCCCGACGATCGGCGAGGTCGAGCTGGCCGAGGAGATCATCGGCCGGGTCGGGCCGGTCGAGCAGGTGCGGCTGGTCAACTCGGGCACCGAGGCCACGATGAGCGCGATCCGGCTGGCCCGCGGGTTCACCGGCCGGGCGAAGATCGTGAAGTTCGCCGGGTGTTACCACGGTCACGTCGACGCGCTGCTCGCCCAGGCCGGCTCCGGCGTCGCGACGCTCGGGCTGCCGACGTCGCCGGGTGTCACCGGTGCCCAGGCCGCGGACACGATCGTGCTGCCCTACAACGACCTCGACGCCGTCCGGAAGTCCTTTGTGGACAACCCGGGCGAGATCGCGGCGGTGATCACCGAGGCCGCGGCCGGGAACATGGGCGCGGTCGCCCCGGCGCCCGGCTTCAACGAGGGCCTGCGTGACCTCGCCCACGAGCACGGCGCGCTGCTGGTCATGGACGAGGTGATGACCGGGTTCCGCGTCTCGGGCGCGGGCTGGTTCGGCCTCGAAGGCGTGGCCGGCGACCTCTACACGTTCGGCAAGGTGATGTCCGGCGGGCTGCCGGCGGCGGCCTTCGGCGGCCGCGCCGACGTGATGGCCAAGCTCGCCCCGGGCGGGCCGGTCTACCAGGCCGGGACGCTGTCCGGGAACCCCGTCGCGGTCGCCGCGGGCCTCGCGACGCTGCGCGCGGCCGACCACGCCGTGTACGCGGCGCTCGACGCCAACGCGAAGCGGCTCGGCAACCTCTTCCACCTCGCGCTGACCGAAGCCGGCGTCGCGCACAACGTGCAGTACGCGGGCAACTTGGTGAGCGTGTTCTTCGGCGAGAACGAGGTACGCGACTACGCGGGCGCGCAGGCGTCCGAGACGTGGCGCTTCCCGCCGTTCTTCCACGCGCTGCTCGACGGAGGCGTGTACGCGCCCCCGAGCGCGTACGAGGCCTGGTTCGTCAACGCGGCGATGGACGACGAAGCGTTCGAAGTGATCGAAGCGGCTCTGCCCGCGGCGGCGCGCGCAGCGGCGGAGGCAGTCAAGTGACCACCGTCGTCCACATGCTGCGTCACGGCGAAGTCCACAACCCCGAGAAGATCCTCTACGGCCGCCTGCCGGGCTACCGGCTCTCCGAGCGCGGCCAGCGTCAGGCTCTCACGGTCGCCGAGGCCGTCGCGGGCCACGACCTGGTGCACGTCGTCGCGTCGCCGCTGCAGCGCGCGCAGGAGACAGCGGCGCCGATCGCGGCCGCGCACCGGCTGGACATCACGACCGACCCGGACCTGATCGAGGCCGGCAACCAGTTCGAGGGCCTGCACGTCGCGGTCGGCGACGGCGCGCTGCGGGAGCCTCGCCACTGGCCGAAGCTGGTGAACCCGTTCAAGCCGTCGTGGGGCGAGCCGTACCTGGAGATCGCGCACCGGATGCTCGGCGCGGTCCACCGGGCGCGCGAAGCGGCGTCGGGGCACGAAGCGCTGTGCGTGTCGCACCAGCTCCCGATCTGGACGCTGCGGCGGTTCCTCGAGGGCAAGAAGCTGTGGCACGACCCGCGTCGCCGCCAGTGCTCACTGGCGTCGCTGACGTCGCTGGTCTTCGACGGCGACGAGCTGCGCGAGATCGTCTACAGCGAGCCGGCGGGCACGACCGACCCGAAGGTGACCGGGGCATGAAGCGCCTGCTCGTCTCGCTGGCCGTGCTGGGCCTGGTGGCCGGGTGCAGCGCCGGCAAGGACGCGGTGGTGCAGGGGAGCAGCTTCAGCTTCGTCTCCCCGGGCGGCCAGGTGGACATCACCTACGACGTCTCCCAGCGCCAGACCGCGCCGGTGCTCTCCGGCGACGACCTGATGAACGAGGGCAAGCAGCTCTCGCTGGCCGACTACCCGGGCAAGGTGCTCGTGCTCAACCTCTGGGGGCAGTGGTGCGGGCCGTGCCGCACCGAGGTGCCGGAGATGGAGAGCCTGGTCAAGCAGGGTGTCCAGGTGGTCGGCATCGACGTCCGCGACCCGGCGCGCGAGGTGGCCCAGGACTTCGTCCGCGACCGGAAGCTGACGTACCCGTCGATCTACGACCCGGACGGCCGGGTGCTGCTCAAGCTGAGCGGCTACCCGCGCAACATCATCCCGTCGACGATCGTGCTGGACAAACAGCACCGCGTGGCGGCGGTCTTCCTGCGGCAGGTGCTGGCCCAGGACCTGCTGCCGGTGGCCCGGCGCCTGGAGAAGGAAGCCTGATCGAGGGGCTTTTGCCGGGTTTTAACCGGCTTGCGCGGTTGTTCGGCTAGGTTCCCCATGATCGTTTCGCACGACCATGGGGAGAAGTCCATGCTGAAGAAGATCGCGGCCGTCGCGCTGGTCGCGGCCGCCGCCACCGTCACGGTCGAGGTGCCTGCCTCGGCCGCGCCCGCCTCCGTCCAGGGGTTCACGGTGCTCAAGCAGACGAGCGGAAACGGCCGCACGCTGCGCCTGTGGCTGAACTCGGCCAACAACCAGGTGCACGCGAACCTGTCCGGCGCCCGGTACGGCGACACGCTGTCGATCGGTAGCTGCTGCTACCCGTACACGACGTACGAAACGGTTACGAGCAACGGCCAGTCCGAGCTCAACACGGGGGAGTACGGCAACTACGGCCCCAACCTGAACGCCAAGCTGGCCGGCGGCGGCGAGCTCCACGTCTGATCCCCAGCGCCCCAATGTGGCCTTCGGTGCGTTGAACGCACCGGAGGGCCCCTTGGGTGCGTTGAACGCAACCAAGGCCACATTGGGGCGCTCGGGTCCGGACGAACGGGACCAACGTCCTGATCTGCTGTGACCGAGGTCCTGTGAACCGGCCCCGGAGTTCTCACCGGGACCTCACTGCCTACCCTCAACGGGGTGAACTCCGTTACCGAGCTGGCGATCTCCGGACCGCTGCTGCTCGCCGCGGGCGTCGCGCTGCTGGCCGGAACCATCTCCTTCGCCTCGCCGTGCGTGGTGCCGCTCGTGCCGGGGTACCTCGCGTACCTCGCCGCGCTCGTCGGCGCGGACGCCCCCGCGGTCAAGGCCGACGAGGAGCGCAAGAAGGGCCGATGGTCCGTTCTCGGCGCCGCGCTGCTGTTCGTGCTCGGGTTCACCGTCGTGTTCGTCGCCACCCTGGGCACCCTGGTCTGGCTGGCCGACACGCTCGTCCTCAACCAGGACCTGCTGCAACGCCTCGGCGGCGTCCTCACCATCGCGATGGCGCTGGTGTTCCTCGGCTGGATCCCGGGCATGCAGCGCGAGTTCCGCTCACACCGCGTCCCCGGCGGCGGCGTCTGGGGCGCCCCGCTGCTGGGCGCGGTCTTCGGCCTCGGCTGGACGCCCTGCATCGGCCCGACGCTCTCGGCCGTCATGTCGCTGGCCAGCGCGACCGGTGGCGCCGCGGCCCGCGGCTACCTGCTGATCGCCGTCTACTGCCTCGGCCTCGGGGTGCCGTTCCTGCTCATCGCGCTCGGCGCCCGCTGGGCCGTCCGGGCCACCGACTGGGTGCGCCGGCACGGCCGCCACGTGCAGATCTTCGGTGGCGCGCTGCTGATGGTCGTCGGGATCCTGCTGGTCACCGGCGTCTGGGGAGATCTGATGGGCTTCCTCCGCAACGAGCTCACGGGCACTCTGGAGCTGCCGCTGTGACCACCACCGAAGCGCCCCCGAAGACCCCGCAAGGCCCGACGCCCGCCAAGCGCACCTTCGCGTTCATCCGCAACACCTGGCGCGGCCTGACGTCGATGCGCACCGCGCTCGTCCTGCTGTTCCTGCTCGCGCTGGCCGCCCTGCCCGGCGCGCTCCTGCCGCAGCGGAAGCTCAACGCCCCCAAGGTCGACGAGTACATCGGCGCCCACGGCTGGTGGGGCACCCTGCTCGACAAGCTCGAGTTCTACGACGTCTACTCCAGCATCTGGTTCTCGGCCATCTACCTGCTGCTGATGATCTCGCTGGTCGGCTGCCTCACCCCGCGCAGCTTCGAGTACGTCAAGGCGATGCGCGCCAAGCCGGTGCTGACCCCGCGCAACCTGGCGCGGATGCCGCACTACCGGCTCGGCCGCGGCAAGGCCGACGTCTCCGCCGAGGTCGCCGCCGTCCACAAGCAGCTGTCCGGCTGGCGGCGCGTCGAGCGCGAAGAGGCCGACGGCGTCCGCACGATCTCCGCCGAGCGCGGGTTCCTGCGCGAGACCGGCAACCTGATCTTCCACTTCAGCATGCTGGGCCTGATCGTGTTCTTCGCGCTGGGCAAGATGTTCGGCTACGAGGGCCAGGTCATCGTCCAGGCCGACGGCAGCACCTTCTGCAACTCCGGCATCTACAACTACGACTCCTTCAACGCGGGCCTGCGCGTCGACGGCACCGACCTCGACCCGTTCTGCGTGAAGATCAACGACTTCACCGCGCGCTACACCGACGCCGGCGAGCCGGAGTACTACCACTCGAACATCGAGTACCAGTCCGGCGGCGACCTCGACACGAACACCTGGCGCCCGTACGGCCTCGAGGTCAACTCGCCGCTGCGCACCGCCGGCGACCGCGTCTACCTGCTCGGCCAGGGGTACTCGCCGAAGTTCACGGTGACCTTCCCCGACGGCACCCAGCGCACGCAGAACACGCAGTGGCGCACAGTCGACCCGACCACGATGCTCGCCGAGGGCGCGACGAAGTTCGACCAGCCCGGCGTCACCGACGAGGTGCAGCGCCGGACGCGGCAGCTGGCCATCACCGGCCTGTTCGCGCCGACGTCGTTCCTGCACGGCAATGTCCTGACGTCGTCGGCGCCGGAGCTGAAGGACCCCGCGGTCGCCGTCGACATCCTGCGCGGCGACCTCGGCCTGGACGCCGGGCGCGGCCAGTCCGTCTTCGAGGTCGACCAGACGATGGTCGACGACGGGCGGCTGAAGAAGATCGCCCGCGAGAACCTCAAGGTCGGCCAGGAGATCAAGCTCGACGACGGCACGAAGGTCCGCTTCGACGGCGTCGGGCACTGGGTCTCGCTGCAGGTCTCCCACGACCCGACGCAGGGTTTCGTGCTCGGGTTCGCCATCGCGATGTTCCTCGGTCTTGGCGCGTCCTTGCTGGTCAAGCGGCGTCGACTGTGGGTGCGGGTGAAGCCGGGGACCGACAGCGAGCCGAGTACGGTGATCGAGGTCGCCGGGCTGGCCCGCACCGACCAGGCCGGGTACGGCGAAGAGTTCCACCGGATCAGCGAACGCCTGATCAGTGGTCAGAAGGGCTGAGGCATGCCGATCAACGAGACGCTGTCGCAGTACAGCGACTGGCTCTACACCACCGCCGCGGCGATCTACGTCGTCGCGCTGATGATGACGCTGATCGAGCAGGGCTTCGGCGCGAAGGGCCGGCTCGCCACCGAACGCGCCAAGCTGCGCGCGCGGGAGCTCGTCGGTGCCGGCGGGCCGCCGATCGAGGAGGTCCAGGCCGCGCAGCGCGAGGTCGGCCGCCCCGAGCGGATCGGCCGGATGGGCGCGGCGCTGCTCGTGCTCGGCGCGCTGCTGCAGCTGTCGGCGATCGTGCTGCGCGGGCTCGCCGTGCACCGCGCGCCGTGGGGCAACATGTACGAGTACGGCATGGCGGTCACCTTCATCACGGTGGTCACCTGGATCCTCGTGATGTCGAAGTTCCCGGTCCGGCACCTCACCGGCTTCCTGCTGCTGCCCGTCGTGATCCTGATGTTCGTCAACGGCACGCTGCTGTACACGATCGCGGCGCCGGTGCAGCCCGCGCTGCAGTCGTACTGGCTGGTCATCCACGTCTCGGCGGCCATCATCGGCTCCGGCGTCTTCCTGGTGCCGGGGGTCGCGAGCGTGCTTTACCTGTTCCGCGCGGCCCACGAGAAGGACGAGACGAAGTTCGCCCGGTTCGCGTCGAAGCTGCCCGCGGCCGACGTCCTCGACCGGATCGCCTACCGGACGACGATCTTCGCCTTCCCGGTCTTCACCTTCGGCGTGCTCTGCGGCGCCGTCTGGGCCGAGTCGGCCTGGGGCCGGTTCTGGGGCTGGGACCCCAAGGAGACCGTCGCCTTCATCGCCTGGGTCGTCTACGCGGCCTACCTGCACTCCCGCGCGACGGCGGGCTGGCGGGGCGCCCGGGCGGCGGCGATCAACATCGTCGGGTTCGCCGCGATCATCTTCAACCTGTTCTTCGTGAACCTCGTCACGGCGGGCTTGCACTCCTACGCCGGGGTGGGCTGAGCATCCCGCGGGTACGCCGACTACCGTCGTCTTCAGGGGAGAGCGATGTCGGCGGAGTGCGCGGAGGTTTACACCGGTGACCGGACCCAGCGAAGAATCGGCTCCTGGCCACCCCGAACAGGCCGAGCAGCAGCCTGAGGCGAACCTGTTCGCCGACGACCGGACGGACTCGCACCCGCACCCGGAGACCTCGGGGGCGTTCGACGTGCAGCCGACGCAGGCCGTCGCGCCGCCGGCGAACCCGGCGGTGTCCGGGCCGCACCAGGTGCCGAACCCGGCCGTTTCGGGGCCGCACCAGGTGCCCCAGTACGGCTACGACCAGAACCTCCCGCCGCTGCAGCCGCAGCAGCAGTACCCCCAGGCGCAGGCCCAGTACCCGCAGCAGCAGCCGTCCGGGCTGCCGCAGCCCCAGGGCGGCCGGCACGCGGCGCCGCCGCAGCAGCCGGGTGGCCACGGCCACGACCTGTCGACCGCGCACCTGGTCAAGCAGGTGAAGCGGCCGCCGCAGTCCGGCTGGCGCAAGGCCGTCTACGTCGGGTCCGGCAAGCTGATCAACCCGGGGGAGAGCCCGGCCGACACCCAGCGCCGCGACCTGATCGCGCGCGTCAACCAGCCGCTGCGCGGGTGCTACAAGATTGCGATGCTGTCGCTGAAGGGCGGCGTCGGCAAGACCACGGTGACCACGACGCTCGGGGCGACGTTCGCCTCGCTGCGCGGCGACCGCGTGGTGGCGGTGGACGCCAACCCGGACCGCGGCACGCTGTCGCAGAAGCTCCCGCTGGAGACCACGGCGACGGTCCGCCACCTCCTGCGCGACGCGGCCCGCATCACGCGCTACAGCGACGTCCGGTCGTACACGTCCCAGGGCGCCAGCCGGCTGGAGATCCTCGCGAGCGAGCAGGACCCGGCCGTGTCCGAGGCCTTCTCCGAGGACGACTACCGCCGCACGGTCAACCTGCTGGAGCACTTCTACAACATCGTGCTCACCGACTGCGGCACCGGCCTGATGCACTCGGCGATGAAGGGCGTCCTGGACGTCGCGGACGCGCTGGTGGTGGTCTCGTCCGGCTCGGTCGACGGCGCCCGCAGCGCTTCGGCGACGCTGGACTGGCTCGAGGCCCACGGCTACGGCGAGCTGGTGAAACGCTCGGTGGCCGTGATCAACTCGGTCCGTCCCAAGGGTGGTTCGGTCGACCTCGACAAGCTCTCGGCGCACTTCGGCGCGAAGGTCCGGGCGGTGTGCAAGGTGCCGTTCGACCCGCACCTGGAGGAAGGCGCGGAGATCGAGCTGGACCGCCTGTCGGGCGACACCCGCCTGGCCCTGCTGGACCTGGCGGCAACGGTCGCCGACGGCTTCGCCACCCCGCTTTCCCAGGGCTACCGCTGACCGCCCCGGATCTCACGTGACCAGACCCGTCACTCGCGTGACTGGGCCCGTAACTCACGTGACTGGAGCCGTAACTCGCGAGTTCCGGCTTTGATCACGCGAGTTCCGGGCCTGATCACGCGGGTCACGGGTTTGATCACGCGGGTTCCGCTCGGAGTCACGCCGGGCCGGGCGTGCGGTCTCGGGTAAAGCAGAGGTGACGGGCTAGCCGTCTTCGTCCCGGCGTTTGCGCTGCTGTTCGGCCAGCTGGCGCAGGAAGTCGGGGTCGTCGTCCGGGGCGATCGGGGCCCGGCGAGGAGTCGAGGGCACCCCGATCCGCTGACCGGCGAACGACCGCCACAGGAGCAGGGCGACGACCAGCGCGCCGACCGCCGCGAGCAGAGCGAGCATGCCGGATCCTTCCGTATGGCTGCCAGTCCCCCGAGGTTAACCTCTTCGGCCGTGTGGTGGGCCTCAAGCCGGGTGACCACACACGAAGGGCCGCGCGGGACGGGGGTGGTTCCCCGTTCCCGGCACGGCCCCGCGCCGGAGTTGGTTCAGGCCTTGCGCGCCGGTTCGCTGGCGTCGGTGGTCAGCTCGGCGAGGAGCTCGTTCACCTCGGACTCCCGGAACCGCCGGTGCCCGCCCGGGGTCCGGATCGAGCCGATCCGGCCCGCGGTCGCCCACCGGGTCACGGTCTTCGGGTCCACCCGGAACAGCGCTGCCACCTCGCCAGGGGTGAGCAGTCGTCCGCCCATCGTCGCGGTCATTTTCCGCCTCCTTAACGACCTCACTGCTATACCGGAGGCGTCCGGGCCCTTCTGGCCCGTTCCGCCGGGGTAGCCAACACGGCAATCGTTGCACTTCACCCGTCAGGTACTCGAACGGTTGTCCCTGAGTAAAGAGCCCTTAAAGGTCAAAACGGACAGTTTGCTTACGGTGTGCAACTAATTTCCCGGGTCACTTGACGTGCCCGGACGCGGTCCGCCCGGTCATCGGCCGTGAGGCGTGGTGCCAATGGGGGATTGTCCGACCGCATAGAGTGATCCCCGTGGATCAGTTGGACCGGAAGATCATCGCAGCGTTGCGCGTCAACGGACGGGCCACTTACGCCGACCTCGGCCGAGCGGTCGGGTTGTCCGCGTCGTCGGTACACGAACGGGTGGGCAAGCTGGAAGCCGCGGGCGTGATCACCGGCTATCACGCGGTCGTCGACCCGAGCTCGGTCGGCCTCGGGGTCACCGCCCTGGTCGGCATCCATCCGACCGACACCGCGACCGAGGACGACGTCGCCGCGGCGCTCGGCGAGCTCGACGAGGTCGAGAGCTGCTACGCCGTGGCCGGCGACGAGGCGTTCGTCGTCAAGGTGCGCGTGTCGACCGTCGACGAGCTCGAGCGCAGCCTCGCCCGGCTCCGGCGCATCCCAGGCGTCGGGCGGACGAACACGACCGTGGTGCTTTCGACGCGGTTCGAGGGCCGCCCGAACAACGCGGGCCTGCAGAAGGACCGCACGGGCGGGGCGTAACCTGCGTCAGTGTGGAGACCAACCTGCCCCGTGACCTGACGCTGTACCTCCTGGCGCGGTTCGCGCTGGTCGGGGTGATCGCGTGGGCGCTGTTCCTGGTGGGCGTGCCGCTGCTGGTCGCCGTCCTGATCGGGCTGGTCGCCGGGCTGCCGCTGGGCCTGCTGCTGTTCCGCCCGCTTAACGCCCGCGTCACGGCCGGCCTGGCGAAGCGCAACGAGAAGCGCGCCCGGGCCCGTGCGCAGCTGCGTGCCGAGCTCCGCGGTGACACCCCGGGTCAGCCGGAATGACGCACAGCCGCAGCTGGGTGCGCGAAGCCGTCCGGATCATCGAGGCCGACGCCAACCGCAGCGCCGACACCCACCTGCACGTCTTCCCGCTGCCCCCGGAGTGGGGCATCGACCTCTACCTCAAGGACGAGTCCGTCCACCCGACCGGCTCGCTGAAGCACCGGCTGGCCCGGTCGCTGTTCCTGTACGGGCTGGTCAACGGCCAGATCGGGCCGGACACCGTGCTCGTCGAGGCCTCCAGTGGCTCCACCGCGGTGTCCGAGGCCTACTTCGCGCGGATGCTCGGGCTGCGCTTCATCACCGTCGTGCCGCGCCGGACGTCGAGGGAGAAGATCGCCCTCATCGAGTTCTACGGCGGCGAGTGCCACTACGTCGACGAAGCCCCGTCGATGTACCCCGAGGCCGAGCGGCTCGCGGCCGAGAGCGGCGGGCACTACCTCGACCAGTTCACCTACGCCGAGCGCGCGACGGACTGGCGGGGCAACAACAACATCGCCGAGTCGGTGTTCGCGCAGATGCGCTCCGAGCGCCACCCGGTGCCCAGCTGGATCGTCGTCGGCGCGGGCACGGGCGGCACGAGCGCGACCTTCGGCCGGTACGTCCGCTACAAGCGGCACACGACGAAGGTCTGCGTCGTCGACCCGGAGAACTCGTCGTTCTTCGGCGCCTGGGAAACCGGCGCGCTCGACTACGCCACCGGCATGCCCTCCCGCATCGAGGGCATCGGCCGCCCGCGCTGCGAGCCGTCGTTCGTCCCCGGCGTCATCGACGAGATGTTCCGGATCCCCGACGCCGGCTCGCTGGCGGCGATCCGGCTGCTGCGCGAGCGCACCGGCCACTGGGCGGGCGGCTCGACCGGCACGAACCTCTACGGCGCGTTCCGGCTCATCTCCCGGATGGTCGAGGACGGCCAGGCCGGCAGCGTCGTGACGCTGCTCTGCGACGGCGGCGAGCGGTACGCGCACACGTACTACAACGACGACTGGGTCGCGCAGCAAGGTCTGGACCTCGCGCCGCACACCGCGTTGTTCGAGGAGTTCCTGACGACGGGCAAGTTCGCCGCCGACGACTGATCCCTTGTGGACGTTGTCGCTGACAAGCCGCGCCGGGCTCAGAGGTTCAGGCCGATCGCGGCCAGCACCGCCCACGCCAGCATCGCCAGCCCGGTGTCGCGCAGCGCGGGGATCAGGGCGCGGCCGGTGGCGTTCCGGACGATCGCCTTGACGGACTGGACCAGCAGGGGCGCGCTGAGCAGGGTGAGCACGGCGAGCGAGTGGGTCGCGAACTGCAGGACCACGCTGAGCACGAACGGCACCGCCACGAGCGTCAGGTAGAGGTTCCGGGTGCCGCGGTCGCCGAGACGCGTCGCCAGCGTGCGCTTGCCGGCCTCGACGTCGGTCGGGATGTCACGCAGGTTGTTGGCGGTCAGGACCGCCGTCGAGAAGCAGCCGACCGCGACCGCGCACAGCAGCGCGGCCCAGCTGACCCGGCCCGCTTGGACGTACACCGTGCCGAGCACGCCGGCCAGGCCGAAGAACACAAAAACGGCGATCTCGCCGAAGCCGTAGTAGCCGTAGGGCTTCTTGCCGCCGGTGTAGAACCACGCGCCGAGGATGCACAACGCGCCCATCGCGAGCAGCCACCAGTGCCCGCTGCTGACCACCAGCACGAGCCCCAGCGCCCCGGCCAGGCCGAGCGAGACCAGTGCCGCCCGGAGCACGGCCTTCGGTGCGGCCACGCCGGAGCCGACCAGGCGCAGCGGGCCGACGCGGTTCTCGTCCGTGCCGCGGATGCCGTCGGAGTAGTCGTTGGCGTAGTTGACCCCGACGATCAGCGAGAGGGAGACCAGCAGCGCCAGCACCGAACGCCACCAGGAGAACGCGTCCAGCGCGATAGTCGCCCCGACCCCCGCCACGACCGGCGCCACCGCGTTCGGCAGCGTCCGCGGCCGCGCGCCCTCGACCCACTCGCTCATGCTCGCCATGGACGTCATTCAACGCCATGGTGATCACCCGCGAGCGGGAACCCGGGAAGTCAGTCGTCGGTCGGCAGCTGCCAGACGAGCGAGCCGCTGTTGGGGTCGACCGTGGGGCCTTCGGCGGCGAGCGCCGAACCCGCGGAGACGAGAACCCCCAGCGTGACGGCGGTGCTGATGAGAACAGTCTTGATCCAGCGCGTCATGGTGAGTAGCCAAGCGGGCGCACCCCGTGCGTGTCAACGAAGTGCCACCATTCAGCCGCGCGAACCCGACTCAAGTCGGGTCTTCACCGCCGCCCGGTCGATCTTGCCCGGTCCGCGAAGGGGCAGCTCAGCGCAGTATTCAACGCGTTTCGGCGTGGCCGCCGCGCCGAGCTCGGCCCGGACCGCGGCTCGCAGTTCGTCCGCTTCGCGAGGTTCACCGGAGGGGACGACGAGCGCCACCACGGCCTCGCCCCACTCCGGGTCCGGCACCCCGACGACACACGCGTCCCGCACGCCCGGCTGCGCGCAGAGGCACCGCTCGACGGCGTTCGCGGACACCTTCACCCCGCCGGTGTTGATCATGTCGTCGGCCCGGCCGAGGACCTCCAGGCGGCCGTCTGCGTGGCGAACACCACGGTCGGACGTCGTGAACCAGCCGTCGCCGAACGACTCCGCCGTCAGGTCCGGCCGGCCCCGGTAGCCGTGGGCGAGGACGTCGCCCGCGATCCGGATCCGGCCGCCGTCGAGGTCGACCCGGACGCCGTCCAGCGGGAAGCCGTCGTAGACGCAGCCGCTTGCCGTCTCGCTCATGCCGTACGCGGGCACGATCCGGACCCCGGCGTCGGCCGCGCGCTCGCGCAGGTCCGCCGACGTCGCCGCCGCGCCGACCACGATCGCGTCGAACGACTTCGCCGCGGCCAATCCCGCGCCGCCGTCGTCGAGCAGCCGGACGAGCTGGGTCGGCACGAGCGCGGTGTACCGCGGACCCCCGGTCAGCGTCGCCGCGGCGGCCGCGAAGGCGTCCGGCCGGAAGCCCTGGCCGGTGAGCAGCGCCGGTTCGGTGCCCGCCAGCAGCGAGCGGACCAGCACCTGCAGCCCGCCGATGTAGTGCGCCGGCGTCGCGAGCAGCCAGTGCCCGGGCCCGCCGAGCCGCGTGTGCGTCGCCTCGGCGGACGCGGTCAGCGCGCGGGCCGAGAGCAGCACCCCTTTGGGCGCGCCGGTCGAGCCCGAGGTGGCGATGACCACGGCGGTGTTCGACTCGGCGGGCTCGCCCGGCGCCATCGCGTCCCGCAGCGCCGGGTCGGTGAACGGCAGGACCGCCGGGCCGCCGCCCAGCGCGTCCGCGAGGGCCTTCTTCAGTGCTTCGAGCGCCTTGGGCGAACCGTCGAGGTGGACCGGGCGCAGCTCAGTAGTAATAGGGGGTGTCCTTGAAATCGGGGTCACGCTTCTGGAGGAACGCGTCCCGGCCTTCGACGGCTTCGTCCTGCATGTAGGCCAACCGGGTGGTTTCCCCGGCGAAGAGCTGCTGGCCGACGAGGCCGTCGTCGGTGAGGTTGAACGCGTACTTGAGCATGCGCTGCGCCGTCGGCGACTTGCCGACGATCGTCCACGCCCAGTCCAGCGCCTCTTTCTCCAGGTCGGCGTGCGGGACGACGGCGTTGACCGCGCCCATCCGGTGCATGTCCGCGGCGGAGTACTCCCGGCCGAGGAAGAAGATCTCGCGGGCGAACTTCTGGCCGACCATCTTCGCGAGGTAGGCCGAGCCGTACCCGCCGTCGAACGAGCCGACGTCGGCGTCGGTCTGCTTGAACTTCGCGTGCTCCTCGGAAGCCAGCGTGAGATCGCACACCACGTGCAGGGAGTGCCCGCCGCCCGCGGCCCAGCCCGGCACGACCGCGATCACCGGTTTCGGCAGGAACCGGATCAGCCGCTGGACCTCGAGGATGTGCAGCCGGCCGGCCCGCGCGGGGTCCACCGTGTCGGAGGTCTCGCCGCTCGCGTACTGATACCCGGAGCGTCCGCGAATACGCTGGTCACCACCGGAGCAGAACGCCCACCCGCCGTCCTTGGGCGAGGGGCCGTTGCCGGTGAGCAGGACGCACCCGACGTCCGAGCTCATCCGGGCGTGGTCCAGCGCCCGGTAGAGCTCGTCGACGGTGTGCGGCCGGAAGGCGTTGCGGACCTCCGGACGGTCGAACGCGACGCGCACCACGCGTTTGCCACCGCGGTTCTCAGCGGAACGGTGGTAGGTGATGTCGGTGAAGGCGAAACCTTCGACCTCGGTCCACGCGGCCGGATCGAACAGCTCGGAAACTCGGGCGTCATCCACGTTTGGGAGAATAGGACCTGTGGACACATCTGATCTCGACGGAGCCTGCCGGTGAACCCTTCCACCGCGCAGGCCAGGGTCATCGTCGACGAACTCGTCCGCAACACCGTTTCGCACGTCGTCCTCTGCCCGGGCTCCCGCAACGCGCCACTGTCCATCGCGCTGTACGACGCGGCGGCCGCCGGGAAGCTCCGGCTCCACGTCCGCATCGACGAGCGGGGCGCCGCGTTCCTCGCGCTCGGCATCGCCGCGCGCACCGGCCGCCCGGTGGCCGTGCTCTGCACGTCCGGCACCGCGGCCGCGAACTTCCACCCCGCCGTCCTGGAGGCCGACCGCGCCGGTGTCCCGCTGATCGTGCTGACCGCCGACCGGCCGCCCGAGCTGCGCGCGGCCGGCGCGTCGCAGGTCATCGACCAGCACCAGCTCTACGGTGACGCCGCCCGCTACTTCGACGAGCTGGCCGTCGCCGAGCGGCGGGCCGGGCAGAACTCGTACTGGCGCAGCCAGATCTGCCGGGCCTGGAACGCCGCGTACGGCGAGTGGCGCTGCGGGCCGGTGCACCTGAACATCCCGTTCCGCGAGCCGCTCGTGCCCGACCTGGACGACGGTGAGTGGTACGAATCGCTTGAAGGTCGTCCCGACGGCGAGCGTTGGACCGAGCTGCCGGACTTCGGCGCGCTGCCGTCGTTCGTGGTGCCCTCGGCGCGCCACGGCCTGGTCATCGCGTGTGACACCGGTGTGCAGGCGGCGAGCGAGTGGGCCGAGCAGCACGGCTGGCCGGTGATCTCGGAGACCGGCGGCCTCGGGCTGTCCGGCGGCACGGCGATTTCGTCCGGCGCGTGGCTGCTGGGCGTCGAGGACTTCATCACCCGGCACAAGCCGGAGCAGGTGCTGTGCCTCGGCCGGCCGACGGTGTTCCGGCAGATCCAGAAGGTGCTCTCCGACGCCTCGGTCGAGGTGCTGCTGGTGCGTCCCGACTCGGACTGGCCGGCGCCCGCGCACAACGTCCGGCAGGTCGGGCAGTGGTTCGACGAGCCGACCAAGCCCGCCGACCCGGAGTGGCTGGCGAGCTGGCGCCGGGCCGACGCGGCGGCGTCCTCGGCGGTCGCCTCGGTGCTGGCCTCGGAGCCGTGGCCGTCCGGGCTGCGCCTGGCCTCGGAGCTGGTGGATGCGCTGCCCGCGGACTCGCTGCTGGTGGTGGGCTCGTCCAACCCGACCCGTGACGTCGCCCTGGCCGGCCGGCTGCGCCCGGACGTGCTCGTGCACCGCAACCGCGGCGTCGCGGGCATCGACGGCACGGTCTCGACGGCGATCGGCGCGGCGTACGTCCACCGCGGCCCGTCGTACGCGCTGCTGGGCGACCTGACGTTCCTGCACGACGCGTCCGGGCTGCTCACCGGGCCCGCCGAGCAGCGCCCGGACCTGACGATCGTCGTGTGCAACGACGACGGCGGCGGCATCTTTTCGTTGCTGGAGCAGGGCGCGCCCGAGCACTCGGCGAGCTTCGAGCGCGTCTTCGGGACCCCGCACGGCGCCGACCTGGGCGCGCTGTGCGCCGGCTACCGCGTCCCGCACGTGGTGGCCGAGACGCTGACGGAGTTCCAGGCGGCGCTACGGCCCGCGCCCGGGCTGCGGGTCGTCGAGGTGCGAGTGGACCGTTCGCGGCACCGCGACCTGCACGCCCGCCTGCGCTCCGCGGTGTCTTCGGCCGTCTCCGCGGTCTAAGGCCGCACTTTCACGTGAAAGTGCGGCCCCCAGGTGCGCACTTTCACGTGAAAGTGCGCAGGTGCCGGTCAACCGCTTTCCGGGTGGGATCCCAGCAGGCAAGATCCTCCCTTCGGCTGTTCCTGGGTGCTTCCTGGCTGGCTACGTTCGAGCGCGCTGCTCCTCACCCGTTGGAGGGATTCGAATGCGTGCAAGAACTCGCACCGGCCTCGGTGTGCTCGCGGCCGGCGTCGCGTCGGTGCTGCTGGCCGGCACCGCCAGTGCGGCCCCGACGCCCGGTGCGCCCGGCGTCGGTGACTCGTACTACCCGAACGCCGGCAACGGCGGGACGGACGTGCTGCACTACGACATCCGCCTGACCTACCAGCCGGCGACCGACGTCCTCGCCGGGACGACGACGTTGCTGCTCACCGCGACCCAGGACCTCTCGCGCTTCGACCTGGACTTCGCGCTCAAGGCGTCGAGCGTGCTGGTGAACAACCGCCCCGCGCAGTTCACCAACCAGACCGGCAACGGCGAGCTCGTCGTCACGCCGGCGCAGCCGCTGCTCAAGGGCCAGACCGCGACGGTCGTCGTCGCCTACTCGGACACGCCGTCCACCGAGACGGTCGACGGGATCAACGGCTGGAAGAAGGGCTCCTTCGGCGCGCTCGGCGTCGACGAGCCGCAGAGCTCCGCCTGGTGGTTCCCGGCCAACGACCACCCGACCGACAAGGCGACCTACGACGTCTCCATCGAGGCCCCGGATGACAACGTTGCCGTCACCAACGGGACGCTCGTCCGCAAAACGAAGAGCCGCGCCGGCTGGACCCGCTGGCAGTGGCGCAGCACGAAGCAGCAGGCCACGTACCTGACGTCGTTCATCGTGGGCAAGTACGAGCTGAACCAGTCGACGACGCCGGACGGCAAGCCGTTCATCACGGCGTACGGCTCCGACCTGGGCGACTCGCTGTACGCGGCGAAGGCCAGCGTCGAGCGCACCCCGGAGATCGACGCGTTCCTGGCGACCAAGTTCGGCCCGTACCCGTTCGAGGCCGAGGGCGGCGTCGTGACCAGCGGCATCGGCTTCTCGCTGGAGAACCAGACCCGGCCGACGTACGGCGCGCGCAACTTCGCGGCCGGCTCCAACACGACGCTGATCGCGCACGAGAACGCCCACCAGTGGTTCGGCGACAACGTCTCGCTCGGCCGCTGGAGCGACATCTGGCTGAACGAGGGCTTCGCGTCCTACGCCGAGTGGCTGTGGTCGGAGCACGAGGGCGAGGGCACGGTCGCCGAGCTCGCGCAGTACACGTACGACTCCAACCCGGCCGACGGCGACCTGTGGAAGCTCGTCCCGGCCGACCCGGGCGCGGACAACCAGTTCGACAACGCCGTCTACGACCGGGGCGCGCTGACGCTCCAGGCGCTGCGGACAGCCGTCGGCGACGAGGCGTTCTTTGCCATTTTGAAGGCGTGGCAGGTCCAGAAGGGCGGGTCGCACGGCCGGATCCAGGAGTTCATCGCGCTGGCGGAGAAGGTCTCGGGCAAGCCGCTGTACGACCTGTTCCAGACGTGGCTGTACACGGCGGGCAAGCCGTCCGTCGGCCCGAACGGCACGACCCCGGCGGCCTTCACCGCACGGGCGGCTTCGGTGAAGCCGAAGTCGTACGACCAGATCCAGGCGAACCACCGGAACCTCGCCGCCGAACACGCGGGGTAGCCGCTACGCTCGCGGCGTGAGCACGAAAGGTGAGCGGGCGAGGCGCGTCGGCTGGTGGACCACCATCGGCGTCGCCTCGCTCCTCACCGTGATGTGCGTCTGCCTGCTCTTCGCGGCGATCCGCAACGACCGCGCGATCTCCGCCCAGCTCGGCCAGGCCACGGCGACGGTCGACTCGGTGGCGTTCGACCGCACGATCATCCATTTCGAGACGCCGGACGGGATCGTGCACAGTCCGGCGAACGGGGTGTTGTACCCGGACGGGCTGGCTGCGGGGCAGCTGGTCCGGATCGAGTACGACGCGACCGATCCGGAGCTGGCCCGGGTGGCGGGGCGGTCGGCGGCGTTGACCTTGTTGCCGCTGGGGAGTTTTGTCGTTTTCACCTGGTTGGTGGCCGGGCCGGTTCTTTGGTGGATACGGCGGCAGAACCGGCGGGCTCGGGCTGAGGTGGCGGCTGCCGCCTGACCTGGCTTCTCCCGCTCCTCGTCTTCCGGCGCTGGAGGCGCTGAGCCAGGCTCCAGCCCCACCGCGCCGACGCCACGACAAACGGTGCAAACCGCGGCTCCGGCCAAGGGCCGCGCCGGACAGATCCCCGCCCCCCCCGGGACAGATCTCCGCTCCCCGGACAGACCTCCGCCCCCCCCGGACAGATCCCCGCCACACCCTGGGGGCCGTGCCCTGTCCCAGCCTATCGGCACCGGGCCGCCCGAAAGGATGACGCGGCAAATCTGTGGACAACCGGACCCGATGTGGATAACCGCCGCTCTTAGCCTGCGTGGGCCGTCTCCTGCCACCAGCCCAGGACCTCGTCCGCCACTCCCGGTGCCGCCACCAGCAGTCCGTCCGTGGGCAGCGCCGTGTCCTCGCCGTGCTTGTCCAGGACCACCGCTCCGGCCTCGATGGCCATGGCCACCGAGCCCGCGACGTCCCATTCGTGGTAGCTGTGCAGGACCGCCGCCGCCGCGTGGCCCAGGGCCACCTGGGCGATCGACAGGGCCGCTGAGCCCAGGACCCGCACTCCCGCGTGGGCCGCTGCCGCTCGCTCGATGAAGCCGCCCATGCCCGGCCAGGGGCCTCGGCGGGCGAACTCCGTGCAGACCAGCGCGCCCGCCGTCACGCAGCGGTCGGTCAGCTTGACCGGTTTGCCGTTCGCGCGGGCCCCTCGTCCGCGCGCCGCTGCGTAGATCTGGGCGCGGTACGGGTCCGCCACCACTCCCACCACCGGGCCGGCCGCGTCGACCAGCGCCAGGCTGTACGCGCACCACGGCACTCCGGCGACGTAGTTGGCCGTGCCGTCCACCGAGTCGACCACCCACCGGTACTCGGCGACGTCCGCGCCGTGGTCGGCGCCGAACTCGTGGCCGACCACCGGGATGCCCGGGAACTCCGCGGTCAGCACGCGCCGGGTGTGCCGTTCGAGGATGCGGTCGGTGTCGGTGACCCAGTCGAACGGCGAGTCCAAGGTGGCCGGGTGCGCACCCCGGCCGGCGGTCGCGGTGATCACGTCGGTCGCGTCGTTGGCCAGGCGCCCGGCCACTTCGAGGGCCCTCGACAGCAGGCCGGGCTCCACGGGCCGCGGCGGCCTGGAGGACAAGAGGGTCATGCCTGCTTAGTCTGGGCCCCGCTGGTTTCCGGGACACGACCTTGAGATGACATGTCGTAGCCGATCTGTTCCGGAACCGTTGGCCGCCGTGTCACGCGGTCGCCAGGATCGGGTGCGAAGGTCGGATCGTGCGAGTCGCGATAGTCACCGAAAGTTTCCTGCCCCAGGTGAACGGCGTGACCAACTCCGTCCTCCGGGTGGTCGAGCACCTGCGCGAGCGCCGGCACGACGTGCTGATCATCGCGCCCGGGCCCGGCCCGGACTCCTACCGCGGCGCGCCGGTGATCCGGATCCCCGCGCTCGACTTCCCCGGCGTCCACTCGCTGCCGATCGGCGTGCCGACGCGCACCGTGCTGAACGCGCTGGCCGCCTTCGGCCCAGACGTCGTGCACCTGGCCTCGCCGTTCGTGGTCGGCGCGCGCGGGCTCGCCGCGGCACGGCGGCTGCGGGTGCCGTCGATCGCCGTCTACCAGACCGACATCGCCGGGTTCGCCGCCGCGTACGGCTTCGGCATCGCCGCCCGCGCCGCGTGGCGCTGGGTGCGGCGGCTGCACTCGCGCGCCGACCGGACGCTGGCGCCCTCCAGCGACTCCGTCGAGCAGCTGCGGCTGCACGGCGTCCCGCGGGTGCACCGCTGGGCGCGCGGGGTCGACATCGACCGGTTCTCCCCGGACCACGCCGATGCCGCGCTGCGGGCCGAGCTCGCGCCGGACGGCGAGCTGCTCGTCGGGTTCGTCGGCCGGCTGGCGCCGGAGAAGGAGGTCGACCGGCTGGCCGCGCTGGCCGGCGTGCCCGGGATCCGCGTGGTCGTCGTCGGTGACGGGCCGGAGCTCGAATCCCTCAAGGAGCAGCTCCCGGACGCCGCGTTCCTCGGCGCGAAGTACGGCGACGAGCTTTCGGCGGCTTACGCGAGCTTCGACGTCTTCGTCCACACCGGCCCGCACGAGACGTTCTGCCAGGCGGTGCAGGAGGCCATGGCGTCCGGCCTGCCGGTGCTCGCGCCGGACGCGGGCGGCCCGAAGGACCTCGTCCTGCCCGGCCGCACCGGCTACCTGCTGCCCGCCGACCGCGAGCTGTTCGCCGCGGCGCTGGTCGAGAAGATCGACGCACTGCGCGACCCCGCGCTGCGGGCGCGGCTCGGCGAGAAGGCGCGCAAGGTCGTGCTCGGGCGCACCTGGCCCGCCGTCTGCCGCGAGCTGATGGGGCACTACGAAGCCGTGCAGGGCCGGGCCGCCCGCGCGGCCTGACATGCACATCGTCCAGCTCGCGAACTTCTACGGACCACGCTCGGGCGGCCTGAAGACGGCGCTGCACCACCTCGGCGCCGGGTACGTCGCGAGCGGGCACGAAGTGACGCTCGTGGTGCCCGGCACCCGCTACGCCGACGAAGTCCTGCCGACCGGTGTCCGCCGGTTTTCCCTGCCGGCGCCGAAGATCCCGGGCACCGGCGGCTACCGAGCCGTCGACCCGCACCGGGTCCGCGCGGTGCTGCGGAAGCTCGAACCCGACCGGCTGGAGGTCTCGGACCGGTTGACGCTGCGGGGGATGGGTGGCTGGGCGCGGCGCCACGGCGTGCCGAGCACGGTGATCTCGCACGAGCGGCTCGACCGCCTGCTGGAGCAGTTCCTGCTGCCCGAGCCGGTGGCGCGCCGCGTCGCCGACGTCGCGAACAAGCGGATGGCCGCGAGCTACGACACGGTCGTCTGCACCACGGCCTTCGCCCGCGCGGAGTTCGACCGGATCGAGGCGCCGAACGTCCACCGGGTGCCCCTCGGCGTCGACCTCGCGACGTTCCGGCCCGCCATGCGCGACGACGGCTGGCGCACCGACCTGAGCGGGGGAGCGGACGCCCTGCTCGTCCACTGTGGACGGCTTTCGCCGGAGAAGCACGTGGAGCGCAGCGTGGACACGGTTGCCGAGCTGACGGAGGCGGGCGCGCGGGTACGGCTGGTCGTCGCGGGCGACGGGCCGCGGCGGCGGGCGCTGGAACGCCGGGCGCGCGGCCTGCCGGTGACGTTCCTGGGGTTCCTGTCCGGCCGCGGCGACGTCGCGCGGCTGCTGGCCAGTGCGGACGTCTCGCTGGCGCCGGGCCCGCACGAGACGTTCGGCCTGGCGGCTTTGGAGGCGCTGGCGTCCGGGACACCGGTGGTGGTGTCGGCGTCGTCGGCGCTGCGGGAGATCGTGCGGCCCGGCTGCGGCGCGGCGGTGGACGACCACGCGCCCGCGTTCGCCACCGCCGTGACGGACCTGCTGGAGAGCCCGGAAGACCTGCGCCGCGCGGCGGCCCGGGCGCGGGCCGAGGAGTTCACCTGGCCCGCCGCGGTGGCCGGGATGCTGGCCACCTTCCGCTGACGCTCAGGGCTTGCCGAGGCGGCTGTAACCGGGGTGGACGCCGGAGGTGAGGCCCTGGTCGTCGGCGATCTTCGCCAGGAGCTCGTGGAGGGTCGTGCGCTCGTCCTCGGTCAGGGACGCGGTGATCGCGCGTTCGTGCGACAGCGCCGACTGCGCGACGCGGACCATCAGCTCGCGGCCCTCCGGGCTCAGCTCCAGCGCGTAGAGGCGCCGGTCCTCCGCGTTGCGGCGGCGGTGGATCAGGCCGCGCTTCTCCAGGCCGTCGACCAGCGGGACCAGCCGGGTCGCCGGCGTGCCGAGCTGCTTGGCCAGCGCCTGCTGGCTCTGGCCCGGCCGCATCGCGACCAGCCGCAGCAGGCCGACCTGCGCCGGGGTCAGCTCCAGCTCGGCGATGCGCTCGGTGAACCGCTGGGCCGCGTGCGCGCCGACCTGGGCCAGCTGGAACGCGGTGCCGAACCGGGGACCGTCCATGGCCGGAACGATAGTCGTTGACAATCGATTACACCAGTGTAATCGTTTAAGGCATGAAACGAATCGCAGTCATCGCCTACGTCCTGTTCACCGTCGCCGGGGGAGTGCTCGGCGCCACCGGCACCCGCCCGGACTCCTCCGCCGCCGACGTCGCGGCCTACACCACGACGCACCAGGGCCTCGTCCAGCTGCTCGCGCTGGTCGTCTTCGGGGCGGGGCTCTCGCTCGCGACCTGGACCGCCGCGGCCAGACCGCCGCAGCTCGGCTTCGCCGGGGGACTGCTCGCGTCGGGCTCGCTGCTGCTGAGCGGCCTCGCCACCTGGACGGCCGTGCAGACCCCGGACGTCGCCCGCGCCTTCACCTCGCTGGCGTTCGCCGCGGGCGCGTTCGGGTTCGCGGTGCCGCTCGCGCTGCTCATCGCGGCCGTCGCCCGGTCCACGCCGCGCTGGCTGGCGATCACCGGGTACGTCGTCGCGGCGCTGGCCGGGCTCTCGGCGTTCAGCATGCTGACCGACGTGCTGTACCCGCTGATCCCGGTCGGCCGCTTCGGCGGGCTCATCTGGCTGGTGCTCGCAACCTTCGTCAAGCGCCGCGACTAATCTCAAGCCATGTCACGCGCAAGCCTGGACAAGGACCCGCACGAAGTCGCCGCCATGTTCGACGGCGTCGCGGACGGGTACGACCGGGCGAACTCGTTCATGACCTTCGGCTTCGACCGCCGCTGGCGCACCACCACCGCCCGCGTGCTCGACGCCCGCCGCGGCGAGAAGGTCCTGGACCTCGCCGCCGGCACCGGGGTGTCCACCGTCGAGTACGCCCGCGGTGGCGCCTGGTGCCTGGCCGCGGACTTCTCGTTCGGCATGCTCCGGGCCGGGCTGCACCGCAAGGTCCCGATGGTCGCGGCGGACGCGCTGAACCTCCCGTTCGCCGACGAGAGCTTCGACGCCGTGACGATCTCGCTGGCGCTGCGCAACTTCGTCGACCCGAAGGCCGCGCTCACCGAGATCGCGCGGGTCGTCAAGCCCGGCGGCCGCCTGGTCATCTGCGAGGTCTCGACGCCGCCGTTCGCGCCGATCCGGTTCATCCACCGGCGGTTCATGCTGAAGCTGCTCACCTGGGTCGGCAAGCGGACGTCGTCGAACCCCGAGGCGTACTCCTACCTGGCCGAATCGATGCTCACCTGGCCCGACCAGCGCACGCTCGGCGAGATCATCGCGAGCGCGGGCTGGGCCGACGTCGAGTGGTTGAACCTCACATTCGGCGTCGTGGCGATCCACCGCGCGCGCAAGCCTGCCTAAACTCGCGCGTATGAGTCGTCGCACCGCAGACCAAGACGCCGAAGTCATCGTCGTCGGCGCCGGGCCCGCCGGGTCCACCGTGGCCACCTACCTGGCCCGCTCGGGCGTCGACGTCCTGCTGCTGGAGAAGACCGAGTTCCCCCGCGAGAAGGTCTGCGGCGACGGCCTGACCCCGCGCGGCGTCAAGCAGCTGATCGACCTCGGGATCGACACCAGCGAGGACGCGGGCTGGGTGCACAGCCGCGGCCTGCGGATCCTCACCGGCGACCTCACGCTGGAGCTCGACTGGCCGGACCTGACGAGCTACCCGCCGTACGGCGTTTCCCGCACGCGTCACGACTTCGACGACCTGCTGGCGAAGCTCGCGGTGAAGGCGGGCGCGCGGCTGTACGAGCGCACGACCGTCACGAGCGCCATCACCGACGCCACCGGGCGCGTGGTCGGCGTCGAGGCCAAGGTCGGCCCGGAGCGCACGCCGGTGAAGTACCGCGCGCCGCTGGTGCTGGCCTGCGACGGGGTGTCCGCGCGGCTCGCGCTGAGCGTCGGGATCCAGAAGAACGAGAAGCGCCCGATGGGCGTCGCGGTGCGCCAGTACTACAAGAGCCCGCGCCACGACGACCCGTTCATCGAGGGCCACCTCGAGCTGTGGGACCGGTCGGACCCGCGCGACCCGAAGCTGCTGCCGGGCTACGGCTGGGCGTTCCCGCTCGGCGACGGCACGGTGAACGTCGGCCTCGGCATGCTGTCGACGTCGGCGTCCTTCCGGAACACGGACTACCGCGCGCTGCTGCGCCAGTGGCTCGACGGGACGCCGGAGGAGTGGGGCTACCGCGAGGAGAACGCGATCGGCAAGGTCGGCGGCGCCGGCCTCCCGATGGGCTTCAACCGCACCCCGCACTACCGCGACGGCCTCCTGCTGCTCGGCGACGCGGGCGGCATGGTCAGCCCGTTCAACGGCGAAGGCATCTCGGCGGCGATGGAGTCCGCGCAGATCGCGGCGGAGGTCGTCGTGCAGGCGCTGGCGCGGCGTGAAGGGCCTTCGCGGGAGCGGGCGCTGGAGGCGTACCCGCGCGCGGTCCGCGAGCTGATGGGCGGCTACTACCAGCTGGGGAACGTCTTCGCGAAGATCATCGGCAAGCCGAAGATCATGCACGCGTGCACCAAGTACGGGCTGCGGATCAACAAGATCCTCCCGCTGGTCTACAAGGGCCTCTCGGGCTGCTACGACGCCAAGGGCGGCGACGGCGTCGACCGCCTCATCTCAGCCCTCGCCAAGGCGGCCCCCTCCCCGCGCTGACCTCCTCCCAACCCCGCACTTTCACGTGAAAGTGCGGGGCCCAGGTGCGCACTTTCACGTGAAAGTGCGGGGTTGCTCGCGCGCGGACACACGAGTGGACTAGCAAGTTGGCCGTGCGGTCAGTGGGATAGCTCACACGGGCGCGCCCGGATTGTCCGGCCGTGTAGCGATCTTGAAGAGCCTTCGCGCAGGTCGCGCGGGCGCCGTTGCCGAGCCGTGACAACGTTGGCGGCCGAGGTTAGGGCACCCTTATAACACGGGGGGCTAGGGACAAGAATGTGAGTCGCGTCCTACACTCCCCCCATGCTTTGTGAATCCCTTCACATCCACGACGAGTGGCTTGTGAACTATTTCACAAGCACGCCCGGGCCCCGCCACGGGCCGTAAGGAGACCCTGACCCTCGGCGGTGTGACCCAGGTCCCTTAGGGTGCCGACGAGGCCCGCAGTTCCACCACAAGCAAACCGCAGCGGCGCGGAAAGGATGGCGAAGACCCCGTGCTGACGTTGCTGACCCGGACCGACACGGTGCAGCTGGCGCAAGAGGCCCCGAGCCTGAAGCCCTACCTGCCCCTGGTCCTGTTGTTCGTGCTGGCCCTCGGCTTCGCCGTGTTGTCGGTGCTGCTGGGCCCGCTCGTCGGCCCCAGCCGCTACAACAAGGCCAAGCTCGCCGCCTACGAGTGCGGCATCGAGCCGTCGCCGCAGCCGCTCGTCGGCGGCGGCCGGATGCCGGTGGCGTACTACATCACCGCGATGCTGTTCATCCTGTTCGACATCGAGATGGTCTTCCTCTACCCGTTCGCCGTGCAGGCGGACGCGCTGGGCACGTTCGGCCTGGTGGAGATCCTGCTGTTCATCGCGACGGTCGGCTTCGCGTACGCCTACGTGTGGCGGCGCGGCGGCCTGGATTGGAACTAGACCCATGGGCCTCGAAGAGAAACTCCCCAACGGCATCCTGCTGGCCAGTCTCGAAGGTCTCGTCAACTGGTCGCGGAAGAACTCGATGTGGCCGGCCACCTTCGGGCTCGCCTGCTGCGCGATCGAGATGATGACCGTCGGCGGTTCCCGCTACGACATCGCCCGCTTCGGCATGGAGCGCTTCAGCGCGACGCCGCGGCAGGCCGACCTGATGATCGTCGCCGGGCGGGTCACCCAGAAGATGGCGCCGGTCCTGCGCCAGATCTACGACCAGATGGCCGAGCCCAAGTGGGTGCTCGCGATGGGCGTCTGCGCGTCCTCCGGCGGCATGTTCAACAACTACGCGGTCGTCCAGGGGGTCGACCACGTCGTGCCGGTGGACATGTACCTGCCCGGCTGCCCGCCGCGGCCGGAGATGCTGCTGGACGCGATCCTCAAGCTGCACGCCAAGATCCAGGACGAGCCGATCAACGCCCGCCGCGCCGCGATCCGCGCCGCCAGCGGGGCCCGCACCGAGCTCGTCGCGTCGTCGATCAAGTACGCGAAGAAGTAGAGCGATGACTGAGAACCCTCAACCCGGCGAAGAGCAGTCGAGCGCCGAACGTCCGGAAGGCGGCCTCGAGCCGCGCGGCACCCGGCCCGCCGAATCCGTCGTCACCGGCCGCGAACGCCAGGGCATGTTCGGTGTCCACGGCACCGGTGACACCTCCGGCTACGGCGGCGTCCGGCTCCCGGCCTACAGCCCCGCGCCGGCCGAGCGCCCGTACGGCGGCTGGTTCGACCAGTTCGCCGACGAGTTCTACGCGGCCCTGTCGGACAACAAGGTCCCCGCCGAAGCGATCCTGCAGACGACGGTCGACCGCGGCGAGATCACCTTCTACGTCGCCCGCGAGCACCTCGTCGCCATCGCGAAGGTCCTGCGCGACGACGGCGGTCTCCGCTTCGAGCTGCTGTCCTCGGTGTCCGGTGTGGACTACGGCGTCGACGTCCCGCAGCGGCTGCACTCGGTGTACCACTTCACGTCCCTGACCTACCGCCGCCGCATCCGGCTCGAGGTCACCCTCGACGTCGAGGACGCGCACGTGCCGTCGCTGGTCGGGATCTACCCGACCGCCGACTGGCAGGAGCGGGAGACCTGGGACATGTTCGGCATCGTCTACGACGGCCACCCCGCGCTCACCCGCATCCTCATGCCGGACGACTGGGACGGCCACCCCCAGCGCAAGGACTACCCGCTCGGCGGGATCCCGGTCGAATACAAGGGCGCGGAGATCCCGCCGCCGGACCAGCGGAGGTCGTACTCGTGACGATTAACGAAGACACCACCCCAGTCCCCGAGGCCGACTCGCGCGACACCACCGAAGGCCGCGTCTACTCGGTCTCCGGCGGCGACTGGGACGACGTCATCGCCGACGCCGCGCACGACGAGCGCATGGTCATCAACATGGGCCCGCAGCACCCGTCGACGCACGGCGTGCTCCGGCTCGTGCTGGAGATGGAGGGCGAGACCGTCACGCAGCTGCGGTCGGTCATCGGCTACCTGCACACCGGCATCGAGAAGAACTGCGAGTACCGGACCTGGACCCAGGGCGTCACCTTCGTGACGCGCATGGACTACCTGGCTCCGCTCTCGACGGAGATGGCGTACTGCCTCGGCGTCGAGAAGCTGCTCGGCATCCAGGCACCACGGCGCGCCGAGCTGCTGCGCGTGATGCTGCTGGAGATCAACCGCATCGGCTCGCACCTGGTCTACATCGCCACCGGCGGCATGGAGCTGGGCGCCACCACCGCGATGACGCTCGGCTTCCGCGAGCGCGAGGTCGTCCTGCACCTGCTCGAGCACCTCACCGGCCTGCGCATGAACCACGCGTTCATCCGCCCCGGCGGCCTCGCGCAGGACATGCCCGAGGACTACCGCGAGAAGGTCACCGAATTCGTCAAGACGATGAAGGAACGCCTTCCGCTGTACGACAAGCTCTTCACCGGGCAGCCGATCTGGCGCAACCGGCTCAAGGGCGTCGGGTACCTGCCGGTCGACGCATGCCTCGCGCTCGGCGTCACCGGCCCGGTGCTGCGCAGCGCCGGCCTCCCGTGGGACCTGCGCAAGACCGAGCCGTACTCCTGCTACGACGAGTTCGACTTCGACGTGCCCGTGGACAACGGCGCCGACTGCTGGTCGCGCTACCTGATCCGGGTGCACGAGATGCACGAGAGCCTCAAGATCATCGAGCAGTGCCTGGAGAAGCTCGAACCGGGCCCGGTCATGGTCGAGGACAAGAAGGTCGCCTGGCCCGCGCAGCTGTCGATCGGCAGCGACGGCATGGGCAACTCGCTCGAGCACGTCAAGAAGATCATGGGTCAGTCGATGGAGTCCCTGATCCACCACTTCAAGCTGGTCACCGAGGGCTTCAAGGTGCCGGCCGGGCAGGTCTACACGTCGGTCGAGTCGCCGCGCGGCGAGCTGAGCGCGCACCTGGTCTCCGACGGCGGCACGCGGCCGCTGCGGGTCCACGTGCGCGAACCGAGCTTCGTGAACCTGCAGTCGATGCCCGCCATGGCCGAAGGCGGCCTGGTCGCGGACGTGATCGCCGCGATCGCCTCGATCGACCCCGTCATGGGGGGAGTGGACCGATGAGCACAGCAGTTCCGGAACCGGGCGGCAAGGACGCCGTGACGACGCACGCCGCGGCCGGCCCCGACACCGACGTGATCGCCATCGCGCCGGACCCCGCGGTCGCCGCCGGGATCATCGAAGACACGCCGCTCGAAGACATCTTCGACGAAGGCGTGGCCGCCCGGGCGCAGGACCTGATCGCGCGCTACCCGATGTCGCGCTCGGCGCTGCTGCCGCTGCTGCACCTCGTGCAGTCGGTGCAGGGGTACGTCAGCCAGGAGGGCATCGCGTTCTGCGCGCAGCAGCTCGACCTGTCCGACGCTGAGGTCAGCGCGGTCGCGACGTTCTACACGATGTACAAGCGCAAGCCGTGCGGCGAGCACCTCGTGAGCGTCTGCACCAACACGCTGTGCGCGGCCATGGGCGGCGACGCGATCTACAAGAAGCTCCAGACGCACCTCGGGTCCGAAGAGGAGCCGCTGGGGCAGAACGAAACCGCGGGCACGCCGAACGAGCCGGGCTCGATCACCCTCGAGCACGCCGAGTGCCTCGCGGCCTGCGACCTCGCGCCGGTCATCCAGGTCAACTACGAGTTCTTCGACAACCAGACCGAGGACAAGGCCGTCGCGCTGGTCGACGCGCTGCAGGCGGGCAAGAAGCCGGCCCCGACGCGCGGTGCCCCGCTGACCAGCTTCAAGGGCGCCGAGCTGCAGCTCGCCGGGTTCTTCCCGGAGGACGAGCGCCAGTACCGCACGGACATCGACGGCCCGTCGCAGGCCGTCGAAACCCTGCGCGGCGCGAAGCTCGCCCAGGACCGCGGCTGGGTCGCGCCGGTCGCCGAAGACGTCCCGCTTCCTGAAGTGGAGAAGAAGTAATGGCAGATCCCATTACGCCGGTCCTCACGAAGCGCTGGCTGTCGCCGAACTCCTGGCAGATCGGGACGTACGAGGCGCTGGAGGGCTACACCGCCGTCCGCAAGGCGCTCGCCGGCACACCGGAGCAGCTCGTCCAGCTGGTCAAGGACTCGGGCCTGCGCGGCCGCGGCGGCGCGGGCTTCCCGGCCGGCGTCAAGTGGTCTTTCATGCCGCCGAACTTCGACAAGCCGCACTACCTGGTGATCAACGCCGACGAGGGCGAGCCGGGCACGTGCAAGGACATCCCGCTGATGATGGCGGACCCGCACTCGCTCATCGAGGGCTGCATCATCGCCTCGTACGCGATGCGCTCCAACCACTGCTTCATCTACGTCCGCGGCGAGGCGCTGCACTGCATCCGCCGCCTCAACGCGGCCGTGCGCGAAGCCGAGGCGGCCGGTTACCTGGGCGAGAACATCCTCGGCTCGGGCTTCGACCTCAAGATCACCGTGCACGCCGGCGCCGGCGCGTACATCTGCGGTGAGGAGACGGCGCTGCTCGACTCGCTGGAAGGCCGTCGTGGCCAGCCGCGGCTCAAGCCGCCGTTCCCGGCCGCCGCGGGTCTGTACGCCGCGCCGACCACGGTCAACAACGTCGAGACCATCGCGAGCGCGCCGTTCATCGTCAACGGCGGGTCGAGCTGGTTCCGCGAGATGGGCCGCGAGAAGTCGCCCGGCCCGAAGATCTACTCGATCTCCGGTCACGTCGAGAAGCCCGGCCAGTACGAGTGCCCGCTCGGCACCACGCTGCGCGAGCTGCTCGAGCTGGCGGGCGGCATGAAGGACGGCGTCCCGCTCAAGTTCTGGACCCCGGGCGGCTCGTCCACCCCGATGTTCACCGCCGAGCACCTCGACGTTCCTCTGGACTTCGAAGGCGCGGCGGAGGCCGGGTCGATGCTGGGCACGACCGCCGTCCAGGTCTTCAACGAGACCGTGTCGGTGCCGTGGGCCGTGATGAAGTGGACGCAGTTCTACGAGCACGAGTCCTGCGGCAAGTGCACGCCGTGCCGCGAAGGCACGTACTGGCTGGCGCAGATCCTCGAGCGGATGGTCGAGGGCCACGGCACCGAAGAGGACATCGACACCCTCCTCGACGTCTGCGACAACATCCTCGGCCGGTCGTTCTGCGCCCTCGGTGACGGCGCGGTGTCGCCGATCCAGAGCGGCATCAAGTACTTCCGCGACGAGTTCCTCGCGCTGTGCGAGAAGAACCGGCACGAACAGACCAAGCCCGAACTCGTGGGAGCGCAGGCATCATGACGATCGCGCCCGACAAGCCCGAGACCCAGGAGACGCCGGTCCCCGAAGGCCACGTGAAGCTGGTCATCGACGGCGAAGAGGTCATCGCCCCCAAGGGTGAGCTGCTGATCCGCACGGCCGAACGCCTCGGCACGGTCATCCCGCGGTTCTGCGACCACCCGCTCCTCGACCCGGCCGGCGCCTGCCGCCAGTGCCTGGTCGAGGTCGAGATGGGCGGCCGGCCGATGCCGAAGCCGCAGGCGTCCTGCACGATGACCGTCGCCGACGGCATGGTCGTCAAGACGCAGCTGACGTCGCCGGTCGCGGACAAGGCCCAGCAGGGTGTGATGGAGCTGCTGCTCATCAACCACCCGCTGGACTGCCCGATCTGCGACAAGGGCGGCGAGTGCCCGCTGCAGAACCAGGCGCTGGCCCACGGCCGCACGGAGTCCCGGTTCGTGGACACCAAGCGGACGTTCCCGAAGCCGCTGCCGATCTCGACGCAGGTGCTGCTCGACCGCGAACGCTGCGTGCTCTGCCAGCGCTGCACCCGGTTCTCCCGCGAGATCGCCGGCGACCCGTTCATCGAGCTCCTCGAACGCGGCGCCCACCAGCAGATCGGCACCGCGGAGACGGCGGACGTCCTGGACCTGGCCTCGCGGACGACGTCCGGCCAGCCGTTCCAGAGCTACTTCTCCGGCAACGTCATCCAGATCTGCCCGGTCGGCGCGCTCACGAGTGCCGCCTACCGGTTCCGCTCCCGCCCGTTCGACCTCGTGTCCGCGCCGAGCGTCTGCGAGCACTGCTCGTCCGGCTGTGCCGAGCGCACCGACTTCCGGCGCGGCAAGGTCCAGCGCAAGCTGGCCGGCGACGACCCCGAGGTCAACGAGGAGTGGATCTGCGACAAGGGCCGCTTCGCCTTCCGCTACACCGGCGCCGACGACCGCATCCGGCGTCCGCTCGTCCGCAACACCGAGACCGGTGAGCTGGAAGAGGCCTCCTGGACCGACGCGCTGCGGGCCGCGGCCGCCGGTCTGACCGCCGCCCGTGCGAACGGCGGCGTCGGGGTCCTGCCCGGTGGCCGGCTGACGGTCGAAGACGCCTACGCGTACGCGAAGTTCGCGCGCGTCGCCCTGCAGACCAACGACGTCGACTTCCGCGCCCGGCCGCACTCGGCCGAGGAGCTGGCTTTCCTCACCTCGCACGTCGTGGGCGTGACGCCGGAGAACGGCGTCACCTTCGCCGAGATCGAGCGGGCCCGCACGGTCCTGTGCGTGGCGTTCGAGCCCGAGGACGAGGCGCCGATCGTGTTCCTGCGGCTGCGCAAGGCGGCCCGCAAGAACCGCACCCGCGTTGTCCACTTGGGACAGTGGACGACGTCGTCGGTGCGCAAGACGTTCGGCGAGCTGCTCGCCTGCGTCCCCGGCCAGGAGGCCGCGGCGATCGAGGGCATCACCAAGCACGCGCCGGACCTCGACGAGGCGCTCAGCGGTGAGCACGCCGTCGTCCTCGTCGGCGAGCGCGCCGCCCAGGTGCCCGGCCTGTTCTCCGCGCTGCACGACCTGGTGGAGCGCACCGGTGTCCGGCTCGCGTGGATCCCGCGCCGCGCCGGTGACCGGGGCGCGCTGGAGGTCGGCTGCGTCCCGACGCTCCTGCCGGGCGGCCGTCGCGTCGGTGACGACGCCGCGCGTGTCGCCGTCGAAAACGCTTGGGGCGTCCCGCTTCCGTCCGCTCCCGGCCGCGACGCGACCGAGATCCTGAAGGCCGCTTCGGGCCGTGACCTCGGCGGCCTGGTCGTCGGTGGCGTCGACCCGTTCGACCTGCCGGACCCGGACCTCGCGCTGCGCGCCCTGGACAACGCCGGTTTTGTCGTCAGCCTCGAGCTGCGGCACAGCGCGGTGACCGAGCGCGCGGACGTCGTGCTCCCGGTGGCGGCGTCGGACGAGAAGGTCGGCAGCTTCCTCAACTGGGAAGGCCGCACCCGCCCGTTCGACATCACCATCGAGGGTGTCGGCACCCTGCCGGACTGCCGGGTGCTCGACACCCTGGCCGTCGAGATGGACGTCGACCTGTTCACACAGACTCCGGCCGCCGCGCGCGGTGACTACGAGAAGCTCGGCCCGGCTTCCGCGCTGCGCTGGGGACACGTCGAGGCGGAGACCGGGGGAGCCACGGTTGCCCCGGGCGCCGGCCAGGCGGTCCTCTCGACCTGGCGCCAGCTGATCGACAACGGGTCCCTGCAGGACGGCGAGCCGCACCTCAAGGGCACCCAGCGGCCGCCGGTCGCGCGGCTGTCCGCGGCGACCGCCGAAGGCCTCGGCGCGATCGTGAAGGTGAGCACCGAACGCGGCGCGATCACGCTGCCGGTCGAGGTCGCAGACCTGCCCGACGGCGTCGTGTGGCTGCCCGGCAACTCCGACGGCTCCGCCGTGTTCAAGACGCTCGGCGCCGGGCACGGCGCCGTGGTGAACCTCGCTGGGGGTGAACAGTGACACCGTTGCTTACCGAAGCCGCTGTGGGCAGTGTCCCGGACGCGGCGACGCGGGCGGCGCTGCTCGCGGACGACCCGTTCTGGCTGATCCTGCTGAAGTCCGTCGTGATCCTGCTGATCGGGCCGATCTTCACGATCTTCCTGATCGTCTGGGAGCGCAAGGCGGTCGGCCGGATGCAGAACCGGCCCGGCCCCAACCGGGTCGGCCCGGGCGGCTACCTGCAGTCCCTCGCGGACGCGATCAAGCTGCCGTTCAAGGAACAGATCATCCCGGACACCGCCGACCGCAAGGTGTACTTCCTCGCGCCGGTGCTCTCCGCGGTGCCCGCGCTGATCGCGCTGTCGGCCATCCCGTTCGGGCCGGTCGTCTCGATCTTCGGTGAGCGGACCGTGCTCCAGCTGCTCGACCTGCCGGTCAGCGCGCTGGTGATCCTGGCCTGCTCCTCGATCGGCGTGTACGGCATCGTGCTCGCCGGCTGGGCGTCCGGCTCGCCGTACCCGCTGCTCGGTGGTCTCCGCAGCGCCGCGCAGGTGATCTCCTACGAGATCGCGATGGGCCTCTCGATCGTCGCGGTGATCCTGCAGGCCGGCTCGCTGGACCTGGCCGACATCGTCGGCGCGCAGCACAAGGTGTGGTTCCTCTACCTGGTCCCGAGCTTCGTGATCTACCTGATCTCGATGGTCGGCGAGACCAACCGGGCCCCGTTCGACCTCCCGGAGGCCGAGTCGGAGCTGGTCGGCGGGTTCCACACCGAGTACAGCTCGATGAAGTTCGCGATGTTCTTCCTCGCCGAGTACGTCAACATGGTGATCGTCTCGGCGTTCGCGACGACGCTGTTCCTCGGTGGCTGGATGGCCCCGTGGCCGCTGTCGCTGATCGGGAACAACGTGCTCAACACCGGCTGGTGGCCGGTGCTGTGGTTCTTCGCGAAGATGTTCATCCTGCTGTTCGGGTTCATCTGGCTGCGCGGCACGCTGCCCCGCTTGCGCTACGACCAGTTCATGCGCCTCGGCTGGAAGGTCCTGGTCCCGCTGAACCTGGTGTGGATCGTGATGGTGACCTTCGCCAAGGTGATCACCTGGAACACCGCGTCGATCATCATCGCCGCCGTCGCCATCTTCATCGTGCTGGCCCTGTTCTTCTACGTCCGCGCGTCGGGCCGTGAAGAGGAGAGCGAGAGCATCCCGGTGACCGGCGGCGGTTTCCCGGTCCCGCCGCTGGACCTCAAGGTCCCGCAGACCACCCCGCGTCAGAAGGCCTTGGCCAAGGCCGAGGCGAAGGCGGCCCGCCGCAAGCCGGCGGCCGTCGGTACCGCACAGGAAGGAGCGCAAGATGGGGTTTCTTGATCCCGTCAAGGGCTTCGGCGTCACCTTCGGGATGATGTTCAAGAAGGTCGCCACCGAGGAGTACCCCGAGGCCGGCGCCCCCGCCGCCCCGCGGTACCACGGCCGGCACCAGCTGAACCGCCACCCGGACGGCCTCGAGAAGTGCGTCGGCTGCGAGCTGTGCGCGTGGGCGTGCCCGGCGGACGCGATCTTCGTCGAGGGCGGTGACAACACCGAGGAGGCCCGGTTCTCGCCGGGCGAGCGGTACGGCGCGGACTACCAGATCAACTACCTGCGCTGCATCGGCTGCGGCCTCTGCATCGAGGCGTGCCCGACGCGGTCGCTGACGATGATCAACTTCTACGAGCTGGCCGACGACGACCGGCAGCGGCTGATCTACACGAAGGAAGACCTCCTCGCGCCGCTCCTGCCCGGCATGGAGCAGCCGCCGCACCCGATGCGGCTCGGCGAGAACGAGCAGGACTACTACGTGAACGGCCCGGAGCTGGCGCGCGGGGAGGCGAAGAAGTGATCTCCGCACTCCTGGCCCAGGCCCCGACCGGCGCCGCCGCGGGCGTGTCGGTCGGCGAGGCCGTCGCGTTCTGGATCCTCGGCCCGGTCGCGCTGCTCGGCGCGCTCGGCATGATCTTCTCGCGCAACGCCGTGCACTCGGCGCTGTGGCTGGTGCTCACCATGCTGAGCCTGGGCGCGCTGTACATGATCCAGTCGGCGCCGTTCCTCGGCTTCACGCAGATCATCGTCTACACCGGCGCGATCATGATGCTGTTCCTGTTCGTGCTGATGCTGGTCGGCCGGGAGAGCTCCGACTCGGTCGTCGAAGTCCTGCGTGGCCAGCGGCTCGCCGCGACCGTGCTGGGCATCGGCCTGGCCGCGCTGCTGGCCACCGGCATCTACCGGGCGCTGGACACCGTCACCCCGGCCGTCCCGCTCGACTCGGCCACCCCGGCCGGCGGCGGGCCGAAGGGCCTCGGCCGGCTGATCTTCACCGACTACCTCTTCCCGTTCGAGCTGACGTCGGCGCTGCTCATCACCGCCGCGGTCGGCGCGATGGTGCTGGCCTTCACCGACCGGCACGCCAAGGGCGGGAAGCTCACACAGAAGGAACTGGTCGTCCTCCGCTTCCGCGGTGAGCACGACCGGCCGTCGCCGCTGCCCGGCCCGGGTGTCTTCGCCACCGCCAACTCGGTGGCCACCCCGGCGCTGCTGCCGGACGGCACGGTCGCGCCGGAGTCGCTGTCGGCGATCATCGAGTCCACCTCGGCGATCGAGCTGGCGAAGGAACGCAAGCTGGTGGCGGACGACACGCCGCACCCGGACGCGCACGCGCTGGTCGCCGCCGAAGGTGCTCCGGAAGGGGAGAAGGAATGACCCCGACGTACTACCTGCTGCTGTCGGCGCTGCTGTTCTCGATCGGCGCCGTCGGCGTGCTGGTGCGGCGCAACGCGATCGTCGTTTTCATGTGCATCGAGCTGATGCTGAACGCGGTGAACCTCTCGCTCGTGACGTTCGCCCGGATCAACGGCAGCCTCGACGGCCAGATCATGGCGTTCTTCGTGATGGTCGTCGCGGCCGCCGAGGTCGTGGTCGGCCTGGCGATCATCATGGCCATCTTCCGCACCCGGCGCTCGGCCTCGGTCGACGACACCAACCTGCTGAAGTACTAGGAGACCCCCGAGTGACCGCATCATCGTGGCTGCTGGTGGCCCTCCCTGCCGTCGGCGCGCTCGTCCTGCTGCTCATGGGCAAGCGCGCGAAGGGCTGGGGGCATCTGCTCGGTACGGCCACCGTCACGCTCGCCTTCGTCTGGGGCCTGATCACGTTCTTCACCGCCGACACCGGCGCCACGACGGACACCAAGCTGTACTCGTGGATCCCGGCCGGCGCGCTGCAGATCGACTTCGGGCTGCGCATCGACGCGCTGTCGCTGACGTTCGTGCTGCTCATCACCGGCGTCGGCATGCTGATCCACTTCTACTCGATCGGCTACATGTCCGACGACGAAGGCCGGTACCGCTTCTTCGCGTACCTGAACCTCTTCGTCGCGTCGATGCTGATCCTGGTCCTGGGCAACAGCTTCGTGACGCTGTACATGGGCTGGGAGGGCGTGGGTCTCGCGTCCTACCTGCTCATCGGCTGGTACCAGGGCCGCCCGTCCGCCGCGACCGCGGCGAAGAAGGCGTTCCTGATGAACCGCGTCGGCGACGTCGGGCTCGCGCTGGCGATCTTCATCATGTTCAAGTACGCGGGCTCGACCGGTTACGCGCAGGTCTTCCAGGCGGTCGGTGACGGCAAGTTCTCGCCGGCGGCGATCACCGCGATGGCGATCCTGCTCCTGCTGGGCGCCTGCGGTAAGTCCGGCCAGTTCCCGCTGCAGGCGTGGCTCCCGGACGCGATGGAGGGCCCGACCCCGGTGTCGGCCCTGATCCACGCGGCAACGATGGTCACCGCGGGCGTCTACCTGGTGGCTCGGTCGAAGGACATCTTCAACGCCACCGAGGACGGCCGCTTGATCGTCACGCTCGTCGGCACGGTGACCCTGCTGCTCGGGTGCATCATCGGCTGCGCGTACGACGACATCAAGAAGGTCCTCGCCTACTCCACGGTCAGCCAGATCGGCTACATGATGCTGGCGGTCGGGCTCGGGCCCATCGCGTACGCGCTCGGCATCATGCACCTGGTCGCGCACGGCTTCTTCAAGGCCGGGCTCTTCCTCGGGGCCGGGTCGGTCATGCACGGCATGAACGACGAGGTCGACATGCGGAAGTTCGGCGGCCTGCGCAAGAAGATGCCGATCACCTTCATCACGTTCGGCCTCGGTTACCTGGCCCTGATCGGCATCCCGCCGCTGTCGGGCTTCTTCACCAAGGACGCGATCATCGAAGCGGCGTTCAGCCAGGGCGGCTGGCGCGGCTGGGTGATGGGCGGCGCCGCGCTGCTGGGCGCCGGGCTCACCGCGTTCTACATGACCCGCCTGATGGTGATGACGTTCTTCGGCAAGGAGCGCTGGAAGGACATCAAGTCCACCGACGGCCGCGACTTCCACCCGCACGAGTCCAAGGCGGTCATGTGGGTCCCGATGGCGGTGCTGGCGGTGGGCTCGGTCGGCGCCGGCGCGTTCTTCGCCATCGGTGACCGCTTCAGCGAGTGGCTGACCCCCTCGGTCGGCAAGCTCGTGGAGGAGCACCACGCGCCGTTCGACGCCTGGGTGATCTCGGCGGGCGCGATCGTGTTCTCCCTGCTGGGCGTGCTGATCGCGATCCTGATCTTCCGTCGTGACGTCCCGGTGGAGCGGCCGGAGCGGGTCTCGTTCGTCACCCGCGCCGCGCGCAAGGACCTGTACGGCAACACGCTCAACGAAACCCTGGTCGCCCGCCCGGGCACCTGGCTCTCGCGGGCGCTGGTGTTCGTCGACAACCGCGGCGTCGACGGCGCGGTCAACGGCCTCGCCGCCTCGCTCGGCGGCGGCTCCGGCCGGCTGCGGCGGCTGCAGACCGGCTTCGTCCGGTCGTACGCGCTGTCGATGCTCGGCGGCACGTTCCTGCTTCTGGCGGCTCTCCTGCTGGTGAGGTTCTCCTGATGACCTGGTTGCTGATCCTCATCCTGGTGCCGCTCGTCGGCGCCGGAGTGCTGGCGTTCCTCAAGGGGAACGACCGCTCCGCGGTGCTGGCCGCGCTGGCGTTCTCGATCCTCGAGCTCCTGCTGATCATCCCGTTCTGGCTCAGCTACTCGCCTTCGGGCGCGCGGCTGCAGATGACGTCGAGCTTCGACTGGATCCCGAGCTTCGGTGTCCACATCGCGTTCGGCACCGACGGCATCTCGCTGATCATGATCGCGGTGATCGCGCTGCTGGTGCCGATCGTCGTCGGCGGCCTCGGCACGATGGACAAGCTCCCGCCCGGCCGCAGCGCCGGCGGGTTCCTGTCGCTGATCCTGCTGCAGGAGGCGCTCACGATCGGCGTCTTCGCCGCGACCGACGTCTTCCTGTTCTACGTGCTGTTCGAGATCATGCTGATCCCGATGTACTTCCTCATCGGCGGGTACGGCGGCGCGAACCGGCAGTACGCGGCGGTGAAGTTCTTCCTCTACTCCTTCCTCGGCGGCCTGATCATGCTGGCGTCGGCGATCGGGGCGTACTCGCTCTCGGTGGAGAAGAACGGGCACGGCACCTTCGACTGGGCCACGCTGGTCACGGTCGTCCGCGACGCGCCGCTGTCCACGCAGATCTGGCTTTTCCTCGGGTTCTTCCTGGCGTTCGCGATCAAGGCGCCGCTGGTGCCGTTCCACACCTGGCTGCCGGACGCGGCGGGGGAGGCGCCGATCGGCGTCGCCGTCCTGCTGGTCGGTGTGCTGGACAAGGTCGGCACGTTCGGGTTCCTGCGGTACTGCCTGCCGATGTTCCCGGACGCGAGCAAGACCCTGGCGCCGCTGGTGCTGGTGCTCTCGGTGATCGGCGTCCTCTACGGATCGATCCTCGCCGCCGGCCAGCGGGACATGAAGCGGTTCATCGCCTACGTCTCGATCGCGCACTTCGGGTTCATCTCGCTGGGCATCTTCGCGTTCAACGAGCAGGCGATGATCGGCTCGGCGACGTACATGCTCAACCACAGCCTCGCGACCGGCATGCTGATCGTGGTGATCGGCCTGGTCATCGCGCGCGGCGGGTCGTCGAAGATCTCGGACTACGGCGGCATGGCGAAGGTGACCCCGCTGCTGGCGGGCCTGTTCCTCCTCGCCGGGCTGTCCACGTTGTCCCTGCCGGGCACCAACTCGTTCGTCTCCGAGTTCCTGGTGCTCATCGGGTCCTATGTGGACCAGCCGGTGTACACGATCCTCGCGACGGTCGGCATGGTCCTGGCCGCGGCGTACGTGCTCTGGCTCTACCAGCGCGTCATGCAGGGCCCGGTCCGCGGTGATGCCCTCGTGGGTGTCGGCGGGGGACCGGGCACCGCGATCGCGCCGGAGCTCGGCGCGAAGAAGGCGATCCGCGACCTCAACGGCCGTGAGATCGCGATCCTCGCGCCGCTGGTCGTGCTGATCATCGTCCTCGGCTTCTACCCGAAGCCGGTGCTCGACACAGTCACCCCGACGGTGCAGCAGACGCTGTCCGCGGTTCAGGGAGGCAAGTAACCGTGCTCGACATCCTCCTGGCCCAGGCACCGGAGCCACCGGTGCAGGTGCCGTCGGTGAACTACGGCGCCGTGCTGCCGGTGCTGATCATCTTCGGCGCGGCGTGCGTGAGCGTGCTCGTCGAGGCGTTCGCGTCGAAGCGCTCGCGGTTCGGCGTGCAGGTCGTGCTGAGCCTGGCGGCGATCGTCGTGGCCGGCGTCTTCCTGATCACCTACGCGATCGGCTCGCCGTCGACCGGCGTCACGACGTTCAGCGGCGCGATCTCGATCGACAAGCCGGCGCTGTTCCTCTGGGGCACGCTGCTGGCCCTGGCGGTCGGCGCGGTGCTGCTGATCTCGGACCGCGTCGTCGAGCCGGGCGGCGCGCTGGTCGCGCAGGCCGGCATCCGCCCGGGCACGGTCCAGGACCGCGCCCAGACGGCGACGGTCATGCAGACCGAGGTGTTCCCGCTGACGCTGTTCGCGCTCGGCGGCATGATGGCGTTCTGCGCGGCGAACGACCTGCTGACGATGTTCATCGCGCTGGAAGTGCTTTCGCTGCCGCTGTACCTGATGTGCGGCCTCGCACGGCGCCGGCGTCTCCTCTCCCAGGAGGCGGCGGTCAAGTACTTCCTGCTCGGCGCGTTCTCCTCGGCGTTCTTCCTTTATGGACTCGCGCTGCTCTACGGCTACGCGAACTCCGTGAAGCTGGGCGACATCGCGGCGGCGGCGGCCGGTTCGGACCGGTCGGACACGCTGCTGTTCGCGGGCCTGGGCCTGCTGGTGGTCGGCCTGCTGTTCAAGGGTTCGGTCGGCCCGTTCCACACCTGGACCCCGGACGTCTACCAGGGCGCGCCGACCCCGGTGACGGCGTTCATGGCGGCGTGCACGAAGGTCGCGGCGTTCGGCGGGATTCTCCGCGTGCTGTCGGTGGCGTTCGGTTCGACTTCGTGGGAATGGCGCGGAGTGCTGTGGGGCGTGGCGATCATTTCGATGGTGATCGGCGCGATCCTCGGTCTCACCCAGACCGACGTCAAGCGCATGATCGCGTACTCGTCGATCGCCCACGCGGGCTTCCTGCTGATCGGCGCGATCTCGATGACGTCGGAAGGCCTGTCCAGCACGCTGTTCTACCTGCTGTCGTACGGCTTCACGACGCTGGCGGCGTTCGGTGTGATCAGCCTGGTCCGCGATTCCTCGGGCGAGGCAACGCACCTCTCGGCGTGGGCAGGGCTGGCGAAGCGGTCGCCGTTGCTGGCGGCGGTGTTCACGTTCCTGTTGCTGGCGTTGGCGGGGATCCCGTTGACGTCGGGGTTCGTGGGCAAGTTCGTCGTGTTCTCGGCGGCGCTGTCGGACGGCATGGCCCCGCTGGTGGTGGTGGCCCTGGTGTTCAGCGCGGTGGCGGCGTTCTTCTACCTGCGCGTGATCGTCCTGATGTACTTCTCCGAGCCGGCGGCCGAGGGCCCGTCGGTCTCGGTCCCGGGCTTCGGCACGGGAACGGCGATCTTCCTCGGCACGGCGGTGACGCTGGTGCTGGGCCTGGTGCCGGCCTTTGCTCTGTCTTGGGCCGGTGCGGGCGGTTTCGCACTCTGAGTTTGTTCAAGGGGCCGTCGCTCTTCGGAGCGGCGGCCCCTTTTTAGTGCAGTTTCTGGCTCAGCAGGGCGGGTTCCCCGGGAACGACGCTGATGTAGCCGTTGGCGAGGGTGAAGCCCACGCGCCCGGCGTCAAGGTCGAGATAACTGAGGGTCTTGTCCCCGGCGTAGAGCTGCCCGATGCCGTGGTAGGGCTGAGCGAAGAGGGCATCGAGCTCCTGCGCTTCCCGGCTGCGCGCGGGGGCGTCGTCGAAGATGTCGCTCTCCTCGGCCTTTTCGAAGTCTTCCTGCGGCAGTGAGAAGGGCCTGATACCGGCTGCGGGGCATCCGGGCAGGGCGCCGACAAGAGCGTCGACAGGCCGGGTGTCGGCGGAGACCCCGGCGAGTTCAACCCGCTCACCCCGGCAGACCACGGAGACGGCGGTCCGCCCACTCGCGGCGACAAGAATCCCGATCTGCCCGGTTGTGTCCCGGGCGTAGCCGAAGAACTCCCGCGCGGGCCGCGTGATGAGGTGCAGGACGTCTTCGAATTCGGGTGTGAAGCCTTCGCCCTGGGTGAACCCGTATTCGCTGAGCTCCTCGAAGGCCTCGCGGTTCACTGCGGTTTTGCCGCTCGGCGGGATGTACCGAAGCCCGTGGGCGAAGACGGGATGCGGGTCCCCGCAGCCGATTTGACGCATGGCCGTGAGAAGGGTGTTCAGCGAGAATTCGGCGTTGAGCATTTATTTCTTGTTCCGGCTCTCGCCGATCACCGGCGGCATCGGCTTTTGGGGGAAACCACCGAAGGTCTCGTCGGGGTCGGGGTTTTGGAGGTAGGGGGCTTTTTTCTTTTCGCGATCTTCGTCTTTACCGCCGCGCCCGGCGCCGAGGGGGCCGCCCATGGGCATGCCGTTGGCGCCACGGGGGCCGGCGGTGCCGCGAGTGGTGGTGCCGTTGCGTTCTTCGGGGAGGCGGGCGCCGGAGTTGGCCCCTGGGCCGCGCATGCCTTGGCCTGTGCCTGTTCCCGGCCCGGCTCCTGGTCGATATCCGGTGCCTGTTCCCGTGCTCGGGTTCGCTCCGGTGCCATATCCGCCTGTGCCGGGCCCGAATCCGCTGCCGGAGTAGCCACCGGTGCCGGGCCCGAATCCGCTGCCGGAGTAGCCACCGGTGCCGGGCCCGAAGGTGTTGTTCCCGCCGAGGTTGCCGACGGGCTGTCCGGTGGGCCCGAACTCATAGCCGCCCTGCGCGGCCGGAGGCACGACGGGCTTGGGAACGTAGCTGTCGGCGTGGGTGTTGTCCCCACCGGCGTGCCCCTGGACCTGGTTTTGCCCCTGGTTCGGGTTGGGGACTTGGTGCTGAATCTGGTTCTGAACCTGATTCTGCACCTGGTTCTGTCCGGGTTGGACGGTCTGCCGGTTCTGCTGCACGGGAACCTGCCGTGGGTTGCGAGCCCATTCACCGGTGTCGGTGGTCCCGCTGGTCTTTTTCGGCGCGTCGTCAGCCATGGAGACGGGCGCACCGGAGTCACGGAGCTGGGCGTACTGAGCGGGCATCTGCCCACCATTGGCCGAGCTGGCGGAGTGATAGGCGCTGAAGGCGTCGATGTTGGCCTGACTGTCGGCCTGCCAGCCGGCGACCTTGGAGTTGTAGGAGCCCCAGCCCTTACCGCTGATGGCCTCGACAACATCATCTGCAGTCAGCTCAGGCGCGGCCGGGGCCACGGGTTTGACGGAGTTCTTGGCGGTCCCGAAGGCATCCATCTGAGCCCCGACAGCGGTCCGCGCATTCGCAAGATGAACAGCATCATCGGCGGCGGCCTGCACGAGGGGAAGGGTGGCGTCAGCAGCAGAGTCCCCAGCGCCCCCTTGCCAGCCGGCTATGGTCTTGGCCCGGAGGGCGTTGATCCGTTGCGCCCGTTCAACCATCCGAGTGGTCAGATTGCTGGCCCCATCATGCGCGTCAGCGAGCGACTGAGTGCCTTTCCCGCCCGTGATCTGCTCGTAGATATCAGCGGCGGTAAGCGGTCCTTCGGCAACCATCGATTCACCCGGCCCGGAGGTTGTTCAGCACGGTCACCGTCACCTCGTGCGCTGCGGCGCAAGGGTCCTTCTTGCCGACATTTCCCTCGGAAAGGGCTACCGACACGTCGAGCATGTCTTCGTTGCTGGTTCCCAGAGCGATCGCGCAAGTGCCCTTGGGGCGCAGGTCGGCCTGTCCGTAAGCCACGGTCGGGTAGCCATCGATCGGATCCATGGGAACGAACAAGGGAAACGTCGTCCCCTGTTGCTGGTAGATCGATGTCAGGCCACGCCGGTTCTTAGTGGCGTAGATGACCGATACGGCAGCCTGGGTGACCGATCTCGGATGCCAGAAGCAGCTGGAGCCGGCCGGGTCGTTCGGATCTTCCTTCGGCTCAACGTCCGGACCGAGAAGTTCGGCGATCTGCGCATCAGTGAGCGTGGTGCAAGGTTTCTGCTGAAACTTCGTGGTGCCGATCGGGGTTGCTACGCCGGGTGCACCGGCACCGGGCAGTTGTGAGGCTGGGGTATCGGTCGGGGAGTTGGACGGATCGGCCGGCGAAGGTGTGGCAGTGCCGTTCTGAGTCGTGGTGCAAGCGGCTGCGATGAGCATCGTCGCGCCCAGCCCGAGTAGCAGTGGGCGTTTCACAGGCTGCCTCCGGCGTTTTTGATCTGCGTCGTGTGCGTCTCTTCGGCAGTAGCGTATTTACCCAGCGCTGCTTCGAATTTCGCGGCCATGTTCCGGCAGTAGGACGCACGCTCGTCAAGGGTGGTCGTCAACGCCGAGCCGGACCGGCGAATCAGATCGGCGTTGCCGCCACTGGCGTAATCAAGACCAGGTCCCTCGGTAGCAGCGATCAAACGCGCTCTGCTCAGGTCGTCCTCGAACTCGTTCGCGAGGTCGTTCCACTCCCGAACCAGCTCATGCAGCGTCGCCTCGTCGTACTGGAACCCGGGCCCTCCACCCGACTCCACCCCATACGAACCAGCCACCGGAACCCCGTTCGGTCCCGGAAGCTCCCCATTCCCGCTCGGGTCGTAAACCGGTGGTTCAGGCACCGTGCATCACCGATACCGCGGTCGTCATCAGCTCTCCCCTGGCTCGCAGTGTGCTCCCTCCCGAGCACCCTGCGTATCCGACGGCGAAAACCTTACCAGGGTTCTCCCACCCGAAATCCCGAAACAGCACGAGGGCCGCGGCCCCCTCGGCCGCGGCCCTCGATCACCCCTACGGGGTCGGTGAGCAGGACGTGTGCCCCAGCACGACCTGCCCGCTGATCCCCGACGCCGGCAGGAAGTCGATCCGCAGCATCGTCAACCCGATGCTGCCGTCGCCCGGGAGGTTCTGGATGTTGAACACCGCGTTCGCGAGCACCGTTCCGTTGGACTTCTTGAGCGGCGCCGTGTAGCCCACCGGGACCGGGCTCGGCGGGTTCGGGATGCCCGACATCCCGCCGTAGCTCCAGTTCGCGCTCGTCTGCGTCTGCGTTGCCGTGCACGTCACCGTGTACGTCGACAGCTTGATCCGCGGCCCGCCCGCGCTCACCAGCGCCGACAGCTCGAACGCCTTGCCCGTCGCCGTGGACTTGGTTGATGTCGCGTCCGTTTCCGGGTCCGTCACCGTCGTCGTGCACGACGACGTGCCGCCGCCGAACGTGACTCCCGTTTTTGTCACCGACTGGGCCGTGGCCGTCGTCGGGCCGTCCACCGAGCACTCGCCCTGGACCGGGACCTTGATCGTCGTGCCGCTCTTGGTGAACTCCGCCGAGCCGATCTGGGCCACGCCCGGTTGCGGTGCGGCCTGCGCCGGCGCCGCGGTGACGGCGAGCCCGGCCAACATCAGTGTTCCGGCGAGCGCACCCCGCCTCGCGATGGTGTTGCGCATGTCGCGTCCTCCTTGCCGACCGGGGAGAGCGACGCTCTTCCTCGAGCTGAATATCCGCCCGCCGGAGACGTCCGTTGCGCCCGAAACCGCTGATCACCCCTTCGTGGATCATGAACCACCCGGTGGATAATCCCTTCGGTATCCGGATACAGATCTGTATCTTGACGCGCATGCCGACCTACCGCGTCCTCGTCCGGGGCAAGTTCGACCACCCCACCCAGGCAACCCGCGCGAAACTCCTCGCCGCCCTCGACACTGAGGACGACCTGGCCGGACAGCTCTTCAGCAAAATCGGCACGCTCACCTACAGTCACCATCTCGGCGGCTTCAGCTTCCGGATCACCGTCGAGGTCGCTGCTGGTGACAGCGCCACCCGGGCAGCCCACGACCAGGCGGAGCTCGCGGCCATGGAACTGCTGGAGCGCGAGGGCTACCCGTACCGCGAGCTGACCGTCAGCTCCACGTGCCTGGACGACGTCCGGGCCAGGCGCCGGTGAGGTGTCATGTTCGTCACCGTTTCCGCAGGACAGCGGGTAAACGACAGCGCGGGGTAACCACTACGCTCAAGGGACAACCCGACCGGTGCACGAGTAGAGCGGAGCCGACGTGTCTGTGCCTTCCCCAGCCCCCGGGGCGGGATCCCTCCCCGCTGCGCCGGGTGGCGCCCTCGAGGACCTGCGCGCGTCCGTCGGCCTGCAGATCGACGACGAAGCCCTGCTGCGCGCGATCGCCGGCGGGCTGGCCGAGGTCGAGAAGCTGCTTCGCGACGTCGTCCGCAGTGACGTCCAGGCCGTCAACGACGCCGCGTTGCACCTGGTCGAAGCCGGGGGCAAACGCTTCCGTCCGCTGTTCACCCTGCTCGCCGCGCAGTTCGGCCCGAAGCAGGACGACCACGTGGTGATCGCCGCCGCCGCGGTCGAGCTGGTGCACCTCGCCACGCTCTACCACGACGACGTCATGGACGAGGCGGACATGCGGCGCGGCGCCGAGAGCGTCAACTCCCGCTGGGACAACACCATCGCCATTCTCACCGGCGACTTCCTCTTCGCGCACGCCTCACGCCTGGTCGCCGACCTCGGCACGGACGCCGCGCGGATCATCGCCGAGACGTTCGGCGAGCTGGTCACCGGCCAGATGCGCGAGACCGTCGGCCCCGGCCCGGGTGACGACGCCGTCGCGCACTACCTCACCGTGATCGGCCAGAAGACCGGTTCGCTGATCGCCACCTCCGGCCGGTTCGGCGGCATGATGTCCGGCGCGGCCGAGGAGCACATCGGGGCGCTGCGGCGCTTCGGCGACATCATCGGCGCCGCCTTCCAGATCTCCGACGACATCATCGACATCGCGTCGCCGTCCGACGAGCTCGGCAAGGCGCAGGGTACCGACCTGCGCGAAGGCGTCCGGACGCTGCCGATGCTCTACGCGCTCGCCGACCCGGGCACCGACCCCCGGCTGGTCGAGCTGCTCTCGGGGCCGATCGCCGACGACGCCGTCGTCCAGGAGGCGCTGGAGCTGCTCCGGGCGAGCAGTGGACTCGAACGAGCACGCGTCACCCTTTCCGACTACGCTCGTCGCGCGCGAGCCGAGCTCGCCGCGTTGCCCGCGTCACCCGCCCGGGACGCGTGTGAGTCGGTCGCCGACTACCTGGTCGCGCGCACGCACTAAACAGGGGCAGGGATAGATGTCCATATTCGGACAGGTTTGGCTGTGGAGCCTCGCCGCGTTCTTCGTCGGAGTCCTCCTCACCTGGCTGGTGCTGGTGCTGCCGCTCCGCAAGAGCGTCCGCAAACTGGAGAGCTCGCTGGCGCAGGCGCACGCCGACGCCGCGCGCACCCCCGCGAACGCCGCTGGGCTGGCCGCGCCGGGCACCGAGGTCTTCGCACGGCCTGAGCCGCGGCCGGAGCCGGAGCCCTCCCGTCAGGAGACCTCCTACCCGGGCACGCTGGTCGCCGCGCCGCCGATGAGCCGCGGCGACGTCCACGACGACATCGACGAGGACTTCGCCGAGCTGGACTCGCGGGTGCCGCCGGGGACGCTGCCGGAGCCCGAAGAGGCCTACCGGCCGGAACCCGAGCCGGAGCCCGAAGCGGACGACCCGTACCGCTCGGCGGCGACGCAGTTCCTGTCCCCGGTCGGCGAAGCGGTCGAGCCGGACGCCGACCCGTACCCGTCCGCGGTGACGGAGTACCTGGTCCCCGACGAGGAGCCCGAGCCCGAGACGCCCGCGCTTTCGCGGCTGGAGCAGCAGCTCGAACCGGACAGCACGGCGGGCTCGCTCTTCCAGCCCCCGTCGGGGGAGTCGCACGCGCCCGATCCGGACTGGTTCGACCACGAGCCGCCGGCCGAGCGGTCGGCGTTCGAGGAGCCGGTGGAGCGCACGCGGTACATCGGTGAGCACCCCGGTTCGGCGCGGCACGCCGAGCCGGAAGAGGACGACGACGAGGAAGAGACGCCGCAGTACGCCTTCGCCGGAGATGACGCAGCCACCGGGGGCGAGCTCGACGTGCCGCCGGAGACCCCGGCCGAGGCGACGCAGGTGCTGCCGAAGCGGCAGCCGCGGGGCGCGGTGCGGGGCGGGTTCGACGCGCCGCAACCGATCCAGCCGTCGATGCGCACGGTCGAGCGGCGCGAGCCCGACCTGGCCGGCGCGCACAGCGGCTCGCTGTTCGAGCCGTCCGTGCAGCCGAACCAGGCGGCGGTCTCGGCCCCCGAGCCGCCGCCGGCCCGGCAGACGGCGGGCGACGCGGTGCCGCCCGGCCCGTTCGGCCCGGGCTCGGCAATGCCGCGCCCCGGCGGCGGAGCGCCGAGCGATGGCTTCGTGGTGAAGGCGAGCGTCACGGCGTTGCGCTACTGCACCGACGAGTCGGCGCAGTTCCCGAAGATGGTGGCCGAGGTGTGGTTCCGCACCGCCGAGGACGCCGAACGGGTCGGGTTCCGGCCGATCACCTGAGTTTTCCGACCCAGGGCCGCCTTCGGGCGGCCCTTCGTCGTTTCAGGCCGCTTGGAAGAGGACCATGGCCGCGCCGCCGGGATCGGTGACCACCACGAGCGAGCCGACCGGCAGATCGGTGCGCTCGCGCACGACCTTTCCGCCCAGCTCCACGGCTTTCGCCGCTGCGGCGTCCACATCGGACACCGGCGCGTAGGGCAGCCACTGCGGCGCGCGGCCGTCGTCCGGCGCCAGTTCGGTCAGGCCGCCCCACGGCACGCCGTCGTCGGTCAGCAGGGCCCCGGACGTCTGCCAGCCGAGCAGCTCGCCGAAGAACCGCTTGGTGCCGGCCACATCGGCGGTCCGGACGTCGAAGAACACGAAAGGTCGCATGACCCAAAACTTAGGACAAGTGTCCTAAGCCTGGCAACCCCCGGAAACGCCGAAGGCCGCCACGCGTTCGGCGTGGCGGCCTTCGGGGCAGCGTGGGACTACGCGACCGTCCAGGTGTCCTTGCCGCGCAGCAGGCCCTGCAGGTCGGGCGTGCGGGCCGCGCGCGCCTGCTCGACCTGGGCGCGGGCGCCGTCGTCGTAGGTCGGGCGCTCGACCTGGCGGAGGATGCCCGTCGGGACGTGGTTCAGGCTCTGGTCACCCAGGCGCGACAGCGCGAACGCGTACGACGTGTCCGCGATCGACGGGTCGTGCACCACGACGTTGTCCTCGCCGATGTCGGCGACCTTCGCGACGTCCAGGCCGCCCCAGTCGCCGCGCTTGACGCCGAACTCCTGGTTGGGGCCGAAGCGGATCGGCTCGCCGGCCTGCAGCGGGATCAGCCGGGCGGCGGCCTCGTCGGCGTCCTTGAGGACGTCGAACGCGCCGTCGTTGAAGATCGGGCAGTTCTGGTAGATCTCCACCAGCGCCGACCCGCGGTGCTGCGCCGCGGCCTGCAGGACCTCGGTGAGGCCCTTGCGGTCGGAGTCCATCGCGCGGCCCACGAACGACGCCTCGGCGCCGATCGCCAGCGACAGCGGGTTGAACGGCGTGTCCACCGAACCCATCGGGGTCGACTTGGTGACCATGCCCTGCCCCGACGTCGGGGAGTACTGGCCCTTGGTCAGCCCGTAGATCCGGTTGTTGAACAGCAGGATCTTGATGTTCACGTTGCGCCGCAACGCGTGGATCAGGTGGTTGCCGCCGATGGACAGCGCGTCGCCGTCACCGGTGACGACCCACACCGACAGGTCCGGGCGCGTGGTCGCCAGGCCGGTCGCGATCGACGGCGCGCGGCCGTGGATCGAGTGCATGCCGTAGGTGTTCAGGTAGTACGGGAAGCGCGAGGAGCACCCGATGCCCGAGATGAACACGATGTTCTCGCGCTTGAGGCCGAGCGTCGGCAGGAACGACTGGACCGCGTTCAGCACGACGTAGTCGCCGCAGCCGGGGCACCAGCGGACTTCCTGGTCGGACTTGTAGTCCTTGGCCTTCTGCGGCTCTTCGGTGGTGGGCACGAGATCCAGACCGCCCAGTGCGGGCAGCCCCAAGTCGGTCGCAGTCACTTCGCCGCCTCCATAACGCCGGTGATGATCTCCGAGAACACGTTCTGCAGCTCTTCGGCCTTGAACGCCATCCCGGCGACCTTGGTGTGCGAGTGGACGTCCACGAGGTACTTCGCCCGCAGCAGCAGCGAAAGCTGGCCCAGGTTCATCTCCGGCACCACGACCTTGTCGTAGCTGCGCAGGATGTCGCCGAGGTTGCCCGGCAGCGGGTTGAGGTGCCGCAGGTGGGCCTGCGCGATCGGCATGCCGAGCTTGCGCACGCGCCGGCAGGCCGCGCCGATCGGGCCGAACGACGAACCCCAGCCCAGCGCCAGCACCCGGGCCTTGCCGCCGCTCGGGTCGTCGACGACGAGGTCCGGGACGTCGATGCCGTCGATCTTGGCCTGCCGCAGGCGGACCATCTTCTCGTGGTTGTCCGGGTCGTAGGAGATGTGGCCGGTCTTGTCGGCCTTCTCCAGCCCGCCGATGCGGTGCTGCAGCCCGGGTGTGCCCGGGATCGCCCACGCGCGGGCGAGGGTCTCGGGGTCGCGCACGTACGGCCAGAACTCGCCGGAGTCGTTGTCCGCGTTCGGTTCCGAGGCGAACTCGACGCGCAGGTCCGGCAGCGTTTCGACGTCCGGGATCAGCCACGGCTCGGAGCCGTTGGCGATCGCGCCGTCCGAGAGCAGCAGCACGGGGGTGCGGTACTTCAGCGCGATCCGGGTGGCCTCGATGGCCGCGTCGAAGCAGTCGGCCGGGGAGAGCGGCGCGACGATCGGCACCGGCGACTCGCCGTTGCGGCCGAACATCGCCTGCAGCAGGTCGGCCTGCTCGGTCTTGGTCGGCAGGCCGGTGGACGGGCCGCCGCGCTGGACGTCGACGACGACCAGCGGCAGCTCCACCATCACGCCGAGGCCGACGGCTTCGGACTTCAGCGCGACACCCGGCCCGGAGGTCGAGGTGACGCCGAGCGCGCCGCCGTAGGACGCGCCGAGCGCGGCGCCGATGCCGGCGATCTCGTCCTCGGCCTGGAAGGTGATGATGCCGAAGTTCTTGTGCTTGGACAGCTCGTGGAGGATGTCCGACGCCGGCGTGATCGGGTACGTGCCGAGCAGGATCTGCAGGCCGGAGCGCTGCCCGGCGGCCACCAGCCCGTAGGCGAGCGCGGTGTTGCCGGTGATCTGCCGGTAGGTGCCCTGGGCGAGCTTGGCCGGCGCGACCTCGAACGTCGTCGCGAACGACTCGGTGGTCTCGCCGTAGTTCCACCCCGCGCGGAAGGCCAGGATGTTCGCCTCGGCGATGTCCGGCTTCTTCGCGAACTTCTCGCGCAGGAACCGCTCGGTGCCCTCGGTGGGCCGGTGGTACATCCAGGACAGCAGGCCGAGCGCGAACATGTTCTTGCAGCGCTCGGCGTCCTTCTTGCCGAGGCCGGTCTCGGCCAGCGCGCCCTGGGTCAGCGTCGACATGGCGACCCGGTGCACCTGGAACGGGCTGAGCGTGTCGTCGTCGAGCGGGTCGGTGGCGTACCCGACCTTGGTGAGGTTGCGCTTGATGAAGTCGTCGGTGTTCAGGATGATCGTGCCGCCGTGCGGGACGTCGGCCAGGTTCGCCTTGAGCGCGGCGGGGTTCATCGCGACGAGGACGTCCGGGCGGTCGCCGGGGGTGAGGATGTCGTAGTCGGCGAAGTGCACCTGGAAGCTCGAGACGCCGGGGATGGTGCCCTGGGGCGCACGGATCTCGGCGGGGAAGTTCGGCATGGTCGACAGGTCGTTGCCGAACGCGGCGGCTTCGGACGTGAAGCGGTCACCGGTCAGCTGCATGCCGTCACCGGAGTCGCCCGCGAACCGGATGACGACCCGGTCCAGCTTGCTGACCTCGGTGGGCCTGGTAGCGGCGAGCGAGCCGTCACCAGCGCCGTTGCCGTTCGCACTCGTGCTCATGGCTCAGGGATTCCCTCTCTCCCGACGTTGCGGCCTTCGTTCGCCCGCCCGGTGTCGTGACAGGCCGATCACCAGGCCCTACCACGAGGTTAGCTCGCGCACGACCTCGATGTTCCTAGACTCCCGGCTGGCCGGCGACCTCATCTGTGCGCTTGCCGGTTCCTCTGCGCTGGTCCGGCAATTACCTGTAACCGATGGTAACGGGCAAAGTGTGAGGCACGCTGTGACACGTGTCTCGGGAGAGTGTCCACCCGCTGGGATTCAGGCTCGGGACCGGATCCGCGCCCGCATGGCTTCGAGCCGTTCGGCGAACTCGGGCGAGGCCAGCGACGCCAGCTGCGGCTCGATTTCGACGTCCACGGCGTCGGCGTGCGCGGCCAGGGAAGCGGTCTTCCGGAGGCTGCGCTTGGTGGCCAGGAGAGCCTCTCGCGGAGCGGCGACGGCGGGCGCCGCGAGCTCCCGCGCCGCGGCGACCAGGTCGCCGTCGACGACGCGCAGCGCCAGCCCGGCGCGGACCGCCTCCTCGGCGTCGAGCGACTGGCCGAACAACGCCATCGCGGCGGCCTGCTGCGGCCCGGCGAGCCGCTGCGTCATCCAGGTCATCCCGCCGCCGGGGTGCAGGCCGAGCTCGAGGAACCGGGCGACGAACTTCGCGCGCGGCCCGGCCAGCCGCACGTCGGCGGCGAGGGCGAGGTTCAGCCCCGCGCCGACGGCCGCCCCGCCGACCGCGGCGATCGTCGGCAGCGCACACCGGGCGACGGCGAGGAAGCCTTCGTAGATGGCGCGCAGGCCGCGTTCGTCGGCTTCACCCAGCGCGGACAGGTCGGCGCCGGCGCAGAAGGCGGGCGGCGTGCCGGTGACGACGACGGCGTGGACTTCGTTGTCGCGCTCCGCGGCTTCGACGGCGGCCGCGAGCTGCGCGGACAGGTCGAGGGTGAGCGCGTTGCGGCTGCCGGGCGCGTCGATGGTGAGCAGGGCGATGCCGGATTCGTGCTCACTGACGATGCGGTCGGTCATCGGTCCAGGGTAGGGGTGGAGGCATGGGGGAACTTCTCGGCGTCCTGGTCAAGGGAATCATCGTGCTGGCGGGCAACGCGCTGACGGTGGTCGACACTTCGGAGCTGTTCGGTGGCCGCCGCCGTCGCGCTCGGCGGAAGGCGTTCGCGAGCGGCTCGCGGGTGGAGTTCCCGTGCGTGCTGCGGGACCCGGGGCTGACGGAGGGGCGTACACGGCGGGGCTGGGTGGCGGTCGGTGGCGGGCCGGCGGAGTGGCGGGTGCCGGGTGGGGAGCCGGTGGTGTTCGAGCCGGGTGAGCTGACCATGCAGGCGGTTGACCGGCAGGCGGTGACGTTCCGTGCGGGCGCGACCGAGCTGCGGGTGCATCCGGACGAGGCGCCGTTGGTGTTGCGGGGGCTGGCGGGGTGAGGCGTCAGCTCTCCGGCGTCTCCCCGGCGGTGCGGTGGCGGTGGTGTTCGGTCCGGGCCGGCTGATGGTGCGGGCGGTCGGCAGGCGGTGGCGTTGCACGCGGGCGCGATTGAGCTGCGGCTGCATCCGGACGAGGCGCTGGTGCTGCGGGCGCCGGCGGGGTGAGGGTGGGCCTCCGCCCCCCGGTCTCCAGCGTAGGAGCGGGGCCCGACGGTTCCGCGGTCTCGACGGCTCGAGCCGCCGACCTGTCCACAGGCGCCCCGCACCTGTGGACAGCTCCGCGAGGCCGACCCGGGCTGTCGGCCCCCGCCGATAAGCTGGAAGACGGGGGCCGGAGGCATCAGCTCTCCGGCGTCGGCGGGCGCTCGAGCAGCCGGGAGAGCACCACCGTCGACACCGTGCGGTCCACGATCTCCAGCCCGCGCAGCCGCTCCAGCGCCGTCTCCAGGTGGTGGATGTCCGCCGCGCGGAGGTGGACGATCGCGTCCGCCGCGCCGGACACCGTGTACGCCGCCACCACCTCCGGCAGCGGCTCCAGGCGCGCGCGGATGCGGGCCGGCGTGATGTTGCCCTGGCACGTGACCTCGACGAACGCCTCCGTGCCCCAGCCGAGCGCCTCCGGGTCGACCACCGCCGTGAACCCGCGGAGGATGCCCGTTTCGAGGAGCCGGTCGACCCGCCGTTTCACCGCCGGCGCGGACAGGCCGACGACCTTGCCGATCTCCGCGTAGCTCGATCGGGCGTTCGCCACGAGACACGAAACGATTCGCTGGTCGATGGTGTTCACACGCAACATTTAGCACAGATACGCGCAGCGAACAGCGATTGATTGCGAGTTTAGGCGCCCCTTACCCTGCAATCATGCAGGCGATGCGTGTACCGACCACCCGTCGATACTTGATGTGTTCCCCGCGGCACTTCGCGGTGGACTACGTGATCAACCCCTGGATGGACCCGACCCAGCCGGTCAGCGCAGACGTCGCCGTCGCGCAGTGGACCGAGCTGCGCGACACCTACCGCCGCCTCGGCCACACCGTCGAGGAGATCGAGCCCCAGCCCGGCCTGCCCGACATGGTCTTCGCCGCGAACTCCGGCACGGTCGTCGACGGCCGCGTCCTCGGCTCGCGGTTCCGCGCGCCGCAGCGGGCCGCCGAGGCCGAGCACTTCCGCCGCTGGTTCGTCGAGCACGGCTACCGCGACATCACCATGCCGGAGAAGATCAACGAGGCCGAGGGCGACTTCGCCTGGACCGGCTCGGTGCTGCTGGCCGGCACCGGCTTCCGCACCGACCCGGCCGCGCACGCCGAGGCGCAGGAGGTCCTCGGGGTCCCGGTCGTCTCGCTGAACCTGACCGACCCGCGCTACTACCACCTCGACACGGCGCTGTTCGTGCTCGCCGAGGCCACGGACACCACCCGCGCGCAGATCGTCTACTACCCGGAGGCGTTCTCGGCCGGATCACGCCGCGTGCTCGAGCGGCTGTTCCCGGACGCCGTGCAAGCGACCGCCGCCGACGCCGAGTGCTTCGGGTTGAACGGCGTTTCCGACGGCCGCAACGTCGTGCTGCCCGTCGAGGCCACGCGGCTGGGCGAGCTCCTCGCCGACCGCGGGTACGAGCCGGTCTACGTCGACATCTCCGAGCTGCGGAAAGCCGGCGGCGGCCCGAAGTGCTGCACGCTGGAAATCCGGAAGGGCTGAATTTCCGGAGAATCTGTAACTCACCCGTTTGCCACCGCGATTAATCGAGGTAACAAAGCGACTACTCGCGGTGGCAGGCGGTGGGAGAGGTGACGGTGAACCTCGCCGTGCACGGGATCGGCCGTCCGGCTCGCCCGCTCGACCCCGGTGAGGACGAGCGCTGGGTGACGGTCGAGCAGTTCGAGCGCGTACTGGACGCGGTCGAGGGCGAAGACGTCCACCTGACCTTCGACGACGGCAACGAGTCCGACGTCGAGATCGTGCTGCCCCGGCTCGTCGACCGCGGCCTGACGGCGGAGTTCTTCCCCCTGGCGGGCCGTCTCGGCCAGCGCGGCTACCTCGACCGCGACGGCCTGCGCGAGCTGGTCCGGGCCGGCATGGAGATCGGCTCGCACGGCTGGGAGCCGAGGGACTGGCGCCGCCTCGACGACCGCCACGCCCGCCGCGAGCTGACGGACGCGCCGAAACTGCTGGGTGAGCTGTGCGGCCGGCCGGTGGAGCGGTTTTCGCTGCCGTTCGGGGCGTACGACCGGCGGGTCCTGGCGCGGCTCAAGCAGGCGGGGGCCACGCGGGTGTACACGAGCGACGGCGGCGAGGCGCATCGCGACGGGTGGCTTCAGGGGCGGACCGAAGTGCGGCACGACCTGGACGGCGAGTGGCTGGATGGGGTGCTCGCCGGGGGACGGCGGCGCGGGAGCTGGGTGGAGCGGTTGTTTCGGCGGGGTGGCCGCTAGCCGGGGGTGGAGCAGCGGCCCGCGGTTGAGCAGTGGTGGCGCGGCGAACGCTGGTGGTTCGGCGGATACCCGCGGCGGCCCGCGGCCGGGTGCGCGCGGCAGCAGCGGTGGCCGCGGTGGCCGCAGGTGGTTTGGCGGATGTTGCGCGGCGGCCAGGGTGACAGTGGGTGGTTCGGCGGATACCCGCGGCGGCCCGCGGCCGGGTGCGCGCGGCAGCCGTGGTGGCCGCGGGTGGTTCGGCGGATGCTGCGCGGCGGCCAAGGTGGTTCGCAGTCGAGTCGCCGGGAACCGCGACCGTCGCCGATGCCGCGACCGTCCGCCGCCCACACCGCCCCCGCGAATCCGCTAAGACCGTTTTGACCGTTCCGGTGATCACCAGTCATTTCCCGGTGGCCGGAACACGGTCCAGACCAATTTCGCGCTGCCGCACCCACTGAGCAGCCTTTTCGTCAAGGCCGGCCGCATGATGGGAAATTCCCGCACCGCAAGGTCTTGAACCACCCCCTCCCCGGGTGCATCCTGGGTGCCTCGCCGCCGTAAGGAAAGTTTCCTAACTAAAGGGAGCAACCAGGAATGCGGAAACTGATCCTGCTCGCGACCATGGCGCTGGCCGCGGCCGTGATGCCCTCGGCGCTCGCCTCAGCGGCCCAAGCGCCGGCCCCGGTCCAGGCCCAGCCGGTCCAGACCCAGACCGTCGCCGCTGCCCCCACCGCGGCCCAGCTGCTCGCCAAGACGAACAGCTGCAAGCAGATCTCCAACGGCAAGTACAAGACCGACGAGGACGTCTCGGCCAAGACCGTCGCCGTCTGTGATGCCAATGGCGCCGTCTTCTGGAAAGCCGACATGGACATCGACTGCGACGGCCAGCGCTCGACGCAGTGCAACGAGGACACCGACTGCTGCTACCAGGACGACACCGCCTTCCACCAGTCGGACGGCAAGCCGCTCAACGCCGCGAAGCTGCCCTACATCGTCGTGCCGAGCTCGAGCAGCATCTGGAAGTACTCCTCCTCGCAGCTGAAGGGCGGCGGCTCCTGCGCCGTGATCTACAACGGCAAGGTCGAGTACGCCGTCATCGGGGACACCGGCCCGACGCAGATCATCGGGGAAGCCTCCTACGCGACCGCGAAGGACCTCGGCATCAACCCCGACCCGTCCAACGGCGGCACCGACTCCGGTGTGACCTACATCTGCTTCAAGAACTCCACCGTCTCGCCGATCGAGAACCACTCCGCCGCGATCAGCAAGGGTGAAGGCCTCGCCACCACGTTCGTCAACAACAACTGACACGCGCATTCCGGGGCCGATCCGTTCAAGACGCGGATCGGCCCCGGCTGCTGTCCTGGGGGCATGAGCCAAGAACTGCTGAAACTGGCGAACATCGGCCCCGTGATGGTCCGCGACCTCGCCCGGCTCGGTATCACCGAGCCCGCCCAGCTCGCCGGGCGCGATGCCGTCGAGCTGTACGATCGCCTCTGCGAGACCGACGGCGTCCGGCACGACCCCTGCGTGCTCGACACCTTCATGTCGGCGGTCGACCAGGCGGACGGCGCGCCGCCGCGGCCGTGGTGGACCTACACCCCCGAACGGAAACGGCTTTACGAAAGCCGCTGACGAAATCGCGCCGAGCGTGTTGCCCGCCCACGGCAAGTTGCAGTTCGAGACCCGATTTTTACGCGAAAACCGTTACGCCTAACGGCCTCCTCACGCTTTACCCCGTTCGCCGCGCCCCCGGTAACGATCCAGGGGGCCCCGCCGACCAACTTGAGGGTCGCGCGGAAAATGCGGAGGTTTGGCGTGAAGATCAGTGTCTTCGGGCTCGGTTACGTCGGTTGTGTCTCCGCCGCGTGCCTGGCGGGGCAAGGGCACCGGGTGGTCGGCGTGGACGTCAACCCGGTGAAGATCGACCTCATCACCCAGGGCAAGGCCCCGGTGGTCGAGGAGCGGATCGGCGAGCTGACCGCCGAAGTCGTCGCGAGCGGCGCGCTGAGAGCCACGACCGACGTCGCGGAAGCCGTCGCCGACAGCGAGATCTCGCTGGTCTGCGTCGGCACGCCGTCGGCGCCGAACGGCAGCCTCTCGACGGTCTACCTCGAGCGCGTCGCCGAGGAGATCGGCGAGGCGATCGCGAACAAGAGCGAGCGGCACACCGTCGTCTTCCGCAGCACGATGCTGCCGGGCACCTGCCTCGACCTGCTGATCCCCATCCTGGAGAAGTCCTCGGGCCGCACCGCCGGGGTCGACTTCGGCGTCGCGGTGAACCCCGAGTTCCTGCGCGAGGGCACCAGCGTCAAGGACTTCTTCGACCCGCCGAAGACGGTGATCGGCGAGATCGACACCGCGAGCGGGGACGCCGTCGCGGCGCTGTACGAAGGCCTGCCCGGGCCCGTCTTCCGCGTGCCGATCCCGGTCGCGGAGATGACGAAGTACGCCGACAACTCCTTCCACGGCCTGAAGATCGGGTTCGCGAACGAGCTCGGCTCGATCTGCCGCGCGCTCGGCCTCGACTCGCACCAGGTGATCGACGTCTTCCTCGCCGACACCAAGCTCAACATCAGCCCGGCCTACCTCAAGCCCGGCTTCGCGTTCGGCGGCTCGTGCCTGCCGAAGGACCTGCGCGGGCTGGTCTACGCCGCGCACCGCGCCGACGTGAAGGTGCCGATCCTGTCGCACGTGCTCAGCTCGAACGAAGAGCACCTGCAGCGGGCGTTCGACCTGGTCGCGCGCACCGGCAAGCGCAAGGTCGGGCTGTTCGGCCTGTCCTTCAAGCCGGGCACCGACGACCTGCGCGAGTCGCCGCTGGTCGAGCTGGCCGAGAAGCTGCTCGGCAAGGGCTACGACCTGAAGATCTACGACGCCAACGTCAGCCTCTCGCGGCTGATGGGCGCCAACCGCGAGTACATCGAAGGCCGGCTGCCGCACCTCGGGCAGCTGCTCGCCGGGTCCGTCGAAGAAGTCATGGACCACGCCGACGTCGTCATCGTCGGCTGCAAGGACCCGGCCGTGCTGGCGGCCCTGCCGCACGGCGGTGACCGGGTGCTGATCGACCTCGTCCGCCTGCCCGACGCCGAGACGCGTCGCCTTGAAGAGGGATACGCCGGCCTTGCCTGGTAAAGCGCTCATCCTCGTCGAAAACCTGTCCGTCCCCTTCGACCGCCGCGTCTGGCAGGAGTCCACGACCCTGCGCGACGCCGGCTGGGAAGTCCACGTCATCTGCCCGCAGGGCACCAAGCGCGACACCGAGGCCGAGGCCGTCATCGACGGCGTCCACATCCACCGGTACCCGCTGAAGGCCGCGACCGGCGGCCCGGCCGGGTACCTGCAGGAGTACGGCAGCGCGCTCTGGCACACGCTGCGGCTGGCCCGGAAGGTCGGGCCGGTCGACGTCGTGCACGCCTGCAACCCGCCGGACCTGCTCTACCTGGTCGCGAAGTACCTGAAGCGGCAGGGCGCGCGGTTCGTCTTCGACCAGCACGACCTGTGCCCCGAGCTGTACCTCTCGCGGTTCGACCGCGGGCAGGACCTGCTCTACCGCGGGGTCTGCGCGCTGGAACGCGCCACCTACCGCGCCGCCGACGTCGTGATCTCGACGAACGAGAGCTACAAGCAGGTCGCCCGGATCCGCGGCGGCAAGAAGCCCGAGGACGTCTTCGTGGTGCGCAGCGCGCCGGTCGTCGAGCGGTTCCACGAGGTGCCCGTCGAGCCCGAGCTGAAGAAGGGCAAGCCGCACCTGCTGGCCTACCTCGGCGTGATGGGCCCGCAGGACGGCGTCGACTACGCCCTGCGCGCGCTCGCGAAGCTGCGGGACGAGGTCGGCCGCACCGACTGGCACGCGGTGTTCGTCGGCTCCGGGGACGCCTTCGACGACATGGTCGCCCTCTCGGCGAAGCTCGGGCTGGCCAACCAGGTCGAGTTCACCGGCCGGATCTCCGACGAGGACCTGGTCCGCTACCTCTCCACCGCCGACGTCTGCCTGTCGCCGGACCCGCTGAACCCGCTCAACGACGTCTCCACGATGAACAAGGTCATGGAGTACATGGCGATGAGCAAGCCGATCGTCTCGTTCGAGCTGCGGGAGGCGCGGGTGTCGGCCGGGGACGCCGCCGTCTACGCCCCGGCCAACGACGAGTCGGCGTTCGCGAAGCTCGTCGCGCAGCTGCTCGACGACCCGGAGGAGCGGGCCCGGATGGGCAAGCTCGGCCAGGCCAGAGTGGCCGGCGCGCTCTCGTGGGACAACTCGGCGAAGAACTTGCTCGCCGCATATGAGCACGCTGTGAAGTCCTGATCGCCGTTCGGTCAAGAAGCCACCGGACGTGTAACCAATGCTCCCGGCCCGACGACGGTTGGGGTAACCGGCCGATCACGTGAGACCCGTTCGGCGTAGCCGTCCCAGGAATGGAGAACCCGCCGTTGACTGACGACACGGTACGCCTGGCCCTCATCGGGCAGGTTCTCCGACGGCGCTGGCGGCTGCTCGCCGTCCTCGCCGTGCTGGGCGGTCTCGCCGGCTACGGCGCGTCCATGGTGCTCTCGCCCGGCTACCAGACCACGTCGAGCGTGCTCCTCCAAGGGCCGCGCCAGGCGGACGAGCTGCTCACCCAGGCCGAGGTCGCGGTGAGCTCGGTGGTGCTCGACCGGGCGGCCGCGCAGCTGCCGTGGCACCCGAGCGGCAGCGACCTGAAGAAGCAGGTCAGCACGTCGGCGGCGAACGGCAACGTCATCACGATCACCGCGGCGGCCGACACCGGGGAGCACGCCCAGCTGCTCGCCGACGAGGTCGCCCAGCAGTACGTGAAGTACGCCGGTCAGGTGGCGAGCAACTCCGGGGACGCGGCCGTGCAGCTCGCCGGTGAACAGCGCGCGGCCCTGCGCCAGAAGGTGCAGGACGCCTCGCAGCAGATCGACGAACTGGCCAAGAGCGCGAAGGACGGCGTCACGGTGGAGAGCGTGAACGCCCGCACCCAGCTCGAAGGCCTGCGGTCGTCGCTCGACCAGGCGATCAAGGTGCTCGGCGAGGCCGACGCCACCGCCAGCAGCAACAACGCGGTGGAGATGGGCAACGCGCCCGCCCCGACCGGCCAGGCCTCGCCGACGCCGGTGCAGGTCTCCGTCGGTGGCGCGCTGCTCTTCGTGATCGTCGGTGTCTTCGGTCACCTCGTGGCCTACCGGCGGGACCGCCGGCTGCGCCACCAGGACGAGATCGCCGCGGCGCTCGGCACCGCCGCGCTCGCGGTGGTCGACGTCGAGCTGCAAGGCGCCGACGGCCCGCGGGCCGAGGGCCTGGCCGGCCGGGTCCGGCGGCTGCTCGGGGCCGACCAGCCGTGGCTGCTGCCCCCGATCGCGGTCCCGGACGGCGACACCCAGCGTGAGATCCGGTTCCGCCGGGTGCTCGCCCAGGTGCACGCCGACGCCCGCGGTGTCCTCGTGCTCGTGCCGGAAGACGACCCGGGCGCGCAGACGGCCGCCGAGCGGCTCGCCGAGGTCGCGGACCGCCTGAGCATCCCGGCGCGGGTGTGCCCGGTGTCGCCGGCGCGGCCACTGGTCCCGGACGGCGACGACACCACCATCGTCGTGGCCAGTCCCGGCACCCGCATCGACTGGGAGCTCGTCGACCTCGCCGCCGCGTGCGCCGAGGCCGGGCGGGAAATCGCCGGGGTGGTCGTGACGTGCCCGGTGCGGCCTTCCGGTCGCGCCCCCTCAACGGAGTCCGAAGCTCCCGGCGAAGCACTGGCAGGTCGATCGTGACGAACCCGAACGCCCCGGCGGCGCCGCTGATCGACCTGCAGCGGCTGGTCGTCGCGGTCCGCCGCCGCAAGCGCCTCTGGCTGGCCACCGCGCTGCTCGGCCTGATCGGCGGCGTGCTGGTCACGGTCCTGCTGCCGCCGCCGCCCACCGCGGTGGTGACGGTGATGGTCACGCACGCGCAGGACTCGCCGACCGACAGCGGGTCCCTGATCCGGACCGACATCACGGTGCTGCAGACGACCCAGATGGCGGGCCAAGCGCTGAAGGCCATCGGCGGCACCGAAAAGCCTGAAGACTTCACCAAGGACTACGCGGCTCTCGGCCTGAGCAACAACATCATGCAGATCACGGTCAAGGCGAAGACGAGCGAGGACGCCGTCGCCAAGGCGAAGGCGCTGGCGGACACCTTCATCGCCGACTACGTGAAGCAGGACAAGTCCGTGGCCGACGCGCAGGCCAAGGCCCTGCTCGACCAGCAGAAGACCGCCCAGGACGACCTGGCCGCGGTCAACCAGCAGGTCGTCGAGGAAGAGGGCAAGGGGAACAAGAAGAACGACAGCACCCTCGACGCGCTCTACAGCCGCCGCGCCGCGCTGCAGTCGCAGATCTCGGACTTCTCCTCCCGCGCCCAGCAAGCCGGGGTCGGGAACCCGAACGTGGCCGCGGGCACGCAGGTCGTCGACGCGGCCCGGCCGCTGCCGAGCGGCCGGCTGAAGGCCGGCGCCCTGAACGGCGGCATCGGGCTCGGGCTCGGCCTGGCGCTCGGGCTCGCCTTCGCCGCGGTCGCCGCGATCTCGCGGGACAAGCCCGTGCTGCGCGGCGAGATCTCCGCCGGGCTCGGCGCGTCGGTCATCGCCCAGCTGCAGAGCCGGCTGCCGGGTCCGGCCCGGTTCTGGCGGCGGTCCCGGGCGGTCTCCGAACGCAAGCGCGTCGCGACGACGCTGGTCCGCGCGATCAAGGCGGACCAGCCCGGGGTGTCGGTGCTGGAGCTGGGCGCGCCCAAGGTCGCGGCCGAGCTGGCGCTGGACATCGCGACGGAGCTCGCGGCCGAGGGTAAGGCGAGCGTCGTCGACGACCTGCCCGGCGAGAACGTCCGCAAGCTGGCGGCCGAGACCCACAGCGAAGTCGTCGTGCTGGGCGCCGGTGACCCCGACGCCGAGCCGGAGGAGCGCCGCATCGGCGTCGGCACGGTGTCCCCGGGCACCGCGTGGACCGACCTGGCGCACCTCGGCCCGGAGACCGTGCTGGTCGTCAAGGCCGGGCACGCGAACACGCTGTGGCTGCACACCGTCGCGCGCCAGCTCGCCGAGCAGCAGATCCCGATCGTCGGGGTCGTGCTGGTCGACCCGGACCCGCGCGACAAGTCCGACGGCACGCTCTGGGACGGCCTGCACACGGCGTTGCGTGGCCGCGCGAAGGTGGCGTCCACAGTGCAGCGCGTCCCGGTCGTCGAGCACGAAGACCGCATCGACGAACTGGCCGCCCGCATCGCGGAGCGCGTCGCCGTCGCGGAGCTTCCGACCCGCCGGATCGCGCCGGTCCGGCCGGTGCCGGCGCCGCCACCGGCGGTCGCCAAGCCCAAGCCCAAGCCGCCGGCCGCGCCGCTGCCGGAACCCGGCACCGTGAGCGTCCCGGACCACCTGGACGCGCCGACGAAGAAGTTCGCCCCGGTCAAGCCGAAGCGGCCGACGCCGTTCAAGCGCGACCACGGCGAGCCCACGCACCAAGGCGAACTGGGCGCCGAGCTCGAGCCCGAAAAGAGCGCTGTATCAAGCGGGGCTTCGCCCCGGACCGGGGGCTTCGCCACCCAGACCCCCGAAAAGAGCGCGGAGGTCTCCTGACCACCGCGCCGCAACCGAAGGGGACGCACTCGAGATGTGCGGCATCGCAGGCACCTACCTCTGGCCGGACGGCGGACCGCTGACCGACCGGCTGACGAAGACCCTGGCCCACCGCGGGCCGGACGGCTCCGGCCGGTACGACCACCGCGCCGGCGCCGGTGAGGTCCACTTGGGACACCGGCGGCTCTCGATCATCGACCTGTCCGAGACCGGGGCGCAGCCGATGGCCCTCGACGGCCTCGCGCTGAGCTACAACGGCGAGCTGTACAACGCGCCGGAGCTGCGGGCCGAGCTGGAGAGCGCCGGCGTGCGCTTCCGCGGCACGTCCGACACCGAGGTGCTGCTGCAGGCGTGGCGGCGCTGGGGCACCGACTGCCTGCCGAAGCTGCGCGGGATGTTCGCCTTCGCGCTGTTCGAAGAAGGCACCGGCGAGCTGTTCCTGGTCCGCGACCAGCTGGGCATCAAGCCGCTGTTCTTCGTGCAGCGGGCCGGCGGGGTCGCCTTCGCCTCCGAACTGAAGGCGCTGGCCGGTGAGCTGGGCGGGTCGCTGCAGGTGGACAACGCCGCGCTGATCGCGTCGCTGCTCTACTACTGGGTGCCGGACAGCCGGTGCGCCTACCAGGGCGCGGAGAAGCTGCAGCCGGGCACGTGGCTGCGCTGCCGCCCGGACGGCCAGGTCGACCGCGGCCGGTTCTGGTCGCTGCGCGAGGTCGCCGAGGAGGGCGCGGCCTACGAGGGCGACGTCGACCTGCACGAGGTGATCTCCGAGTCGACCGCCAAGCACCTGCTCTCCGACGTCCCGGTCGCGACGTTCCTTTCCGGTGGCCTCGACTCCAGCTACCTGACGGCGCTGGCCGCGCGGTCGCAGCCGGGGATCTCCGCCTACACCATCGGGTTCCGCGCCGAGGACGCCAAGTTCGAGGCGATGCCGGACGACTTGAAGTACGCCCGGATCGTGGCCCGGCAGTTCGGCGTCGACCTGCACGAGATCGAGATCGCGCCGCAGGTGCTCGACCTGCTGCCGAAGATGACCTACCACCTCGACGAGCCCATCGGCGACCCGGCGGCGATCAACTCGTTCCTGATCTGCTCGGCCGCGCGCGACGCCGGGGTCAAGGTGATGCTGTCCGGGATGGGCGCCGACGAGCTGTTCGCCGGCTACCGCAAGCACCTCGCGAACCTCATCGCGTTGCGCTACCACAAGGTGCCGGGCGCGGTCCGCAGGCCAGTCGAGTCCCTTGTGGACAGACTACCGGTGGCGTCGGCCAAGCGCGGCTACCGCTCGGTGCGCTTCGCCAAGCGGTTCCTGTCCTTCGCGGGCCTGCCCGAGGAAACGGCGTTCCGGCGCAGCTACACCATGTACGACCAGGCGGAGCTGCTCGCGCTGGTGAACCCGGACTTCGCGCCCCAGGTCGGGGAGGTCCTCACCGAGCACGAGGACACCTACCACGACCAGGCGCTCGACGACTTCGTCAACCGGATGTGCCTGGCCGACTCGCGGATGTTCCTGCCCGGCCTGAACCTCACCTACACCGACCGGTCGACGATGGCCGCGTCCACCGAGGTGCGGACGCCGTTCGTCGACGTCGAGGTCGTGCGCGCCGCGTTCCGGATCCCCGGGAACCGGAAGATCGTCGGCCGCGCCGGGAAGATGGCGCTGAAGAAGGCCGCGCTGAACATCCTGCCGAGCGAGATCGTGCACCGGCCCAAGGGCCTGTTCAGCGCGCCGCTGCGGGCCTGGATGAGCCGCGACCTGGCGCCGCTCGTGCGCGAAGTCGTCAACGAAGGGGTGCTCGTTTCCTCGGGCTTCCTGCAACGCGAGGCCCTGCAGCGCATGGTCGACGAAGACGCCGCCGGGCAGCAGGACCGCGGCAAGCACCTCTGGCACGTCTTGACCCTTGAGTACTGGTACCGGAACGCGATGTCTGGAGCGGGAGCGAAGTGAAGCAGGTAGTCCAGAACTACAAGAGCGGGGAACTGGCGCTCCTCGAGGTCCCCGAGCCCGCCTGCAAGGCCGGCGGCGTGCTGGTGCGCACGGTGTACTCGCTGATCTCGACCGGCACCGAGATGATGAAGGTGTCCGAGGCGAGCATGTCCCTGGTGGGCAAGGCGAAGGCCCGCCCGGACCAGGTCGCGAAGGTCATGCAGAGCGTCGCCACCAACGGCCTCTCCGCGACCTACCGCAAGGTGACGTCCAAACTGGACTCCTACACCCCGCTCGGCTACTCGCTCTGCGGCGTGGTCGAGCAGGTCGGCGACGGCATCACCGACGTCGCGGTCGGCGACCTGGTGGCCTGCGCGGGCAACGAGCACGCGCTGCACGCCGAGCTGAACTGGGTGCCGAAGAACCTCTACTCCCGCGTCCCCGACGGTGTCGACCCGCGGCACGCGGCGTTCGGGACCGTCGGCTCGATCGCGATGCAGGGGGTCCGCCGCGGCGAACCCCAGATCGGCGACGTCGCCCTGGTCATCGGGCTCGGCCTGATCGGCCAGCTCGTCGTGCAGCTGCTGGCGTCCTCCGGCGTGCGCGTCGTCGGCGTCGACCCGGACCCGGACCGCTGCAAGCTCGCCGAGAGCCTCGGCGCGCTGACCTGCGCGCACCCGGCGTCCGGCATCGTGGACACCGCCGTCGCCGAGCTGACGCACGGCGCGGGCGTCGACCAGACCTACCTCGCCGCCGGCGGCAACACGAACGAGCCGGTCGAACTGGCCGCGAAGCTCTCGCGTGACCGCGGCCGGGTCATCGACATCGGCAAGTGCAAGCTCGACCTGCCGTGGAACGCCTACTACGAGAAGGAGCTGGACGTCCGGTTCTCGCGCTCGTACGGCCCGGGCCGCTACGACCCGTCCTACGAGCTCGAAGGCCGCGACTACCCGATCGGCCAGGTCCGCTGGACCGAGCGCCGCAACCTCGAGTGCGTGCTCGACCTCGTCGCCCGCGACCGCCTCGACGTCGAGCCGCTGATCACGCACATCTCGGACTTCTCCGACGCCGCCGAGACCTACCAGGCGCTCAACGACGGTCAGCTCAAGGCCGTCGCCGTGCTGTTCCGCTACCCGGACGCAGTGGCGAAGACCGAGCCGGTCGTGACGTCCGCGCGGGTCGGGCTGGTCGAGCACAAGGCCGCGCCGCTGCCGGCCGGGCAGCCGGTCCGCCTCGGGTTCATCGGGGCCGGCAACTACGCGTCGTCGATGCTGCTGCCGCACCTCGCCGAGCGGGCCGACGCCCAGCTCAAGCACGTCGCGACGACGTCGGCGCTCTCCGGCGCCAACGCCCGGCGCAAGTTCGGCTTCGCCGAGGCGTCCACCGACATCGACAACGTGCTCGGCGACGACTCGATCGACGCCGTGTTCGTCGTGACGCGGCACAGCTCGCACGCCGAGCTGACCCGGCAGGCGCTGCTCGCGGGCAAGACGGTGTTCGTCGAGAAGCCGCTCGCCCTGTCACCCGATGAGCTGCAGAAGGTCCTCGACGCGATCGAGGAGTCCGGCAACGACCGCCTGCAGGTGGGCTTCAACCGCCGGTTCGCGCCGCTGCTGCACGAGGCCCGCGGCCAGTTCGGCCCGCGCGTCGGCCCGGCGACCGTCCGGTACCTGGTCAACGCCGGCCGGCTCGACCACGGCAGCTGGTACAACCAGACCGCCACCGAAGGCTCCCGGTTCGCCGGTGAGGGCGGGCACTTCATCGACACCGTGAGCTGGCTGCTCGACGCCGACCCGGTGTCGGTCTACGCGACCGGCGACGTCCAGGTGACGCTCACCTACCCGGACGGCTCGACGGCGGTCATCACCTACGCGGAGACGGGTTCGTCCGGCTTCCCGAAGGAGACGCTCGACCTGACGGCCGACGGCAAGGTCCTGAAGTTCGACGACTTCGTCCGCGCGTCGGTCTACTCGCGCAAGAAGTGGGCCAGCTCGCGGATCCCGAAGGGCCGCGACAAGGGCCAGGCCGCCGAGGTCGACGCCTTCCTCGAGGCCGTCCGGACCGGGGGCCCGATGCCGATCTCGGTCGCTTCGCTGGCCGCGACGACCCTGGCCACGCTCGCCGCGCAGACGAGCGTCGCGAACGCGGCGCCGGTCCGGCTCGACCTGCCGCGGAAGGCTGGTGCCCCGGCATGATGGGTCCCGGCTGGTACCTGCGCCGGCTGTCCCGGATGGGGCCGGCGGAGGTCGTCGGCCGCGCGCGGCACGCCGTCGTCCAGCGGCAGTGGCGGTCTTCGCTGCCGGAACCGCCCGACTGGCCGTCGCACCCGCGGTTCACCGCCGCGCTGCCGGCGGGCGTGCTCGGCCGGGTGTCCGGTGAGGCCGTCAAGCGGCTGCTGGTCACCGCCGACGAGCTGATGGCCGGGCGCGCCGAGTACTTCGGCGTCGTCCGCGAGGACATGGTCGCGCCGGACTGGTTCCTCGACCCGAAGACCGGCCGCCGCGCACCCGGCGACCGGTACGCCTTCGACGTCCCGTACCGGTCGGAGGACACGGTCGGGGACATCAAGCAGATCTGGGAGCCGTCGCGCCACCAGCACCTCACCGTGCTGGCCGCGGCGTACGCGCTGACCGGGTCCGAGGCGTACGCCGAGCGCGCCGCCGAGCACCTGCGGTCCTGGTGGGCGGCGAACCCGCCGCTGCGGGGGCCGCACTGGGTGAGCGGCATCGAGCTGGGCATCCGGCTGCTGTCGTGGGTCTGGACGCGGCGCCTGCTCGACGGCTGGGCGGGCGTCGTCGGCCTGTTCGACGAGAACCCGGACTTCCAGCTCCAGCTGTGGCACCACCAGAACTGGCTCGCGACCCTGCGCAGCCACGGCTCGTCGGCGAACAACCACGTGATCGCCGAGGACGCCGGGCTGCTGGCCGCGGCGTGCGCGTTCGGCTGGTTCCCGGAGTCGCCGCGCTGGCGGACCGACGCCATGCGGTCCCTCGACGTCCAGCTGGGCCGCAACACCTTCCCGTCCGGGCTCAACGCCGAGCTCGCGTCCGAGTACCACGGCCTGGTGCTGGAGCTCGGGCTCGCGGCGGCGGTCGAGGCCGACGTCGCGGGCACCCCGGCGCCGGAGAGCACCTGGGCCGTCCTGCTCCGGATGACCGACGCGCTGGCGTCCATTGTGGACAACCGGTTCCGGCCGCCGCGCCAGGGTGACGCCGACGACGGCTTCGGCCTGGTCGTCGACGGCGAGGAGACCGACCGCTGGGCGTCGCTGCTGGCGACCGGCGAGGCGCTCTTCGGCCGCCGCGACTGGTGGCCGGCGGTCCCGGGGGACGACGTCCGCACGCCGCTGCTGGCGTCGCTGGCGCTGCGGAGCCCGCGAGCCACCGGCGTCCGGCCCGACCGGCGGCCGGCCCAGCTGCGGGACGCGGGCATGACGATCCTGCGGTCCGGCAAGGTCTGGGCCCGCTGCGACGGCGGCCCGCACGGCTTCCTCTCGATCGCCGCGCACGCCCACGCCGACGCGCTTTCGGTCGAGGTCCGCCACGACGGCGTCGACATCCTCGCCGACCCGGGCACCTTCTGCTACCACGGTGAGCCGCAGTGGCGGTCGTACTTCCGGTCCACGCTCGGGCACAACACGCTCGAGCTGGGCGGACGTGACCAGTCGGTGTCCGGCGGGCCGTTCCTGTGGACGCGGCACGCCGTCACGAAGGTGCTGGCGGTCCGGACTCCGGCGGAGGGGCCGGCCGGCTGGTCGGCCGCCCACGACGGGTACGCCCCGGCGGCCCACCGCCGCACGGTGGAGCTCGACCGTGACGCGCTGAAGATCGTCGACGAGGTGCTCGGCGGCGACGGCACGGACTTCCGCCTCGCGTTCCACTTCGGACCGGACGTCCGGGTCGTGCTCGACGGCAGCCGGGCCCGGCTGTCCTGGGAGCACGAGGGCGAGCGGCGCACGGCGTCGGTCACCCTGCCCGCGTCGGCCCGGTGGACTGCGCACCGCGGCGAGACCGAACCCCCGCTCGGCTGGTACTCACCCGGCTTCGGCCGGCGCGAACCCGCCACCACGCTCGTCGGCGCGGGCACCGTGGTGTCCGGCGAGAGCCTGACCACGCTCCTCGGTTTCGACTCATGACGGCCGCGCGACGTACCTTTCACGTGAAAGGTACGCCCCCAGGTCGGACCTTTCACGTGAAAGGTCCGACTTGGGGAGGGCTCTTCGGGGCGCTCCTGCTGACGCTGGGCGCCTGCACCGCCGAGCCCCCGCCCGACACCACCCCGAAGGCCGCCGCGGTCTGCGGCCACCTGCCGGCGGGGCCCGCCACCGCGCCGGCCGGCGCGGTCACCGTCGACCCCGCGGTGCACGGCGACCTGCTCACCAAGACCTCGGCCAACCCGCCCGGGACGACGTTCTGGCTCGCCCCGGGCACCCACACCCTCGGCGACGGCGAATACGACCAGGTGGCGCCCAAGGAGGGTGACCACTACATCGGCGCGCCCGGCGCGATCGTCGACGGCAAGCAGGTGAACCGCTACGCCTTCTCGGGCAAGGCGGCCAAGGTGACGATCGAACACCTGACGGTCACCCGGTTCAAGCCGCCGGACAACGAAGGCGCGGTGAACCACGACTCCGGCGCCGAGTGGACGATCGAGGCCAACAACCTCGTCGACAACGCGGGCGCGGCCGTGATGGGCGGGACCCGCGAGGTGCTGAAGGGCAACTGCCTGCGCAACAACGGCCAGTACGGCCTCAACGGCTGCTGCGACGACCTCGGCGGCCTCGCCGGGCTGGTGATCGAGGGCAACGAGTTCGTCGGCAACAACGCCGAAGACGTCGAGAAGAAGTACCCCGAGGGGTGCGGCTGCAGCGGCGCGATGAAGCTCTGGGCGGTCAACGGCGCCGACATCCGCGGGAACTGGATCCACGACAACCGCGGGCCGGGGATCTGGGCGGACACGAACAACAACGACTTCGTCATCGAGAACAACGTCATCGAGAACAACGACGACACCGCGATCTTCTACGAAACCAGCTACAACGCGGTCATCCGGAACAACCTCATCAAGGGGAACAACCTCGTCGCCGGGCGCAAGTACGTCCAGGAGGACGACAGTTTTCCGGTGGCCGCGATCTACATTTCCGAATCCGGCGGGGAACCGCGCGTCAAGGCACGCACGGCCAAGCTGGAAATTTCGGGCAACACCCTGGTGAACAACTGGTCGGGCATCACGCTCTGGGAGAACGCGGACCGATTCTGCAACAGCCCGGCCAACTCGTCGACGGGCGTGTGCACCTTGCTCGTTCCCGACGTCGCGAAGTGCGCGCCGCCGGGCATCGCGAGCGAGCCGCTGCGAAGCGACTGCCGGTGGCGGACGCAGAACGTCGACATCCACGACAACAGCTTCTCCGTCGACCCGGCGGCGATCGACTGCCAGGAGATGTGCGCCCGGATGGGCCTGCTGTCGAACTACGGCACGGTGCCCGAGTGGTCGCCGTACAAGGCCGAAGCCGTCGAGCAGGCGATCTCGTTCAACCAGAACAACCACTGGCACGACAACCGCTACTCCGGTCCGTGGACGTTCGTGACCGAGGAAGCCAGCAAGCTCAGCGACCCCGGCCGCTGGCAGGGCGTGCCCTACCAGCAGGACCAGGGCAGCTCGTTCAACGCGGGAGGCGGGAGCTGATGACCCGAGCTGTGCCATCCGGGGCTGCGCCCCGAGCCGGGGGCTTCGCCACCCGGGCCCCCGAAAAGCGGGCTGTGCCATCCGGGGCTTCGCCCCGAGCCGGGGGCTTCGCCACCCGGACCCCCGAAAAGCGAGTCGAGCCCGCCCAGGACGTCCCGCGCACCGCACAGGCGACCAAGGTCATCTGCGTGGTGTGGGCCCTGCTGGTCTTCAACACGCTGGGCTCGCTCGGCGCGTCCCTGCTGCCGATCCCGCGCTCGGTGCTGCAGATGCTCACCATGTCGTCGGTCGGCTTCGCGTTCGTGCTCGCGCTGGCGGTCAACCCGCGGTTCAAGTTCCGGCCGAGCGCCTACCTGCTGCTGCTCAGCCTGATGCTCGTCGGCAGCTTCGCCAGCAGCGCGCAGCTGACCTCCGGCTGGGGCGGGCTGTTCCGGTGCGCCCGGTTCACCCTCTTCATCGGCACGTTCTGGCTGATCAGCCCGTGGATGGACAACGCGCTGCACTACGTCAAGCACCACGTGCGGGTGCTCACCGCGTTGCTGGTCTCGGTCGGGATCGGCCTGGTCGTCGCGCCCGGGCTGGCGCTGTCCGAGCTGAACGAGGGACGGCTCACCGGCGTCGTGTGGCCGCTGACCGCGACCCAGGTCGGGCAGTACGCGGCGATCACGATCGGGCTGAGCGTGCTGCTCTGGCTGAACAAGCTGACCACCGGGCGGAGCGTCGCGCTCATCTCGGCCCCGGCCGCGGTGATGCTCGTGCTGACCCACACGCGGACCGCGACCGCCGGCCTGGTGGTCGGCCTGACGGTGGCCGGCCTGTCGATGCTGCTCACCAACGCCCGCGCCCGGAAGGTGCTGGCCTGGTCGATCGCGGTGGGCGCGGCCGGGGTCGTGCTGCTCGGCGCGTTCATCCAGGCCTGGCTGCTGCGCGGGCAGGACCAGGAGAACTTCGCCAACCTCACCGGCCGCGCGAAGGTGTGGGGCCGGCTGCTGGACATGCCGCGGACGTGGTTCGAGCAGGTTTTCGGCACGGGATTGTCCAACAAGTCGTTCGACGGCTTGCCGATCGACAACAGCTGGCTCGCCGTTTACCACGAACAGGGCTACATGGGCGTGGTCATCGTCGCCCTTTTCCTGCTGACGCTCGTCGTTTCCGCCATTTCCCGCGCGCCGTCACCGGCCCGGGCGTGCGCGCTGTTCCTCATCAGTTACTGCCTGCTCGCTTCCTACACCGAAGCCGGGCTCGGGGACGCGTCGCCGTATCTGCTGCACCTGGCGCTCGCTTCCTGGCTGCTCGTGACGCCGTTGCCGGACCGCGAAGCCGTGTTCTCACCCGCGTCCGGCCACCTGAGCCGGGCGACGTAACGATGCCCCCGGCCCGGACGACCTCATTGACGCACCGTGAACTCCTCCGGCGCGGGGCCGGCCCGGCCCATTCCCCCATTCCGCGAAAGGCGGGCGAACCGTGAGCCGACCAGGGGTGCTGCTCGACCGCGACGGCACGATCATCGTCGACAGCGGTTACGTCGGATCGGTCGACCGGGTCGAGTTCATCGACGGCGCGATCGAAGCCATCGCGGCCCTCAACCGCGCCGGCCTGCCGGTGGCCGTGGTCACCAACCAGGCCGGGGTCGCCCGGGGGTACTACGGGATCGAAGACGTGGAGCAGGTCCACAAGTACATGATCGCGGAGCTCGCCCGGCACGGCGCGCACATCGACCTGTGGCTGTTCTGCCCGTACCACACCGACGGGATCGTGCCGGCCTTCGCGCGTCCCAGTGCTGACCGCAAGCCGGGCCCCGGCATGGCGCTCGCCGCCGCGCAGGCGCTCGACCTCGACCTGAGCGCCTCGTGGGTGGTCGGCGACAGCCCGTCGGACGTCGGGCTCGCCGAGTCCGTGGGCGCCCGCGCGCTGCACGTCGGCCCGCCCAGCTCGGCCGTGCACGGCGTCGAGACCTACCCGGACCTGGCCGCCGCCGTCCGGGTGATCCTCGGCTCGGAAGACCTGAGCGCGCCGGATGGCCACACCGCGGCGGCCGGCGTGCCGAAGTTCCCGGCCGCGCGGTTCCACCGGGCGGACTCCTTCGGCGGTGCCTACGTCAACGAGATCACCCGCGCGTTCGGCACGGTCGACCTGGAGCAGATCAGCCGCGCGGCCAAGATCCTGACCGCCGCCCACGACCGGGACGCGACGATCTTCGCCTGCGGCAACGGCGGGTCGGCGTCGATCGCCAACCACCTCCAGTGCGACCACCTGAAGGGTGTCCGCAACGGGACCGACCTCACCACGCGGGTGCACAGCCTGTCGACCAACGTCGAGCTGTTCAGCGCGATCGCCAACGACCTCGGGTACGAGCAGGTCTTCGAGTACCAGCTCGAGTCCCAGGCCCGCGCCGGTGACGTCCTCATCGTGATCTCGTCCTCCGGCCGGTCGCCGAACATCGTGCGCGCCCTCGACTGGGCCGCCGCCCACGACGTGGCGACGATCGCGCTCACCGGCTTCGAAGGAGGACCGGCCCGGACGAAGGCGACGGTTTCGGTGCACGTCGACTCCGTCAACTACGGCGTGATCGAAGACGTCCACCAAGGCTGCATGCACCTGCTGGCCCAGTACGTCCGACAAGCGAGGATGACCCCCGATGCCGTTGTCACCCAGACGTTCTGAGCACATGCGCGTCGCCATCAACCTGCTGACCGACGACCCCGGCAACCCGTCGGGCGCGCACTGGTTCTGGACCCGGGTCATCCCCGAGATGGCCCAGCGGCTCGAGGAGCACGAGTCGTTCCACCTGCTGGTGAGCCCGAAGTCGAAGCCGACGCACCAGGGTTACGGCCCGAACGTGCGCTACATCACCTTCCCGTGGTCCAACGAGAAGCGGAACCTCCGCACGCTTTCGGAGCACCTGCTCTCGCCGGTCCGGCTGCCGCTCGGGCGCATCGACGTGCTGAACACGCTGATGGCGCCGATCGTGCGGTCGGCGCCCGGGCTGGTCGCGCACATCAAGACGTTGCACGCCTACACGACGCCCGACGCCATCTCCCGCGGCGCGCGGTTGTACCGGCAGTTCAGCTATCCGCGCACCGTGCAGAAGGCGGACGCGGTCATCCTGAACTCGAACAGCCTCGTCGCCGAGGCCCAGGAGTACCTGGACATCGACCCGGCGAAGATCCGACTGATCCCGGAAGCCGTGGACCACGAGCTCTTCAACCCCGGTGACCGCGAAGAGGCGTTCCAACACGTCTCGCGGCAGTTCGGGGTGCGGAAGCCGTTCGTGCTGTTCGTGTCCTCGCTGTGGCCGTACAAGAACTGCGAAGGCCTCATCCGCGCGTTCGCCGCGGCGAAGGCCGAGCTGGGCGACCGGCAGCTGGTCGTGGTCGGGCCCGGGCGCGACACCGAGTACGTCGGTGAGCTCAAAGCGCTCGCGGCCGGCCTCGGGATCGGCGACGACGTGCTGTGGGTCGGCGGGGTGCCGCTGACCGAGACCGTGCACTTCTACCGCGCCGCCGACGTGTTCGTGTACCCGTCGCACAACGAGACGTTCGGCCTGCCGATCCTCGAGGCGATGGCCGCGGCCTGCCCGGTGGTGACGTCCGACGTCACCGCGATGCCGGAGACCGCAGGCGGCGCCGCGCTGCTCGCCGACCCGAAGGACCCCGACTCGATCGCCGACGCCATCGTCAAGGCCTGCGGGCCGGAGAACGAGCGGCTGCGCAAGGCCGGCCCGGAGCGGGCCGGCGAGTTCACCTGGGCGGCCACCGCGGAGAAAACGCTGGCCGTCTACCGCGAAGTGCACGCCCTCCGGAGCAGCCGATGAGAGTCCTGGTCACCGGCGGCGCCGGCTTCATCGGGTCGCACACGTGCGACCGGCTGGTCGAGCTCGGCCACGAGGTCACGGTGCTGGACGCGCTCGTCTCGCCCGTCCACCGCGACGGCAAGCCGAACCACCTGACCCCCGGCGTCGACTTCTTCGAGGGCGACGTCCGCGACCGCGACCTGGTGCGCAACCTGCTGCGCCGGACCGACGCCGTCTACCACTTCGCCGCCTACCAGGACTACCTGCCGGACTTCGCGAAGTTCACCGACGTCAACGTGACGTCGACGGCGATGATCTACGAGATCATCGTCGCCGAGCAGCTCGACATCTCCCGCGTGGTCGTGGCCTCGTCGCAGGCCGCGATGGGCGAGGGGCTCTACCGGTGCCCCGAGCACGGCGAGCAGACCCCCGACATGCGCCCGGAAAGCCGCCTGAAGGCCGCGCAGTGGGACGTCCGGTGCCGGGAGTGCGACGGCCCGCTCACCATGCTGGCGACGCCGGAGCGCGTCTCGAACCCGCAGAACGCGTACGGGATGTCCAAGCACGGCGAGGAAGTCGTCGCGGTCAACCTCGGCCGGCGGTACGGGATCCCGACCGTCGCCCTGCGGTACAGCATCGTCCAGGGCCCGCGGCAGTCGGTCTACAACGCGTATTCGGGCGCCTGCCGCATCTTCAACCTGCACTACCTCCTCGGCAGCGCGCCGACGCTCTACGAAGACGGCCAGGCGATCCGCGACTACGTCAACATCCACGACGTCGTCGACGCGAACCTCCTGGTGCTGACCGACCCGCGCGCCGCGGGGCGCGTGTTCAACGTCGGCGGCGGCGAGGCGTACACGACGCAGCAGTTCTCCGACGTCGTGCAGCGGCACTACGGCTCGGCGGACGCCGGCGTGATCAGCGGTGAGTACCGCTTCGGCGACACGCGGCACATCCTCTCCGACATCGACGCGCTCAAGGAGCTCGGCTGGAAGCCGCAGCGCTCGCCCGCGGAGTCCGTCGCCGAGTACGCCGCGTGGCTGCGGGACATGCCCGGCCTCGACGAAATCCTGACCCAGGCGAACGCGAAGATGCGCTCGCTCGGCGTCGTCCGGAAGGCCGGCGCGTGAAGGCCTTCCTGCTCGCCGCCGGCCTCGGCAGCCGGCTGCGGCCGCTGACCGACCGCGTGCCGAAGTGCCTGGTGCCGGTCGGCGGCCGGCCGATGCTCGACATCTGGCTGGACGCGCTCGAGGGCGCCGGTGTCGACGAGGTGCTGGTCAACCTGCACCACCTGGCGCCGCTGGTCCGCGCGCACCTCGCCGAGCGCCGCGGCGGGCCCGTCGTGCACCTGGTGGAGGAGCGGGAGCTGCTCGGCAGCGCCGGAACGCTGGCGGCCAACCGGGAGTTCGTCGAGAACGAGGAGAGCTTCCTCGCCCTCAACGCCGACAACCTGACCGACTTCGACGTCCGCGTCCTGATCGACGCGCACACCGCCGGCGGCGCCCTCGCGACCCTGTCGCTGTTCCACGCGGCCGAGCCGTCGCGGTGCGGCATCGTGACCGTGGACGACGAAGGCGTCGTCACCGCGTTCCACGAGAAGCCGGAGAACCCGCCGGGCGACCTGGCGAACGCCGGGATGTACGCGTTCACCCCGGAGGTCCTCGACCTGATCGGGCCGGCGCCGCGCGACATCGGCTTCCACCTGCTGCCGCAGCTGGTCGGCCGGGCGCGGACGGTCTCGATCGGCGACGCGTACTTCCTCGACATCGGCACGCCCGAAGCGCTCGCGAGCGCGCGGGACCACTGGGAGAGGCGAGCAGGATGATCATCACCCGCACCCCGCTGCGCGTCGGCCTCGTCGGAGGCGGCACGGACCTGCCGGTGTACTACCGGGAACACGGCGGCCGCGTGCTCAACGCGGCCATCGACAAGTACATCTACGTCGTCGTGAAGCAGCGCTTCGACGACGACATCTACGTGAACTACTCGAAGAAGGAAATCGTCTCGCGGGTCGAGGACCTCGAGCACGAGCTCGTCCGCGAAGCCATGCACATGACCGGCGTGCGCGGCGGCGTCGAGATCACCACGCTCGCGGACATCCCGTCGTCCGGGTCCGGGCTGGGCTCGTCGTCCTCGGTCACGGTCGGGCTGCTGCACGCGCTGTTCGCCTACCAGGGTCGTCAGGTGACGGCGGAGGAGCTCGCGGACCGGGCGTGCACCATCGAGATCGACCGCTGCGGCAAGCCCATCGGCAAGCAGGACCAGTACGCGGCGGCGTACGGCGGGCTGTGCGACCTGAACTTCGGCCCCGGCGACGACACCGTGGTGAAACGCATCGAGCTGCCGCGCCCGCAGTGGCGGGCGCTTCAGGACGAGCTGATGCTCTTCTACACCGGCGTCACCCGCAGCGCGAACAACATCCTGGGCGAGCAGACAGCGAACGTCGGCGATCGGCTGCCGCAGCTCAAGCAGCTGCGTGACCTCGCCGGTGAGGCGGCCGACGGCCTGCGCGCGCTCGACGTGAGCGCGCTGGGCAACGCGCTGCGCAAGAGCTGGGACGCCAAGCGCGCGCTGGCGTCGGGGGTGTCGAACCCGCAGATCGACGAGGCCGTGGAAGCGGCGCTCGCGGCGGGCGCGTCCGGGGCCAAGGTGACCGGGGCCGGCGGTGGTGGCTTCCTGCTCGTCACCTGCCCGCTGGAGCACCAGCAGGCGGTCCGGAACGGGCTGCCGGGGATGAAGGAGCTGCCGATCCAGCTGGAACGGCAGGGCTCGCGCGTGATCTTCAACGTGCACCAGGACATTTGGAGCTGACCGGCCGCGTGCGCGCCTATGATCGGAACGTGGCTCGGTGGATCCTTCGGTGACGCGCGTGGGGTTGCCCGACGCCGCGCCCGCCCTGCCCGGGCCGGTGCGGGCGCCGCTGTTCGCCGTCGCGGTCGTCGCCGCGGTGGTGGCCCTCGTGCTGGGGTTCCTGTTCCACGGCCACACCCTCGGCACCGACCTGGACGAGTCCGTCTACCGGTCGCTGCGGGGGAGCATCGAGCCGCCGTTCGCCTACGGCGTGGCCTGGGTGATCGGCACGGCCGGTGATCCCGTGGTGGCGGGTCCGCTCGCCGTCCTGCTCGCGTTTTTGTTCCGCGCGGCCGGACAGACCCGGCTCGCCGTGCTCGTCATCGCCGGTCCGGTCGTCACCGGCGCCGTCACGACTTTGGCGAAGCCGATCGCGGGCCGGTACATCAACGGCGACAACCTGTCCTACCCCAGCGGGCACACGGCGTTCCTGACCTCCCTCGGCCTGGTCGTCGGGCTGTTCCTCACCACCCGCAACGAGCTCGGGCGGCTTGCGGGAACGGCCGTGGTGCTGGCGCTCGGGCTCGTCTGCGCGGCGGCGATGGCGTGGTCGCAGGTTTCGGACCGGGTGCACTACCTTTCCGACACCTTCGGGGGTTTCTGCGTCGCCGTGGCACTGGTGACGGCGACCGCGGCCACGGTGGACGCCGTCATCGATAGGGTGAAAGCCAGCCGCTGAAACCGGTTCCGGCCTTATCGTTGCCGACGTGAAGTCGTTGGCGGTTCTGGTGTTCCTGCTCGCGGTCGTCGTCCCGGCGCCGGCCGCGAACGCCGACCCGGCGCGGGCCGCGGTGTGCGACAGCAAGGAGCTCCTCGGCCCGGACACCCCGCCCGCGGGCGCGGTCGTCGTCCCGGCCGGGCGCCTGAACGGCAGCGACCTCGAGACCCCGGGCGCGACGTACTGGTTCGCCCCCGGCGTGCACACCCTGGCCCCGGGCGAGTTTTCCCAGCTGTCCCCGGCCGACGGCGCGACCTTCGTCGGCGCGCCGGGCGCGGTCCTGGACGGCAACCACGACAACCGGTACGCCTTCACCGGCCGCGCCACCGGCGTCACCATCCGGTACCTGACGATCACCGGGTTCGCCGCGCCGCGCGACGAAGGCGTCGTCAACCACGACTCCGGCAACGGCTGGCTGGTCGAGCACACCACGCTGGTCCGCAACGACGGCGCGGCGCTGATGGCCGGCGCGGAGAACACGATCCGCGGGAACTGCCTGCGCGACAACGGCCAGTACGGCCTCAACGCCTACCAGGCCGGCAACGGGATCCGGCGGCTGGTGGTCGAGGACAACGAGTTCACCGGGAACAACACGGCCGACTGGGAGGCGAAGGTCCCGGGCTGCGGCTGCACGGGCGCGGCGAAGTTCTGGGCCGTCGACGGCGCCGACGTCCGCGGCAACTGGATCCACGACAACCGCGGCCCGGGACTCTGGGCGGACACGAACGACAACGACTTCCTCATCGAGGACAACGTCATCGAGAACAACGACGACGTGGGGATCTTCTACGAGATCTCGTACAACGCGACGATCCGCGGCAACGACCTGCGCGGCAACGGCCGGGTGGCGGGCCGCCGCGCGGCGGAGCGGGGCGACCCGTTCCCGGTGGGCGCGATCTACCTGTCCGAAGCGGGCGGCGACGCCCGGGTGGCCGCCCGCGTCGCGAAGATCGAGGTGACGGGCAACCGCCTGGAGGACAACTGGGACGGCATCGTCGCCTGGGCCAACGCGGACCGCTTCTGCAACTCCCCGGCGTCGACGACGTCGGACTGCACCCGGATCGTGGGGCCGTCGAACACCTCGCGGTGCGCGGCCCCGGCGATCAGCTCGGCGCCGTTGTACCGGGACTGTCGCTGGTGGACGGCCGAACTGGACATCCACGACAACGTGTTCAGTTTTGATCCGGCCGGGTGCGCGTCCCGGCCGTGCGGCCGGATGGCGTTGTTCGCGAACGTGGGAACGGTGCCCACGTGGTCCCCGTACCAGGGCGACGTGATCCAGCGCGACATGCTCCACACGGCGGGCAACCGCTGGCACGGCAACAAGTACGAGGGTCCGTGGCAGTTCATGGCGGGCGACATGGCCACGACGGTCCCGGCCGGAGTGTGGACCGGGCCGTCGTACGGCCAGGACGAGGGGAGCACCTTCGCCGGGTGACCCCCGCCCCGGCTCGGCCCGGTTCGGTGCCATTCTCGGAACGTTGCGAATGGCCCATTGGGGACGCTGAGGCCGTCCGGGCTTGGGTGAGTGGGTGGAGTTGGGCTGTACTGGCGGGTTCGGTTCGATCTGACTTGGCCCGGCCCGGTTTGGTTCGGCGCCACTCTCGGAACGTCGCGAATAACCCGTTGGGGACGCGAGACGTCCCGAATGGGTCATTCGCGACGCGAACCGCCCGGGCTCAGGCGAACCGGCGGAACACCGGCCGCACCGGCCGTCCGCCCATCCACGGCGTGGGATCTCCGGCGTCCAGCGCCTTCCGGTACACCGTGCAAGCCTGCGCGACCACGTCGATCGTCTTGTCGATGTCCGCGTCGGTGAGACCCGCGCTGACCACAAAGGACGGACCCAGCACCCCACCGGACACCAGCTCCCGCAGGAACAGCGTCCGGTACGGCTGTGACGGCTTTCCCTCTTCGTCCAGCGTCCCGAAGACCAGGTTGCTCGCCCGTCCGCGCACGACCACGTGCTCCTCGACGCCGATGCCCGCCGCCACCTCGCGGACGCCGGCGGCCAGGCGGTCGCCCAGTGCGTGCAGGCGGGCGATGACGTCTTCGTCGCGGTACACGTCCATCACCGCCATGGCGGCGGCCAGCGAGTGCGTCTCCGCGCCGTGCGTGGTCGAGAGCAGGAAGACCCGCTCGCGGTCGCCGGCGCGCAGGCCGCCCAGCTCCATCAGCTCGCGCTTGCCCGCGAGGGCCGAGACCGCGAAGCCGTTGCCGAGGGCCTTGCCGAACGTCGAGAGGTCCGGCGTCACGCCGTACAGACCCTGCGCGCCGTGGGCGGACCAGCGGAAACCGGTGATCATCTCGTCGAAGATCAGGACCACGCCGTGGCGCGTCGCGAGCTCGCGCAGGCCGCGCAGGTAACCCGGCGGGGGGCCGACCACCGTCGCCGGCTCGAGGATCAGGCACGCGATCTCGCCTTCGTGCCGGCGCAGCAGCTCCTCCGTCGCCGGGAGGTCGCCGTACGGGAACGACAGGGTGGCCTCCGTCGTCTCGTCCGGGATGCCCGCGTTCATCGGGGTGGTGCCGATGAACCAGTCGTCGGTCGAGAAGAACGCGTGGTCGGCGCACTTCGCGACCAGCTTGCGGCCGGTCGCGGCGCGGGCCAGGCGGACCGCGGCCGTCGTCGCGTCCGAGCCGTTCTTGGTGAACTTCACCATGTCGGCCGTCGGCACGTTCTCGAGGAACCGCTCGGCGGCCTCGGCCTCGATGATCGACGGCCGGATGAAGTTGCTGCCCTTCTCCAGCTCGTCGCGGACGACCGCGACCACCCGCGGGTGCGCGTGGCCGAGGCTGACCGCTCGCAGCCCGGCGCCGTACTCGATGTACTCGTTGCCGTCGACGTCCCAGACGTGGCCGCCGCGGCCGTGGGAGATGACCGGAGCCATCCCTTCGGGATACTGGTCCGAGCCCTTGGCGTAGGTGTGCGCACCGCCGGGGACGACCCGGTGCAGCCGCTCGTTCGCCGCCGCGGAGCGGGGCAGGTTCGTTCCCATGGGGATCACCTCGTTGGTTTCAACGCCTCTCCGAGAGACGGCGCGCGCTCATCCCGGTCACTGACCATTGTGACCGCCAGTGGCCACGAAATGTCCAATTCAGGGTCTTTGTACGAAATTGTGATGTCTTCGGCGGGATCGTGGGCCCGGTCGATGCGGTACGAAACGTCCGAGGGATCGGTGAGTGACTGGAACCCGTGCGCGCAGCCCGCCGGGATGTACACCGAAACCTGCGTGTCACCGGAGAGTTCGAACGTCTTCACAGTGCGATACGTCGGCGAATCCGGGCGGAGGTCCACCACGACGTCGAAGACCGCGCCGTGCGAGCACCGCACCAGCTTGGCCTCGCCGGCGCCGCCGCGCAGGTGCATCCCGCGGACGACTCCCTTGCGGGACCGGGAAAGGCTGTCCTGGACGAAGCCGTCCGGGTTGATGCCCACCGAGGCGACGACGTCGCGGTCGAACGTCCGGCTGAAGAACCCGCGCTGGTCGGGGAAAGGCGTCGGCTCGAAGAGGTACACCCCGTCGATCTCGGGGACCGGAATGGCCTTCACGCCGCACCTCCGTCGATGACGAGCTTCGAAAGCTCGGTGAACTGGTCTTCGACGCGGGCAGCCATCTCTTCGGCCCGCCGTTCGATGGTTCCGGTGACTTCGGCGCGGTTCTCTTCCAGCTTGCGGAAAAGCGCCACCAGCCGGTCGAAGTCGGGCTCGCGCGCCGAAATGCAGAACTCCTCGACGCCCATCGACGCCATCAGCACGTCGCTCTTGCGCGCGTACCCGAACGAAACGGTCGGTTTTGCGGACTTCAGCGCGCACAGGACGTTGTGGTACCGCGTGGCCACGATCGTGTCGGTCGCCGCCATCTGCTCCATCAGGTCGCCCAGCGACTTCAGCGGCTGGGTGGTGACGTCGGCGTCCGGCCGGTGCGCGACGGCGTCCGCGATGACCTCGCCGGGCACGTCGAGGTCGGCGACGTCGCCGATGAACAGCCGGACCGGGCGGCCCTCGTCCACCATCAGCCGCACGAAGCGCTTCACGGTGTCCAGGTAGGACGCGTTGATCTGCTCGGCGCGGGCCCGGTCGTCGTTGCCGCCGTGGAACTCCATCAGCCCGACGCCGACCGCGCCGGTCGACGGCCGCGGCGTGGGCGCGGGCAGCGCGAAGGCGAGGTCGGGGAAGACGTGGTCGTCGCGGACGTCCACGCCCATCCGGCCGAGCGCCGCCCGGGAGTGCTCGTCGCGGAACGACCGGTAGTGCGCCAGGCGGGCCGCGCGCGAGACGACCCACCGGGTCCCGCGCTTGCGCACGTAGTCCGCGCCGACGCTCACGAGCGCGACCTTGGCGCCGGTCAGCCGCGCGGTGATCCCCAGCCACAGCAGGGAGTACGGCAGCGCCCACGGCCGGATCGGCAGCGTCGCTTCGAGCACGCCCATACCGGGCACGATGACGACGTCCTGCTTGCGGACCCACCGCCAGGTGCGGACCGGGTCGAGGAGCTTGCCGAGCACCTTGAGCGCCGCGGCCCGCACCCCGGTCGCGTCCCCGGCGTGCGGTTCGTACCACTGCAGGTGCGTCGCCGGCGCGCCGTAGCGCGCGGTGAGCTCTTCCGGGCCCATGGCGAGGAAGTCGAGCCGGACGTCGGGGTACCGGCGGCGCACGTAGGCGAGGACCGCCTCGAGGGAGCCGTCGTTGCCGAGGTTGCCCGAGCCGAGGATGCCGAAGAAGCCGATCCGCGTCACGCCATCAGCCCGATCTTCCGCAGCGGCTTGCCGCCGAGCCATTCGGCCATGACGCCGTAGCAGTGCCGGCGCTCGGTCGCCGTCAGCGGCGCGTCCCGGATCGCGGAGACGTACCCGGCGAGGTACTCGCCGAAGAGCCGGGCCTTCGACTGGCCCGCCCGCCGCGGGTCGAGGTTGGTGCACACCCGCTGGACCGTGCCGAGGTTGTCGCCGCGGCCGGGGTGCTCCCGGCGGAAGAACATGACCTCGGGCACCTGGATGAACGGGCCGTGCAGGGCGAGCTCGCCGACGAACTTGCGGCCGGCGTTGTGGTAGCTGTCGTGCGGCGGGATCCGGCGCAGCACCGCGGTCCGGATGACGCCGTAGAAGTCGTCGCCGCCTTCGCGGAACATCAGGTCGCGGAACCGGACCGCCGGGTCGGGCGAGTCCGTCGCGAGCTGGTAGTCGTAGTTCTCGAGGATCTCGCCGCGCTCGTCGACGATCGCCATGTACGAGTGGGCGAGGACGGCTTCCGGGTGCTCGTCGAGGGTCCGGACGCACGCCTCGAGCAGCCCGGGCGCGAACAGGTCGTCGTGGGCGGCCCACTTGAAGAGCTCACCGCGGGCCGCGCGGACCAGGAAGTCGTGGTTGGGGGCCGCGCCGATGTTCCGCGGCTGCCGGATGTAGCGGATCCGGTCGTCCCTCGCGGCGTACTTCTCGCAGATCTCCCGGGTGCCGTCGGCCGACGCGTTGTCCGAGATGACCAGTTCGTAGTCGGTGTAGGTCTGCGCGAGTAGGGCTTCCAGCGCCTCGGCGAGGTAGTTCTCCCCGTTGTAGACCGGAAGTCCGATGGTCAGCCGTGGTGCGCCGGTCATGGTGTCCTCGTTTCCTGAGGGGTTTCCGAAGGGGTCCGGGTGTGTGCGCGTACCGCGAGGTGGAGCTGGGTCCACCAGATGAAGGCGGCGGTGAACGTGGCCGAGGCGACACCCCAGCCCGACCCGACCGCGCCGCCGATCACGGCGCCGCCCAGGCCGCCCGCCACGTAGAGCACCGAGGCGATCAGCTGGCAGCGCATGCTGCGGCGGGCCGCGCCCAGCGCGCGCAGGCCGGTCGCCGCGCCGCCGATGAAGCTGGCGTTGAACACCGAGAACGTGGCCGGGAGGATCAGCAGGCGCGCGGTGTGCCAGACGTCGCCGAGGACGAACTCGCCCAGCCGGTCGTTGAGCACCAGCAGCAGCGTGACGCCCCAGAGCAGCGCGGCGAAGGCCTGCGCCCCGCCGAGGACGAAGCAGAACTTCATGAGCTTGTGGACGTTCCGCTTCACCACCCGCGCGGCTTCGGGCACCGCGACGAAGGCGAGTCCCATGAGGACGGCGACGAACGGCCCGAGCAGCAGCTCACCGCCGCGGACCGTGCCCACGGCGGCGACCCCGGCGATCGCGCCGAGGCCGTACATCCGGATCTGCGAGCCGCTGCTGTTGCTCACGTTTTCGACGAGGTAGCGGGTGCCGAGGTCGCGGTGGTCCCGCAGCCAGGTGCGGACACCCGCGACGCTCGGCCGCAGCCGCGTCTGCACGTAGCCGTACCCCGCGGCCACCGCCGCGCCGCCGCCCCACGCGAGCAGGAACGTGACGACGTTGGCGTACATGCTCGCCAGCAGCATCGTGGGGATCATCGCGACGGCCCAGACGACGTCGTTCAGGAACGCCTTCTGGCCCTCGCCCGCGGCGAAGAACGCGAACCGCCAGGTGTCCTGCAGCAGCAGGAACGGCAGGATGATCCCGAGGGCGACGAACGCGGAGCCGAGCTGGCCGCCGACCGCGATGCCGAAGAGCACGCTGAGGATCCCCGCGGCGACGCCGATGACCAGGCCGGTCGCCGACGCCCGGGCCACGGCCGCGCGCCAGAGCCCGGTCTCGACCCCGCTGAACCGCACGATCAGCGGGTCCGTCGCCAGGCCGCGGGAGATGTTGATCAGGACGCCGTAGGTCACCCAGGCGAGGCTGAACAGGCCGAACGCCGTCACACCCAGCTCGCGCGCGACGAAGATGCCGATGGCGAAGTTGGTCAGGCTGGAGACGGCCTGGTCGCCCAGGCCCCAGGAGAGCCGTCCCGCCATCGCCTTGAGACCGCGGGACGGGCGGACGGCGCGGTGCTGACCGGTCGTCATCCCGCTCACTCCTTGACCAGACCGGCGTCGTGCAGGGCACGCGCCGCGACGTCGACGATGTCGAAGGGCAGGCCGGCGCGCTCGGCGATGTCCAGCAAGGAGTGCTCGCCGTCGGAGAGGTTGAGCACCCACAGCATCGCCATCTGGGCCTGCTTGGCGTCGCTGCGGCCGCCGAGCGAGTCGTACAGCCCGCGCTTGCCGAGCTGCGGCTCGCCGTACGGGCTGAGGTTGACGTAGCGGCGGTTGCGGTCCAGGACGCCGAACGCGTCCGTCAGGGCGCCGAGCGTGTCCTCCATGGCCGACGGCGAAACGAAGGCCGGGTTGTCGGCGGAGGTGTGGTACTCGGGGTAGCCCGCGTACGGCGTCCGCGTCAGCGACCCGACTCCGAGGTTGAAGCCCGGCGAGCAGAACTGGCGCTCGTCGTAGCCGTACGGCGAAAAGTCGATGACGCGGTGTTCGCGGGTCTTCAGCACGTGCTGCACGACGCGGTCGATCTCGGCGTCGTCGCGGCGGGACTTCTTGTAGGTCAACGGTCCCGTGTCACCCGCGCACGCCAGCACGAGCCCGTGCTTGACCCTCTCGATGCGCTCGGCGTTGCGCGCGAGCCAGGTGATCGAGCCGATCGTGCCCGGCATGAACAGGAACCGGTAGGTGTAGTGCGGCTGCGTCTCGGCCAGCTGCTGGGCCAGCGAGATCGCGACGGCGATGCCGGCGAGGTTGTCGTTGGCCAGCGACGGGTGGCAGACGTGGCACGACACGATGACCTCGTCGGACACGCGGCCGGGGACGACGTGCTCGCCGTAGGTCAGCGAGCCGTCGGCCAGGGTTGAGTCGATGACGACGTCGTAGTCGCCGTCGGGCAGCGCGTCGAGCTTCTCCTGCGCGAGGCAGAACCCCCAGGCCGGGGCGTAGTAGCTGGTCCGGTAGGGCACCCACGCCGGCTGGTCCGGCAGCGTGTGCAGGTGCTCCCGCAGCTCGCTGAGCGGCATCCGCTCGTTCACCGGGACGCTGTACCCGACGACGTGCAGGTTCGACTCCCGGAAGTCGATTACCCGCTCACCCGAAGGCGCCGCGACGTAGGCGTCGCGGATGTTCCACTCCTGCGGGATGGTCCAGTCCAGCACCTGGGTGCCGGTCGGGACCTCGTGCCGCTCCAGCGAAATGTGCTCACCCACGATGTCCAGGGTCTGCCGCACGCCGTCACCGGTGATGCTGCGGCAGATCGGGTACAGCCGCTCGACCAGGGCGTGCAGTTCCGCCCCGGTCCGCAGCCGCGTGCCCGCCACTACTGTGCCGTTCGTTACCAATCCGACCACAGCTACGGCCGAATGACTTCGTGGGAACGGTCAAGTGCCGCTCGCGGGTCGGCCTGCTTCTGGCCGGATTGGTAACGCCGCCGCAGGGTGTTGTCGACGCGGCCGGCTTCGCCCTCGCTCTTCAGCCAGGCGAGCCGGGTGAACAGCTGCTGGAACGACTCCTTGGTGAGCCCGAACCGGCGGTAGGCCTCGATGAGCTCGACGGCGCCGTCCTTGACCGACCACTCGCAGGCGAAGCCCGGGATGGCGGCGCGGAAGCGGGAGAAGTCGACGCGGTAGGAGCGCGGGTCGGCGCCGGCCTCGCCGGTGATGTTCAGCGTCGAGCCCGGCACGGCCTCGACGACCTCCTGCGCGATCTCGGCGACGGTGACGTTGTTGTCCTCGGTGCCGATGTTGAAGGCCTTGTTGTGCACGGCCTCCTTCGGCGCGGTCAGGGCGGCGGTGAACGCGCGGGCGATGTCCTGGGCGTGCACGAGCGGCCGCCACGGCGTGCCGTCGGAGAGCACCAGCACCTCGCCGGACAGGTGCGCGTGCGCGGTCAGGTTGTTCAGCACGATGTCGCCGCGCAGCCGGGGCGAGTAGCCGAACGCGGTCGCGTTGCGCATGTAGACCGGCGTGAAGTCGTCGTCGGCGAGCTCGTGGACGTCGGCCTCGACCCGCACCTTCGACTCGGCGTACGGCGTCACCGGCTTCAGCGGGGCGTCCTCGTCGACCAGGAGGTCGCCGCCGGCGCCGTAGACCGAGCAGGTCGACGCGTAGAGGTACCGCTGCACACCGGCTTCCTTGGCCAGCTTCGCGAGCTTCACCGACGCGTGGTGGTTGATGTCGTAGGTCAGTTCCGGCGCGAGCGAGCCGAGCGGGTCGTTCGACAGCGCGGCCAGGTGGATCACGGCGTCGAAGCCCTCGACGTGCTTCGCTTCGACGTCGCGCAGGTCGACGACGTGCCCGGCCGGGTCGGCCGGGACGGGTCCGAGCAGGCACTCTTCGAACAGCCCGGAGTCCAGGCCGACGACCTCGTGACCGGCGGCGGCGAGCACCGGGGCCATCACCGTCCCCAAGTAGCCCTTGTGCCCCGTCAGCAACACCCGCATCGGATCAGCCCTTCAGGTCGAGAGTGAGTTTCTTGACGAAAAACGCTTCGGCGTACTTCGCGGCGGCTTCGATCCCGCGGATCCGGGCCAGCCCGAGGAACGCCTCGCGGTCGTACCAGGGCCGGTGCCGCTGGGACGCGTAGTGCGTCTGCAGCAGCCGGACCTTCTCCTCGGCGACGTCTTCGTCCAGGGGCTGGTAGACCGACGGCGCGCCGAGGTCGCCGTCCCACTTGACGATCTCGTAGCCGAGCGCGAGGTGGTCGCGGAACGCGGTCGGCACCAGCTTGGCCAGCCCGCGGTGGTCCTGGTGGGCGTCATCGGTGCGCGGCGCCAGGATGAGGTCCGGCTCGGTCCGCCGCCGCAGCTCCTCCAGGGCGTTCTTGGCCTCTTCCCAGTGCGCCGGGAACCGGCCGTCCGGCAGCTTCAGCACCGTGACGTCGAGCCGCGCGCCCGGGCAGAACGCCGCGAGCGCGGCCCGCTCCTCGTCCTCGCGGTGCGTGCCGCCGCCGGAGAGGACAAGAGCGTCGACCTTGAGCCCGGGACGCGCGGCGCAGAGCGTCAGCAGGGTGCCGCCGGCGCCGATCGCGACGTCGTCGCAGTGCGCGCCGAGGGCGACGACCCCGCCGAGCTGTCCCGGCCGGAGCCCGATCACGCGGTGCTCGCGACGGGCCGCTCCCAGAGCGCCCAGGGCTTCTTGCCGTGCGTGTACGCGTCGTCGAGCGCGGCGCGTTCCTTGACGGTGTCGGTCGGCTTCCAGAACCCGCGGTACGGGTAGGCGAGGAGACGACCGCGCTTGGCCAGCTCACCGCAGCCGTCGGCGACCAGGTCGCCGTTCTCCGGGATGTGGTCGAACACTTCCTGCCGGAGCACGAAGTACCCGCCGTTTTCCCACAGCGGCATTTCGCTGACCGCGGTGATCGCGCCGACCATGCCGCCTTCGTCCATTTCCACGCAGTGGAACGACGACTGCGGCGGCACGACCATCATCGACGCGCCCGCGTCGGTGTTCTCGAAGCGCTCGATCATGTCCGGCAGCGGCGCGTCGGAAAGGACGTCGGCGTAGTTCGCGAGGAACATCTCGTCGCCGTCGAGGTAGTCGCGGACGCGGCGCAGGCGCTCACCGATCGGCGACTCGATCCCGGTCTGCACGAAGGTGATCGTCCAGTCCGCGATGTCGGTCGACAGCAGCTCCGCCTTGCCGTCGCGGAGGATGAAGTCGTTGGAAATGGTTTCCTGGTAGTTCAGGAAGAAGTTCTTGATGTGCGCCGCGCCGTAGCCGAGGCACAGGATGAACTCGGTGTGGCCGAAATGCGCGTAGTACCGCATGACGTGCCAGATGAGCGGTCTCGGACCGACCATCGCCATCGGCTTCGGGACGTCGTCGGCCGCGCCGTTGCGCATCCGCATCCCGTAACCACCGCAGAAGAGGACGACCTTCACTTCACTGCACCTCGACGATTTCCAGGCGGGGAATGGGGAACACGAGCTTTCCGCCCCAGGCACCCACGAACGACAGCTGTTCGGTCAGTTCCTCCCGGAGGTTCCACGGGAGGACGAGCACGTAGTCGGGCCGGTCGGCTTCGATCCGCTCCGGGGGCAGCACGGGAATGCGCGTGCCCGGGGTGAACCGCCCGTGCTTGTACGGGTTGCGATCGACCGTGTACTGCAGCAGGTCCGTCCGGATGCCGCAGTGGTTCAGCAGGGTGTTGCCCTTGCCCGGGGCGCCGTAACCGACGACGGTCTTCCCGTCGTTGCGCGCCTCGATGAGGAACTTCAGCAGGTCCAGCCGCACGCGCGTGACGCGCTCGGCGAACTCGGTGTACCCGGACAGCTCGTGCAGCCCGGCGGCCTTTTCGCGCTCCAGGACGTCGGTCATCCGCTCGCTGGGCTCGCCCGCGACCCCGTCGGGACGCGCCCAGAGCCGGATCGACCCACCGTGCGTCGGCACGAGTTCGACGTCGACCACGGTCAGGCCGCCGGTCGCGAGGGCGCGCCGGGCGGATTCGACCGTGTAGTACTGAAAGTGCTCGTGGTAGATCGTGTCGTACTGGTTCTTTTCGATCAGCGTGAGCAGGTGCTGGACCTCGATGGAGACCCAGCCGTCGTCCGCGACCAGGGCGCGCAGGCCCTTGGTGAAGCCGAGGACGTCGGGGATGTGCGCGTAGACGTTGTTGGCGGCGACGAGGTCGGCCGGGCCGTGCTCGTCGCGCACCTGGCGGCCGGTTTCCTCGGAGAGGAAGGCCGTGAGAGTGGGCACGCCGGCGTCCCGCGCCGCCTGCCCGACGTTCACCGAAGGTTCGACACCCAGACACCGGATCCCGTGCCCGACGACGTGCTTGAGCAGGTAACCGTCGTTGCTGGCGACCTCGACGACGAAGGACTTTTCGTCCAGGCCCAGCCGCTCGACGGAACCGTCGACGAACCGCTTCGCGTGCTCCACCCACGACGTCGAGAAGGAGGAGAAGTACGCGTACTCGGTGAAGGTGTCATCCGGGTCGATCAGCGGCGGGATCTGCGCCAGCCAGCACTCGGTGCACACGATGAGGTGCAGCGGGAAGGTGGCTTCCGGCTCGTCGAGCTGCTCGGCGGTCAGAAATCGCTCACACGGGGGAGTCGCGCCGAGGTCCACGACACTGGCCGTGTTTGTCGAACCGCAGAGTCGACATGTGGTCATCTACCAGGCTCCTTGGCTCGCGGTCGCGATATGCGTTAAACACGTCGAGCAGGGGCGGACCGTCGTTACAGCGACGCGTGGCGGCCTGGTGGACCGATTCGGAACCGCAACCTGAATGGCCTAACTGTGGTGAAAATCACCCGGCGTGCGTGAGTGTATCCGTAACGTCCACTGTGGACGCGGATCTTGGGCCGGCCGCGTCACGACCTGGAGGCGTTCGGTCACTGGGGAGGGTGATGCAGGCGACATCTTTCTGTCGAAGGACACCCGCGCGAGCGGAGATGTTGCTCCTCCCGGACCGAGCCGGCGTGCTGGCCGAGCTCCGCGACAAGGCCGTCGCCGTTTCCGCCTGACCCCGCCAGCTCCGGTGTTCGCCGAGCGCAGAGTCGGCCCGTGGTCACGGCCTGACGGGTCCTAGGCTGGCCGGATGAGTTCGGAGACGGGTCCCCGGCTGAGCGGGGTCGCGGGCGTGGTGCTGACGGTCCGCTTCCTGACGGAGCTGGCCCTCCTGGGCGGCCTCGCCCTGGCTGGCACCCAGCTCGGCGCCGGAGTGGCCCTGGCGATCGTCGACGCGGTCCTGCTACCGGTCGCGGCAGCGGCGATCTGGGGCCTGTTCGTCGCGCCGAGGGCGCGCCGGCGGCTGGGGGAACCGGCCCGCTTCCTGGTGGAGTTCGCCCTGTTCGCGGTGACCGGGGTGGTCCTGGCCCTGGTGGGCTGGGTGGTGACGGGAGTCGTGCTGGCCGTGGTCGGCATCGGCGTCGCGGCGCTCACCCGCCGCGTCGCCAAGGACGGCTGACGCCCGTGGAGGCCTCGGGCGAGGAGGCCTCCACGGCATCTTGCCGATCGCGACTTGCTCAGCCGATCTTCTCGGCGGCCGGAATCACATCAGTGCCGAACTTCTCCAGCACCGCGGTCTTGTGCACGTGGGGGACCGCGCCCAGGGCTACGTCGATGCCGAGCCCGTTCAGCCGCTCCAGCTCCGCCAGCAGCGGGCCCGTCTTCGAGCCGTCTTCGCCGATGTCGAGGACGTGGTAAACCGTCTTGGTGATCGTGTCGTAGTCGCGGCCCTCGGTGTCGCAGTGCCGCTTCAGGACGTCGAGCTTGTGCTCCAGCTCCGGGCTGTTGAAGAGGTTGCACTGGTCGGCGTACTTCGCGACCAGCCGCAGCGTCTTCTTCTCGCCGCCGCCGCCGATCATGATCGGCGGGCGGGGCTTCGACAGCGCCTGCGGCACGTTGAGCAGGCGGGAAGCGTCGAAGTGCTTGCTCTTGAACGGCCCGTCGCCGTCGGCCCACATCTGCAGCACGTACTGGAGGTTCTCCTCCAGCAGCTCGAACCGCTCCGCGACCGGCGGGAACGGGAAGCCGAGCCCGCGGGACTCCTCCTCGTTCCAGCCCGCGCCGATGCCGAGGATCGCGCGGCCGCCGGAGAGCACGTCGAGCGTCGTGATCGCCTTGGCCAGCACGCCCGGGTGCCGGTAGAGCACGCCGGTGACGACGGTCAGCAGCTTGGCGCGTTCGGTGTGCGCCGCGATGAAGCCCAGGGCGGTGTACGCCTCGAGCATGTCGTTCTCGACGGGACCGACCCCGGCGATCTGGAAGAAGTGGTCCATGACGGCGATGGAGTCGAAGCCCGCCTGGTCGGCGGTGCGGACGACGGAGGCGAGGTCGGCGCCCAGCGCGGACGCCCCGTTCGGCCAGGTGAAGTCGGGGATCTGCAGTCCGAGTTTCATAGTCTCCGACCGTATACCTGGAGTTACGCCAGCTGCCGGGTCAAAAATCGCGGATCACGGAAACCCTGCCGTGCAAGGGATCGGTGACGAACACCGTGCGCGTCCGCTGGTCGACCGCGACGTCGCCGGGGTTGACGCCCAGCGACAGCTCGCCGGTGAGCGTGCCGCCCGTTCCGTCGATCCGGCTCAGGCCGTTCTGCCCGCCGTTGGTGTACACCGTGTTCGTGCCCTGGTGCACGGCCAGCGCGGAGGATTCACTGCGCAGCAACACGGTCTTGCGCTCGGTGCGCGTCGCGGCGTCCACAATGGACATGTGGTGGATGCCGGAGTTGGCCACGTACACCGTGCCGCTCGCGGCGTGCACCGCGACGGCGGTCGGCCGCGCGCCGACCTTCACGCTCCCGACGAACTTCCCGCTGTCGATCGAGAACACCTCGACCGAGTCCGTGCCGGTGCTGGCGCAGTAGGCGAGCTTGCGGCCGGGGTCGACCGCGATCCCGGCGAGGCTCGGCTTCGGGCCCGGGACGAGCGCCGCGAGGGTGCAGCTCACGCCGTCGAGCACGGCGAGCGTGCCGGTGCCGCCGCTGGCCGCGTAGACGCGGTTGGCCTGTTCGTCCACGGCCAGCGCGGACGCGCCGGCGCCCGCGCCGATGACGCTCACCAGGTCGTGGGTCCGCCCGTCCAGTACGACGACGGTGCCGGCCGGCGGGTTCGCGACGTAGATCCGGCCGGCCTTCGGGTCGACGGCGACGTCGGCCGGCGCCCCGCCGACGTGCACCTCGGCGACGACCGACGCGCTCTGCGGGTCGACCACCGAGACCGTCCCGGAGCCGGGATCCGCGACGTACGCGAGCCCGGTGACCGGATTCACCGCGACCCCGGCCGGGGCCCCGCCGACCTCGACCGAGCGGACGTCCTCCGCCCACGCGGACCCGGGCAGAGCCAGGGCGCCGGCACCCGCCGTGACCAGGGCGAACAGGGTCCGCCGGCGTATCTGGCGACCTCGCATCGGCGCCTCCGCTCGTGATCAACTCGCGGTCCGAGCGTAACCCGCCGGACGATCACGTGAAGGAACTTCGCGTCCCCCGATCGCGTTGTTTCCCTTGGGTAACCCCGGGGAACAGAGCGGACGGAGGCGAGCGCGCGTGCACGGGCACCAGAACGGGTTGAAGACGGCGTTGCTGCTCGGCCTGCTGTCGGCGATCATCGTCGCGATCAGCGGGCTGTTCGGCCGTGGCGCCCTGGTCATCGGCCTGCTCGTCGCCCTCGGGATGAACGCGTTCGCCTACTTCAACTCGGAGAAGCTGGCGCTGCGCGCGATGCACGCCCGGCCGGTGTCCGAGGTCGAGCAGCCCACGATGTACCGGATCGTGCGCGAGCTCGCCCACGTCGCCCGCCAGCCGATGCCCCAGCTGTACCTGAGCCCGACGAGCGCGCCGAACGCCTTCGCGACCGGCCGCAGCCCCCGCCACGCGGCGGTCTGCTGCACGACCGGCATCCTCGACCTGCTGAACGAGCGCGAGCTGCGCGCGGTGCTCGGCCACGAGCTGTCCCACGTGTACAACCGCGACATCCTGATCTCGTGCGTCGCGGGCGCGCTGGCCAGCGTGATCAGCGTGCTGGCGAACATCGCCCTGTTCTTCGGCGGCAACAACCGCGACGGAAACCCCCTGGTCAGCCTGCTGTTGATCTTCATCGGCCCGATCGCGGCGGCGGTCATCCGGATGGGCGTGAGCCGGTCCCGCGAATACCAGGCGGACGCGTCCGGCGCGGAGCTGACCGGTGATCCGCTGGGCCTGGCGTCGGCGCTGCGAAAGCTGGAGGCCGGCACACGGGCGCGGCCGCTGGTGGCTGAGCCGCAGCTGGTGTCACAGTCCCATTTGATGATCGCGAACCCGTTCCGGCCGGGAGAGGGGCTGAGCAAGCTGTTCTCGACCCACCCGCCGATCGCCGATCGCATCGCGCGGCTCGAGGAGATGGCGCGCCGCGCCCCCGGCGGCCTCTGAGCACGCCAACCGCGTGAAGCCCGCGTGAAACAGCGCATCTTTCTCAGGGAAAGTGGCGTCGTTGGTACCCGGTCGGGTGAAGCCCGAGTTAGGCCGAAGCCCCCGCCGCCACCGCGACAGCCTTCACATAGTCGCCGTAGCCGGACTTCGCCAGCTTCATGCCCAGCGCGTAGCACTCGTCGGCGTCGATGAAGCCCATCCGCAGCGCGATCTCCTCGAGGCACGCGATGCGGACACCCGTCCGGTGCTCCAGCACCTGCACGAACTGCCCGGCCTCCAGCAGCGAGTCGTGCGTGCCGGTGTCCAGCCAGGCGAAGCCGCGGCTGAGCTCCACCAGCGTCGCGCGGTCCTTGTGCACGTACGCGAGGTTGACGTCGGTGATCTCCAGCTCGCCGCGCGCCGAGGGCTTCAGCGAGCGCGCGATCTCGACCACCTCGTTGTCGTAGAAGTACAGCCCGGTGATCGCCTTGTTCGAGCGCGGCTTCTCGGGCTTCTCCTCGATCGAGATCAGCTTGCCGTCGGCGCCGACCTCGCCGACGCCGTAGCGCTCGGGGTCCTTCACCGGGTAGCCGAACAGGACACAGCCGTCGAGCTCGCGCACCGCGTCCTGGAGACGGGTCGAGAAGCCCTGGCCGTAGAAGATGTTGTCGCCGAGCACCAGCGCCACGTCGTCGTCGCCGATGAAGTCCGCGCCGATCACGAAGGCCTCGGCCAGGCCGTTCGGGCTCGGCTGCTCGGCGTAGGTGAACGAGAGGCCGAACTGGTCGCCGTTGCCGAGCAGCTTGCGGAAGTTCGGCAGGTCGGCGGGGGTGGAGATGATCAGGATCTCCCGGATCCCGGCCAGCATCAGCACCGAGATCGGGTAGTAGACCATCGGCTTGTCGTACACCGGCAGCAGCTGCTTCGACACCGCCTGGGTGATCGGGTGCAGGCGCGTCCCGCTGCCTCCGGCCAGCACGATGCCCTTCATGAGCTGCCTCCCTTGGTCGGTTCTCGGCCGGGACCCACCCTACGGGGGAGTCTGGAAGGCTCGATCGGGAAGCGCTAGAAGGCCGGTCCCTTGCCGAAGTAGGCCTTGCAGCCGAGGTTGTACTCGGTGGCGACCTCCAGGACGTTCTTGCCGTCGTCGACCGGCAGGAGCGTCGAGGAGTAGTTGGGGCAGAAGTTGTTGTAGATGCCGGTGATGTGCACGGGGGCGGGCAGCTCGTACCAGTTACCGCTGCCGAAGTTGTCGTTGGCCAGCAGCACCTGGCCGTTGCCGGGCTGTGGCGCGCCCTTGGCATTGGTGTAGATCTGCCCGACCATGACGATCCGGACGCCGTTCGGGCCGCCGGGGAACAGCGTGATCGTCTGAGCATGCTGGAAGTAGTTGCCGTTCGCGGTGTTCACGCGGGTGCCGGGGTCGGTCGGGCTGCCCCAGTTGGCGCCGTCGGGCGAGATCTTGAAGTACGGGTCGCAGTAGCGGTCGCGGAAGTTGCAGATCTCGTAGGCGAAGTAATACCGGCCGTCGGGCAGCCGCCGGATGATCGGCATGCCCGGCCGGACGCGGTCCGGCGGGATGGCCAGGGTGAGCTGCTTGGTGCCCCAGGTCACGCCGTCGGTCGAGGCGACGCGGTTGAGCACCTGCGCGTACTTCGGCGCCTGCGTCTCGTCGGCGTAGTGCAGCCAGAGCGTGCCGCCGGCGTCGACGGTGAACTCGGGCTCCCAGATGCCGTCGATGTTGTGCGACCGCGCGGCCTCGGACAGGAACAGCCACGAGCGGCCGCCGTCCTTGCTGGCCCAGACGCGGATCCCGACACGCCGCTGCGCCCCGGCGTCCTGCCGGTAGGACGCGGCCCACAGCAGCGTGCCGGCCCGCAGCTTCCCGACCCGCTGCGGCAGTTCGTAGACGGTGCCGCAGCACATGCCGTACCGGCCGTCGGGGTCGTGGATCTCGCCGATCTTGTGGAACGACTCGCCCTCGTCGGTGCTCTCCATCACCGGCGTGAACTTGCCGCCGGCGTCTTCGCTGGTCAGCGTCGCGATGATGCGGCCGCGCCCGATGATGGAGTGCTCGAGCCGGATCAGCCGCGCGTAGGAGCCGTAGCCCGGCACGAGCTGCTGGCGCTCGGCGGCGCTCGCGGGCGTCAGCAGGGTGGCGGCGAGGACGACTGGCAGCACGAAGACGAGCAAGCGGCGCATCCTTGACCCTCTCCACGCGGTGACCGCGCGATTACAACACGCGTGCGGGGTCCACCGTGGACAGTCACACGGCGCATTCGCGCGTTCGAGGGGTTTGCCGACCGCGAATGGGTGATCCATCACCCTCGGCGACAGTAACGCCCGGGCAAAGTGCGTCGAAAGATCACCTGAGGGTCTTGAGGGGGAACGATGAGAGTTCGGCTGTCCTGCGTCCTGGCAGCGGCGGTGGTGCTGACGTCCGGGTGCGCATCCGGCATCGGCGGCTACGGCGAGATCGTCGCCGCTTCCGGCGCGGCGGCCCAGACGCCGTCGTCGACCGCGCCCCCGGCGCCGCGCGAAGTGCCGACGGAGACGCACACGGGCAAGGGGAGCGGCGAGTTCGCGACCACGTGGCCGGCGGACCAGCTGGGGTTCTTCACGTTCGACTGCCCGAAGTGCACGAGCAACGTGATCATCGACACCGACGGCGGCGAGCACGGCCTGGTCAACGCGATCGGCGCGTACAAGGGGACGACGTGGCTGAACACGTACCCGGACCAGCCGGTGAAGAGGGTGACGATCCACGCGAACGCAGCCTGGACGGCGACGATCGCGGACCAGCGAAGCCTGCCTACTGCGGCGGCGGGAGCGGCTTCGTCCGGAAAGGGTGACGCGGTGCTCCGTCTGCCGGAGGGGGTGAGCCGCGTGCAGCTGACGGCGAAGACTCGGGGGAACATCGCGCTGTGGATGATGTCGCCGGAGAAGCGGGATCTGCTGTTGAACCAGATCGGTGACGTCCAGGTGGAGCGCGATCTCCGGGGGCCGGCTTTTGTGCGGGTGGATGGTTATGAAGCGAGCTGGACGCTGACGCCGTCCTGATCCGGGGGCATTTTTGGACCGGAATTGTCCATTTCCGCGCCGGTGGCTTGCGGCAGACTGTCGGGGTGGCAAACCGGGCCGGACGGGCGACGACCGTGATCGCGGTGCTGGGTTTGTCGGCCTGGGTCGCGCGGGAGTTCCGGAAAACACCACCAGGGAGCCCGAACCTTGGCGAAACCCCGCCGGCGGAGCGATCCGTTTCCGGCGAACCGTCAGCGGATTCCCTGGACAAGGAGCAGTTGGACCAGCTTCACGCCGCGACCCTGAAGGCCGCGGACTCGTGTTTCGAGCTGAAGAAGCTGTGCGCCACTGTTCTGGTACCGGCGGGTGTGCTGGTGGCGACGTTCAGTGACAAGAAGCTGAACCCGGCCGTCTTCGTGGCCGCGTTCTTGATCATCGTCGCTTTCTGGATCGCCGACGCGTTCAGCTTCTACTATCAGCGCCGGCTCAGGCTGTTGATGAAAGAGATCTGGCTCCGGCGCGGCTCACGCTGCGCCGGTGGCTACCAGCACACACAAGAGGTGGCGGCGGTGAACTGGCGGACGGCGGCGTTCAACGCGTCGATGATCTATTACTTGCTGCTGATCGTCCTGGTGGGCGTGGCCATGGTGGCCTACTCGCTCAACCTGCTCGACGTCGCGAATGCCGGTACCGGATGAGCGTCTTCGTCAGCTACTCGCGGGCGGACAACACGCTGGAAGCGCTGGGCCGGCTGCGTGACCGGCTCGGGTTTGCCGACGTCTACGTCGACGATCTCGACTGGGCGGAGTCGGGACTCACCAGGCTCGAGTCGGTCCGCAGCCGGTTGCTGACCGCCTCGGCGTTCGTCGCGGTGGTGAGCGAGAACTACCGCAAGACGGCCTGGACCGCGTGGGAGTTCCACATCGCGACCGTGCGTGAGGTCCCGAAGTTCGCGCTTCTGCCCAGCGGAGCGCTCGTGGCCGAGGGGACGGCCTCGTGGCCGTTCGAGGCGTTCGCCCCGGAGGGAGGCGCCGCCCGGAGCCCGTGGTGATGACGCGCGTCACGCCTGCGGGCACCCGGGGCCGGGTGCCCGCAGGGGGGTCACCGGTAGTTGGTGAACTGCAGGGCGATCTCGAAGTCCTTGCCCTTCAGCAAGGCGATCACGTCCTGCAGCTGGTCCTTCTTCTTGCCCGACACCCGCAGCTGGTCACCCTGGATCTGGGCCTGCACACCCTTCGGCCCCTCGTCGCGGATGAACTTGGCGATCTGCTTCGCCTTGTCCGACGCGATGCCCTGCAGGATCTTGCCGCCGATCTTGTAGATCTTGCCCGAGAGGGCCGGCTCGTCCGCTTCGAACGCCTTCAGGGAGATGCTGCGCTTGATCAGCTTCTCCTTGAAGACCTCGACCGCGGCCAGGGCGCGCTCCTCGGTCTCGGACTCGATCGCGATCGCCTCCTCGCCCGACCAGTTGATCGTCGTGCCCGTGCCGCGGAAGTCGAACCGCGTGCCCAGCTCCTTGCTCGCCTGGTTCAGCGCGTTGTCCACCTCCTGGCGGTCGACCTTGCTCACGACGTCGAAAGAGGGATCCGCCACGTGTCCTCACACCTCGTACTCGCTTGTCAGGGGCACCCAGCCTAGCCCCCACCACGGGACGGGCATCCCGGTTGACCCCCGCCGAGAGGCGTTGGGTAAGCTTCTCCCCGGCCGGTACGACCGGCCTGGGCGGGTTACCCGAGTGGCCAAAGGGGACTGGCTGTAAACCAGTTGGCTTACGCCTACGGGGGTTCGAATCCCTCACCCGCCACCCACAGTGGGCGCGGCCCCGCGACCGTTACTCCGGTCGCGGGGCCGTTTCCTTGTATACAGGACGCGAATGTTTGCCGGTGGTTTCCCCGCTGTACAGCCAGATGTTCGAATTGTCCAATAAATGCCCGGTGTCGATTAAAGCCGCGATTCGGCGGCAATTCTGCGGCGAAACGGTGGAAGATTCATTCGTAGGTACGGACCCACTTTCGAAATCGTCCGGGAATCCGTAACGGCTTTCTCGGCCCGCTCGACCCAGCTGGGTGGCAGAGGTCCGATCGATGGAGGCGAACATGCCCGTTCCCGGCACACTCGAACGTCCGGTGCGTGAACAGCTCGTGCAGGTCCAGTACGCCGACGCCCAGCTCGTCGCCGACTACGCCGATTCCTACTCCGGATGGGGGCCCACCGCCCGATATCACCACTCCCGCATGCACGCCGTCGACCAGGTGCTGCGGCGCTGCGCCGGCGGGAAGCTGCTCGACGTCGGCTGCGGGCCCGGGATGATGGTGCGGCACCTGGTCGACGACCGGCCCGGGGACTTCGCCGTCACCGGGTGCGACCGGTCCGCCGCGATGGTCGACGCCGGCCGCCGGCGCGTGCGGGAAGCGGCCGGTTTTGCCGTCGGGGACATCGAAGAAATGCCGTTCCCCGACGGCGTTTTCGACATCGCGCTCGCGATGGGCGTGCTCGAGTACGTCGACATCGGCACGGCGTTGACGGAAATCGCGCGGGTGGTGCGGCCCGGTGGGCTCGTGGTCGTCACGATGCTCAACCCGCGCAGCCCCTACCGGCTGTTCGAATGGGGCCTGTACTGGCCGGCGCGCCGCGTTCTCGGCGGCCTCGAGCACGCGCTGAGAGTCCCGCAAAAACACGGCGCGCGCCGCACCGGAATCCAGGCGCTGCCGACCCGGCGGCTGCACCACGAACTGTGGCAGGCGGGCCTGCAACCGGAGGACACGCTGTTCTACGACGTCACCGCGCTGGTGCCGCCGCTCGACCGCGTCGTCCGGCGCTGGGACCGGCGGTGGCGCGCGCGGCCGGAGTCCACCGTGGCCCGTGGCGCCGCGGGCCGCCTCGGCACCGGGTACCTCGTCGCCGCGCGGCGGCTCTGACCCCGGAACGGAAGAACGGCCGGTTTCCCTGGGGGAGGGGAAACCGGCCGTCCGGGGGCGGCGGCGCTCGGGGTTACGCCGCCTGGGAAACCGGCGTCGAAGCCGGGGTCAGGGCGAGGTCGAGGACCTCGCGGACGTTGGCCACCGCGTGGACGTCCAGCTGGGACAGCACCTCGGCCGGGACGTCGTCGAGGTCCGGCTCGTTGCGCTGCGGGATGATCACCGTCTTCATCCCGGCCCGGTGGGCCGCCAGCAGCTTCTGCTTGACACCGCCGATCGGCAGGACGCGTCCGGTCAGGGACACCTCGCCGGTCATCGCGACGTCCGCCCGGACCACGCGGCCCGAGAGCAGCGACGCCAGCGCCGTCGTCATCGTGACGCCCGCCGACGGCCCGTCCTTCGGGACCGCGCCCGCCGGGACGTGCACGTGGATGCCCCGCTCGCGCAGGTCGCCCACCGGCAGCTCCAGCTCCGCGCCGTGCGAGCGCAGGTAGGACAGCGCGATCTGGACGGACTCCTTCATGACGTCACCGAGCTGACCGGTCAGCTGCAGCCCGGACGCGCCGGACTCCTTGTCCGCCAGCGACGCCTCGATGTAGAGGACGTCACCGCCGGCGCCGGTCACCGCGAGGCCCGTCGCCACACCCGGGGTCGCGGTCCGCTGGGTCGACGCGGGCAGCGACGACTCCGGCAGGTGCCGCGGCCGGCCCAGGTAGGTCTCCAGGTCCGGGGAGTCCACCGTGAGCGGCAGGGCCACCTCGTCCAGCGCCACCTTGGTCGCGATCTTCCGCAGCACCTTCGCGATCGTGCGGTTCGCGTCGCGCACGCCCGCCTCGCGGGTGTACTCGGCGGCGATCCGGCTGAAGGCGGCGTCAGTCAGGCTCACGTCGGCGACGCCCAGCCCGGCGCGCTCCAGCTCCCGGGGGAGCAGGTGGTCGCGGGCGATGGTGACCTTCTCGTGCTCGGTGTAGCCGTCCAGCGTGACGAGCTCCATGCGGTCCAGCAGCGGGCCGGGGATGGTCTCGAGCGCGTTGGCCGTCGCCAGGAACACGACGTCGGACAGGTCCAGCTCGACCTCGAGGTAGTGGTCGCGGAACGTGTGGTTCTGCTCCGGGTCCAGCACTTCGAGCAGCGCCGCCGTCGGGTCGCCGCGGTAGTCGGCGCCGACCTTGTCGATCTCGTCGAGCAGCACGACCGGGTTCATCGACCCGGCTTCCTTGATGGCGCGGACGATCCGGCCGGGCAGCGCGCCGACGTAGGTGCGGCGGTGACCGCGGATCTCCGCCTCGTCACGGATGCCGCCCAGTGCGACCCGGACGAACTTGCGGCCCATGGCCTTCGCGACGGACTCACCCAGCGACGTCTTGCCGACCCCGGGAGGGCCCGCGAGGGCGAGCACCGCGCCCGAACGCCGTCCACCGACCGGGCCGAGACCCGATTCGGCCCGACGCTTGCGCACGGCCAAGTACTCGATGATGCGTTCCTTGACGTCGTCGAGGCCGGCGTGGTCGGCGTCGAGCACGGCCCGCGCCGCGGCGATGTCGTAGACGTCCTCGGTGCGCTCGTTCCAGGGCAGCTCCAGGACGGTGTCCAGCCAAGTGCGGATCCAGCCGCCCTCGGGGGACTGCTCGGACGTCCGGTCCAGCTTGTCCACCTCGGCCAGCGCGGCCTTCTTCACGGCGTCGGGCAGCTCGGCGCCTTCGACGCGGGCGCGGTAGTCCGTGTCGTCGGTGGAGCCGTCGAGCTCGCCCAGCTCCTTGCGGATCGCCTCGAGCTGGCGGCGCAGCAGGAACTCCTTCTGCTGCTTCTCCATGCCTTCGGAGACGTCCTTGCGGATCGTCTCGGTGACTTCCAGCTCGGCCAGGTGTTCCTTGCTCCACTCGAGCGCCTTCTCCAGGCGCGTGGTGACGTCCAGCGTGGTGAGCAGCTCGACCTTCTGGTCGGTGTCGAGGTACGGCGCGTTGCCGGACAGGTCGGCGACCGCGGACGGGTCTTCGACCTGCTGGACGGCGTCCATCAGCTGCCAGCCGCCCCGCTGCTGCAGGATCGAGATGACGACGGCCTTGTACTCGGCCGCGAGGGGCGCGGTGCGGTCGTCGGTGGTCTCGGGGGCGTCCTCGGCGTGCACCCAGCGGGCGGCGCCGGGTCCGTCGGCGATCCGGCCGACGAGCGCGCGGCTCGTGCCGCGCAGCAGGACGGCGGCCTTGCCGCCGGGCACCCGCCCGATGCGCTCGACGGTCGCGACGGTGCCGTACCCGGCGTACTCACCGTGGACACGCGGCACGATCAGGACCTCGGCCTTGGCGGTGCCGGTGGACCGGATGCCGGGGAACGACGCCTGGCTCGGCGTCTTGGCCTGGGCGGACTCCACCGCGGCCCGCGTCTCGGTGTCGGTGAGGTCGAGCGGGACGACCATGCCCGGCAGCACGACGTCGTCATCGAGCGGGAGCACGGGCAGGAGGCGGGTGTCGGTCATGTGCACTCCTCGGGTAGTTGAGTCTGCCTAGCTCAACTCTCCGATGGGTATGTTTGTTTCCGATGGTGCGTTCGCCCACAGCGATCAGGGAAAGCGCAGTTCAGCGGGCTGGGCGGCGTGCGACGGCGCACCACGCGAACGGCCGGGTTTCGAAGTCCAGGACCGTCGGACGCTCGTCGGGGCGCCAGTCCGGCAACGACGTCATCCCCGGCGGCAGCAGCGGCCAGCCGCCGAACCAGGGCAGCAGCTCGTCGGCCGAGCGCAGCCACGCCGGGTTCGACGTGTCGCGGTAGGCGTCGATGAACCGGTGCACCTCGGCCGCGCGGTCCGGCGGCGCGTCGTCGCGGCAGGTGCCGTGCGTCAGCGCCAGCCAGCTGCCCGGCGCCAGCTTCGCGCGGTACTCCGCCATCAGCCCCGCGGGGTCGTCGGACGGGCCGACGAAGTGCATCACCGTGATCATCAGCAGGCACACCGGCCGCGCCCAGTCGATCAATGACGACGTTGTCGGGTCGGCGAAGATCTCCTTCGGCCGCCGGATGTCCCGCTCGACGAGCCCCGCCCAGTCCGACGCGCCCTCGCGCTCCAGGATCAGCCGCGAATGCGCGGCCGCCACCGGCTCGTAGTCGACATAGACGACCGACGCCCGCTCGCCGGGCGGCAGCAGGTCGCGGACGATCTCGTGCACGTTCCCCGCCGTCGGCACCCCGGAGCCGAGGTCGACGAACTGGCGGACGCCGGCGTCCATCGCGGCCGCGACGACGCGGTTCATGAACGCCCGGTTCTGCCGGGAGATCGGCCGGATCAGCGGCCACACCTTCTCGACGCGGCGGCCGAACTCGCGGTCCACCGCCCAGTGGTGGTTCCCGCCGAGGTACCAGTCGTACACCCGGGCCGCGGACGGCTTGTCGGTGTCCACCCCGGCGGGGGCGATCGGCGCGGTTTCGCTCATCCGCCGGGCTTCTCCGCGATGCCGCACCACGCGTACGGCCGCGCTTCCGCCTCGAGCGCGTTCAGCTTCCGGTCGGGCCGCCAGTCCGGCAGGTGCACGATGCCCGGCTCGAGCAGCGGCCAGTCGCCGAACAGCGGCTCGATCTCCTCGCGGTCGCGCAGCCAGACCGGGTTGCTCGTCTTCCGGTACTGCTCGACGAACCAGCGCAGGCCCGCCAGGTACTCGCCGCTCCCGTCACCCTCGCTCATCTGCGAAAGCGCCAGCCAGCTGCCCGGCGCGAGCGCGTCCCGGTAGTCCGCCAGCAGGCCGTGCGGGTCGTCGTCCGGCCCGACGAAGTGCAGCACCGCCGCCATGATCAGGCAGACCGGCTTGGAGAAGTCGATGAGCCGCTTCGTCTCCGCGGCGCGCAGGACGGCCTTCGCGTCCCGCATGTCCGCCTGGACGATGCCGGCCCAGTCGGTCGCCGCCTCCTCTTCGAGGATCAGCGTCGCGTGCGCGACGGCGACCGGCTCGTAGTCGACGTAGACGACCGTCGCGTCGTGCTCGTCGGGCAGCTCCGCCTCGACGACCTCGTGCACGTTGCCGGCCGTCGGGACCCCGGAGCCGAGATCGACGAACTGCCGGATCCCGGCCCGCAGCGCCGCCCGCACCGCGCGGTTCATGAACTCGCGGTTCTGCTTCGACCCGGGGCGCACGAGCGGCCACTGCTGCTCCATGCGCCGGCCGAACTCGCGGTCCACGGCCCAGTTCTGGGTACCGCCGAGGTACCAGTCGTAGATCCGGGCCGCCGACGGCTTCTCCGTGTCGACGCCTTCGGGCGCTCTGGGCGCGGAATCCCGCTGATCGGTCACTTCGGCTCCCACTCCCTCATCCTGGTGGCCAGCCTACAAAGCGCGGGCGTCCGCGGGGATCCGCCAGTCGTTCACCGAACGGCTGGTCGACGCTGCCAGTACGTCCAGAGCGGGCGGTAGCCCTGCGCGTACCAGAACGGCGTCGAAAGCGGGTTCGCCGCCGCGTGGTGCAGGAGGACGACGTCGGCGCCCTCCTCGTCCAGCACCTGGTGGGCGTGGGCGGCCAGCGCGGTGCCGACGCCGGAGGACCGCGCGGCCTCCGCGACGGCCAGCGAGGAGAGGTAACCGACGCGGGTCGCGGCCACGCGGTCGCTGATCCAGCCGGTCTCGCCGGGGTGCTGGACGTTCACCATGCCGAGCGGGCGGCCGTACAGCTCCGCGACCCAGACCGCGGGCTCCGGCCGGTTCAGCTGCTCGGCGAGGTCCTTGGCCAGGATGTCCTCGACCCCCTCGCGCCAGTTCACCGTGCCGTACTGGGCGTCGTAGGAGTGCAGCTCCATGCCGAGCGCGACGGCGGTTTCGAGGTCGTCCGGGCCGGCCCGGCGGATCTTGACGCCGGGGGTGCCGCGCTCGCCCGCCGGGACCAGCCGCTCGGCCGGGCGGACGGCGATCACGCGCAGCGGCGCGAAGCCGTGGTGCAGCATCTCGCGCGCGCCGGCGGCGTCGCGGCTGGCGCGCGGCACGACCGCCGCGGTCTCGGTGTCGCCGTGCTCGGCGACCGCGCGCAGATGTTCATCCCATCGGGTGAGCAGGGCGTCGAGCACGGCCGCCGGCTGGGAACCGGCGAGCTGGAGGTCGAGCCGGTGTTCGGTCAGCGCGCGCCAGGGGGCGTTGGGCGCGCCCTGGTCGACCTGGATGCGCGAGGCGAGGCCAGACGCGGCCGAATCACCGGTGGCGACTTCCAGCACCACGGCGTTTTCGGCCGCCTCGAAGGGAGAAGAACCGGGGAGCAGGGGATCCACCGCCGCGAGCCGGGCCGCGTGTTCGGTGGCAATCACGTCGCTGTGCATGGGCACATTCAATCGCTACCGGGACTGTCGTGCGCACAGAAGTCGCCCGATGTAGGACACCCGATGTTTCACCCCTTGGTCCACGCAGGTCAGCGCCTTCGAGGCATTGTTAACCCTGGGGTGATCTCCTACTGTCTCGAAAGGGACACGGGTACGCCCTACGGGGTACGGTATGGCCCTTGTCCACACCCGAAGTCACGGATCAGCACCGGTGGACAAGCCGGGAGGGAAGGTCGGATGCCGGACACCAACGCCCACGGCGACGCCGTCGCACAGGCGCAGCCCGGGCCGGGAGCCGCTTCCGGGGCACCTCCCCAGCCGGTCGCGTCCGCCGAGGCGCGCACGGACGAGCGCCGGTTCCGCGTCTACACCTTCGCCGTCCTGAGCCTGGGGCTCGTCGCCGCGTTCGCGGTCGGCTCGTGGCTGCCGTTCCACTGGGACAGCAAGCTGCTGTGGATCGGCCCGGTCCTCGCGGTCGCGTTCCTGCTCGCCGAACAGCTCGGCATCAACGTCGACGTCCGCAGCGGCATCTCGTGGACCATCTCCTTCACCGAGATCCCGCTCGTCATCGGGTTCTTCGTCGCGCCGTTCGAAGTCGTGCTGGCCGCGCACCTGGTCGCCGGCATCGGGACGCTGCTCGCGCGGAAGGTCTCCGGCCGCGTCCTCTACAACGCGGGCGCGTTCCTGCTCGAGATCACCGGCGCCTTCGCGGTCGCTGGTCTGGTGAAGGTCGCCGTCGGCGCCGGAGCGGGCGCCGAGATCCCGTGGGTCGCCGCGCTCGTCGGCACCCTGACCGCGCCGCTCGTGAGCACGTTGCTCGCGCTGGCCGCGGTCCGCGTGCTGCGCCGCCGGATGCGGGTCAGCACCGCCGTCCGGCTCACCGCGCGGATCCTGGTCGTCGGCTTCGTCAACGCTTCCGTCGGCCTGTCCGGTTACCTCGTCATCTCCAACACGCCCAAGGCGTGGCCGCTGGTGCTCGCCGTCTTCCTCGGTCTCACCGCGCTCTACTGGGCCTACTCCGACCTGCTGCGGGAGCAGCGGGACATGGAGGCGCTCTCCGACGTCAGCCTGATGGTGGCCCGCTCCGGGCAGCAGGCCGCGGCGCGCCCGGCCAGCCGCGCGGAGGAGCTCGTCGGCGGGGTCGACGTCCGGGAGTGGGCGACGATCGCCGAGCGCATCAAGGACCAGCTCGCCGCGGGCCGGGTCGTGCTCCGGCTGCGGCTCGAAGCGAAGGACCCGCTGCGGGTCGTCGTCGCGGGCGACGACCTGCCGACGGCCGACCCCGCCGCCGACGACCCGCTGCTGCGGCTGCCCGGCGCGCACGTCCGGCACTTCCGGATCACCGAAGCCAACCCCGACGTCCGCACGGCGCTGCTCGACCGCGGCGCGCAGGAGGCGCTCGTCGTCCCGCTGCGCAGCGGGAACCAGCTCCTCGGCGTCGTCGAGGCGCACGACCGGCTGTCCCGCTGGCGCGGTTTCGGCAAGTACGACGTCCAGCTGCTCGGCACGATGGCCAGCCACCTCGCGACGTCGCTCGACAACCGGCGGCTGCTCGCGACCCTGCGCCACGACGCCTACCACGACCCGCTCACCGGGCACCTCAACCGGCTGGGGTTCCGGCAGGTGGCGAAGGAGCCGTTGCGGGACTTCGCCAACGCCGTGGTGCAGCGGATCGACCTCGACGTCTTCTCGACGGTGTCCGACGCGCTGGGCTACGCCTGGGCCGACCGGATGGTGATCGCCGCCGGCCGCCGCATCCGCGACGCGCTCGGCCCCGACGTCCCGCTCGCCCGCCTCGAAGGCGCGTCCTTCGCGGCGCTGCTGGTCGGCTGCCCGCCCGAAGAGGCCCACCGCGCGGCGGAACGGCTGCGCGAAGAGCTTTCCGCGCCGTACCCGGTCGACCGGCTTTCGGTCGAGGCCAACGCGATGATCGGCTACGCGACGACGACGCCCGAGGAGTCCGGCGACGTCGTCGACATCGAAGGCCTGCTCCAGCGCGCCGATGTCGCTGTTCGCGCTACCAAGGGCGGCGAAGAGGTCCGCGGGTACGTGCCGAGCATGGGCCAGATCTTCCTGCGCCGCTTCCAGATGGTCACGCAGTTCCGGCAGTCCCTCGAGGACGGCCAGGTCAGCGTCCACTACCAGCCGAAGATCACCCTGCCGAACCGCCAGGTGCAGGGCGTCGAGGCGCTGGTGCGCTGGGTGCACCCGGAGTTCGGCCGGCTCGGCCCGGACGAGTTCGTCCCGGCCATCGAGGCGGCCGGCCTGATCGGCGTGCTGACGTCGTTCGTGCTCGGCGAGGCGCTGAAGCGCTGCCGCAAGTGGCTCGACGAGGGCCTGCGGATCTCGGTGGCGGTCAACCTCTCGGTGCGCAACCTCGCCGACGAGGACTTCCCGGACAAGGTCGCGCGCGAGCTGGACCGCGTCGGCATCCCGCCCGAGCTGCTGACGTTCGAGCTCACCGAGTCCGGGGTGATGTCCGACCCGCAGAAGGCGCTGCCGATCCTGCGCGAGCTGCACTCGCTGGGCATCACGCTCGCCGTCGACGACTTCGGCACCGGCTACTCGTCGCTGGCCTACCTGCGGCAGCTGCCGGTCGACCAGGTCAAGATCGACAAGAGCTTCGTCCTCGGCATGGGCACCGACCTCGGCGACCTCGCCGTGGTGCGCTCGATCGTCGAGCTGGGCCACTCGCTCGGCCTGACGGTGGTCGCGGAAGGCGTCGAGGAGGACGTCGCGCGCGACCAGCTCGAGGCGATGGGCTGTGACGTCGCGCAGGGCTACCTCATCTCGCGGCCGCTGCCGGAGGACCGGCTCGAGGCGTGGCTGCAGGCGCGGACCGCGCGCTCGCCGGGACGCCACTCCGAGACCGTGCTTACCCTGCTGACCTGAGGTTTTGCCGTTTGTCGACCCCGGTTGCACGGCCGGGTGACGGCCCTTGGTAATCTTTCCAAGTCCTCGCGAGAGGCCAGGCCCCTTTAGCTCAGTCGGCAGAGCGTCTCCATGGTAAGGAGAAGGTCTACGGTTCGATTCCGTAAAGGGGCTCGCGACCTCAGCCGCGCCACGTTCGCGTGTCGCGGCTTGGGTCATGTAAGGGCGGTGTAGCTCAGTTGGCAGAGCAAGCGGCTCATAATCGCTGTGTCGCCGGTTCAAGTCCGGCCACCGCTACGCAGCTGAGAGGATTGTGCTCGCGGACCGCGCGAGCCACAGCCGCTCCGCTTAAACCCCGGGGGTCGAACCCCCGGACCCCCGCCGGGGGGCAAGCCCCCTGGACCCCCGCTTCGGGCGGCTGATGCTGTCGGGTGCGGACTCAGTACCGAGAGAGAAGGAAACGCTGTGGCTGCCACCGACGTGCGACCCAAGATCACGCTGGCGTGCGAAGAGTGCAAGCACCGCAACTACATCACCAAGAAGAACCGGCGCAACAACCCGGATCGCCTGGAGATGAAGAAGTTCTGCCCGAACTGCGGTACGCACCGGACGCACAAGGAAACTCGCTGACCGCGTAGCGCGTTCGCACCAGCTTCGAAGAGCCGCCCTGGACCACCGGGGCGGCTCTTTGCTGTTGGTAGCCTCCTCGACGTGCCCTTGGACGAGTCGTTCACCGGGCGGGTGTACCCGCCGCAGACCAGTTACGAAGTGAGCCGGGAGAAGATCCGGGAGTTCGCCGACGCCATCGGCGACGGGAACCCCGTCTTCCGCGACCCGGAGGCGGCCAAGGCGGCCGGCCACCCGGACGTCATCGCGCCCCCGACGTTCATCACGATCATCAACCTCGCCGCGATCAACGCGATCGTCACCGACCCCGAGCTCGGCCTCGACTACTCGCGGATGGTGCACGGCGACCAGCAGTTCAGCTACACGCGCCCGGCGCACGCCGGCGACCGGTTGCTGCTGACCACGCACATCGACCGGATCATGGCCCGGGCCGGCAACGACTTCATCAACCTGCGCGCCGAGATCACCGACGCCGACGGCGCGCACATCGCCACCACGCGCGCGCAGCTCGTGGTGCGGGGGGAGGACGCGTGAACGTCGGAGACGAGCTGGGCACCCTCGAGGTCCGGATCACCCGCGAGCAGCTGGTGCGCTACGCCGGCGCGGCGCTGGACTTCAACCCGATCCACTGGAACGAGGCGTTCGCGAAGGGTGTCGGCCTGCCCGACGTCATCGCGCACGGCATGCTCACGATGGCCGTGGCCGGCCGCGTCGTCACCGACTGGCTCGGCGACCCCGGCCGGCTGGTCGACTTCAGCGCCCGCTTCACCCGCCCGGTCGTCGTGCCGAACACGCCCGAGGGCGCGCTGGTCGAGATCACCGGCAAGGTCGGCGCGATCCAGGACGACGGCATCGTCCGCCTCGACCTCGTCGTGAAGCACGACGGCAAGACGGTGCTGGGCAAGCCGCAGGCCCTCGTCCGCGCCTAAGGCAGCTTCAGGAGGGCCAGGACGGCGTCCGCCATGCCCTGCTCGCCGCGCGCGTTGGGGTGCAACGGCGCGGCGGGCGCGGCGGGCAGCAGGCCCTCCACCCAGCGTGTGCCGGACGCCGAGCAGACGTCGTGGCCCTTGCCGGGCGTCGCCGTGTCGGCGTACCCCGCGCGGTGGCCGTCGGCCTGGTCCTCGAGCATCTTGTTCAGCTTGCCGAGCGCCTCGCGGAAGTAGGCGACGTCGCCGGCGCCGACGGGCAGCGACGGCCAGCAGCCGTCGCCGTCGGGCAGCACGGTCGGGTAGCCGACGACGACCACCTTGGCCATCGGCGCCTTCGTGTGGATCCGGTCCAGGACGGCGCCGACCTTCGGCGCGGCGGCGTCGATCCGCTCGGCCAGCTGGTCGTGCCCGCCGGCGGTCAGCCGGTCCTTGCACGGCGACGACGCCGGCTGGGTCGTCGCGCAGGACGACGCCAGCTGCAGGAAGCCGACGTCGTTGCCGCCGATGCCGAGCGTCACCAGCGTGGTCTTGGCGGTCACGGCGTCGAGCTGGGGCGGGTTCGTGCCGTTGCCGGTCTTCTGCGCGGCGGTCAGGTTCGCCGTCGTCGCGCCGCTGCAGCTGACGTCGGCGAACTCGGCGGGCTTCAGCTTCGCGGAGACGAGGTGCGGGTAGTTGTCGTCCGAGCGGTCGCAGCCGGCGGGTGTCCCGGCCTGACGCCCGGTGCGCGGCGCCGACGTGTAGGAGTCCCCCAGCGCGACGTAGCGCCCGGAGCCGCCTCCGGTGTCCGCGCCGTCGGGCGGCGCCGACGAAGAGCCGTGCTGCCACTTGTAGTACCCGAAGGCCAGCAGGCCGAGCACGAGCACCAGGACGAGACAGCCGCCGCCCCCGCTCTTTTTCGCCACTCCTTCGTTTCTACCGGGCCCGCACCCGCGCCGACCTAGTCAATCCGGGTGACGCGCTGGGCGAGCAGGTCGTTCACCAGCCCCGCGCCGCCCTCCGGGTCGTCCACGCTGACCAGCACCGTCCGTCCGCTTTCCAGCGCCAGCGCCATGGCCGGGCCGCCGCGCACCTTGTAGGCCGTCGTGCCGGTCACCGGGTTGAAACGCAGGCCGAGCCCGGTGTCGCCGAACGTCGACAGGTCGCGCGTCGTGGCTTCGCGGATGCTGCCCAGCCCGATGTGCCGCCATGGGACGCCGAGGAGGCCGAAGCGGATCGTCACGCCCTTGGCGTCCACGGTCGCCTTCAGCCGGTAGGTCATCGCCGTCACGGCCGTGCCGACCAGCGCGATCCAGACGGCCATCGGCCAGGAGAGCCCGGCGGGCAGCAGGCCGATCGCGACGGGGACCAGCAGCAGCGCCCAGAGCATCGCCGGGTTGACCGCCCGGCTCGACCAGTAGGCGCGCTGGCCCGGCCGGAGCCCGACGCTCGGGCGGTCCGGGCTGGCTTCGACGGCCGGGGCGGGCAGGCCGCCGACGAACGCCGCCACGACCCCGAGCACGGCCGCGCCGGCCAGGAACAGCACGACCACGGCGCCACTGCGCGCCGCGTGCCAGTCCGGCACGTCGAGGTTGGGCACGAGCACCGAAAGCAGGGTGGCCGGCGCCAGCACGGCGAACCCGGCGCCGACCCCGACGGTGACGCGGGGCACCGGCCGGCCGCGGCGGAGCGCGGCGACGGCCGTCGTCGCGAGGACCACCGTCGCGACCGCGCCGAGTGCCAGGCACACGGTGACGAACACCCCGGCCGGCGTCGAGCCGTCCGGCCCGTCGTTCCAGTGCGTCGCGATGGGGTCGGGCAGCCGGCCGGCCCAGGCGCCCGCGAGGAGCCCGGTGGTGACCAGCACCGCGCCCGGCAGCACGGCCGTCGCGGTCAGGACCCGGATCAGCTTGGTCATGAGTACTTCTCCTTCAGGATCCCGGTGAGCTCCTCGAACCCGACGCCCGCGCGCTTGGCCTCGCCGGCCAGTTCCGCGGCCAGCTCGGCCAGCCGGGCCCGCGCCGACGCCCCGCCGATCACGACGGCGCCCCGGCGTCGCCGCAGGTCGATGAGGCCCTCGTCGCGCAGCACGGCGTACGCGCGCAGCACGGTGTGGACGTTGATCTCCAGCGCCGTCGCCAGCTCGCGGGCGGGTGGCAGCTGCTCGCCCGGGGCCGGGCTGCCGTCCGCCAGGGCGCGGCGCAGCGACGCCGCCACCTGTTCGAAGAGCGGGACGGTCGAGCTCGGGTCGATCCGGACCAACATAGTTCTAACTGTACTAGAACTAACCGGCTTTGGTCGGGTGAACCTGAACGAGGGATCGATGGTTGCGTGCGGCGGGGATCACGGCGAGGGTGGGGCCCGCCGGAAGAAGTCGAACCGAGAAAGGCAGGAAAAGCTGTGGGCCTGAACCTGAACAAGCTCGTCGACAAGGCTTACGAAGACAAGTCGATCAAGGAGCTGCTGGACGCCCCGCCGTCCGCGCTCGAGGGGCTCACGCCGAAGCACGACGAACTGCTCGCTGAGCTGAAGATCAAGACGGTCCGCGACCTCGCGAACTGGAAGTACGCGGCCAAGGCGCAGGCGCTGGCCACCCTCGCCGACAGCGAGTCCTGACCGCTCAGGCGGCCAGTTCGGCCGCCAGCTCCAGTGCGTGGTCGACGTCCTTCGCGACGTAGTGCAGGTCGACCAGCACCTCCGTGATGCCCGCTTCGCGGGCGACGTCCAGGCACGCCGGGACGTCCGCGACCGAAGCGACCCCGGTGCCCGCGCGCGGGTTGATCCGCAGTACCCGCCGCAGCGCGCCGGGGTCGCGTCCGGCCTTCTCGGCCGCTTCGAGCGCGACCGACCAGAGGCCGTCGAGGTGCTGCCTCGGCATCCAGCCGGCGAGCCAGCCGTCCGCGCGGCGCCCGACCCGCGCCAGCGCCGGCGGCGAGAACCCGCCGAGCAGCACCGGCGGCCGCGGCCGCTGCGCCGGGCGCAGGCCGACCGTCGACGGCGCGATCCGCCACTGCGGGCCGTCGTGCGCCGCCGGGTCGCCGGTCCACAGCGCTTCCAGCGCGTCCAGCACGTCTTCGAGCCGCTTGCCGCGGCCCGCCCACGGCACCCCGGTCGCGAAGTACTCCTCGCGCAGCCAGCCGAGCCCGAACCCGACGTCCAGCCGGCCGGCGCTGGCGAGGTCGAGCGAGGTCAGGGCCCTGGCCAGCAGCACCGGGGAATAGACCGGCCCGGTCAGCGCGCTCATCCCGAGGCGCGCGGTCCGCGTCACGGCGGCGGCGGTGGCCAGCGTCGTGAACGGGTCCGCGAAGGTCTCGAACTCCTTCGGGTACGGCTCCGCCGGTGTCCCGCCGCCCGGGTACAGGTCGGACGGCTCCCGGGGCGTCAGGATCCGGTCGCCGACCCACAGCGAGCCGAAGCCGAGGTCCTCCGCGGCGGTCGCGAAGCGCGCGACAGCGGCGGGGTCGGCGAGGGCGCCGTACTGGGGGAGCGCCAGGCCGAGCCGAGTCCCGCTCACCGGTGAGCGGGACTCCGGGGTGCTCGTCATGGCGGACATCCTGGCATGATCAAGGGGCCGGCGGGAGGTTTTCCGCAGGCCGACCGGGCTTCGGCGGTCGATCGGGGGGCGCGGTTGCGGGCTCTCGTGAGGCTTGCCGTAGACTTCGGGACTTGGAACGCACTACGGTCATCCCCGCCTGGATGGTGGGGATGCTGGAAGGCGTCCACGGGGCCTCGAGTGATCGGGACTCCACAGGGGTGTAGCTCAATTGGCAGAGCAGCGGTCTCCAAAACCGCAGGTTGCAGGTTCAAGTCCTGTCACCCCTGCGTAACGGAACTGGTGGAGCGGAGGAGTGGTCGTGAGCGACAGCGACGCCAGCGGCGGCGAGCAGGAGCAGGACGGCAACGGGCAGAAGCCCGAGAGCCCGTCCCGTCCCGTCACAGCCGCCGCCCGGCGTGAACGCCGTGCGACCGCTCGTCCGGCGGGCAAGTCCGCGGCACGTGCGGACGACAAGTCCCGACCGGCCGGGAAGTCGGGGGAGAAGGCCGCCCCCGACGCGAAGGGCGCTCCGACTCCTAAGCGGGACCAGAAGGCGAAGAAGGCCTCCGTGTTCGCGCGGCTGGTGCGCTTCGTCCGCGAAGTGTGGGCCGAGCTGCGCAAGGTCATCTGGCCGAACCGCAAGCAGATGGTCACCTACACCGCGGTCGTGCTGGTTTTCGTGGTGTTCATGGTGGCCCTGGTGAGTGGTCTGGATCTCCTGTTCAAGTGGGGCATCGGCCACGTTTTCGGCTGACGCGCCTCGGCGCGCGCCGATGGGGCTCAGGTCCCGGCCTGACCCCGGCAATGATCAACTGAGAGGACGGAACGTGACCTCCGACAACGGCACATCAGCCGGTCACGACCTGACCGAGCTTTCCGACGAGCAGGTGCACGCGGCACTCGGTGACGAGGAGTCCGCGCACCTCGAGCCCGTCGAGGTGTCCGACGAGGTCGACGAAACCGCCCCTGCCGACGCCGAGGCCGCTCCGGAAGAGGCCGTGGCCGACGAGGCCGAGCCCGCCGCGGCGGACGACGACCCGGTCGCCACGCTGCGCGCCGAGCTGATGGCCGCGCCCGGTGAGTGGTACGTCGTGCACTCCTACGCCGGGTACGAGAACAAGGTGAAGACCAACCTCGAGACCCGGACCACGACCCTGGACGTCGAGGACTACATCTTCCAGATCGAGGTCCCGACCGAAGAGGTCACCGAGATCAAGAACGGCCAGCGCAAGCAGGTGCAGCGCAAGGTGCTGCCCGGCTACATCCTGGTCCGGATGGACCTGAACGACGCCTCGTGGAGCGCGGTGCGCAACACGCCGGGTGTCACCGGGTTCGTCGGCGCCACCTCGCGGCCGTCGCCGCTGACCGTGGACGAGGTGCTGAAGTTCCTCGCCCCGCAGGTCGAGAAGGAAGCCCCGGCGAAGGCCGGCAAGGGCGAGTCCACGACGACCGCGGCGCCGCTCGGCGGCCCGGCCGTCGAGGTCGACTTCGAGATCGGCGAGTCGGTCACGGTCATGGACGGCCCGTTCGCCACGCTGCCGGCGACGATCTCCGAGGTCAACGTCGACGGGCAGAAGCTGAAGGTCCTGGTGTCGATCTTCGGCCGGGAGACCCCGGTCGAGCTGTCGTTCACCCAGGTCTCCAAGATCTGACGGCCGCTCGGTCGGCCGCAGTCCCCACGTCCACGGCAGGTACGCGGGGAACGTAGTACAGGACAGGAAAAGAAATGCCACCCAAGAAGAAGAAGCTTGCGGCGATCATCAAGCTGCAGATCAAGGCGGGTGCGGCCAACCCCGCTCCGCCGGTCGGCCCGGCCCTGGGTCAGCACGGCGTCAACATCATGGAGTTCTGCAAGGCCTACAACGCCGCGACCGAGTCGCAGCGCGGGGACGTCGTCCCGGTCGAGATCTCCGTGTACGAAGACCGGTCGTTCGACTTCAAGCTGAAGACGCCGCCGGCCGCCAAGCTGCTCCTCAAGGCCGCGGGCGTCGAGAAGGGCTCCGGCGAGCCGCACAAGACCAAGGTCGCCAAGGTCACCTGGGACCAGGTCCGCGAGATCGCCAAGACCAAGGAGACCGACCTCAACGCGCACGACATCGACCAGGCGGCGAAGATCATCGCCGGCACTGCCCGTTCCATGGGCATCACGGTCGTCGACGCCTGATCCACTGCAGCTTGCGAGATCGCGCCGGTTTCTGACCGAGTGATTTCGACCGGCCCCCAGGGCCGGGCGAAATCGGGAGGGAAGAAAGCGGCCTCAGGGCGATCTCGCCGCCTCGACGGAGTCGAGGCAGACAACACCGTGGGAGAGCCGGGTGCGGCTCGTCACCACACTGATCCGTTTTGAGAAGTTAAGGACAGAAGCATGACCAAGCACAGCAAGGCATACCGCCAGGCTGCGGAGCTCATCGACAAGGCGCGGCTGTACGCGCCCCTCGATGCCGCGAAGCTGGCGAAGGAGACCTCCAAGACCAAGATGGACGCGACCGTCGAGGTCGCGATGCGTCTCGGTGTGGACCCGCGCAAGGCCGACCAGATGGTCCGCGGCACCGTGAACCTGCCGCACGGCACCGGTAAGACCGCCCGCGTCATCGTCTTCGCCGTCGGCGACAAGGCCGCCGAGGCCGAGGCCGCCGGCGCGGACGCGGTCGGCACCGACGAGCTGATCGAGCGCATCCAGGGTGGCTGGCTCGACTTCGACGCCGCGATCGCGACGCCGGACCAGATGGCCAAGGTGGGCCGCATCGCCCGCATCCTCGGCCCGCGTGGCCTGATGCCGAACCCGAAGACCGGCACGGTGACCCCCGCGGTCGAGAAGGCCGTGAAGGACATCAAGGGCGGTAAGATCAACTTCCGCGTGGACAAGCAGGCCAACCTGCACCTGGTGATCGGCAAGGCTTCCTTCGACACGGAGAAGCTCGTCGAGAACTACGCGGCCGCGCTGGACGAGATCCTCCGCGCCAAGCCGTCGTCGGCGAAGGGCCGGTACCTGAAGAAGGTCACCTTCACCACGACGATGGGCCCGGGCATCCCGGTCGACCCGCTGCGGACCCGCAACCTCCTTTCCGAGGACGCGAACGTCTGAGTCGGACATCACCGGAAAGGGCGCCCCCGCTTGCTGCGGGGGCGCCCTTTTTTCGTGTCTGATGGACGGCATGCCGACTTTCGCGTCGTTCGACGGCCTCCGGTTGAACTACACCGTGTGGGAGGGCGACGGCGCCCACCGCCCGGTGCTGCTGCAACACGGCTTCGCGGCCGACACGAACGCGAACTGGATCTCGACGGGCGTCGTGGCGGCCCTGCGCGCGGCGGGCCTGACGGTGATCTCCCTGGACGCGCGCGGCCACGGCCGTTCCGAGAAGCCCCACGACGAGTCCCGCTACACCGAAGACAGCATGGTCCGCGACATCTCGGCCCTGCTGGACGAGCTGGCCCTGGACGAGGTCTCCCTGGTCGGCTACTCGATGGGAGCGATCATCGCCCTGGCAGCGACGGCGGCGGACAAGCGCATCCGCTGCCTGGCAACGGGAGGAGTGGGCTCGGGCATCGTCGACTTCGGCGGCGTGGACCTGAGGGTCGTGAAGCCGGCGGACATCGCTTCGGCGCTGCTGGCCGAGGACCCGTCGACGGTCCCCCCGTCGGGGGTCCCGTTCCGCCTGCTGGCCGACGCCACTGGCGGCGATCGTCAGGCATTGGCGGCGGTGGCGTTGGCTTCGCGGGAGGGGCACCTGGATCTGTCGTCGATCGGGGTCCCGACGTTGGTTTTGGCGGGAGATCAGGACGTGCTGGCCGCCGAACCGGAGAGACTGGCGGCGGCTATCGCGGGAGCAAGGCTGGTGAGGATCCCGGGCGACCACATGACGGCGGTGATGTCACCGGCGTTCTCGGAGTCACTGGTCGCGTTCCTGTCGGCGCCGCACCCCCGCTGAGCGCGCTCAGCTCGTCGGCGGCGCCGCCGGGCACGGGGTGGGCTCGTTCGTGTGGGCCGTGATGAGCCACTGGCTCTTGTCGACCTTCTGCACGGTGAACGCGCCGAGCGCGGGACCGCCCTTGATGCCGAACCGGCACGAGCTGATCGTGAACCGGTCGCCGGGCAGCGGCTCGGACACGTACGAAGGCATCGACTCGGCGTAGTCGTTCTTGCTGGTGACCTTGCGGTTCAGCTCGTGCACCGCGACCTGGCAGTCGGCGTAGCCCAGGTCCTGGGCGAACTTCTGCTGGACGGGCTCGTCCATCCGCCCGCACGCCTGCGGGACGAGGTTCTGCGCAACGGCGTCGTAGACCTCGCGGACGGCTTCGTACGGGCTGGTCGAGAGGATGCGGTTGGTGTGATAGGTCCCGCCGCCCTCCTGGGCCAGCTGGGCCGACGTCTTCCCGGCGTCGTTGGGGAAGAAGTGGTTGTACAGCCAGGTTCCGGCCACACCCAGGATGATGATCGCCAACGCCCACGCGATGACCTTCTTACCCAGCCACTTCACCCACCGGGGCGGGCCGCTGCGGCCGCGTCGACCCGCCGGGACCAGCTCGTAACCCGGCGGAATCGCCGGCGGCTGGCCCGCTCCTTGCTGCGGCACAGGGTGCTGGGTCTGGACGAGCCCCGCGTCCGGCGGCGGCGCCGGCTGGTTGCCCTGCTGGGCCTGCGTGAACTTCAAGTAGTCCTGGAACTGCTGGAACTGCCTGAACTGCGCCAGCTCCGCCGGATCCACCGGTGGCGTAGAAGCGGGCGTGCCGGAGCCCGCCGGTTCGATGTCCGAGCCCGGCTTTCCGTCATCACGCTGCTCCGCCACGTGACCATGATGCCCCACGCCGTCGCGTACGTGGGGGTCGGAGAAGGCATGTCGACTTGACAAGGTATTCTTCTCGAAGTTCTACCGAAGACCGCTGGTTTTCCGAGCGCTCCCCTGAGCACGAGGAACGAAGGTCCCGCATCCGTCGGGCGGCCCGCGCAGGAGGAACGAGGCCCGGCCTTGTGCCGGATTGACGCCCCGCGCCTGCTTGCGCGAGGGCGTTTTGTCGTTTCGGGGGGCTCTTCGGGCCAGTGGAAACACTAGCCAAGAGAGGAGGCGACCATGGCGAAGCCCGACAAGGTGGCGGCCGTCGCCGAGATCGCGGAGAGCTTCCGCACCAGCTCGGCCACCGTCGTTACCCAGTACACCGGCCTCTCCGTGTCCCAGCTGTCCCAGCTGCGCCGCGCTCTCGGCACCAGTGCCAAGTACCGGGTCGCGAAGAACACCCTCGTCAAGCGCGCCGCCGAAGACGCGGGCGTCACGGGGCTCGAGGACCTGTTCGTCGGCGCCACCGCCATCGCCTTCGTCGAAGGTGAAGCGGTCGACGCCGCCAAGGCGCTTCGCGACTTCGCGAAGGACAACAACGCGCTTGTGATCAAGGGCGGCTACATGGACGGCAAGACGCTGTCCGTGGACGAGATCAACAAGATCGCCGATCTCGACAGCCGTGAGGTCCTGCTCGCCAAGGCGGCGGGCGCGTTCAAGGCGAAGCTGTCCCAGGCCGCCGCGCTGTTCCAGGCGCCGGCGTCCCAGGTCGCCCGCCTGGCTGCCGCGCTGGAGGAGAAGCAGCGCAACGCCACCGGTACCGAAGCAGCCGAAGCACCCGCCGAGAGCTGAACCACCCCCACCCCGAACGTCTAGTTCGTATTTCTGAGAGGAAGCCATCATGGCGAAGCTGAGCACCGCCGAGCTGATCGACGCCTTCAAGGAGCTCACCCTCCTCGAGCTGTCCGAGTTCGTGAAGGAGTTCGAGGACACCTTCGACGTCACCGCCGCCGCCCCGGCCGCCGTCGTGGCCGCCGCCCCGGGTGCCGCTGCCCCGGCCGCCGCCGAGGAGCAGGACGAGTTCGACGTCGTCCTCGAGGGCGCCGGCGACAAGAAGATCCAGGTCATCAAGGTCGTCCGCGAGGTCGTCTCGGGCCTGGGCCTGAAGGAGGCCAAGGAGCTGGTCGAGGCCGCTCCCAAGGCCCTCCTGGAGAAGGTCGACAAGGAGGCCGCCGAGGCCGCCAAGGAGAAGCTCGAGGCTGCGGGCGCCAAGGTCACCATCAAGTGATCCCGGGCGCGCAAGCGCCTACGCACCACCTCGCGAAGGGGCGGGCATCCACTCGGATGCCCGCCCCTTCCGTGTTGCGCGGAAGCTCCCCGGAGCGACTTGACGACCATGACCGACCCCGAGCACCTCGACCTCCTCGCGCAGCAGCTGTCCGCGCGCCAGCCCCTCCTCACGCTCTCCGCGGCGGCCGTCCTCGCACCCGTGGTGTTCTTGCTGGTCTTCGTCGCCTTCGCGGTGATCCCCTAGGAGCGGTGTCCGAATAGCCCCGGGTCCCTAAATCGTGGGTTCGGGGCTCCGCTGGTCTGCGACGGCGCTTTTCGTGGACTAGGTTGCTGCCAGTTGCCGATCACGGCGGGGTGACGATGGGCGCGAGGCTGGCCAGAAAAGAAAACTGGTGAGTAACCTGTTCGCACTCAGCTCGTTGCACCTGGTTGACGCGGGTTCACGGGGCCCGGCGGCCCACACCCGTCATCGACGTGGGTGGCGTGGGTGTGGCAGCGGGCGCAATGACGCGGAACAGCTCCTGGAGGTGCGATGGGTGCCGAGGTGGTCATCGAAGGCCTGACCAAGTCCTTCGGTAAGCAGGCCATCTGGCGGGACGTCACGTTGACGCTGCCCCCGGGCGAGGTGTCGGCGATGCTCGGTCCGTCCGGAACCGGCAAGTCGGTCTTCCTCAAGTCGATGATCGGGCTGCTCAAGCCCGACCGCGGCCGCTGCGTGATCAACGGTGTCGACATCGTCACCTGCTCCGAGCACAAGCTCTACGAGATCCGGAAGCTCTTCGGCGTGCTCTTCCAGGACGGCGCGCTGTTCGGCTCGATGAACCTCTACGACAACGTCGCGTTCCCGCTGCGGGAGCACACGAAGAAGTCCGAGACGGAGATCCGCCGGATCGTCCAGGAGAAGCTCGAGATGACCGGCCTCGCCGGCGCCGACAAGAAGCTCCCGGGTGAGATCTCCGGCGGTATGCGCAAGCGCGCCGGCCTCGCCCGCGCCCTGGTGCTGGACCCCGAGATCATCCTCGTCGACGAGCCGGACTCCGGCCTCGACCCGGTCCGCACCACCTACATCTCGCAGCTGTTCCTGGACGTCAACGCGCAGATCGACGCGACGTTCCTGATCGTCACGCACAACATCAACCTGGCCCGGACGGTCCCGGACAACCTGGGCATGCTCTTCCGCAAGGAACTGGTCATGTTCGGCCCGCGCGAGGTGCTGCTGACCAGCGAAGAGCCGGTCGTCAAGCAGTTCCTCAACGGCAAGATGCAGGGCCCGATCGGGATGTCCGAGGAGAAGGACAGCGCCCAGATGGCCGCCGAGCAGGCGATGTTCGACGCCGGGCACCACGCCGGTGGCGTCGAGGACGTCTCCGGTGTGCCGCCGCAGATGCAGACGACGCCGGGGGTGCCGCAGCGGATGGGCGCCGTGCGCCGCAAGGACCGCGTCATGGAGATCATGCACCGGCTGCCGGACGCCGCCCAGCAGGGCATCATCGCTTCGCTGAGCCCCGAGGAGCAGCGGCACTACGGCGTCAGCCCGCGGCAGGTCGCCCAGGCCCAGCAGCAGCTGCAGCAACAGCAGCAGGTCCCGGCCGGCGCCCGGCCCGGTGACGGCGTCCCGAACCAGCACCACGGTCAGCTGCCCGCCGACCAGGTGGCCCGCATCCCGGGCGGCGGCCAGCCGCCGAGACCCGGTGGCTCGCACCGGATGCCACCGCCGCCGAACAACGGGCCAGGTGGCAGGTGAGCTCTCCCGCTTCACAGGCGAAGATCCCCGGAATCGGCATGCTGCGCGAAACCGGGAACCTGTTCGCCCTCGGCCTCGACATCGTTCGTGGCATCTTCCAGCGCCCGTTCCAGCTGCGGGAGTTCATCCAGCAGGCCTGGTTCATCGCGAGCGTGACGATCCTGCCGACGGCTCTGGTGGCCATCCCCTTCGGCGCGGTCATCTCCCTGCAGTTCGGGTCGCTCGCCCGCCAGCTGGGCGCGCAGTCCTACACCGGCGCGGGCTCCGTGCTCGCCACCGTGCAGCAGGCCAGCCCGCTGGTCACCGCGCTGCTGGTGGCGGGCGCGGGCGGCTCGGCCGTCTGCGCCGACATCGGCGCGCGCACCATCCGCGAGGAGATCGCCGCGATGGAGGTGCTCGGCGTCTCCGCGGTGCAGCGGCTGATCGTCCCGCGCACGCTCGCGATGATGCTCGTGGCGTTGCTGCTCAACGGCATGGTCAGCGTCATCGGCGTGCTGGGCGGCTACTTCTTCAACGTCGTGCTGCAGGGCGGGACGCCGGGCGCGTACCTGGCGAGCTTCTCCGCCCTGGCCCAGCTGCCCGACCTCTGGGTCGGCGAGCTCAAGGCGCTGATCTTCGGGTTCATCGCCGCCGTCGTCGCGTCCTACCGGGGGCTCAACCCCTCCGGCGGCCCGAAGGGTGTCGGGGACGCGGTGAACCAGTCGGTGGTCATCACGTTCCTCATGCTCTTCGTCGTGAACTTCGTGATCACCCTGATCTACCTGCAGATCGTGCCCGGAAAGCTGGACTAGCGCCATGACGTTCCTCCAGGGCGCGAAACGCGTCGCCAACCGACCGCTCCAGACGCTGGACACGCTCGGCGACCAGATGTCGTTCTACGGCCGGGCATTGCTGTGGACGCCGCGGACGCTGCGCCGCTACACGAAGGAAGTCCTCCGGCTGCTGGCCGAGGTCAGCTTCGGCTCCGGTTCGCTCGCGGTCATCGGGGGCACGGTCGGCGTGATGGTCGGCCTGACGCTGTTCACCGGTGTCCTCGTCGGCCTCCAGGGCTACTCGGCGCTGAACTCGATCGGGACGTCGGCCTTCACCGGCTTCCTGACGGCGTTCTTCAACACGCGCGAGATCGCGCCGCTGGTCGCCGGCCTCGCCCTGAGCGCCACCGTCGGCGCCGGGTTCACCGCGCAGCTCGGCGCGATGCGGATCTCCGAGGAGATCGACGCGCTGGAAGTCATGGGTGTGCCGAGCCTGCCGTACCTGGTGACGACCCGGATCATCGCCGGGTTCGTCGCGGTCATCCCGCTCTACATCATCGGCCTGCTGAGCTCGTACCTCGCGTCACGACTGGTCGTCATCTACATCTACAACCAGTCCGCGGGGACCTACGACCATTACTTCGACCTGTTCTTACCACCACAGGACGTGCTGTATTCGTTCATCAAGGTGCTGCTCTTCAGCGTCTTGATCATCCTTTCGCACTGCTACTTCGGGTACCGGGCGACCGGCGGCCCGGCCGGCGTCGGTGTCGCCGTCGGCAAGGCCGTGCGCCTGTCCATCGTCACGGTGTCGATCATGAACTTCTTCATCGGCTTCGCCATCTGGGGAACCGACGTCACGGTAAGGATCGCGGGATGAGGACGCTCCGACGCAGGCTGCTGGGCCTGGCGCTCATCGCCGTGATGGTCGGCGGGGTGGCGCTGTCCATCGCCATGTACGACAAGGCGTTCACCTCCGTCGTCACGGTCAAGCTGCAGGCCGACAAGATCGGCAACCAGCTGATCAAGCAGTCCGACGTCAAGGTGCGCGGGCTGATCGTCGGCTCGGTGCAGGACATCGTCGCCACCGACCACGGCGCCGAGCTGACGCTGGCGCTCAACCCGGAGTCGGTGAAGCTGATCCCGGAGAACGTCTCGGCGCGGTTCCTGCCGAAGACCCTCTTCGGCGAGCGGTTCGTCTCCCTCGAGATCCCGAAGGACCCGTCGGCCAGGACGCTCGCCAGCGGCGACGTCATCCCGCAGGACCGCACGTCCAGCGCGGTCGAGCTGGACCAGGCGTTCGAGCACCTGATGCCGGTGCTGCAGGCGGTGCAGCCGCAGAAGCTGTCGGCGACGCTCACCGCGATCTCGACCGCGCTGCAGGGCCGCGGTGACCAGCTCGGCGACACGCTGACGCAGCTGGGCACCTACATCGGCGAGCTGAACCCGCACGAGCCCGAGCTGCAGCACAACCTCAAGGCGCTCGCGGAGTTCTCCGACCACCTCAAGGACTCGGCGCCGGACCTGGTGCAGAGCCTGGACAACCTGAGCACGACGACCCGCACGGTCGTCGACCAGCAGCAGAACCTCTCCAGTCTCTACGGCAGCCTGACCCAGGCCTCGGTGGACCTGCAGACGTTCCTGCAGAACAACAAGGACAACATCATCTCCCTCGTCGACACCGCCCGGCCGACGGCCGAGCTGCTGGCGAAGTACGCGCCGGAGTACCCCTGCGTGATCTCCCAGATGGCCAAGAACGTGCCGCTGATCGACCAGGCGCTGGGCAAGGGCACCGACAAGCCCGGCCTGCACGCGACGATCGAGATCATCGTGCCGCGCGCCCCCTACGAGGCGGGCAAGGAAGAGCCGCGGTTCGACGACAAGCGCGGCCCGCGCTGCTACGACATCAAGGACATCCCGAAGCCGTTCCCGTCGGAGCCGCCGGACGGCGCGTTCAAGGACGGCACGCTGCACCAAGCCGCGCCGAAGAGCGTCGGCGAGGGCCTCAACCCCGCCAAGTTCAAGGCCGACGCGGCCGGCAACGGCGCCGCCGGCGGTGACCTGGCCTATTCGACGGCGGAGCAGGGCTTCCTGGCCGACCTGCTGGGCCCGCAGCTGGGCATGAACGCCGCGGACGTGCCGGACTGGAGCTCGCTGCTCGTCGGTCCGCTCTACCGCGGGGCGGAGGTGACGGTGAAGTGAGGGGCCTGCTCGCGCCGCTGATCAAGCTCGGTGTCTTCGTGGTCGTCACCGTGCTGTTCACGACGATCCTCGGGATCAGCATCGCCAACATCAACACCACCAGCACCAACGGCTACAAGGCGCGCTTCACCGACGCGACGCTCCTGCTGCCCAACGACGACGTCCGCATCGCCGGCGTCCGCGTCGGGCAGGTCAAGGACGTCAAGATCGTCGACAAGCGCCAGGCCGAGGTCGAGTTCGAGGTCGACTCGGGCCGGCAGCTGCCGGCCGGGGTGACCGCGCAGATCAAGTTCCGCAACCTGGTCGGCCAGCGGTACGTCTCCCTCGGCGAGGGCGAGAACTCCGGTGGCAAGACGCTGCAGCCCGGCGGCACCATCCCGCTGGACCGGACGACCCCGGCGCTGGACCTGACCGAGCTGTTCAACGGCTTCAAGCCGCTGTTCACCGCGCTCAACCCGGACGACGTCAACAAGCTGTCCTACGAGGTCATCCAGGTCCTGCAGGGTGAGGGCGGCACCGTCGAGAGCCTGCTCTCGCACACGGCATCGCTGGCCACCACGATCGCCGACAAGGACCAGGTGATCGGCCAGGTCATCGACAACCTCAACTCGGTGCTCGACACGGTCAACGCGCACACCCCGCAGCTCAACGACCTGATCGTCAAGCTGCAGCAGCTGGTGTCCGGGCTGGCCGCGGACCGCAAGCCGATCGGGGACGCGATCGAGAGTCTCGGGAACCTGGCCGAGACGACGTCCGGTCTGCTGGGCGAGGTCCGCGAGCCCCTGAAGAACGACATCAGCGCCCTCGGGAACCTCACCGACCAGCTGAACAAGAACGAGCCGGAGCTGGAGCACTTCATCCAGTTCCTGCCGACCAAGGTGAGCACGCTGACCCGCACCGCGGACTACGGCTCCTGGTTCAACTTCTACGCCTGCGAGTTCTCCGGGAGCGTCAGCTTGCCCCCCTTGATCCCCGAAGTGTCGCTCCCGCTGGTGCCTCTCAACCGGGAGAGGTGCAAGGGATGAAGTCCTTCCAGAAGCGCAACCCCGTCCCGATCGCGCTGGTCGGCATCGCCGTCCTGGCGCTCGGGTTCATCGCCGCGCTGAACTCCGACGACCTGCCGGTGATCGGCGGCGGCACCACCTACACCGCCGAGTTCAGCGAGGCCTCCGGGCTGCAGCAGGACAACGACGTCCGGATCGCCGGGGTCAAGGTCGGCAAGGTCAGCGACATCGAGCTCGACGGCGCGTCGGTCAAGGTGTCGTTCAAGGTCAAGGACGCCTGGCTGGGCGACCGGACGAGCGCCGCGATCAAGATCAAGACGCTGCTGGGCCAGAAGTACCTGTCGCTCGACCCTCAGGGGGAGGGCTCGCTCAACCCGGGCGCCCCGATCCCGCGGGACCGCACGATGGCCCCCTACGACGTGCTCGACGCGTTCCGCGGGCTCTCGCAGACGGTCGACAACATCGACACGAAGCAGCTGGCGCAGAGCTTCGACACGATCTCGCAGACCTTCGCCAACACGCCGGAAGACGTGAAGGGTGCGCTGTCGGGGCTGTCGAAGCTGTCCGACACGATCGCCTCGCGCGACTCGCAGCTGTCGAACCTGCTAGCCAACACCCGCGAGGTGTCGCAGACGCTGGTCGACCGCGACGCCGAGGTCCAGAAGCTGCTCACCGACGGCAACAAGCTGCTCGACGAGCTGTCCAAGCGCGAAGACGCGATCTCGTCGCTGCTGAACGGCTCCCGTGAGCTGGCGACGCAGCTGCAGGGCCTGATCGACGACAACGGCAAGCAGCTCGACCCGGTGCTCACCTCGCTGGACCAGCTGACCTCGATGCTGCAGCGCAACCAGGACTCCCTGGCCGAGGGCATCGCGAAGTTCGCGCCGTTCATCCGCGTCTTCACCAACACCATCGGCAACGGCCGCTGGTTCGACAACTACATCTGCGGCCTGGTCCTGCCGTCGTTCGGCCCGATCAACGAAGAGGGGTGCTACACGAAATGAGTGACACCCGCTTCGGAATGGCCCTGACCCGGGGCTTCACCATCGCGATCGTCCTGGCGCTGGTCGTCGCCGGTGGCATCTGGTGGACCCTCAAGGACGCCGGGCGCAACCACCTGACCGCGTACTTCGCCGGCGCCGTCGGCCTGTACGAGGGCAACAGCGTGCGGATGCTCGGCGTCGACATGGGCACGGTCACCAAGATCCAGCCCATGGGCAACCAGGTGAAGGTCGAGTTCGAGTACGACCGCTCGGTCGCCGTCCCGGCCGACGCCAAGGCGCTCATCGTGGCGCCGTCGCTGGTGTCCGACCGCTACGTCCAGCTCGCGCCCGCCTACACCGGCGGCCCGCGGATCTCCGACGGCGCGGTCATCGGCCTCGACCGCACCGAGGTGCCCCTCGAGGTCGACCAGCTGGCCTCCAGCCTGGCCCGGGTCAGCGAGACCCTCGGCCCGAACGGCGCCAACAAGAACGGCTCGCTGTCGAACCTGCTGAACACCGCGGCGGCCAACGTCGACGGCAACGGCCAGGCCCTGCACGACACGATCACCAAGCTCGGCCAGGCGGCCGGGACCCTGTCGGGCAACAAGGACGACCTGTTCTCCACGGTCGAGAACCTCGGCAAGTTCTCCCAGACGCTGGCCGACTCCGACAAGCAGGTCCGCACCTTCGAGGGCCAGCTCGCCGACGTCAGCGGCTTCCTGGCGTCCGAAAAGGACAACCTCGCCGCGACCGTGCAGCAGCTCGGCACCACGCTCACCGCGGTGCAGGCGTTCATCGACCAGAACCACGACCGGCTCAAGTCCAACGTGGACAAGCTGGCCGGGGTCACCAAGGTGCTCGTCGACCAGCGCAGCTCGCTCGCCGAGATCCTCGACGTCGCGCCGGTCGGCCTGAGCAACCTGGTCAACACCTACAACGGCTCGGCCGGCACGCTCGACGCCCGGCCGAACCTCAACGAGCTCACCCAGCCGCCGCTGGTGATGATCTGCCGGCTGCTCAAGCAGGTCGGCACCAACAGCATCCCCGACGTGCTCGGCAACGCCTGCGAGAGCATCGCGGGCGTGGTCGACAAGGTGATCCCGCTGCCGTCCGTGGCGCAGACCGTGCAGGCCCTGCAGTCCGGTCAGCTGCCGCCGCTCCCGCTGCCCATCGCCGGGCAGCTCTACGGAGGTGGCCAGTGAAGAAGCTCCTGACCGTCGGTGCGCTGGCCACCGTGTCGGCGCTGACGCTGTCCGGGTGCGCGTTCAACGGCATCTACGACCTGCCGCTGCCGGGCGGCGCCGACCTCGGCGACCACCCGTACACGGTGAACGTCGAGTTCCGGGACGTCCTCGACCTCACCCCGCAGGCCGGGGTGAAGGTCAACGAGGTGCCGATCGGGCGGGTCGAGAACGTCGGGCTCACCAAGGACGGCTGGCACGCGCTGGTGACGCTGAAGGTCAACGGCGACGTCAAGCTGCCGGCCAACGCGCTGGCCAACGTGAAGCAGTCCAGCCTGCTCGGCGAGAAGTACGTCGAGCTGGCTTCGCCCGGCGACGACCAGGCCCAGGGCAAGCTCGCCGACAACGCGACGATCCCGCTGGCCCGCACGAACCGCAGCGTCGAGGTCGAAGAGCTGCTCGGCGCGCTGTCGCTGCTGCTCAACGGCGGTGGGGTCGACCAGCTCAACACCATCACCAAGGAGCTCAACAACGCCACGTCCGGGCGCGAGCCGGACATCAAGGCGCTGCTGGACAACGCGAACCAGCTGGTCACCAACCTGGACACCCAGTCGCGCAACATCACCCGGGCGCTCGACGGGCTGAACCGGCTGTCCTCGACGCTGAACGACCAGAAGGACAAACTGGTCGGCGCGGTCGACAACCTCGGGCCGGGGCTCGGGGTGCTGGAGTCGCAGCGCGGCCAGCTGGTCACCATGCTCAACGCGCTGAACAACCTCTCCGGCGTCGCCACCGAGACCGTGAACGCGTCGCAGAAGGACCTCGTGGCCGACCTGAAGGCGCTGACGCCGACGCTGCAGAAGCTCGGCGAGGCGGGCAACGACCTGCCGAAGGCGCTGGAGATCCTGCTGACGTTCCCGTTCAGCGACCAGGCCGTCAACGACGTCAAGGGTGACTACTTCAACCTGTTCGCGAAGGTCGACCTGAACCTGAAGACCGTCGTCGAGAACCTCGGCAACAGCCGGCAGAACATCTTGGCCGGCCAGCTGCCGCTGGACGGCCTGACCGGCGGGGTCTCGGGCACGCCGGCCAACCAGCCGCCGCCGCTCCCGATCCCCGGGGAGAACGGGCAGTCCGGCCAGACCAAGCCCGGGCTCGGCAACCTCTTCGGGCTGCTTTCGGGAGGTAACGGCTGATGCTGGTGCGCAGGACGAGGATCCAGCTGGTCGCGTTCGCGGTCATTTCGGTCGTGGCGATCGTGTACGCGCTGATCCGGTTCGCCGGGCTCGGCAGCGTGTTCGGCAGCAGCGGCTACACGGTGAAGCTCGAGCTCAACGAGTCGGGCGGCATCTTCACCAACGCCGAGGTCACCTACCGCGGGTACAACGTCGGCCGGGTGGGGGAGCTGCGGCTCACCCAGACCGGGCTCGAGGCGGACCTCAACATCGACCCGTCGGCGCCGCAGGTGCCCGCGGACCTCGACGCCGTCGTCGCCAACCGCTCGGCGGTCGGCGAGCAGTACGTCGACCTGCGGCCCAAGGCCGACAAGGGCCCGTACCTCGCGGCCGGCTCGGTCATCCCGGCGTCGAAGACGACCACCCCGGTCAGCACCGAGCGGCTGATCGGCGACCTCGACACGCTCGCCGCGTCGGTCCCGGTCGACTCGCTGCGCACGGTCGTCGACGAATCCTACGACGCCTTCCGCGGCACCGGCGGCGACCTGCAGAAGCTGCTCGACACCGCGCGCAGCTTCACCACGACCGCGCAGGAGTACCTGCCGCAGACCATCCAGCTGCTCGACGCCGGCGGCCAGGTGCTCGACACGCAGAACGACCAGGCGCAGAACTTCGCGTCGTTCAGCAAGAGCCTCAACGAGCTCACCGGCACCCTGAAGAAATCCGACGGCGACCTGCGCAAGCTCATCGGCATCACGCCGCAGGTGGCGTCGCAGATCAGCCAGGTGCTGCAGGAGTCCGGCCCGGGCCTCGGCGCGCTGACGGCGAACCTGCTCACCACGGCGAACCTGACCGTGACCCGCCTCGACGGGATCGAGCAGGGGCTCGTGACGTACCCGGCGCTGGCCGGCGCGGCCAGCAGCGTCGCGCCCGGCGACGGCACCGCGCACCTCGGGCTGGTGCTCAACCTCTTCAACCCGCCGGCCTGCACCAAGGGCTACCTCCCGTACTCGCAGTACCGCACGGGCGCGGACACGTCGGCGAAGCCGGCGAAGGAGGACGCGTACTGTGCCGAACCGAAGGGCAGCCCCATCAACGTGCGCGGGGCGCAGAACGCGCCGTACGGCGGGGTGCCGGTCGCGCCGAGCGACGCCGACGTGTCGGCCAACGCGAACCGGCCGGCGGAGGAGCTCGCCGACGAGCGCAACACCCGGGGTGTGCCGGGCATCGTCGGCAGCCCCGGCGTGAGCCTGAACAGCCTGGGCTCGCTGCTGGGCCTCGCCTGACGTGGATTTGATGACCGTTACCTACCCTGGAGTGTCATGAGTACGGACGAGCAGGCCGCGGTCGCGGTGGCGGAGCCCGAAGAGGCGTCCGGGGCCACCGCCGCGAAGCCGGCGAACGAGTCGTCCTCGCGGATCCTGGTCTTCGGCGCGGCCGCGCTGGCGCTGGCCGCACTGATCGCCGCGGCGATCTTCGGGATCCTGTGGTGGGCGGCGGCGAACGACGACAACGCCGGCCTGGCCGCGTCGCGCGAAGCCGTCGTCAAGGCGGGCACCAGCGCGCTGAAGGCCTACACCGAGGTCGACTACACCGACCTCGACGGCTTCTTCGCCCGGCAGAAGTCGGTGTCCGACGACAAGATGTCGCAGCAGATCGACCAGTCGGCGCCGACGTTCCGCAAGGCGCTCTCCGACGCCAAGACGAAGGTCACCACCGACGTCCAGGACATCGCCGTCGAGGAGCTGGACGACCACGAAGGCAAGGCCAGCTTCCTCGCCGCGATCGCCACGACCGTCACCCAGGGCGACAAGAGCAGCGCGAAGCCGCTGCGCCTCGAGGTGTCGATGACCCGCGTCGGCGACGACTGGAAGCTGTCCGGCATCGACAGCGTCCCGCTCGTCGCGGCCGGCCAGTAGAGCGTCACGCAGAAGGAGCTCGTAGTGCCCCCCTCCCGCCGCCAGCCGCCTCGCAGCAGCAGCACCCCGCCGCCGCGCCGGCCCCGCGTGGCCGGGCTGCGCAAGCCCTCGACGGACGAGCCGCCCGCCGAGCGCACCGGCCAGCTCCCCGCGGTGCCGCCCGAAGGGGCGCGCAAGCCGCGGCCCCGGCCCGCCCCGCGTCCGGTGCCGCGCCCGGCCGCCAAGCCGGAGTCGTTCGAGGCCACGAGCGGGCAGCTCGACACGGCGCCCGCCGAGGACACCGCGGTGTTCGCCGCCGTCGACACCGAAGAGCCGGTCGAGGTCGACGCCCTCACCGGCGAAGCCGAGGAAGCGCCGGCCGGCCCGGCGCCGCGGCGGAAGCGGCGGGACACCGGCATCGCGAAGCCGTCCGACGTCTCCGAGGCCGAGGCCGAGGCAGCCGCCGAACCGGCGCGCGTGACCGCGGGGACTTCCCGGGTGCAGCGGCCGTACCTCGTGGCGGGCGCGCTGGTGCTCGTCGCGATCCTGCTCGGCGGGCTCGCGTACTGGTTCCACAGCAAGGAGAGCGCGGTTTCGGACGCGACGAGCAACACGGCGCTGCTGGACGTCGCGAAGACCGCGCAGGTCAAGGACGCCGTGTCGAAGGCGGCCGAGGCGCTGTTCTCCTACGACTTCAACAACATCAAGAAGACCGAGGACGCGGCGAACGACCTGCTCGCCAACGACGACGTCAAGAACAAGTACAACTCGCTGATGGGCGAGGTGAAGCGGCTCGCGCCGGGGCAGAAGATGATCGTGACCTGCAAGGTCACCCGGGCCGCCGTGATCATGCTCAACGACGACCTGGCGAAGGTGATGGTCTTCGTCGACCAGACCTCGACCCGCACGGACACGAAGAAGACGACCGCGGGCACCGCCCAGCTCCACCTGAACGCCCAGCTCCAGGGCGACAAGTGGAAGATCACCGACATGGACACCTACAACGCGCCGAAGATCCCGGCGGCCCAGGCGCCGGCGTCGTCGGCGCCGCCTTCGCCGACGAAGTAGCTACCGTGGCCGGATGGGAACCGAGGCGGCGTACGCCAGCCTGACCGGCCTCGCGGTCGGCGACGCGTTCGGCGCGCAGATCCTCCTGCCGGGCGACCACCCGGACGTGCTGGACCGAAGGCTGCCGATCGCACCGTGGCGCTGGACCGACGACACGGAGATGGCCTGCTCGATCGTCGCGGTCCTGGAGCGTCACGGCCGTGTGGACCAGGACGCGCTGGCGGCCTCGTTCGCCGAGCACCTCGACCCGGCCCGCGGCTACGGCCCGGGCGCCGAGGGCCGGCTGAGCCGCATCCGGCGTGGCCGGGACTGGCAGGAGGTCGCCGACGACGGCCGCGGGTCGTGGGGCAACGGCGCCGCGATGCGGGTCGCGCCGCTGGGAGCGTGGTTCGCGGAGAACCTGCCGGAGGCGCTGCGCGAGGCCGAGCTGTCGGCGGCGGTGACGCACTCGCACTTCGAGGGAATCGCGGGAGCGGTGGCGGTCGCGGCGGCGGCCGCGCTGCGGGCGGCGTCGCCCGGGCTGGCGGGCGCGGATTTCCTGAACGGGGTGATCCCGCTGGTCCCGCCCGGCCGGGTCCGAGACGGCCTGACGGCGGCGTTGGCGATCGAAGACCCTCTCGAGGCGGCGGCGACACTGGGAACGGGCCGCGAGACGGCGGCGCACGACACGGTGCCGCTGGCGCTGTGGACGGCGGCGCGGTTCGGGTACGTGGACGCGCTGTGGACGGCGGCCCGGCTGGCCGACGACGTGGACACGGTAGGAGCGATCGTGGGCGGCGTTTTGGCGGCGGGAGGGGAGACGGCCCCGGAAGACTGGCTGGCGGCGACGGAGCCGCTGCCGGAGTGGCTGTAGGGAGTCCTGAGGCGGCTGTCGGCCGGTGACCAGGCCGCGGGCCCGCTGCTGTGTCCGGGGCTGTTCGGCGGCGCTCATCGACCCCGCGATCCGGCCGGCGGCGGTCATCGACCGGCGAGCAGGCGCCCGGGGTGGTTCAGGCCCGGCTGGCCCGCTGCCCGGCCATGCGGCTCCGAGTCGCGCTCGTCGGCTGGCGGGCCTGCGTCCCGAGCCGCTGCCCGCCGGGCTCCAGCCGGCCGAGCCCACCGCCCGTCCGCGACCCGACCTCGCAGCCGCGAGCACCCATCCCCGGCCCGGGACACATGCGACGCCCGGTGCACATGTGACACACCCCGCGCCCCCCGAAACCGCTCACCCAAACCGCCGCCGCACCCCACCGCCGGGCGAAACCGGTGCCGGAAGAAGTGGGCTGGCACACACGCCCACGAAGATCAACACCAAAGAAAGTCCCAGGTCCAGGCCCTACTGCTGGCGCTACCGGCCGGTAGCTGGAAGTATATTTGTCCGTTCACGCTCCGCTGACCCTCTTCCACGCTGCGCCAACCGGGCCGACCCCCGTGTGGCATCTTGACTCTCGCGCCCGGTGGGTTCACGCTTACTCCCGACGGCGAAACCGGCAGCCCTTGCGGGAGGGAAAACCGGGTCGCCTGGAGGCATACCTGAAGACGTCGCGATGCAGGCTGGGCCCCATCTGGAGCGCCCCCTGGACAGACCGCGCCGTTCGGGCTAGACTGCCTCTTTGCGCTGCCCTCTTTCAGGCTGCCCGGAGCCGGTAGTTAGGATAGTGGGCACACGGCACCCTTGACAGTCGCTGATAGCTGTTGCTATGGCGGCCGTCACCGCTCATTGTCCCCGGAAGGACGCATCTTGGCAGTCTCTCCCGCGAACCAGGCCACTGCTGCGACCACCTCGGCTGAATCTCGCTCGGAGTCCACGGGAATCCCCGGCGCGCCCAAGCGGGTTTCCTTCGCAAAGATTCGCGAACCGCTCAGCACCCCCAACCTGCTCGACGTCCAGATCCAGTCGTTCCAGTGGTTCACCGGGGACGAAGCGTGGTTCGAACGCCGTGTCGAAGAAGGTGAAGAAAACCCGGTCGGCGGCCTCGAAGAGGTCCTGAACGAGATCTCCCCGATCGAGGACTTCTCCGGCTCGATGTCCCTGTCCTTCTCCGCCCCGCGCTTCGACGAGGTCAAGGCCTCGATCGAGGAGTGCAAGGACAAGGACATGACGTACGCGGCCCCGCTGTTCGTCACGGCGGAGTTCGTCAACAACAACACGGGCGAGATCAAGAGCCAGACGGTCTTCCTGGGCGACTTCCCGGTCATGACCGACAAGGGCACGTTCATCATCAACGGCACCGAGCGTGTCGTCGTGTCCCAGCTGGTCCGCTCGCCGGGCGTCTACTACTCGAAGGACGTCGACAAGACGACCGACAAGGACGTCTTCAGCGTCCGCGTGATCCCGAGCCGCGGCGCGTGGCTCGAGTTCGACGTCGACAAGCGCGACACCGTCGGCGTCCGGATCGACCGCAAGCGCCGCCAGCCGGTCACCGTGCTGCTGAAGGCCCTGGGCTGGACCACCGAGGCGATCCGCGAGCGCTTCTCCTTCTCGGAGACGCTGCTGGCGACCCTCGAGAAGGACCACACCGCGGGCACCGACGAGGCGCTGCTCGACATCTACCGCAAGCTGCGCCCGGGCGAGCCGCCCACGAAGGAGAGCGCGCAGACCCTGCTGGAGAACCTGTTCTTCAAGGCGAAGCGCTACGACCTGGCCAAGGTCGGCCGGTACAAGGTCAACAAGAAGCTGGGCCTCGACACGCCGTACGACACCGGGACGCTGACCGAAGAGGACATCGTCACGACGATCGAGTACCTGGTCCGGCTGCACGCCGGCGAGGACAAGCTCGACGCGCAGAACGGCACCGAGATCCCGGTCGAGACCGATGACATCGACCACTTCGGCAACCGGCGCCTGCGCACGGTCGGCGAGCTGATCCAGAACCAGATCCGGGTCGGCCTCTCCCGCACCGAGCGGGTCGTGCGCGAGCGCATGACCACGCAGGACGTCGAGGCGATCACGCCGCAGACCCTGATCAACATCCGCCCGATCGGCGCGGCGATCAAGGAGTTCTTCGGCACCTCGCAGCTGTCGCAGTTCATGGACCAGAACAACCCGCTGTCGGGCCTGACGCACAAGCGTCGTCTGTCGGCCCTCGGCCCGGGTGGTCTGTCCCGTGAGCGCGCCGGCATGGAGGTCCGGGACGTCCACCCGTCGCACTACGGCCGGATGTGCCCGATCGAGACGCCGGAAGGCCCGAACATCGGCCTGATCGGCTCGCTCTGCTCCTACGCGCGGGTCAACCCGTTCGGCTTCATCGAGACGCCGTACCGCAAGGTCGTCGAGGGCCGGGTCACCGACCAGGTCGACTACCTGACGGCGGACGAGGAAGACCGCTACGTCAAGGCCCAGGCCAACGCGCCGATCGGTGACGACGGCACGTTCGTCGAAGACCGGGTCATGGCCCGCCGCAAGGGTGGCGAGGTCGAGCTGATCGACCCGCTCGACATCGACTACATGGACGTCTCGCCGCGGCAGATGGTCTCGGTCGCGACGGCGATGATCCCGTTCCTCGAGCACGACGACGCGAACCGCGCCCTGATGGGTGCGAACATGCAGCGCCAGGCCGTGCCGCTGCTGCGCAACCAGGCCCCGTACGTGGGCACGGGTGTGGAGCTGCGCGCCGCGGTCGACGCCGGTGACGTGCTCGTCGCCGAGCAGGCCGGCATCGTCGAGGAGCTCTCGGCCGACCTGATCACGATCATGCACGACGACGGCACGCGGAAGAGCTACGGGCTGTACAAGTTCCGCCGCTCGAACCACGGCACCTGCTTCAACCACCGCCCGATCGTCAACGAGGGCGACCGGGTCGAGCAGGGTCAGGTCATCGCCGACGGCCCGTCCACCGAAAACGGTGAGATGGCGCTCGGCAAGAACCTGCTCGTCGCGGTCATGCCGTGGGAGGGCCACAACTACGAGGACGCGATCATCCTCTCGGAGCGCCTGGTGCAGGACGACGTCTTGACGTCGATCCACATCGAGGAGCACGAGATCGACGCCCGCGACACGAAGCTGGGCGCCGAGGAGATCACCCGGGACATCCCGAACGTCTCCGAAGAGGTCCTGGCCGACCTCGACGAGCGCGGCATCATCCGGATCGGCGCCGAGGTCCGCGACGGCGACATCCTGGTCGGCAAGGTCACGCCGAAGGGCGAGACCGAGCTGACGCCGGAAGAGCGCCTGCTGCGCGCGATCTTCGGCGAGAAGGCCCGCGAAGTCCGCGACACCTCGCTGAAGGTGCCGCACGGCGAGACCGGCAAGGTCATCGGCATCCGCGTGTTCTCGCGCGAGGACGACGACGAGCTGCCCCCGGGCGTCAACGAGCTGGTCCGCGTCTACGTGGCCCAGAAGCGCAAGATCCAGCCGGGCGACAAGCTCGCCGGCCGGCACGGCAACAAGGGTGTCATCGGCAAGATCCTGCCGGTCGAGGACATGCCGTTCATGGAGGACGGCACCCCGGTCGACATCATCCTGAACACCCACGGTGTGCCGCGACGGATGAACATCGGCCAGATCCTCGAGCTGCACCTGGGCTGGCTGGCCTCGCAGGGCTGGACGATCGAGGGCGAGCCCGACTGGGCGAAGAACCTCAACGAGGAGCTCTACGACGTCGCGCCGAACACGAACACCGCGACCCCGGTGTTCGACGGCGCGAAGGAAGAGGAGCTCACCGGGCTGCTCGGGGCGACCAAGCCGAACCGCGACGGCGAGCGCATGGTCAAGGAGAACGGCAAGGCGACCCTGCTGGACGGCCGTTCCGGCGAGCCGTACCCGTACCCGGTCGCGGTCGGCTACATGTACATCCTGAAGCTGCACCACCTGGTCGACGACAAGATCCACGCCCGCTCCACCGGCCCGTACTCGATGATCACGCAGCAGCCGCTGGGTGGTAAGGCGCAGTTCGGTGGCCAGCGCTTCGGTGAGATGGAGTGCTGGGCGATGCAGGCGTACGGCGCTGCCTACACGCTGCAGGAGCTGCTGACGATCAAGTCGGACGACGTGGTCGGCCGCGTCAAGGTGTACGAGGCCATCGTCAAGGGGGAGAACATCCCCGAGCCGGGCATCCCGGAGTCGTTCAAGGTGCTCCTCAAGGAGCTCCAGTCGCTGTGCCTCAACGTCGAGGTGCTCTCCAGCGACGGCGCGGCGATCGAGATGCGCGACTCCGACGACGAGGACCTCGAGCGCGCCGCGGCCAACCTCGGCATCAACCTGTCCCGCAACGAGTCGCCCTCGGTGGACGACGTCGTGCACTGATCGCGAGCTGAGGCGGGCCCCACCTCCCGAGTTGGACACAGGGCCCGCCTCGCCCGCCACCCCCTCTCTAGCCGAAACAACCCCAAGGGGATCTAGACGTGCTGGACGTCAACTTTTTCGATGAGCTCCGCATTGGTCTCGCCACTGCTGACGACATCCGTCAGTGGTCCTTCGGCGAGGTCAAGAAGCCGGAGACCATCAACTACCGGACGCTCAAGCCCGAGAAGGACGGCCTCTTCTGCGAGAAGATCTTCGGTCCGACCCGGGACTGGGAGTGCTACTGCGGCAAGTACAAGCGCGTCCGCTTCAAGGGCATCATCTGTGAGCGCTGCGGCGTCGAGGTGACCCGCGCCAAGGTGCGCCGCGAGCGGATGGGCCACATCGAGCTGGCCGCGCCGGTCACCCACATCTGGTACTTCAAGGGTGTTCCCTCCCGCCTGGGCTACCTGCTGGACCTGGCGCCGAAGGACCTCGAGAAGATCATCTACTTCGCTGCTTACGTCATCACGGGCGTGAACACGGAGCTGCGCCACAACGACCTGCCGACCCTCGAGAACGAGATCGGCGTCGAGCGCAAGAACCTCGAGACCAAGCGTGACGCGGACATCGAGACCCGCGCGCAGAAGCTGGAAGCCGACCTGGCCGAGCTGGAGGCGGAGGGCGCCAAGTCCGACGTCCGCCGCAAGGTCAAGGAAGGCGGCGAGCGCGAGATGCGCCAGCTGCGTGACCGCGCCGGTCGCGAGCTGGACCGCCTCGAGGAGGTCTGGACGACCTTCACGAAGCTCGACACCCGTCAGCTGATCGCCGACGAGCTGCTCTACCGCGAGCTCGTCGACCGCTACGGCGAGTACTTCACCGGCGGCATGGGCGCGGAGGCCATCCAGAAGCTGGCCACCGAGTTCGACGTCAGCGCCGAGGCCGACAACCTGCGCGACACGATCCGCAACGGCAAGGGGCAGAAGAAGCTCCGCGCGCTGAAGCGGCTCAAGGTCGTCGCGGCGTTCCAGGCCACCGGCAACGACCCGCGCGGCATGGTGCTGGACGCCGTCCCGGTGATCCCGCCGGACCTGCGTCCGATGGTGCAGCTGGACGGTGGCCGCTTCGCGACCTCCGACCTGAACGACCTGTACCGCCGCGTGATCAACCGCAACAACCGCCTCAAGCGGCTGATCGACCTCGGCGCGCCCGAGATCATCGTCAACAACGAGAAGCGGATGCTGCAGGAGGCCGTCGACGCGCTGTTCGACAACGGCCGCCGCGGGCGTCCGGTCACCGGCCCGGGCAACCGGCCGCTGAAGTCGCTGTCCGACCTCCTCAAGGGCAAGCAGGGCCGGTTCCGCCAGAACCTGCTCGGCAAGCGCGTCGACTACTCGGGCCGTTCGGTCATCATCGTCGGCCCGCAGCTGAAGCTGCACCAGTGCGGCCTGCCGAAGGACATGGCGCTCGAGCTGTTCAAGCCGTTCGTCATGAAGCGGCTGGTCGACCTGAACCACGCGCAGAACATCAAGTCCGCCAAGCGGATGGTGGAGCGCTCGCGGCCGCAGGTGTGGGACGTGCTGGAAGAGGTCATCACCGGCCACCCGGTGATGCTGAACCGCGCGCCGACGCTGCACCGCCTCGGCATCCAGGCCTTCGAGCCGCAGCTGGTCGAGGGCAAGGCCATCCAGCTGCACCCGCTGGTCTGCGAGGCGTTCAACGCGGACTTCGACGGTGACCAGATGGCGGTGCACCTGCCGCTGTCGGCCGAGGCGCAGGCCGAGGCCCGGATCCTGATGCTGTCGGCGAACAACATCCTGTCGCCGGCGTCGGGCCGTCCGCTCGCCATGCCGCGGCTGGACATGGTCACGGGTCTGTTCCACCTGACCCGTCTCAACGAGAAGGCCGAGGGCGCGGGCAACGCGTACTCGTCGCCGGCCGAGGCCATCATGGCCTTCGACCGCAAGGCGCTGGGCCTGCACGCCCCGATCAAGATCCGCGTCTCCGACCGTCAGCCGGCGAAGGCCGACGAAGCGGCGCTCGCGGAGAAGGGCTGGGAGCCGGGCAAGACCTGGCTGGCCGAGACGACCCTGGGCCGCGTGCTGTTCAACGAGCTGCTGCCGGCGGACTACCCGTTCATCAACGAGCCGATGCCGAAGAAGCGGCAGGCCGCGATCGTGAACGACCTCGCCGAGCGGTACTCGATGACGCAGGTCGCGCAGACGCTCGACCGCCTGAAGGACGCCGGGTTCTACTGGGCGACCCGCTCGGGTGTCACCGTCGCCATCTCGGACGTGCTCACCCCGGTGGGCAAGGCCGCCATCCTCGACGAGTACGAGGGCAAGGCCTCCCAGGTGGAGAAGCGCTACCAGCGTGGTCAGCTGTCGCACACCGAGCGCAACAACGAGCTCGTCAAGGTGTGGACGCAGGCCACCGAAGAGGTCCACAAGATCATGGAGACGGCGCTGCCGGACGACAACCCGATCGCCATGATCGTGAAGTCGGGCGCGGCGGGCAACATGACGCAGGTCCGGTCGCTGGCCGGCATGCGTGGCCTGGTGTCCAACCCGAAGGGTGAGTACATCCCGCGTCCGATCAAGGCCAACTTCCGTGAGGGCCTGTCGGTGGCGGAGTACTTCATCGCGACGCACGGTGCTCGTAAGGGCCTGGCGGACACGGCGCTGCGTACCGCCGACTCGGGTTACCTGACCCGGCGTCTGGTGGACGTCTCGCAGGACGTCATCGTCCGCGAGATCGACTGCGGCACCACGCGCGGCATCATGATGCCGATCGGCGAGGACATCGGCGACGGCAAGGTCCTGCGCGACCAGCACGTCGAGACCTCCGTGTACGCGCGGAACCTCGCGACGGACGCGGTGGACGCCAAGGGCAACGTCGTGCTGAACGCGGGCGACGACATCGGCGACCCGGCCCTCGACAAGCTGCTCTCCAGCGGCATCTCGAAGGTCAAGGTCCGCTCGGTGCTGACCTGCGAGTCGGCCGTCGGCATCTGCGCGACCTGCTACGGCCGCTCGATGGCGACCGGTCAGCTCGTCGACGTCGGCGAGGCCGTGGGTATCGTCGCGGCCCAGTCGATCGGTGAGCCCGGTACGCAGCTGACGATGCGTACGTTCCACCAGGGTGGTGTCGCCGGTGACGACATCACGACCGGTCTGCCCCGTGTGCAGGAGCTCTTCGAGGCTCGTGTCCCGAAGGGCAAGGCGCCGATCGCCGACGTCGATGGCCGCGTGCGCATCGAGGAGAGCGAGCGGTTCTGGAAGATCACGCTGATCCCGGACGACGGCGGCGAAGAGATCGTCTTCGACAAGCTGTCCAAGCGTCAGCGGCTCGCGAACACCCCGAACGGCCCGCTGGGCGACGGCGACCACGTCAACGTCGGTCAGCAGCTGCTCGAAGGCACGCCGGACCCGCACGAGGTCCTGCGGGTCATGGGGCCGCGCGAGGCGCAGATGCACCTGACGGACGAGGTCCAGAAGGTGTACCGGGCGCAGGGTGTGTCGATCCACGACAAGCACATCGAGGTCATCGTCCGGCAGATGCTGCGCCGGGTGACGATCATCGACTCCGGTGCCACGGACTTCCTGCCGGGCGAGCTGCCCGAGCGGACCAAGTTCGAGGCGACGAACCGGGCCGCGGTCGCCGAGGGCGGCGAGCCGGCTTCGGGTCGTCCGGTCCTGATGGGCATCACGAAGGCGTCGCTCACCACGGACTCGTGGCTGTCGGCGGCGTCGTTCCAGGAGACCACGCGCGTCCTGACCGACGCGGCCATCAACGGCCGCTCGGACCGGCTCGTGGGCCTCAAGGAGAACGTGATCATCGGTAAGCTGATCCCGGCCGGCACGGGCATCAACAAGTACCGCAACATCCAGGTGCAGCCGACGGAAGAGGCCCGGGTCGCGGCGTACGCGATCCCGTCCTACGACGACGGTTACTACACCCCGGACGTGTTCGGTACGGGCACTGGTGCGGCGGTTCCGCTGGACGACTACGACTTCGGCCGCGACTTCCGCTGAAGCTGAGTTCACGGGAAAGGCCCTCGCCGGGTTTCCGGCGGGGGCCTTTCCCGTTTCGCACCGGGCACTCCCACTGCGTCGGCGCGCTCGCTTTCGCGTTCAGCGCACGCTGTGGCGGGACACCGGGAAGTCGAAGTAAGTGTCCGGGAACGGCTCGTTGTCCAGGGTGTAGTGCCACCACTCCTCGGGCAGGTTGTGGAACCCGGACATCGCGGTGCGCAGCAGGTCGCGGTTCGTCCGGGCGACGCCGGTGATCGCCGGGTTGTCGGTGTGGGCCAGCGGGTCGAAGCAGTCGTAGCCGGTGCCCATGTCGACCGTGTTGTCGGGGAAGCGCTGGCCCCGCGGTGCGAAGCACGGCTTGAGCGGCTCCCCCGGGAAGTACGGCCGCTGGAACCGCGGCGGGAGCTTGACCAGCGTCAGGTCCATGGTGCTGCCGCGGCTGTGCCCGGACTTCTCGGCGATGTACCCGTCCTCGAAGAGCCGGTCCTTGGCGACGTTCGGGTAGAACTCCGCCTTCATCTTCTCGTCGTCGAGGTCCTTCGCCCACCGCACGAAGTGGTCGACGGCGCGCTGCGGGCGGTAGCAGTCGTACACCTTGAGCGTGTACCCCTGCCGGAGCACCCGCGCCTGGGCCTGCCGCAGTCCGTCGGCGGCCTGGCGGGTCAGGATGCAGGTCGGCTCGAGGTAGCCGTTGATCCGCTGCCCGACGAAGTTGTGCCGGGTGGCGTAGCGGATGTCCTGCAGGATCGAAGGTGCGACGTCGGACAGCGTGACGAACTCGGAAACCGGTGCGGCCTGCGCGGGAGCGGGGACGGCGACACCGGCCAAGGCGGCGAGGGCGACGGCGAAGACGCGGAAGATCGGCATCCCTCTCGTCTAGCAGCCGCGCGTCCGGCAAACAGCCGCCAACCGGTCAGGACCAGCCTTCCGACGTCGTCGCGCGGAGGAAGTCGTCGGACGGCGGCTGCACCGGCCGGCCCTCGAACTGCGTCGACAGCACCACCGACGACCGCAGCTCGCCGTGCTTGCCCAGCCGCTCCAGCAGGCCCTCGAAGTGCTCGAGCGAGGCCGCCCGGATCTTCAGCATCGTGCAGTGGTCGCCGGACAGGCGGTGGATCTCCACGACCTCCGGGTAGTCCTCGGCCTTCGACGTCTTCAGCAGGCAGCTGCTCAGCGCGCAGCGCATCTCGACGAACGCCTGCAGCGGCTGGCCCGCGCGCCGCGCGTCGACCTGCGCGCGGTAGCCGGTGATCACGCCGGTCTCCTCCAGCCGCCGCACCCGCTCGGCCACCGCCGGCGGCGAGAGGTTGATCCGGCGGCCCAGCTCCTTGAACGACAGGCGCCCGTCGGACTGCAGCAGGTCCAGCAGCCGCCAGTCGACGTCGTCCAGCGGCTTTTCCGAACGGAAGGTCATGGGCCTCATTTTCCGTCCGAATCGCGGCCGTGGCCACGGATTTGCCGTCGAACAGCCCTTCGAGAGATCGCCGGGAGTTCCTAAAGTTGCTGGTCATGGGGACCTTGACGACGACCGGCCGGGCCCGGTCCATGGGAGCGCTGTTCGCCGGCGTCGCGCTGCTCAACACCGCGACGGTCGGCCTGAGCACGGCGGCGACGCTGATCGTCGCCGCGGGCAGCGGGCCGGGGTGGAGTGGCCTGCCGAGCGTGGCGAACGTGCTCGGCACGGCCGCCGGCGCGCTCGGCGCGGGCCTGCTGCTGCCGGGCCACGGCCGCCGCCGCGTGCTGAGCGCCGGGTACGCCGTCGCCGCGGCCGGGGCGCTCGTCGCGTTCGCCGGCGCGTTGACGACGTCGCTCATGCCGCTGCTGCTGGGCATCCTGCTGGTCGGCCTCGGCAACGGCGGCGCGCAGCTGTCGCGTTACCTGGCCGCGGACCTCTACCCCGAGGAACGGCGGGGCCGTGCGTTGTCGAACGTCGTCTGGGCCGGCACGGTCGGCGCGCTCGCCGGGCCGGCGCTGATGGCCCCGGCGGCGGACGTCGCCACCGGCTTCGGCTGGCCGGCGCTGTCCGGGCCGGTCGCCGTCGCGGTCCTCGCCACGGCCGGGGCGGCGCTGGCGGCGGCGTTCCTCCCACGGCACGTGCCGGTCCGGGTCGATGAGCCGGTGCGCACCCCGGTCCGGGCGGCCGGCGTCGGCCGGCCGCTGGTCGCGATGGTCGCCGCGCAGCTGACGATGGTCGCGGTGATGACGATGACGCCGTTGCAGCTGCAGGACCACGGGCACGGCCTCGACGTGGTCGGCTGGGTGCTGGGCGCGCACCTGTTCGGCATGTTCGCGCTGGCGCCGCTCTCCGGCCGGATCGCCGACCGCTGGGGCCCGCGCGTCACGGTCAACGCGGGCCTCGGTGTGCTGGCGTTGTCGACGGCGACCGCGCTCGCCGCGCCGACGGCCCACACCTCCGGGCTGCCGGTCGCGTTGTTCCTGCTGGGGTACGGCTGGAACCTCGTGTTCGTCGGCGGCAGCGCGCAGCTGAGCCGCGACCTCGCGCCGGAGACGCGCAGCCGGCTGCAGGGCACCGTCGACGCGGTGGTCTGGTCCGCGTCCGCTTTGGCCGGTTTGGGGTCGGGACAACTGTTTTCCGGCGGCGGGTACGCGCTCGTCGTGGTCATCGGCGGTGTGCTGGCGCTGCTTCCGTTGGCCCTGCTGGGTTCTCGTCACGTCCGGTAGCCGAGCCGTTGTCGGCAAATCTCTCGTCGCCGAAACCGCGGTGCGCTGGCGAAGATGGGCCGTGGCTGACTCTGTGCCCTTCACGGACAACTTCTCGGACCTCTCCAACACGCAGGGGTACCAGTTCGAGTTCCGCTGCGAACGCTGCGGGAACGGTTTCCGTTCCGCGTTCCAGCGCGACAACATGGAAACCGGGCGAAGCGTGCTTCGCACGGTCGGCTCGTTCTTCGGCGGGACGCTGCGGGACCTGAGCAACTCGGCCGACCAGTGGCGCTACGACCGCGCGACGAACTCGCCCGCCAAGGACCGCGCGCTGGCCGCGGCGGTCAAGGAGATCACGCCGAGCTTCCGCCAGTGCCGTGGCTGCGGCGACTGGATGTGCCACGACCAGTGCTGGAACGAGGAGATCGGCCAGTGCCTGCGGTGCTCGCCAAGCGTCCCGGAGGAGATCTCGCGCGCGCAGGCCGCCGCCCAGCGCGACCAGATCTGGGAGAAGGCCCGCGAGAAGGACTGGACGGCGGGCCTCGACGTCGACACCCGCGCCAAGGTGAGCTGCCCCGGCTGCGGCCTGAAGGCCGACGGCGGCAAGTTCTGCTCCTCCTGCGGCACGGCGCTGGCGCTGAAGGTCAGTTGCGGCGGCTGCGGCAGTGAAACCAACAAGCCCGGCGCGATGTTCTGCTCCGACTGCGGCGCCAAACTCTGACCGGAGTTCCCGGCACTTCATAACGAATTCGTAACCAGCAGCCCCGGCGTTCAGGCGCCGGGGCTGCGCCATTGTGACCAACCGTGAGGCCTCCGATTGGTCCATCACTCGTTCGGCTCAGTGAAAGCCGTCAATTCGGCCCACGTGGTGAGAATTTGACCCGATCGGCGTGAATCTCATTCTTTGATCACGACTGGACGCTTTGCCCGCTTGGCGCGAATATCCCGTCCGGATCTGCTGGCGTCAGCTTTCCGTTGTGCCCCAACGGTTTTCGTCCGTGTCGAAGAAGTGGGAGAACCATGCGACCTACCCCGTTGTGCCCCGGCCGGTGGCGAAAGGTGGTGACCGGCGCCGCGGCACTCGTCCTCGCGGTCGGCGCCGTCACCTACACCGGTTCGGCCACCGGCGCGTACGCCGACGTCCAGACCGTCACCGACGCGAAGACCGCGTCCGACGGCAAGCAGTACTGGGTCCAGAACCACCTGGTGACGAAGGACCTCGCCCGCGCCGAAAGCGGCACGCCCAAGAAGTGGCTGCTGGTCTGGGCCGGGGACGAGAACATCGCCGACACGCTCGTCAAGGACGTGAAGAACCTGCCGGGCACGCTCAGCGGCGGCCTCAACAAGATCAAGAACGCCTTGCCCGGCCCGGACTTCCTCGCCGTGATCGACGCGACGCAGGGTTCGCCCACCTACGGCAAGGTCGTCAACACCGCGACGGTCGGCCCGCTGGTCGAGAACGAGCCGCACCACATGCAGTACGTGTGGCACCGGGGCGACACGATCTACGCGGGCGCCCTGTTCGCCGCCGCGACGTACGCCTTCGACGTCAGCGCGCTGCCGCAGCTGAAGCTCAAGGGCGTCAGCCTGCCGACCAACACCCTCGGCGGCAGCGTCCCGGACGCGTACTGGGTGCTCAAGGACGGGACCGCGTACGGCACCTACATGGGCGGCCCGGTCGTCCCCGGGCCGCACGCCTACGCCGACGGCTCCACCCAGATCGGCAACGGCTTCGCGGGCAGCCCCGGCGAGGTCGTCCACTTCGGACAGAACGCGCAGGTGCTCTCGGAGTCCCCGGCGGCGACGCCGCAGGGTGACAACCAGAAGCTCTGCGACAACCTGCCGCAGCTGGGCAAGCCGACCTGCGCCAACCCGCACGGCATCCAGGCCCGCGAGGACCTGGACACGCTCGTCACCAGCGACTACGCCGAGCCGCGCAACATCATCCTCGACCCGGTGAAGCAGCCGTCGCCGTACCTGCGCCGGCCGACCGTGCGGACCTGGGACATCGCCGACCGCAACCACCCGAAGCTGAAGTCGGTGTCGTACCTTCAGGACGGCCCGCGCGCCGATCCGGCCGACCCGCTGCACGCCGAGAGCCGCGCGGTCATGGAGACGACCGTGACGAACCTGCCGGGCCACAAGGGCGCCTTCGCCCAGACCATGCAGGGCGGCGCGGTGTTCTACACGCCGGACATCACCGCGGCCGAGCCGCACTGGATCGAGGTGTTCGACGACGGCGCCGCCAACAAGGCGATCTACCCGAACAACGACTCCAACGGCGCCAGCTCCAACGGCGGCTGGATCCAGACCAGCCCGGACGACAAGTACCTCTACCGCGCGATCGTCGGGCGGCAGAAGGGCACCCTCTCGGCCGACGACCCCGGCACCACCGGCGGCGTCTACGTCCTCGACATCCGGAAGCTGCTCGCCGCGGGGGACAAGGTCGAGGACATCCAGGGCCGGGTCGATACCAAGGCGAAGGCGCAGCAGGGCGGGGGCGGCGACCTGCCGACCGTCGTCGGCGCGGCCCCGATCAACCCCGGCACGCCGGGCGCGGGCCCGCACTGGGGCGCCTACGACAACTGGGCTCTCGGCAGCGACGGTTTCTACCACGAAACCGACACGCCGCAGCACCTCGCGGTGTCGAACTACTTCGTCGCCCGGTCCGGTTTGGACGGTGACCACAAGGTCAACCTGCTGAACATCGGGCCGGACGGGAAGCTCGCGGTCGACTCGAACTTCCGGGACGAGCTCACCGGGCAGGTCGGCATCAACTTCAACCGCAAGTCGTGGCCGCACGGGGACTTCGGCAACGCCAAGCCGCACTCCGAGCTGTTCGTCGTCGCGGACGCCGACATCAAGTAACGCCGTCGTGGGGGGGGGGGGGGGGGGGGGGGCAGAGTACCACCCCCAAAAACACGCACCCAGAAAGAGTGGTGGGGGACGAACCCACCCCCTCCAAACATTGGTCTCCCACGGTAGGCTTCTTTTCCT